>NZ_LHZV01000056.1 GCF_001581005.1 Acetobacter orleanensis
AATCACACTTCAGCGAATTTCCAAACAGGCTCTTAGGTGTGGCCCAGTAATGGTCACCATTCCAGAAAATTGGATTGCTGGTGCTCGGAGTTGATCCACCGACAATATCAGTTTCATCACCGATGGATGAAATATGCCACCCCTCGGGCTTCCCCTCATTATCCAGCATAGCGGGAAATAGCTCCCACAGTTCTGGGGAGAGGTAAGGGGCTTCTCCGGCCATTTTTGCCCGTGTCGGGCCAAAATCGACAAACCAGTCCCGAAACAACGCTCGCGCCATGGCTTCCAGCGTTTCGTTCGTCCGGCGGTTGAGGTCTATTTTGTCGTCGAGAGAAGATAGTAAAGTCCCGATTTGTCTTTGCGTATCAAAAGGAGGATAGGAAATAGGAAGAGACCTAAGAGCTTTTTGACTGATGCCCGGTACGGTTGTACCTGTCGAATAGCCTTCAAGAATATTTTGCTGTGACGGAGAAGATAATAGGTAGCGTAAAAATGTGTTATCGAGGATGCCGCTTTTTCCACGTAAACAAACTATACGTTGGCCCAAAGCATATTGAACAGTTTCTTCTGTTAGTTGGATGACTTCTCCCATCGGTCCCTCTGTTGTCATCACAACATCCCCGACATGAGGTAATCCACGCACCATCCATTTTGCGTAATAATCGAAAGCAATTTTTTGTTCGATAGGTTGCAGAAGTCCGCTAGTTTTCACGACTTTCGCAGAAAGAACAGGTATTCCTACAGACGCTTTTGGAGGGCTCTTGCCTCGGTAATCTAATAAAATTTCGAGGCAATTTTCAAGTATATCGTCGTGCCAATCAGTCATGAAATACGATGCCTGAGCTATGAATTATGTTTTGGAATGTCATATCTGTCTGTGCCCAATCTAGCACATCCACTTTCCACGGCAGGTTAGAGTTAGAGAAGGCTTCTTCCAACCGTGCTCGCGTCTTCAAAGGCAAAGGTTCATCACCCATAATCGCCAGATCAAGGTCAGAAAACGGCTTGGCCTTGCCCGTGACACGCGAACCAAAAGCCCGCACTTCACGGTCGGGCACAATCTCGTTGAGTATTCGCAGCACGATAGCCCGCTCTTCGGGCGTTATGTCGATCTGCCCTGTCACGCCGTGCGCTCTTTCAGCGTGGCCAGCAGAAACTCGGCTTCTGCGATAAAGTCCGGAATGGTGGCCACAACCTGTTTGGCCGTCATTTCGTTGTAAGTATGGCTGGTCAGGTTACGCATTTTACGGAACACGCTCCACTGGGGCCATGCGCTTTTGAGCAGTGCGGCCTCGTTGGCGGAGCGGATCATGTCCGGAAAGCCCATGCGGTCATAGTCCTCGGGGGAGGCAGAATTGGCTTCCAGAAAGCGCTTCAGGGTTTTGTGGCTGAGTTCATAGGTAAACTCGAAACGCTGGATTAGGCCGTCCCGCAACTGTTCGTCGTCGGGTTGGGCAAGGTGGCGTGTCCAGCCTTCCTTTAATCGGTTGAGCGCGCGTTCCAGTGGGGTGAGATACAGCATTACACGCTTTCCTTCTGCACGATCAGCTTCAGGGAGGCGGTAATTTTCGCGTTCAGTTCTTCACCCTGCGCAAACTGTTCTTTCAGGGTCTTTTCAAGGGCAGCGAAGCGTTCGGTAAATGGCACACGGTCTTCCTCGGCCTCCTCAGCCCCCACATAGCGGCCCGGTGTCAGAACAAAGCCGTGCTGTTTCACCTCGTCCAGCGTGGCGGATTTGCAGAAGCCCGGACTATCCTCATAGGTGCCCGCGTTCTTTTCTCCACGCCATGCGTGATAGGTGTCGGCAATGCGGGCCACGTCCTCGTCCGTCAGTTCCCGGCGAGTGCGGTCAACAAGCTTGCCCAGCTTGCGAGCGTCAATAAACAGGATTTCTCCGCGCCGGTCTCGCCAGCCTTTTTGTTTTTTGGTGCGGGTGAGGAACCACAGGCAGGCCGGAATCTGGGTGGAATAGAAAAGCTGACCGGGCAGAGCCACCATGCAGTCCACCACATCGGCTTCCACCATCCGGCGGCGAATTTCGCCTTCGCTGTTCTGGTTGGAGGACATGGAGCCATTGGCCAGCACCACGCCAGCGGTGCCGTCAGGGACCAGATGCCACAGGATATGCTGGAGCCAAGCATAGTTGGCATTGCCTGCTGGCGGCTTGCCATACTGCCAGCGTGGGTCTTCCTCTAGTGACGCGTTCCACCAGTCCGACACGTTAAAGGGCGGGTTGGCCAGAATATAGTCAAAGCGCAGGTCTTTCAGTTCATCACGCAGAAAGCTGCCTTCGTTGTTCCAGCGGATATCCGCGCCAATACCCCGCACGGCAAGGTTCATGCGGGCCAGACGCCATGTGGTGTGGTTGCTCTCCTGCCCGTAAATGGCAATGTCACCCAGCTTGCCGCCATGGGTTTCCACAAAGCGCTCAGACTGCACGAACATGCCACCAGAGCCACAGCACGGGTCATAGACCCGGCCCTTATAGGGTTCGAGCATGGAAACCAGCGTACGCACCACGCTGGAAGGCGTGTAGAACTCGCCCCCGCGCTTGCCTTCAGCTCCGGCAAACCCGCCAAGGAAGTATTCGTACACCCGGCCCAGCACGTCCCGCGCCTTGTCGTCCGTATCGCCCATGCCGATGTCAGAGATCAGATCAATCAGTTCCCCGAGCATCACGCTATCAAGGGCAGGCCGTCCGTAATCCTTGGGAAGAACCCCCTTGAGCTGGTCCGGGTTGGCCTTTTCGATGGCCAGCATGGCGTCATCAATCATCTTGCCGATGCCGGGGGAACGGGCGTTGTCTCTGAGGTGAGACCAGCGGGCGGTCTCGGGCACCCAGAAGATGTTTTCAGCCAGATATTCGTCCGGGTCTTCCGCCGCTGCCGGGTCATCCAGCATCAGTTCAGCATGGCGGGCTTCAAAGGCGGTGGAGATGTAGCGCAGGAAGATCAGGCCAAGGGCCACATGCTTGTAGTCTGAGGGTTCAAGGTTCTTGCGCAGCTTGTCAGCCGCCAGAAACATCTGCTGTTCAAAGCCCAGTGTCGCACTCGCTGTCTTGGTTTTGCTCGCCTTGGTGGTTTTCTTGGGAGCAGGGGCAGCATCAGGGTTCTTGCGAGGGCGACCGCGTGGCATGAAAGAAAGCCTTGTTTCTCAGAAAATTCAGATGCCCCAGTTTGACGGAAACTGGCGATCTGGTCGAGAGGCAATGGCGGGATGGAGGGCTGTCTGGCCTCATGTGCCAGTGGTGAACCGGGATTTTATAGTGATGGTCCCATGGCCGGTTGGGTTGGGGCGATGGCCATGGTGTTCCTCAAGCCTTCTGGAACAGATAGCTTTGAGCGCAGGCGGGCGATCTCCTGCTTTGCCCGCTCTTTTTCAGCTTGGTGGGCCTTGTCCCATTGTCTGATACGGTCTGTTCTGGCCTTTACCAGCCGGTCAAAACGATGCTGGAGCCATGGTTCAAGTTTTTCCGGATCAGCCGGAGCGGAAAATTCAGCATCATACTGTTTCCTGAATTCTTCAAGGACAGGTCTATCCTGTTCTGTCAGGATAGACCGGACAGGTTCTGGCGGTGTTGAGCGCAACCCGACAATATGCAGCAACGCCTGTATAACAAACCGCAGGATTTCGAGGAATTCGAGCAAAAGCTGCTGGCAGACTTTTTCCAGTTTCCCGGCTCGTCCGGTCATGCGTTGCCAGCGGCTTTCTTTCGCTTGTTTCCACTCTTTTTTGGCACGATGGTAACGTACAAAGCTGCTACGTAGTTGCTTCTGGTAGGGTGTGAGGGCTTTTCGCCATTTTGCGAGCATTTCTTCCCTCTTCAGAGGTGCCCAGTCCGCTTCTGGCGCTCTCTGGTCAAGGATAGCCTGCTGGTCCTGAATGGCCTGCCTGATCCGACGACGGAGACGGGCTTCTTCGGCGCTGAGGATCAGCGGATACAGTGGTTTCGGAGGAATGTGTGGCACGACGGCTGGCCTGTCCACATCCTCCATCTGCCTGCGCCTGAGTGCGTCAATCGCTTTATTCCTGCGTGGTAGGCGGATACGTTTTGGACTCCTGTTGGGGGCAGGTGAGGTGTCGGGGGCGGAGAGTATTTCGGTCTGGTCATTCTCTGATGTTATGCGGACGGGAACACGGGTGCTTCTGATATCCAGTTTCGACTTTTCGTGTTCTGCTGATTGTTCTTTTGCCAGAAGCTTTCGGAATTCCGCCATGCGCACTTTTGTCAGCCGGGTAAAGCTACCAATGAGTGTTCCATCGTTCTTTTCAATGATATGAGCGCCGGGGCGTGTTTCTTTTCGATCACCTTCCCGCATAGTCAGGTCATGTTCCGCCAGCGCCGCCCGGAATGATTTTAACCCGTCCGATTGTGACCAGAGGGTGCTGACCAGTTTTTTCATCGCCGGGAGGTCAAGCCCCTGTCGTTCCGTGATCCGTCGGGCCTGCGATGTGTAGGCGGCGCGCGGTTTGGCGCTGTCAGAAACAGGGATCAAGGCTGTGACCTGTTCAGCTGCCTGATGATGGCCTTCTCGGCATAGGGCCTTGGCAATAGCTTTGTCATGCCTTCCGGGCACGAGAGTATGACCAAGCCGGATTTCCTCCAGCCGTGCGACTTTCTCCAGGCGCATCCATGTGAACCTGCTTTCCAGAACATGGTTGCCCTGCCATTCGGGCAGGATCAGGTGCCCGTGTGTGCTGCCGTCTTTCTGGTGGATGACAAGTGTGAGGTGTTCCGGGTCGGCATGGAGTTCTTCACACAGGTGACGGGCAAAGTCCGAAAGCTGGTTATCGCTCATGGCCTCGTCTGGATTGAAAGCGATATGGCGCAGACCGTATGTCAGCCCCTCCCGTCTGGCTTCGCGCACATGGTCACGCATGAGCCAGTCCGACCCCGCCAAAACCCGGATGGCTTCATTCTTTGCACCATGCAGCACATGGCGGGACAAAGCACCCGCGCCACTTTTTGTTCTGATCCGGCTTTCTTTGACGATCATGGGGCATGACCACAAACAGTCAGTGCAGGATCAGTGCTGGCCTGTCGCACCTGCGACGGGCAGACCTGCCATGGTGGTTTCTCCGTGAGTGGGGGAGAAGGTGGTCAAGATGCTGGATCAGCTTCTCAATCTCGTTCAGCACAGTCCCGCAATGCACCACATCGTCACAGTTGGCAGAATGAGCAAGCTGGTTGAGGTTATTCCCGACACGGGAAAGCTGATGACGTATCCCACGTAGTTCATCGGGAACGTGTGGTCCATCATGCCCGGCCAGTTCCGCACTGGTTAGGAGGGAGCGTATCCAGTGGGCAGTTGTGGCATGGCCATGAGTGCTGGCGATATGGTTCCAGCGCACCAGTTCATCGGGTGATGCACGGACGGAAAGGCGGGAAGTTCGGGCAATCGGCATAACAAGGTTTTCCTTAAAGAGGGGGTTAACGGGGGAGATTTCTCCCCCTTGCCAGCTTGTCGAATGCTACCCTTGGGTAGCCATTTGACACTGCTGGCTCCCTGTAAGGGTAACCTATTTAGATGCCTGATTTCCGAACTTTCTTTTTATGCAAACGAGATGGCGAGAATAAGCCTTTCAATAAGGAATGATGCACTCTGCTGGGTAGCGCAGGGCTTCAATGACTTGTTGAAGGTTTGAGACGTCGATAGCGCTGGTGTAATTCATCGTTCCCTGCGATTTATGGCTGGCTTCATGCCCAAGCACGGTATCAATCCAGAGTTCGCGGATATGGGCTTCCTGATTGCGTAGCCGGGTGGAAACCGTATGGCGGAAGGAATGGAACGTCACATCTTCCGGGATGCCAATGCGCTTTTTGTGCTTCGAGAAAGCTCGAGCAAAGTTGTCCCCGCGCTCACCTGTCGATGAAACCGTGAGGTCAGGGAACAGGTAATGCTCCCCGGTATTCTGGAGTAAGTCGAACCCTTCCATGGCGAGCAGGTGCGAGTGAATGGGGATGATCCGTGTGCCTGCTGACGTCTTTGGTGACCAGTGATCTTCCGGGTGAGGACGAACATGAAAGCACGGAATGCCTTCAATAATTTCTATATCCTGTTTTCTCAGATTGCAGATTTCGCCTAACCGCATCCCCGTAAACATGCCGATACTGATGATCCCCGCCCATGTGGTGCGGGAAACCGATGTGCCATTCCATGGGGTATGGGCAAGCAGTGTCAGTTCATCATCTGTCCAGCCTCGCCGTACGATCTTCTTTGTGATGTTGAAATCCCATCCAGCCCATGGATTCCGGTCGGCCATTTCTCGTTGCACAAGATGCATCCACAAGGCGGACAGACGGGAGAAATGGTTTTTCACTGTTTTCCCGCTGACCGTTTCCTGCCCACGTTCACGGGCCTGAGCAACGGCTTCACGGATGGGAAGGCCGGTTCTTCCTTTGCCATGAGTGGCAGGAAGGTCAGAGAGCAGGTCGAAAAATTCCCCAGCAACCGTACCCGTGATCTGCTTCACCGGCATGTCGCCAAAGGCTTCAATAAAGAGGTCCACGGTCTTGCGCGTGGCTTTCTTGGTGTCCTCGCTCTTGTCCTTGTCAGCAAAGACAAATTTTTCAGCCATCGTAGAGAGAGGCGGAGAGGTTGGCTTGCGGACTTTGGGCTGTTCATCCTCAACCGGGCTTCCGGCTGGAGCATCTACCGGGGCAGCGGGGCGATGTTTGCCCAGATCGATAATCAGAGTGGAAAGGCTTTTGATCTGCTCGCGCAGCATGTCCTTTTCTTTTTTGCTTACGGCGCTGTCTGTAAAGACTTTCTGCATCATGCTTTGAAGCCGTGCTTCCAGTGCCTTGAGTGACTCTGTGGCAAAAGAGATGAAAGCGCCTTCCTTCTGCACCTGATCCATCAGGGTCATGGCGTGATCGGCTTGCAGGGCGCGTTTTTCAGCCCGGAAGGCATCATCGGCAAGGGTAAGGAGTTCTTCCTGTTCCGCGATGATTTTGCCCTGTTCGGTTAGCAGGGCAATCAGGTCCTCGCGTGACAGGTCAGTCTCCATCGTCTTTGCCTTCTCAAAAAGTGCGCCGGTTCGGGCGTAAAGGGCTGCTGCCCGTTCACGGGCCACCAGCTTACTCTGAGTCTGCAAAGAGAGAGAAATTTCGGTTCGGCCCAGTCGGGCCTGAACGGCAACGGGCACAGCCCGGCGGAAGTGGTAGTGAGAGCCGATGAGTCGGAGCATCTGCGTTTCCCAGTCTGGGAAGACAAACGGGAAAATCCCGCAGACCCGCCAAATTCTCATTTTACTGTTATATTTCAAAGGGTTAGTGGTGCGAACTGCGGGACTCGAACCCGCTCTTCTCTGTCGTAACCAACAAAGCAACCCATTGAAACAGAACGATAATTTCAGAAGAAATCATCCTTCACATGGTGACTGCGGGTTCACTTTGCGGGCAAACCCGTGGGGCAGTCAAGATATCGATAAATATTTGGTAAATCAGCCGTTATTTTCATAGATTGGGCACGTAAGAAGATTTTATGATTTTAACAAAGAGAAAAATTTCTATCAGGATGTTTTTTAGATAATGTTAAGAATATGAATTCAATTAATAATTTATTATTTTGAGGAAAACAGTGTGAAAAAATATTTGCCCAATGTTTTAGAAAGGGAATTTGGAGAAATTGATGCTTCAATGAACAGCATATTGTCTCGGAAAGTACAAATTATAAAATACCAAGGGAAAGATGGATTGTCGTTTATTAGTACATTGGGTTTGAGTAATATGGATAATAATGACAATAAATTTGAATGGATCATGGAGTTTGAACAAGATTTCCCTTCAGAACAAGCTGCTTCTATGATGGATTATTTTTTGAAAAAATTAGTGGATACTAAATTATTTCCGCCTAAGCGGGGAAGTTATATTTCGTTTCCAAAAGAAAGTGATCATATATGGTCCAATGATAACTTGTGTGGAATATATTTTACATATCCATTCTATAGAAGTAAAAAATTTGATGATAGCCTGAGTGAAATTGATATTGTTCCGGTTTGGGTTGTTCCAATAACAAAATTTGAGAAAGATATACTTGAAAATGAGGGCTGGACTCACTTGGAAAATTACTGGAATATTCAGAATATTAATTTACATAACCCCTATCGTTCCTAATTTAATTTCTGAAAGTGTATCAAGTAAAGCGTTCTGTTATTAGAAGGAATCTATACTGTTGGAGAAAAAATCGAGTGGCTTACTGCCGTGCCCGTGTTGTGGGGTGACTGTAATTTCAGTTCTTGGGGAATACGAAATATGTCCAATTTGCAATTGGGAAGATGACCCTCTGCAAGCCAGTGACCCAGATTATGTGGGAGGAGCAAATCCAATAAGTTTGAACCAAGCTAATCAGAAGTGGATGGACAAAAAATAGGGTTGGAGAGCGAGTAATAGAATTTTCTCTTATATATTTAGTCGTATAGGAATAGCCACTTCAATGAAGTTCATTTTCGATAAGATACTGGAAATTTTGAAGTACGAATTGAAAAAATCTTTGGAGGGGGTCAACGGGGGAGGAACTCCCCCTTGCCAGATGTTGAATGCTACCTTGGGTAGCCATTTGACACTGCTGGCTCCCTTTTAAATCGTTCCCTTTTTGAAGGCTGTTTCCGGGTAGCTTATGGCCTCTATGGTTTGCTGCAAATTGGCTGTCGATATGCCGGTCAGGTAGGTTGTGGTGCCCTGACTTTTGTGGGTTGCTTCATGACCCAGCAGGCGGTCTATCCATACCTCTCTGATGTTGGCATCTGCGTTTCTGAGTTGGGTTGAGACTGTGTGCCGGAACGAGTGAAATGTGATTTCTGCTGGTAGGCCAATCCGGGTTTTAAGCGATGAGAAAGCCCGTCCCAATGCTGCGCCCCTGACACCCTGTTTCGAGGTTTCCAGACCGGGGATGAGGTATGGGCCGTCAGTGGTATCCTTAAGAGCCAGAATACCGGCTTCAATCAGCTTTAAATGGACTGGCACCATACGAGTGCCTGCTTCCGTTTTGGGTGCCCAGCCGGTTTCGCTATGGGGTCGGATAAGAAAGCAGGGGATACCGTCAACAGTCTGGACGTCCTCTTTGCGCAGGGTGCAGATTTCACCCAGCCTCATGCCTGAGTAGCCTGCTATCAGAGTGACAAGCCTGAAAGTCTCTTCTGGCACCGAAGTACTATGCCATGACGCAGAGGCCAAGAGGGCCAATTCTTTAGCTGTCCAGCTTCTCCTGACGGTCTTTTGCCCATTCTCGAAATTCCAGCCTGTCCACGGGTTACGTGTGACCAATTCCCTTTGGTGTAACTGATTCCAGAGGGCAGAGAGGCGCATCATATGGTTTTTGACGCTCTTGCCACTCAATGTTGGCAGAGTTTCCTCTCTGGCCCTCTGAGCCTCTTCCTCAAGGGTAAGACTGCTTTTACGTTTGCCCAGCGATGCGGGAAGGGAAAATAGCAGGTCACGGAAGACTCCGGCCTTCTCGCCCCCTATGATGGACACAGGGGCATCGCCAAACGCTTGCAGAAAAAGGTCTATGGCCCGCTGGGTGGCTTTCTTGGTGTCGGTGCTGGCATGAGGATTATCCAGCACGAAGCGTTTTAAGGCACCCGAGAGCATAAGGGGAGTAGCCTTGGCGGGTTGGGGGGCTTTCTTCACTGTTCGGGGTTTGGGCACCAGTGCTGAAACTGGCATCGACCCCGTTTCCTGAGCAGATGAAGGCAGGTTCACGCTCTGTAAATCCCGCAGTGAAACTCGCAGTCCCTCAAGTCGGCTTAAAGCGTCTGGCTCAGCCAGAACAGAATGGGCCTGAGAGAACAGTTCTGTGGTTCTGGCATGGAGGAGTGAAGCACGTTTGCGGGCTTCATTCTGGTAGCCTGTTTTCAGGGAAACCCAGATTTCCCGCCGGTTTAAGGCTGCTCGCAGGGCAGGAGGAACGATACGGCGGAAGTGGTAGGTAGTGCCTCTAACTCGGAGCATAAAATCTTCCCTCAGTGGGGAAGGACGATGGAGCAAAGACAGCCTTTGCCCCTCATTCAACCGAAAAATCGTGCTATTTCAGCTGTCTGTGGTGCGAACTGCGGGACTCGAACCCGCACGCCTTTACAGGCTGGAGATTTTAAGTCTCCTGCGTCTACCATTCCGCCAAGTTCGCATAAGGCTGGCGGTGTGCCAGTGGTGCAGGGCGTTTTGCTGCATTATGGCGGGTTTTAGCATGTTGGGCTGTGGCGGCAAGGGGTTCTGTGGTGTGTTTACGTGTTAGCGTGCGCCCAAGAGGGTTGAACCGTGTTGTTTGAGCCATGCCTCGGCGTAGCGTCGGTGGGGGGTAAGCTGGTTCACCAGTGCCCAGAAAGACGGACTATGGTTCATGTGGCGTAAGTGGGCCAGTTCATGTGCTATCAGGTAATGTCTGATTGGTGCGGGGGCCATGATCAGTCTCCATGATAGCATAATGCGGCCAGAGGATGAGCAGCTTCCCCAGCGGCTGGAGGTATCTCTGATGTCGAGCCGTGTGGGGCTCAGGCCAGATGTTTGGGCTTGTGCGCGGAGTTCCTGTCCCAAAATCAGGCGTGCGCGATTTTTCAAAAAATCAGTAAGACGTCTGCTGATAAAGTCTTCTGCGCCGCTGACAATAATCTGGTCTGCTTCTATCCAGACGCCACCCCGCGCTGCGGGCTGATGCGTAATAGTATGCAGCTTTCCCTCCAGAGGAATCTGGCGCCCCGGCAGGAAAGCTGGGGCTTGGTCCAGTGACGCCAGACGTTTTGTAATCCATCCAATCTGAGCTTTGAGAAATTTTACGGCCTGTTCAGGGGAGATGCCGGGAGGGAGTGTGGCCGTAACGACCTTTTTGCGAGGGTCAATCCGAAGAGAAAGTCGCTTGGCCCGGTTTGAGAGTTTCCAGAGAACAGGCACCCTGCAGTCGGGGGCCAGTTCAATCAGCTCTGGCATAAGGCGCGTAAGGCCGGAGCGCGGGGCTGAGGACGCGCCCCGGTCTGGTAAGGGGATCGGTCTTTTAAGGGGTGTCGGCACGGACGTGGCGAATAGACGGTCGCTGCTGTGTTCTGGATTTTTTAGGTTTTCTGGTCGGCATGCCGGGCCATGCAACAAGATAGTTTTCCAGTGCGCCTGCTTGCCGTTCGCTAATGCAGCGGCCTGCGGCAGAAGCACCAGACTCAATAACGCTCTCCTGTGTGCCGGTAATAAGCGGATGCCATGTGGGTAGAGAACGTCCTTCTGACAGGCGGCGGTAGGCGCAGTCAGGCGGAAGCCAGTCCAGTTCGGGCACCATCTCCGGCGTCAGTGTAATGCAATCCTGCACTTTTTTGTGGCGTTGGGGGTAATCCGTGCAGCGGCAGGTGGAAACATCCAGCAAGCGGCAGGCGACGGTTGTGTAGTGGATTGCGTCCGTGTCTTCGTCACGCAGTTTATGCAGGCAGCAACGACCGCAGCCATCGCACAGGGATTCCCATTCTGCGGTGGTCATGTCCTGAAGTGGGGTGGTTTCCCAAAAAGGGGCTGGGGATGAGGGCGAAGTCATGCCGTGCAGGATAAACCGGTAGAAGGGCTCAGGAAAGAGGAACTTTGTTAATTCCCAATGTGCCCAGTAGGCTGAGAGCAAGCGCCAGACACAGACTGGCAGTGAGAGAGCGACCCAGAAGAGGGAGCCAGAGCAGACGTAGGCGGGTGCAGGATGTTGCCCCTAGCTCCTGTGCGGTGCGTCCCCATGTGGAGGGTGCATCTTTGAGGTGGCGCAGCGGAGCGAGGGAAATCGCCGGTCCGATCAGCACGCCCTGAAGGACGGGAAGGAGCAGGGATGCGCGGCTAGCTGGCAGCATGAGCGGCAAGGTGACGGCAAGGGCTGTCGCAGGGAGCAGAACCAGAAGCAGCAGCGTATAAAGCCGACTCCCCTGACGTGTTGAAAGGGCTGCAAAAAGCACACAGGCTGCCAGAAAAATCCCGGTGACGGCCATGAACAGGGTGTGCGTGATTAGAAACGGTAGCAGGCTGCTCGAAGAAAAACTCACCGATTTTCGGCCCAGTGTGCAAAGCGCGCGGACAAAGTGGGGAGGTGGGCGCTCCAGAACGTGTCATTTACCGCGATAGGGGGGAGGAAATGGCGGCTATCGGGAGAACTGGCGTTGATTTCCGACAAAGACGGCAGAGACGGCCACGCGTTGGCAAAAGCCTGCTTCTGCGTGGAGTGTTCCAGCCATGCTGTCAGAGCGAGCGCAGTATTTTCCTGTGCGGAGGTTTTGGGCACGCCCCATGCGTAATTGACCTCAAGGCGCTGTGACCAGTAGAGGCCGAAGCGGTCCCGCTCTGCGGGTGTGGCGCTGAGGATTTCGCCAGTAGGCACGCTGCCCATCAGCGCGCCCCCACTTTTAAGAATACGCGCAGCTTCTTCCGGTGTGGACCACCAGACAATATAGGGGCGGAGCTGGTCTAGCTTGCGGAAGGCGCGGTCCACACCATCCTGCGTGTTGAGCACCCGATAGAGTGCGTCGGGGGCAACGCCGTCGGCCAGCAGGGCGATTTCCAGCGTAGTACGGGGGTCCCGGCGCAGGCTTCGGCGGCCCGGATGACGCGCAACATCCCAGAAGTCAGACCAGTCTGGCGGGGTGTCAAAACGGGAGCGGTCCCACGCCATGGCGAAATCGATGGAAGCGGAGGACTGGCCGCAACTATTGGTGGAGGAGTCCGCCGGGTCCCGCACCAGCAGGCCCAGTGAACAACTGACTTGCAGGGAACTGGTTTCCATCATCACCGCCGCCCAGCGGCGAGGAGATTCGGTTTCCTGTTTGCGCAGAGACTCGATTTCACCATCCCATGAAGACGGGACAAGCGGATGTTGGATAAGGTGCGCGTAAGGCGTGAACAGCACTTTCTGCTGGACTGCCGCAATGGCGCCACCGAACGTGAGAATTCGTACCGGTTGCACCACAGTCCGATGAATACGACGCACCGAGCGCGCCTCAGCCTGCGAAAAAGCAGGGAGCGCCAGACTGCCCAGAACGAAAACGGTCAGCCCATGCCGGAAAAAGGTAGGCAGGGTAGAAGCGCGCCGCGCAGGGATGCGAGGGGTCGTTTGGGGGGATACGTTGCGGAACAAAAGAAAGGACAGGGGTAGCCTCATGCGGTTGCTGCTTGGGTCGATTGTAATTCTAGCCTGATTTCTGGTCCATCGGAAAGGCGGTGGCGTTTGCTGTTTGCCACGCAAGCAGCGCGACGCGCCCCGGTTCCAACTCCCGCAGCGTGTGAACCGGGGGGCGGTGGGCAATAATTTCCCCGCCATCCCGCATGCGAAAGCGCATGTGAATGGCCGCTCCCACATGCCGTGCGGACACGAGCGTGCAGAGCAGCATATCGTTGTCTTCAGGCTGCTGCGTGGTGGTCTGGCGAGGGAACATGACGGAGATACGGTCCGGACTGACGCAGATATTGGCGAGATCCTGCTCCTCCAGCCCCGGACCGGCCATGGCGTCCACTGTCTCGCCTGTGGGCAGACGGAGTTCGGCCATATCGTCTTCCGCGTACAGGACTTTGCCCGTCAGCACGTTGGCCTCGCCAAAGGCAATGGCAACCTGTTCGTGAGCCGGGCGGTTCAGCAGGTCTGGCGGCGTGGCAAGCTGGAGCAGGATGCCATTGTCCATAATGCCAATGCTGTCTCCGGCCATCAGGGCTTCTGTGCGGTCCCGCGTGAGAAGTAGAATGCTGAGGCCGATGGCGCGTTGTAGTTTTTCCAGCAAGGCCAGCATGCGTGTTGTGGCCGTGTGGTCAAGCGTGCTGAAGGGGCGGTTAAGCACCAGAACTTCTGGTCGCATAACGAGCGCGCGCGCCAGTTGCCCCCGCAGATTTTGCTCTGCTGTCAGGCGGCCGGGTTTAAAGGCGCGGTAGCCATCCAACCCAACAAGAGACAATGTTTCCGTTGTGCGGCGTTCCGCTTCCGCCGTGGAGACGCGCTCCGAGGCGCGGAGTGGGAACAGGATATTATCGGCCAGCGTAAGGTGTGGAAAAAGGGGGGCGTGTGCGCCAAGGGTCGCCAGCCCCCGCTGGCCGGTTGGACGGTGGGTTACGTCCTCTCCCCCAACACGGATCTGCCCGCCAAAGCTGGGGGTATGTCCGGCCAGAACGTCCGTCAGGCGGTCCAGATCCTCCTGCTCGGAGCCGATTCCCAGTAACGCCACACACGCTCCTTTCCCGACCCGGAGGCTCAGCCCAGCGCGGGGTGGGAGAAAAGCGAGATTGTGAAGTTCAAGCGGCGGGTGCGAGCCATGCGCCGTATGCATGCAACCTTATCCTTAGCGATCAGTTAAAAGGGTGTTGTCAATAAATCTAACGCGAATGGGGTTTCTCCATGTCTTCTGATAAACTCAAGGATGTAAAGGCTGCCGGTGAGTCTGCTGCTGAGACAGCCCGTGATGAAATTGAAGCTGTAAAGGCGCATCTGGAACGGCTCATCACCAAGCATGTGGTCCCCGCGCTGACGAATGCTGGCGGCAAAGCCAGTGATTTGACTGAAGAAGCGGTTGCCAATGCGCGTGAACTGGCCAATCATGCGCGCAAAGATATTTCCAAGCAGACGCGTGTGCAGTCGTCATGGGTGTCCATCGCCATCTCTGGCGTGGTGGGCTTTGTCCTCGGCCGGATGTCACGCTGAAGTTCCCGTGATCTGAACGAAGGTAGTCCCGGAGTCCATGCGTATTTTTGAACTTGGCAGGTCAGCCCTGCACGCTCAATCCCATCTTATGCAGCAGATGGCTGTAAGATTGGGAAAACAGGCAGCATTTCTCGTTGCTGCTGCGATATTCGGGTTTTTCGCTCTGATATCCGGACATGGACTCCTGTGGGCTCTCTTCTTGTTTACCTTCCACTGGGGGCCGGTGACAGCGGCGTTTGGCGTGTTTGCACTGGATGTGGTGTTTGCGCTGATCTGCGTTCTGTTTGGCCGTCGCTCTTATTTGACGACTGCGGAAGTGGAAGCTCGTATTGCGCGTAACCGCTGTGCAACACAGATGAAGGAATCCATCACGATGGCCGCAGTTACGGCCACGGTAGCAAGTTCCCTTGGTCGCAGCGGCACCCGCAAAATCTGGGATGTTGTGCGCCGTCGGAAGGACTGATTCCTCCTTCTCCGCCTTTGCCCATAGGTTCCATTCCAATTTTGCATTGGCAGGGGCGGATTTTTTCTGTGAATGATTGCCTTACGATTTTGTGAGCGTGCGAACAGTTTGTATGCTTGCTAGTATGGGCACGTAATGGAACCTCCGCGTTATCCTGATAAAAATCTCGAAGCTCGCCGGTCCTTCGGGCACCGGCTGGCTCGCCTTGCGGCCGTCTGGCGGCGCGAGATTGATGCGGATTTGCGCCGGTTCAGCCTGACGGACGCAACATGGCGGCCGATTTATTATCTCAATCTTTCCGAACAACCTGTCAGACAGACGGATCTTGCCCGTTCTCTGTCACTGGAAGCGCCGTCTCTGGTCCGGCTGCTGGATGTGCTGGAGAAGCGCGGCTTTATTGTGCGGGAAATTGATGAGGATGATCGCCGGTCCAAACTTGTCAGTATTACAAAAGAAGGCCGGAAAGTTGCCGCACTTGTCAGCCATGCAGCAGATAATGTGGCAACCCGCCTGACCGAACATGTAACCCCGCAGGAACTGGAGCAGTGCTGCGGGATTCTTGACAGGGTTGAACAGGCCGCATCCGGACAGAAGGATTTGCCCGGACCAGAGCGGACACACGCACGATGAGAGTTGCTACGAGAATGGCGTCATGCTGACGGAATTCAATCTCTTTGGTGTCTTTATGGCACCAATCGTCGTTTACGCACTGGCGGCGCTGCCCCTTACCATGTGTGTTCGTTTTGTGCTGTGGTGGAGCGGCATGCTGGGCTGGTTCTGGCATATCGCTCTATTCGAAGTTTCGCTTTACGTCTGTATTCTCTGCCTGCTCATTTTGTACATCTGACCCCAAAAAGGCTTTTGAGTCTCCGCAATGCCCCTTCTGCGCACCCTGATACGAGTTATTCTGACCCTGGCGGTTGTCTCTCTGGCCATTGTGCTGGGGGTAACCCTCTGGAATGTCTACATGATTGCGCCATGGACCCGTGATGGCCGTGTGCGTGTGTATGTTGTGGATGTGGCGCCTGAAGTCTCGGGTACAGTGGTGCAGATTCCGGTGGTGGATAACCAGTTTGTGCATAAGGGGGACCCGCTGTACGTGCTGGACCCCGTGCGCTTTCGTCTTGCGATCCGGGAGGCACAGGCCCGTCTGGACGGCGCGATGGAAGATTTGAAGCTCAAGCGGAATGATGCCCGCCGCCGTATGGGGCTGGGTGGCATTGTATCCGCGGAAGAACAGGAAGTCTTTAACTCCAACGTGGCGACACAGATTGCCGCAGTGGATGCAGCCCGCGCCGCGCTTGATGTGGCCAAACTGAACCTCCAGCGTTCTGTTCTGTATTCGCCCGTCAATGGATACGTGACCAACCTGAATCTGCGGGTGGGGGATTATGCCTCCTCTGGGCAGGCGCGTCTGGCCGTGATTGATGCGGATTCCTACTGGGTTTACGGCTATTTTGAAGAAACCAAGATGTGGGGCGTGCATGTGGGGGATGAAGCCCGCGTCAAGCTGATGGGTTACAAACCCATTCTGACTGGCCATGTGGTGAGCATTGCACGCGGTATTAATGATACCAACGGCGTGGCCGACAAGCTGGGGCTACAGGACGTGAACCCCATCTTTACATGGGTGCGTCTGGCCCAGCGTATTCCGGTGCGTATCCACCTTGATCATGTGCCGGATAGCGTGACGCTGGCCGCGGGCATGACCGCAACGGTCAGCGTTGGGCCGGAACCGCGTGGCCGCCGTGGCAAGATGACCACATGGCTGCAAGACCATCTCTGAGAGCGACATGGAACAGAAGATGAAGGTTCATCGTCGCCTCGGCCTCTTCATGGCGTCCTCCCTGATGCTTTCGGCCTGTACTGTTGGGCCGAACTATCAGCCCGAGCGCATGAAGGTGCCTGCCCAGTTCAAGGAAGCAGCGGAAGAACACCCTGCAACTCCAGAAGAAATTGCCCGCACCAACAAGGAAATGACCGAGTGGTGGGCGGCGTTCAAAGACCCTATGCTGACCCAACTGGTCGAGCAGGCCATCAAAGGGAACTATGATCTCCAGATTGCCGGGCAGCGTATTCTGGCGGAACGCGCTATTCGTGACCGCTCTGCATCCCAGTGGTATCCGCAGATGGATGCCAATGTCGGCGGTGGGGATGTCCGGTATTCTCTGAATATTGATAACTGGCCCCTGCGTCCGGGTAATCCGGCCAACCGCCCGGAAGCCTCCATGCTCACCTATGGCGCGATGGCGACGTGGGAAGTGGACGTGTTCGGGCGGATTCGCCGGGATGTAGAAGCGCATGAGCGCGCAGTGGAGGCCTCCATTGAAGGCCGCCGCGCGCTGCTGATGACGATGCTGTCCGAACTGGCGTCAGACTACATGCTGCTGCGGGTCACGCAGTTGCAGATAAAAATTGCGACCGACAATATCGGCGTTGCGAAACGCGCGGTGGATCTGACCAACAAGCTGTATCTGGAAGGTGTGGGGAACACCCTTCAGATTGCGCAGGCGCAAGCCGAGCTGGATACGCAGATTGCAGCGCGTGAGCCGCTGAAAACCCGTGTGTCTCAGGTGACACACGCCATTGCGGTGTTGCTTGGCCAGATGCCGGGGGCTCTGGAAGACCAACTGAAGGTACCGCGTCCTCTGCCGACCGTGCCGGAATTTCCTGCTACTATGCCGTCTGTCGTGATTGCCAACCGCCCGGATATTCGCATGGCGGAGCGGCAATATGCGCTGGCAACGGCGCAGATTGGCGTGGCGGTCGCCAACCTGTATCCGCATTTTGTCATTCCGTTGACGTTCAACCCGAATGCGTCGGCCATGTATCAGCTGTTTCAGGTGAACGCCATGAGCTGGCAGTTCCTGATGATGGCCAGCCTGCCGCTGATGCACGGTGGTAAAATGACCTCTGAGGTCCGGGCGACGCAGGCTTCCGCAGAGGCAGCACGTCTCACGTATCGGCAGTCCGTGCTCAATGGCTTCAAGGAAGTTGAAGATGCCATGGCGGCATGGCACGATGACATTGAATATGCCGAACAACTGCATAAAGCCGCAGAAGATAGCGCGACGGCCAGTGAGCGGGCGCGGCGGCTGTATGGTGCTGGTCTGGTTGGCTTTCTGGAAGTGCTAACAACCGAGCGTACAACCCTGAACGCCCAGAATATGGAAGCGATGGCGCGGTTGGAACGCCTGCGGGATGCCGTGAACCTCTACACGGCGCTGGGTGCTGGCTGGAAAGGCGTTGCGCTGACCAACTCCACGCTCCCCGTTTCCCTCGAAACACAAAACGTGTTAGCGCGGGCTTTCAAGCAATGATCTGAAAGGTCACACCATGAGCAGTTCTTCGTCCCCCTATGTGCGTCGACTGCTCTGGATTGCGGGCTGTCTGGCCGGTGGTTTTGCGGTGCTGTGTGTGAGCGGCTGGTCCTATGTCGTCAATAGTAGCACACAGGACACCGCGTGGGTCACAGCCCTGCGCTGGTTGCCGATTATGGCGGGCGTCATCACGGTCGGGGTGGGGTTTTATCTGCTCTATCTGCCAGTGCCGGAAGACCCGGAAGATTTCTTTCTGCCAGATGATGCTGACGGTGAGCTTGAAAGAACAGACGGAAAGTAAAAGACGCTTCCTATAGAGGCAGTCTGAGTTATTCAGCCCGTCCGCCGTCCATAATCCGCAGTTTATAAAGAAAACAGATGTCACCTATTTGGGTGGCCGATACCAAAAGATGTTCGTTTAGACGCCTGCTGGCGGGTGCCCCTTCCTTTGTGTCAGGAAGGGGGTGGGTGGCTTTATTTTTTCGGCAGTCTTATGGCGGTGACTTCAATTTCAATCAGCCAGCCGGGGTTGGCCAGTTGTGCGACAGCAAAGGCAGAGCGCACAGGCAGGTTAGGCTGCTTTTCCGTGCCGAAATACTGGGTGTAGGCCTTCATCATGCCTTCAAAATCCAGTTGCTTCGTGCGCGGGTCCGCAACCATGTAGATGTGCATCTGCACGATATCGCCCATGGTCAGGTTCAGTTTTTTCAACTCGCCTTCAATGCGTTGAAGGGACGCGAGGGTTTGGGCCTGTGTGTCCCCATAGGCTTCAAGGCTTTTGGGCGGCGCGGTCTTGTCCTGCACCGGGGCTCCCATGCCGCTCAGATAAATGGTGGTGGCACCGGCGGGGACTTCTATGGCCGCAGAGATGGGGAATTTCCCTTCCCCATGCCGGATAATGCTTTCAGCAGGGGCCCCTGCGGCAAGGGCTGGGGCGGACAGCAGGACAGGGGCCGCGACCAGCACCGTCAGGGCTGCTGCGGGGATCAGGCTTTTGATAAGGCGCACGTTATTCTTCCTCTACCGACAGATGGGGGCGTATTTCGGAAACGTCTTCCGGTTTTAATGTGTCAGGATAATGGTTCCCGAAATGTGTGCGAATGTAGTTGACCACATTCGCGACCTGCTGGTCATTCAGCAGCCCGGAAAACCATGGCATACCGCCAAAACCATTCAGTACCACATAGGCTGGATACTGAGCACTCTGGAGTTTGGGGTTGCCCGCCAGTGCCGGGAATTTTGCGCCAGCGCCCAGAGCGCCTTTGCCATCTGGCATGTGGCAGCTCTGGCAGACATGGCGATAAACAGCCTCACCATCCGGCATGGTCTGCATTTTACCGGCCACCGCACTCGCACTGTCCGCGTGGGCGGCTATAGGGGCAACAACCGGCAAGACAAAGCCCGTGGTGATGAAAAGAGACGTCATAAGCAGAAGTTTACGCATCAGGCGGCTCCCAGCGCGCGTTTGTGCAGACGGGTGACAGCATCCAGAGCGGAGAGAATGGCCCCCTCCTGCCAGCAGCCGACATAAGAGGCATGTTCCCCGGCCAGAACGAGGCGGTTATCTATACTACACAGTGTTTTGTAATGGGTTTTGCGAGCTTCTTCCGTCCACATGGAACAGCAGCCGAGTGTCCACGGAACACGGCTCCAAGCAAAACTGACGCCGTTTGAGAACTCTTTGCGATATTGGGGATGAATGGCCATGCCCTGATCCAGCGCACGCTGAAGGCGCTGTTCCGGCGTCATGCCTGCAAAATCATAGGCGGCGGGGCCAAACATATACCCCCCGAGTAGGACGGCCGGACCTTTTGAGAAAATGCCGTGGCTGGGGTAGGAAATCTGGCTGATCTGCTGGTCGGTAAAGCTGATGCCGCCGTAAATCTGGTCATCTTCTTCCCAGAAGCGGCGTTTGAATTCCAGACCCATCTTGACGGAAGAGGCATAGGGCACAGCGGCAATGGCGGCCTTCATCCCGTCCGTGACCTGCACATCAAGCTGGGACAGAACGGAAAGCGGGATGGTGCAGACGCAATAGTCCGCCTGTGCCGTGCGCACGGCATCGCCATGGGCGGTGTCCGTATAGGTCACGGTTACGCCGTGGTCATCCTGATGGATGGAGGAGACCTTGCAGTTCAGCGTAATGAGGTCCTTGACCTGTCGGGTAAAGCCTTTGCCGATCTGGTCCATGCCGCCAACGGGCTGGAACATGGTGGTCTGCATATCCAGCCGTTCGTGAAAGGCGATCCAGTTCCACAGGCCGGATTCCATGACATCCTTGCGGGCAAAGAGATCAGACGGGACGGGTGCACCATCAATCCCGCCGCCCTGCGGTTTTTCAAAACCCCTGCGCAGAGAACTGGTATTGCCTTTGGTATAGGCCATATCCTTGTTCAGAGCCCCCCAAGATTTCATGGCCTGACGGATGTGGGCGCGCTCATCGTCTGAAACGAACTCATCCAGCTTATGCTGGTCGATCGCTTTTGCCAGAAGTTCCGCCGTAAAACCGTTGAAATCTGAAGCAAGTTCCCGATAACGCACGGCCTTTCCACCAAAGGCGCCGGTGGAGTGCAGCCAGCTATTGTGGTTCAGTTCGACAAAAGGTTCGAGCTGCACACCAAATTCCCGGCAGTAATGCAGCAGGCCCTGATGGTGGTAGGGGATACGCCACGGGCCGGGATTGATATAGTTGCCGGGTGCAAAACCAACTTTCTGGGTGGCACCCCCGAGTTCCGTAACGGTGTCACCCCCCCGCAGGCTGATGTTGCGGCCACCGCTGCGGCTCTGAAATTCCAAAATCTGGACGTCGTACCCCGCTTTGCGCAGTTCGTAAGCTGAAAGCATACCGGCCAGACCGGACCCCAGCACCAGAACGCGGGTGCCACGTTTGGCTCCTGTCAGCTTGGGCGGGCCACGGAAATCTGTTCCCATGGCGTGGCCCAGTGTGGTCATGGCCTGATACAGCGCGGCGCTGCCAGCCAGAGTGCCGATGCGGGTCAGAAGTTGCCGGCGCGTCGGCGCGGTGGGCGGATGAGCGTGTGGCATCAAGTAATCCCGAGATGATTTCAAAAAATCAGACCGCATGGAATGACCGGCATGTGCGGAGACCGATCATGACGATGTCAGATTATTCCCTTATCGCAATGCTAAGGCATCTGTTACGACATGACAACATCTCAGAGGGCAACAGGCGTGCAAAATAATACACAGGGCACCGGGGGTGTCCTGTGAGGAACTTCAGAGGAAAAGCGGAGGTGTCTGGGCCCGTTTCAGAAAATCGGTAACGGGTCGGTCGGACGTTTTGCGACTGACAGGCGGCTTTTCCGTGACGATGCTGGGCATCCGGGCCAGAAAGACAACGCCTAAGGGCGCAAAACGTCCTGCCTGAGTTCTGAGGCAGATTTTTAGTGGGCGAACCGCGCAAAGGCAGGGCGGGTGCGCTGCTGTTCTAGAAAGGCCAGCATAGCGGCGCGGGCGCGGCCAGCATCTTTGCCAAGGCTGATTAGGCCTGAAATTTGGCCGGGATGGCGCAGCAGAGACCCAAGAAGGGCCTTAATGTCCAGCCCGCCATCAGGAGACAGGACGGTGCCAGCAACGGGCGGCAGGGACCGTGTGGCAGGGTCACACACCACGCGGAGGGCGCCAAAGGGCAGCCCGGCTTCTTCCGCAGCGCGGGCCAGAAAGCCGCTTTCCATATCCAGAGCGGCGCACTGGCTGGTGGTAAACAGATGCGCTTTTTCAGCCGCATCCAGCACCACGGTGTCACTATGGAGCAGAGCGTTCCCCCGCACCTCCGGCAGGCCCGCGCCAAGAATATGGCGCAGTGTCGGGTCACACGGATAAGGGATGCCCCATGCCATGACGCGCTCTGGCACAATCAGGGTGCCGGGCGGGAAGGCTGGGTCCAGCCCAGCGGCCAGCCCGAAGGACAGAAGGCAGTCCGCACCGCAGGACGCCAGACGGGCAGCTTCACGCTGCGCGCCGGTGCGGGTGGCCCCGCTGGCGGCAATGGCGGCATGTGGGAAAACATGCCGGATCAGTCTGGCCTCCGCCTTCAGGCCGACAAGAATACCGGGGTGGCGTGGGGGGAGCTGTGCGGGATCAGTCATGCCTCAAAACCCGAAAGCCATGCGGCGCGTATTGCTGCTTTCCAGAGTACGGTAACGCGCCAGCGCCATCAGCGGGAAAAACTGCCGGTAACCGTGGTAGCGGAGGTAAAACACCTTGGGGAAGCCGACGGCGTTGTAAGGCGCTTCGTGCCATTCCCCATTGTCATCCTGCTGTGCTGCCAGCCAGTTGATGCCACGGAGCACTGCCGGGTCATCCCGTCGGCCAGCGGCCATCAGGCCCAGAAGCGCCCACGCTGTCTGAGACGGCAGGCTTTCACTGTAGGTGCCATGGTTGCCGCCTTCATAAGACTCGCAGCCTTCGCCCCAGCCGCCATCCGACCGCTGCACGGATCGCAGCCATTCCACGGCCTTTACAACCGCCGGGTCATCCTGTGAGACACCTGCGGCGTTGAACGCGCACAGAGCAGACCATGTGCCATAAATATAGTTGGTACCCCAGCGGCCAAACCATGAGCCGTCTTTTTCCTGCTCCTTGCGCAGGTAGGTCAGCGCACGCTCAATAACCGGGCGGTCTTCCACGTTGCCCAACTGGGCCAGAAAAGAAATGCAGCGCGCCGTCACGTCCGCTGTCGGCGGGTCCAGCAGAGCGCCGTGGTCCGAGAAGGGAATGTGGTTCAGCACATCCTTGCTATTATCAATATCAAAAGCGCCCCAGCCACCATCGCGGCTCTGCATCCCGAGAATCCACTGGCGGGCACGGGCGATGGATTCCGTATTGGCCGGGTCGGCCTCACGGTGCAGCAGCATGCCAACTACGGCGGTATCATCCACATCCGGGTAATAGTCATTGCCATACTGGAAGGCCCAACCACCGGGGGCGAGGTCCGGGTTGTTAATGGCCCAGTCCCCCTTCACATCCAGAATCTGCTTCTCGCGCAGCCATTTACTGGCCTTGCGCAGGTCTTGCAGCGTTTCCTGCGGAGCTATGCCTTTTGGGCCGGAGGCGGCTTCAAGCATGGCGTGGCCAGAAAGTGCGGTATCCCAGATTGGGGAGACGCAGGGCTGGCAATAGACTTCATCATCCTTATGCACCAGCAGACCCTGCACAGCCTCCCATGCCGTCACGGCGCGTGGGTCACTGTCCGGCACGCCAAGGGCGCGGTACATCATGACAACATTGGCCATGGCTGGATAAATTGCGCCCAGACCATCCTTACCGTTCAGGCGGGGTTCAATGAAATCAATGGCAGCCTGAATGGCTTTTTCATGCGTGCTGGCTGGTATCAGGCTCCGGGTCGGCCGCAAAAGACTGTCCAGCCCCTTGAATACACGGCCCCAGATAGAGCGATACGGGCCACGAATCCAGTCCGTGACGCGTTCTGGCGGGGTGACGAACAGTTCCCGGACATGGATCTGGCGCGGATTGATGGCGATGGGCCGCAGAGCCGCCAGCACCAGCAGCGGCGCAATGACCGTGCGGGACCAGTACGACATGTTCCAGACGGAGAAGAACGCCTTGCGCGGCAGGAGCATCAGTTCCACAGGCATGACCGGCGTGGCGCGCCACGGCACATCCCCGAACAGGGCAAGCTGGATACGGGTGAACACATTGCTACGTTCGGCCCCGCCATGCGCCAGAATGGCCTCCCGCGCGCGGCGCATATGGGGGGCATTGATGTCTTCCCCGGTTGCTTTCAGCGCAAAATAGGCTTTGACGGAGGAGGAGAGGTTGAACCCGCCGTTGTGGTAAAGCGCCCAGCCGTCATGTTCCGGGCTCTGCGTCCGGCGCAGATAGACGGCAATTTTCTGCTCAAGGGCGTCATCAATCCGATCCAGATAATGTTCCAGCAGGATATATTCCGCCGGAATACTGGAATCGGCTTCCAACTCATACACCCAGTGCCCGTCAGTCTGCTGCTGTCGCCCTAACGCGGCCTGAGCATTTTGAACCACACGCTCCAGATCCTCACCGGAAAGCGGGAGTTGGGGGCGTGTGCTGCCATCAGCGGCCATGGGGGTCATCCTTTTTGTTGGCGTCTTTTTTTAGGGCTGACGCAGGCCAAGTGTGTGGACAGCTTTAACACCAGATCTCATGGCGCCTTCAAGTGTGGCGGGGAGTCCGGTTGCCGTCCAGTCTCCAGCCAGAGCAAGGTTTACTAGATGCGTTGCGGGGCCGGGGCGCAGGCGGTTTTGCTCCGGGGTGGCGGCAAAGGTCGCGCGCTTTTCCCATACCACGCGTTGGCGCGGCGGGGTGGCGGGGAGAGGCTCTTTCAGCACAGGGTCACACGCACGGCGCACGTCATGCCAGATGGTGCTGGCAAGAGTGTCGGGGTCCTGCTCCGCAAAGCGGTTGGCGGCACTGACGGTAACAGAGAGAATATCGCCGCGCAGGAACACCCATTCCGCAATGCTACCAACCAGCCCCATAAAACCAGCTTTTGCAAAGGAGCCGAGCGCACGCGGCGCGGTGTCCGTGCGGAAATGCAGATTGAGAATACTTTCAAACGCGTTGGGAACCTGAAAGCCGGGGAGGTGAGGAGCCAGCAGACTTTCCGCCACCGGGGCTGGCACGGCCAGAATGACGGTGTCTTCCTCCGTGAGCGGGATCACGCCATCCGCGGTATGCAGGCCGGTCACGCGGCCCCGGCTGACATCCAGCGCGCTAATGCGGCTCTGGGTGCGGACTTCCGCATGCAGGATGCCCAGATGCGCCAGTGCCGGGTCCACCAGTGTTTCAGAAAGTCCGTCCTTGGGGAACCATGGCACGCAGGCCTTGCCGCCAAGGGAGAGGGATTCCTTCACCACGGCACCAAGCAGCGCCGCACTTCCGGTCTCACAGGACGTGTTGAGGGCGGAAATGGCGAAAGGCTCCAGCAGGCGGCGGCTGAGTGCGCCGGGCAGCAGGCAGTCGGACACGTTTTCGTCTTCACGCGCCTGCATCAGCTTTTGCAGGCTGCGCAGTTCCACCACCCGCATGTCCGGTACCCGCCGGTGTGGCTGGAAGACCCACCACGGCATCCGCCCGCGTGAGAGGTCCAGCGTCCAGCGCGCGCCTTCTGCCAAATCTACAAACGGGAAGATGGGAATACCGGGGCCGGTCAGCGTATCGGTCCCGCCGGTCATGGCGAGATAACGGAAAACGGTTTTGTTGGCGGACAGCAGCAGATGGTTACCGTTATCAATCCGGCAACCCAGTTGTTTGTCCTCGTAAGACCGGGCACGGCCGCCGCAGGCGCGGCCTGCTTCATGCACAATAACGCGGCGGCCGGAACCGGCTACTTCCACAGCGGCGGCCAGACCAGCCACGCCACCGCCAATAATGTGCACAGATGCAGCCATGCCGTTGGCCTCTTTCAGAATCAGGGAAGGTAAGAGCGGGTCAGCCAGACAACTTTGGTAAGGGCTGACGTTTTCGGGCGGTTGTGCAGGGCCTCGGCGGACCAGCCGCGCTTGCGCAGCGCGATCAGAACGGCCTCATAGCTCGCGCCCATAATGCGTGCCGGGAGCATGGCTTTGGCGCGGCAGTCCTGCATGGCGGTAAAGGCCATGCGGAAATGGTCCAGCGCCCGGACGGACAGGATAGTGGCCACGCCCTGCAAGCCGGGGGCGGAAAGCGCCTTGATGGGATCATGCGGGACATGGAAGCGGTCCAGCAGGTCACCCGGCAGATAGAGGCGGCCACGGGCGGCGTCTTCCGCAATATCGCGCAGGATATTGGTCAACTGGAGAGCGCGGCCCAGATGGTAAGCCACCTTGTCGGCCTCTTCCGTGCTGTCTCCAAAAATGCGCACGGACAGGCGGCCTACGGCGGAGGCAACACGGTCACAATACAGGTCCAGCGTTTTTTCGTCGGGCGCGACAATGGTGTTTTCCGCATCCATCATCATGCCGTCGATAATGGCGTGGAAATCCTCCTGCCGCAGGGCGAAGAAATGGATGGTGGCCAGCAGCACACGGTCCAGCGGGTCCTGCGTGGTGCTGTGATCATACAGGGCGACAATGCGCTGATGCCACGCATCCAGAGCCGCCTTGCGCTCCGCCATGGGTTCATACCCATCGGCAATATCATCCACCACGCGGCAAAAAGCATAGATGGCGTACATGCCGTAGCGGCGCATGGGCGGCAGGATACGCATGCCAGCGGCAAAGGACGTGCCAGCCTGTTTTACCGTGCTTTCCACCCATGCCAGATCTGCGGGGTCACACCCGAGGGGGGTTGGCTCGTCATGCGTCTGGATGTCTTGAGCTGTCACGCGCTTTTCACCTGTTTGTTCATGAGATCGTCCTATCCGGCTCTTTTTACAGACCTGCGGACTTTCTGAAAGCTCAGGACCATGCCCGCAGAGCCGCACCGGCTGCATACATGATATCTGTGCGTTTCAGCGCAACACGGCCTGCCAGCGGGTCTTCCCGCCGTAGGCGCTGTGTCAGCCGGTGGGCCAGACCGACAATGGCGGCGCATTCCATACGGAAGCGGCGCCCCCGGACCAGACCGGGCAGGGTGGCGGCTTCCCGGTTCAGGGCATCCACCTTGTCCAGCAGGGTGTTGAACACCCGGCGCAGGTTGGGGGAGGCGCGCCCGGCCAGCAGATCGTCCTGCGTGGCGCCAGCCTGTGCCATCAGGTCTTCCGGCATATAGCACCGGTTCAGCCGTTGCAGGTCTTTCTGGCAGTCCTGCAAATGGTTAAGAATCTGGAGTGAGGTACACAGAGCGTCAGACGCCGCAAAGGTTTCCGGCACTTCTCCATGCAGATGCAGCAGGAACCGCCCCACCGGGTTGGCGGAATAACGGCAATACTGCACCAGATCATCCCATGAGGTGCAGGGTGTGCCGCGGGAATCATCCCTGAACGCAACCAGCAGATCTGTCGCGGTTTCAAACGGTACGCCGGTTTTCAACAAAGAGGCGCGCAGTTTTGCAGCACTCAGGGCATCCGCACGGGTAATTGGCTCGCGTTTGCCCAGAAGAACCTCTTCCATCGCGTCCAGACGGGCGATTTTCTCATCCGCGCTCAGTGTCTCGCAATCCGCAATGTCGTCAATAACACGCGCGTAATCGTAGTAGGCATGCACGTGCGGGCGCAGGGCCTTGCTGAGCAGAATGGAGCCGACGGGAAAATTCTCGTCAGACGCACCTTTGCCAGAAGAGACATCGTCTCTTCCCCAGACGGAGGCGGTATCAGTCATGTCAGGCTCTGCAATGAGAAAGAAAGAAGCATAGCCGGAGCTTTACACGCTCTCTTTCAGTGTGCCTACTCCCCTCATGCATTCAGGGCGGCGGCGGGGTTTTAGCCGCCTTGTCTTGGTGCCCGTGCTGTCTGGACCTGTTCCGGCACGGGTGCGGGGGATGCTGCCGTGGTGCGGCCATCATTGGGGATAGCGTCCGTATAGGCCCGGTTTTTCCAGACAACACCGCGCCCACGATAATGATTAACGGCGGAGCCAATGGTCGCCGCTGTGTAGAATAACGCGACAAATGGCAGGCTGAGCGCCCAAAGCGGCGAGAGGCGGAAGCGGTGCAGCGTGGGCACAAAGGAGCCGATGGAAACCAGCCACGTCCCCAGCCCGATCCAGCGGGTCAGGCCATGGCTGAACAGCGCGATCAACCCCGGAGCGACCCAGACCACCCCCATGGACAGCACGGTGAGAACCAGAAACAGCGGTGAGTAGCGCAACTGAACAAAAGCCGTGCGGGCAATCATGCGCCAGACATCAACCGCATGCGGGTAGGGGCGGATGGAGCGGGCCAGACAGGAATGGCCCAGATAGAGGCGGCCCCCGGCCTGTTTGACGCAGGTGGCCAGCGTGCAGTCATCAATCAGCGCGCCCTTGAGGGCGTCAATCCAGCCGATTTCTGCCAGTGTATCCCGCCGGATGAGGATTGTGCCGCCAGCCGCCCCAGCCGTGCGGCTTTTGGGGTTATTGACCTGCGCGAAGGGGTAGAGGAGTGCGAAGAAGAACACAAAGGCTGGCACCAGAGCGCGCTCGGCCAGACTTTCACACTGAAGTTCCACCATTTCAGACACCATATGGAGTCTGTCTGTCTGCGCCTTGGCAACCAGTGTGGATATATGTTCGGGCGCATGCACGATATCGGCATCGGTAAGTAGAATATAGCCGCTGTTGGCGTCCTGCTGGCGGCGGGCTTCCGCAACACCCTGAGCCACAGCCCAGAGTTTACCGCTCCAGCCGGGTTCCGGCTCCGCGCCGTCCAGCACGGTCAGGCGGCCTTTTGGGTCGGGCAGGGCGCGGGCCAGAGCGCCTGTGCCATCCTCACTCCGGTCATTCACCAGAATGAGGGAGAGGCGCCCGGCATAATCTTGAGAAAGGAGGGAGGAGAGGGCGACCTCAATGGACTCGGCTTCATCCCGTGCGGGGATCACAACTGTAACATCCGGCATGATGTCTGCCAGAGTGGTGCCGGGCGAGGCGGGGTGCAGGATGGGGCCAGCCTGCCAGAACCACCCGTGGAAAAAAATAAGGCCAAACCAGATGAGCGCTGAGAGAACAGCCAGACCAAACAGCATCATCCCGCCCCTTACTTGAGCATCCCGTTGTTACGGAACCATGTAATGGCATCCTCAACAGCTTGTCGGGCGGGGCGGGGGGCGTAACCCAGTTCCCGGATGGCTTTGTCCGAAGAGAAGAACATTTTCTTGCGGGACATGGCCAGCATTTCCCGCGTGACACGTGGCGAGAAGCCAAAAGAGCGAGAGAGCCATTCCGAGGCCACGGCAACCGGCCAGATGACACCCTGCGGCAGGCTGATGCGCGGCGGCGGCACATGCGCAATTTCGGACACCATAGCGAAGAGGTCACGCAGCAGGAAGTTCTCGCCGCCCAGAATGTATTTCTCGCCAATCGTGCCGCGTTCCAGCGCCAGTGCGTGGCCTTCCGCCACATCATCCACATGCACAATATTTACGCCGGTATCGACATAGGCGGGCATACGGCCAGCCGCGCAGTCCAGAATCATCTGTCCGGTCGGGGTCGGTTTGATGTCCCGCGGGCCGACTGGCGTTGAGGGGTTGACGATAACGGCAGGTAGCCCCTGCTCCTTGACCAGTTGCAGCACTTCCTGCTCGGCCCGGTATTTGGAGCGTTTGTAAATGCCAATCACCCCGTGCTCATGCACCGGAGTCGCTTCATCAGAGTCGGTGCCATCACCAATCAGGCCGAGTGCCGCGACGGAGGAGCAGTAAACAATACGCTCCACCCCTGCCTTCTGGGCGGCCAGCATCAGCAGGCGGGTGCCTTCCACGTTGGCGGTCATCATCGGGGCGGGGTCTGGTACCCACAGCCGGTAGTCCGCGGCAACATGAAAGACGTAGCGGCAGCCTTCCACAGCCCGAGCAAAGGTATCTGGCCGGGAGAGGTCTCCTTCCACCAGTTCCGCCGGAATATCAGCAATATTGCGGCGGTCACTCCCCTCGCGCACCATGAGTCGCAGCGTGTGTCCGCGTTCAAGCAGCGTGCGGGCAACGGCAGACCCGACAAAACCTGTCGCACCGGTGACGAGCGTATGGGCAGTCATAGGAAGAGTGCTCCCATAAAGGGTATAAGAAACAGACGAGTGTAAAACCCGAACGGCTGGTTTGTCTCTTTATCCTGCTCCCCAAGGTGGCGCCAGACCCCCGGCTGGTGTAAGTGGTCGGGTCACTTATGAATTCAGCCCCTCTGGTCAGATGTCCTACGTCCTGCGTAGGCGCGCCCGAGGGGGTATCTCGGGCAGGTAGAGCTTAGGCCTTGAAGAAGCTTACAATTTTTCTGACTTTGCTTGGTCTGGTTGCCATTACGGCGGCTGTTGCATGGAGTGGCGTTGGCTCCGTGGTTCACGCTGTCATGCGTATTGGTCTGGGCGGCTTCCTTCTCATGGTATGCTGCCAGCTTGCCGTAAATGGTGTGCTGGGGCTGGCATGGCACGCGGCAATGCCGGAAATTGGCTATCTGCGCCTTTTGGGCGCGCGCATGGTGCGTGATGCAGCGGCAACCTGCCTGCCGTTCTCGCAGTTGGGCGGCATTGTTATCGGTATTCGGGCCACTTGTTCGGGCCATGGGCTCCATGGCCGGGACTCCCGCCAGATTGACTGGCCAGAGGCCGCCAGCGCCAATCTGGTGGATATTACCACAGAGGTCATGGGGCAGGTCGCCTTCGTGTTGCTGGGTGTGGCGTTTTTGGTGGCGCACCAGCGGTCCAGCCCGTTTGTGGTGCCTGTTATTATTGGCGCGGTTTTCCTGATGGCCGGCACTGCCGGGTTTGTCTGGACGCAGCAGCACGGCGGCAGCATTTTCCGCAAATTTGGCGGCATGTTTACCCGCAGTCTGGCGTCGCAATGGCATGACAGCATGTTGAGTGGCGCGGATACGCTTCAGGAGCGGATGGAAGCCATCTGGAGCCGCCCCGGTCGGATCTGCCTGTCTGCCTGCTATCATCTGCTTGGCTGGCTGGGGAGTGCGGCCATGCTGTGGATGACCGCGAACATGCTGGGCGCGAAGCTGACGGTGCCAAACGCCGTGGCGATTGAAGGCGTGACCTGCGCCGTCATGTCCCTTGGCTTTCTGGTGCCCGGTAGTCTGGGTGTGCAGGAGGGGGCCTATATGGCGCTCGGTCATGCGTTCGGGATTGATTCCTCGGTGTCTCTGGGTCTTTCCCTGCTGCGGCGTGGGCGGGAGTTGGCAATCGGCATTCCGGTCCTGCTGCTGTGGCAGGTGATGGAAATGCGCGGGTTGCGCCAGCCAGTCATCACGACGCCAGCCGATGTTCGCTACGCCCCCGCTCCGACTGCGATGAAGGATTCCTGAGCGTGGCTTCCTCTATTTCCGATGCTCCGCCTTCCGACACTCTGCCGGATGCTCTGACAGGTGTTGCGGATGAGATCGCAACGCCGGTGGCCGCAACGCCGGTGTTTGACACACTTGTTGTGGTCGGGCCGGGCCTGATCGGCTCGTCCGTGCTCCGCCGTGCGCAGCAGAAAGGCACGCTGGCCCGCCAGTTGATAGCCGTTGATGTCTCGCCTGAAGTGCGGGCGCGGGTGGAAGAACTCGGCATTGCGGACCGCGTGATGGCGGACCCCGCCGAGGCCGCCGCTCTGGCAGATTGCGTCATGCTCTGTGTGCCGGTAGGGGCCATGGGGCCGGTGGCGGCACAGGTGTTGCCCGCCATGCGGCCCGGAGCGATTCTGACTGAAGTCGGCTCGACCAAGGTTTCAGTGATTGAGGCCATCAGCCCGTTTCTGCGCCCGGATGTGGCCTATGTGCCAGCACACCCCATGGCGGGCACGGAATATTCCGGGCCGGATGCCGGGTTTGCCACCCTGTTTGAAGACCGCTGGTGCCTGCTGACCCCACTGGACGGTACGCCGCCACAGGCGCTGGCAGCCATCCGCACGCTCTGGGAGCGCTGCGGTGCCCGCCTGCGGGAAATGACGCCCGCGCACCATGACCGTGTCTGCGCCATTGTCAGCCATCTGCCGCATCTGCTGGCCTTTACCATCTGCGGCACGGCGGATGATCTGGCGGACGAAACGCGGTCAGAAGTACTGGATTTTGCCGCATCCGGCTTCCGGGATTTTACCCGTATCGCGGCGTCCGACCCCATTATGTGGCGGGACGTGTTTCTGTCCAACCGCGAGGCGCTGCTGGAAATGTTGGCCCGCTTCACGGAAGACGCGCAGGCCATGGCGCGCGCCATCCGCTGGGGGGATGAGGACTATATTGTGGACCGCATCCAGCGTGGCCGTGCCATTCGCAAAAGTCTGATTGAAAACCGGCAGGCCTGAGGCCATCAGCCTGCCGAGCGGCCTACGGAGCAGCCTGTCGTCGGGCGACTGACGGGGCACGGCTTACCGAGGTTCCGCGTGCGGGCATCCAGCGTGCCGGAAGGTCTTTCGGGCGGTTGAAAGGTGAGCGGCCGCGCGTTACGTCGGCTGCCCGAACGCTTTGATGTGCAAGGCGTCGAGACGTTTGTGGTTTTTATCCGCCATAGGATTCAGTTCCAGCACTTTCTGCCACGCTTTGAGTGCGGCAGGGCCGTCCTTGCGCTGTTCCTCCACGGTGGAAAGGAGCGCCCAGCTTTTGGCGTCTCGCCCGTCCCGTTGCAGGGCTTCTCCCAGATCGGCAACGGCTGCGTTAAAATCACCCGCGGCAAGGCGCGTCTGGGCGCGGCTGCGCCACAGGATGGCGCTCTCTGGCTGAAGGGCCAGCGCATCGCTCAAATCTTCCACGGCATCATCCGGCTTTTCTGCCTGACTGTCCTTCTGTGCGCGTCGCAGCAGGAGTTGCGTGGTGGGGGAAAGACCCGCTGTGCGTAATGCCTCCAGCCGGTCTTCCAGCATGTGCGCCTCTTCCGGTGTTTTGGCCTGCGTAAGCTGGTCGGCAAGCGTTGCAATCTGCTGCGGGCGCGTCAGTTTTTTATGCGGTGTGACAGCGGGATTTTTTCCGGCGTCCGGCGTGGCGGGAGTCTGGCTGTCAGACGGGTGTGTTGCGGAGGGAGCAGGCTGCGGGGTAGCCGGAGGAGCAGGAGGAGAAGCAGAAGCAGCTTTGGCCGCTGGGGCCGCAGTCAGAGCATGCGCGGTTTTGGTGGATGGAGAGGTGGGGTGCGGCGGCTTGAGGCTCTGAGTGGGGACCTTGTGGGAGGCGTGGGCTGACGACTCATGCGCCGGAGTGGTAGGCGTACTGTGATGATGGAGGGTAGAATGCGGGACGGTCTGTGTTGTCTGTGCTGGAGCCGCACCAGTGAGGCTCACACCCGTCAGAACGCTGGCTGCAACCAGAAGGCCAGAACGCAAAAACCCGCTTCTCCGAATATCGGAAAAGCGGGTTGCACGCATGTCATGCGCCAGAAGCCAGCCGGGGAAGGCCGGACCCTGCATAATTTAGCCCTGACGAGCCTTCATGCGGGGGTTCTTCTTGTTGATGACATAAACCCGGCCGCGACGCCGTACGACACGGCAATCTTTATCGCGCACCTTGGCCGATTTCAGGCTGTTTCTGATTTTCATGGCCCGCTTTTCTCCGCCGATGCTCAAGAATTGAAATAAGGTGTGTCGGCACATACCGGCCCCGCCAGTACGAGTCAATGTTTACCACGGAAAAGGGCCGCAAATTGTTTTAATGCGATGCCATTTTACCGCGTTTTTGTCTTTCTGTTCACACAGTCTGTCAGTCTTGAAGCTGCACATGGTGGGGGGCCAGACTGGAAAAGGCGGTGGCGAGTGTTCGGAAATCATCCGAGCGCGGAGAGCGGGGCCGCCAGCCCAGCCCGATTGTCCGCCAGACCGGGCCGCCCGAAAGCGGGCGGCTGATAACCGGATGCCCACGCAGAATACCGCCTTCCAGCGCCAGCAGCGGCATGACGCCAATACCGAGCCCCAGCCCCACCATTTCCGCCATGGTGTGGAGGGATGTGGCAGAGAAGGTGGAGTCGCTCTCGCCTTCCGTGCCATGCCATTCCCGGCCCTGACGGCAGACGGCCAGCGTTTGCTCCCGCAGGCAGTGGCCATCTTCCATCATGATCATGCGCTGGTCCGCCAGCCGCTCTACCGGCACATGGCTCAGCCGTGCCAGAGGATGATCCTCGGGCATAATGACATGGAACGGGTCCCGCCAGAGCGGTAGGGTTTCCGCCGTGTCGCACAGACACGGCATGGCCAGAACCAGCATGTCCAGCCGGCCGACTCCCAGCTTTTCCAAAAGATGTTCTGTTGTGTCTTCCGCAATGGACAGGGTGAGTTGCGGAAAGCGGGCACGAATGGTTTTGACCAGTGGCTCAATTAGAAACGGCCCGATGGTGGGGATAACCCCCAGCCGTAGCGGGCCTGTCAGCGGTGTGCGGGCGGCCACGGCCAGTTGAGGCACGGCCTCCAAGGCTTCCAGCGCCTGTCGACCCTTGAGCGCGATTTCATGCCCCAGAGGGGTGAAGACAACCTTTTTGCCCACCGTGCGGTCCAGCAACTGGGAATCGAGCTGGCGTTCCAGCGCCATAATCCCGGCGGATAGGGTGGATTGCGTCACCGCGCAGGCCGCCGCCGCCCGCCCGAAATGGCGGAGTTCAGACAGTGCGATCAGGTAGCGCAGTTGCTGGGCGGAGGGGAGGGGGAGCACGGGTGAACCTCGGTTTTTTCAAGGGCTGGAAAAGCATGTCTGGGATGATCTTGTTTTTTGAACGCCCTTGCGGCGTTAATCGATCATTCCGATTGTTTTGATATAAAATATTCATTGGCATGAATGGTCATGCCGCGCCATAGATAATGCCCGACGACGGCATTTTGCGCCGTCGGAGCTTTTAAGTAACTCATGAAGGAGCAAGCTTATGCTGACCGTTGGCGATAAGTTTCCGAGTTTTGATCTGACCGCCGTTCCCGGTGGTCCGGAAGGCCTGAAGGGCGAGTTCGTCCAGATTTCCGACAAATCTGACGCCGGTAAGTGGAAAATTGTCTTCTTCTGGCCGAAAGACTTCACGTTCGTCTGCCCGACGGAAATCGTGGCATTCGGCAAGCTGACAAAAGACTTTGCTGACCGTGATGCCGTTGTTTACGGCGTGTCCATCGACAGCGAATTCGTGCATCTCAACTGGCGTCTGCATAATGCCGATCTGAAAGATCTGCCGATTGCCATGCTGGCTGACATCAAGCGCGAGCTGACCGAAGGCACGGGCGTGATGCACAAGGAAGCAGGCGTTGCCCTGCGCGCCACGTTTGTTGTCGACCCGCAGGGTGTGATCCGTCACGTCTCTGTCAACGATCTGTCCGTTGGTCGTAACCCGCAGGAAATCGTGCGTATTCTGGACGGGCTGCAGAGCGATGAGCTGTGCCCCTGCAACTGGAAAAAAGGCGACGACTTTATCAAAGTCTGATCCTGACGACCTCCGTCTGGCCCCAAGATCGTCCCACGGGATCGTCTTACGGGGTCAGACGGCATACCTCCAGACCGGGTTCAGCCCGTCTGCGGCGCACAAGAGCGCCATTCCTCCCCTTTTCATACGGATGAACTGATGTCGATCGATGCTCTGAAGGATCGTATTCCCGATTATGCGAAGGATCTGAGGCTGAATCTCGGGTCTCTCGCCAATGATGTGACCCTCACGCCCCAGCAGTTGGCCGGAACCTTTGTGGCGTCCGCCATTGCTTCCCGCAATGACGCGGTGACGAAGGCGATTGTTGCGGAATTTGCGGACAAGCTGACGCCGGACGCGCTGAACGCCGCCAAAGCGTCCGCCGCCATCATGGGGATGAACAATATCTATTACCGCTTTGTGCATATGGCAGGCGGTGATTACGAGAAAATGCCCGCGCAACTGCGCATGAGCGTGATTGGCCGCCCCGGCGTTGAAAAAATTGATTTCGAGCTGTGGTCTCTGGCCGTATCCGCCATTAATGGCTGTGGTCTGTGCGTGACCAGCCATGAAAAAATTGTGCGTGATGCGCTTGGGGCGGAAGCCGTGCAGACCGCCGTGCGGATTGCTTCCACGGTTCATGCTGTGGCTGTTACACTGGAAGCTGCGGAAGCGCTCGGCGACTAACGCCACTCAGATCAGGCTGACCGCATGCCTTGAATGCGGCGTTTCAGGTCCGGCTTCTGTGTGGTGTCAAAACTCACGGGGGCCGGGCTTTTTTTGTATGAAACGTAAGGGGAGTTGCCTCGGGCTGGTCCGGCAAGGAAGCTGTGTTGATGCGGAAGGATTACAAAAATCAGCGTCGCATCGGGAATGTTTCTGAAAAACAGCAACACCCGTGTGGGGAACACGCGCCACTTTCTTGAAAATGAATTTTTAAAGGAAAGTGGCGCGAGTGACGGGGCTCGAACCCGCGACCTCCGGCGTGACAGGCCGGCGCTCTAACCAACTGAGCTACACCCGCAATCCAGACGCTCACCTGTGGTGTGCGTCGGTATGTCGCGTCTTATAGCGATGTTTTCAGCTTTGACAACCGGGGTGGATGAAAAAAACAACGCATTATGAAATTTTTTCGCACAGGCTGTGTGTGCCTGTCCGCCAGTGCACTGGTGCGCCGTAACGCCTTGGTGGAGTTGCATTTTCAGGAAGGGATAAGGGAAGGCACTCCGTCAGGATACCTTCCCGAGAAAGACTGTGCGGCGTCGACTGTGGAGCGATCAGGCCCGCTTTTCAAATGCTCCGGCGATGGAGAGCGTAACATCATCCCCCACCATCGGCACGTAGGTTTTGACACCAAATGCGCTACGCTTAAGGGTGCCAGTGGCCTGAAAGCCAACCGTGTAGGCCTTATCCATAGGGTTCACGCCAGCGCCCACATAATGCACATGCAAGGTGAGTGGCTTTGTTATGCCGTGCAGCGTGAAATTACCGGTGACATCCGCTGTTCCAGCACCCGTTGGCACCACTTTGGTCGAAACGAACGTGGCTGTGGGGTAGTGCGCGGTGTCAAACCAGTCTGCGCCATGCAGTTCATCCGTCAGTTTTGCGCTGGTGGTCTGCACACTGGCAACCTGAATGGAGACGCTCAGCTTGGCGGCGGCGGGATGTGCCGGGTCATAAGTAAGCGTGCCGGATGCGTCGGAAAAGAGGCCGGAATAGTCCGTAAAGCCTAAATGTAGCAGGGAGAACAGCACCTGCGTATGGGTGGTTTCAATCTGATACGTGCCCGCCTGCACGTCCTGCGGGGCTGTTGCGGCCTGAGCCGTGGACAGAGACGCCACAAGGCCGAGAGCGGCAAGGGCGGAAGCATAAGAAAAAGATGCCATGAAAAAGAAACCTGATTTTTAAGAGTGAAGAAAAGTTGCGAGAAAAGGGGGCATGGGCGGAGTTCAGTTAACCAAACCGGAAACCGGAAAGGGCTTTACCCATCACGGTATCCCGATAGGTCTGAACGCCCCGGTCTCGTCCTGCGGCACCGGCCGCGACCATTAGAGGGAGCAAATGGTCTTCTCTCGGGTGACAGATACGGGCTCCGGGAGCAGCTTCCCACTGTTTCAGGGCCGTCGTACGTTCAGCTTCCGGCGCACAGACAGCGGCTACAAGCCACGCGTCAAACGCGTGGGAGAGGGCGTCAGAATCCCGGTCCTGTCCCATAAAATGCCGCAGATTATGGTAGGTCAGGCCCGTGCCAATAATCAGCACGTTCCTGTCCCGCAGAGGGGCCAACGCCTGCCCGATGCGTAAATGTGCCGCCGGGTCCAGATGATGTTGCAGGGAAAGCTCTACAACCGGGATATCGGCGGCTTCAAACGCCAGCATGAAGGGGATGAAAACGCCATGATCCAGCCCTCGCTCCGCATTGGCTGCGTTGGGAATGCCCGCTGCCGTCAGCAACGCCTGCACCTGTGCGGCCAGTGCAGGGGAGCCGGGGGCCGGGTAGCGTAGATGATAGGTGTGGGGTGGAAAGCCGTAATAATCATAAATCAGCGGCGGTTGGGCTGTCGCGGTTACGGTCGGAACGGCGGTTTCCCAATGGCCGGAGACCACCAGAATCGCGTCAGGTTTTTGCGGTAATGTCTGGCTGACACTGCGGAGAAAGGCGGCCATACGGTCCCACGTCTCCGGCCAGTCCATAAAAAAACACGGGCCGCCGCCATGCGGCAGAAACAGCACAGGCTGCCGGGCAAGTGGCGCGTTTGCTGTTTCAGGTTCAGGCGGAAGAGTCATCATACTTGTAAGCCGTGTCTCATCTGGGAGCGGGAGGCCTGAATAGTCCCCTCAGAACGCGGGTTTGATAATCCTGTATTTCAGGAAGAGATTTCCTGCTCTGAGTATGAGATAGGCCGTGAGATTGGGTGCGGAGTAAGATGCCGCGCATAAAAAAACCGGAGGCCGCATGTCTGCTGCCTCCGGCCTGAATTCTCCTGTTTCTCTCTGCTTGGGGGCGGTGAGGCCCAGCAGATTGAGTGGCAGGATTATTTGCTGCCTGCTGTCAGAGCGCTGCGAATGAACTCGCCCGCTTCTTCCTTCGTGCCCCAGCCGGTCACTTTTACCCATTTGCCGGGTTCAAGGTCCTTATAGCGGGTAAAGAAGTGCTCAATGGCCTTCACGGTGATTTCCGGCAGGTCTTCCACCGTCTGCACCTTGCTGAACTGCGGATGAACCTTGTCATGCGGGACGCAGATGATTTTTTCGTCCTGACCGGATTCGTCTTCCATTTTCAGCACACCAATGGGGCGCGCCCGAATGACGGAACCGGGCACCACATTGCTCGGGGTCAGCACCAGCGCGTCGGTCGGGTCACCGTCAGCGGCCAGTGTGCCGGGAATGAAGCCATAAGCCGTAGGGTAGGCCATGGGGGTGAACAGGAAACGATCCACAAACAGGGCACCGCTTTCCTTGTCGATCTCGTATTTAACGGAAGATCCCTGCGGAATTTCAATGACAACGTTGATATCGAACGGCACATCTTTGCCGGGGGAAAGTTTTGAGACGTCCATAAGGGCTGCTCCAGCACTAAAAATACGGATGTGCAGACCCTATCTGTCACATTGCAACTTGCCAAGCCGTAACAGGGAAAGGGCCGTTACGGAGGTTTTTCCGGCGCTGGACCCTTGCCAAATGTGTGTGATTGCGTAATCAGGAAGCCGCCTGCGCGCCCGTAGCTCAATTGGTTAGAGCGGGCCGCTCATAACGGCTTGGTTGCGGGTTCAAGTCCTGCCGGGCGCAGGCGTTTTCGCCTTATCCATTCCACTCCGCGGAGGTCATCCCATGGCATCTTATCAATACGTCTATGTGATGAAGGATCTGACCAAGTCTTATCCGGGTGGGCGTGAGGTCTTCAAAGGCATTACGCTGTCCTTCCTGCCGGGTGTGAAAATCGGCGTTCTGGGCGTGAACGGTGCTGGTAAATCCACGCTGCTCAAGATCATGGCTGGGATCGACAAGGAATATGGCGGGGAAGCGTGGGCTGCTGAAGGTGTGCGCGTTGGCTATCTGGAGCAGGAACCCCAACTGGACCCGAAGCTGACGGTTGGCGAAAACGTTGCTCTTGGCTTTGGTGACCTCAAAAAGGCTGTGGATCGTTTTAACGAAATTTCCATGCGCTTTGCCGAGCCGATGAGCGATGAGGAAATGAACACCCTGCTGGCCGAACAGGCCGATTTGCAGGAAAAAATTGACGCAGGCGATGGCTGGGAACTGGACCGCAAGCTGGAAATCGCGCTGGAGGCCCTGCGCTGCCCCCCTGCTGACAGCCCCGTGGACAAGCTGTCCGGTGGTGAACGCCGCCGCGTGGCACTGTGCCGCCTGCTGATTGAAAAGCCTGAAATCCTGCTGCTGGACGAACCGACCAACCATTTGGACGCGGAAAGCGTGGCGTGGCTGGAAAAGACGCTGCACGATTATCAGGGCACCGTGATGGTTATTACTCATGACCGTTACTTCCTGGACAATGTGACCAACTGGATTCTGGAAATCGAGCGCGGCCGCGGTATTCCGTTTGAAGGCAACTATTCTTCTTGGCTGGACCAGAAGCGCAAGCGTCTGGCGCAGGAAGAAAAGGAAGAGAGCGCCCGCCAGCGTGCATTGGCCGCCGAGCAGGAGTGGATTGGTTCCAGCCCCAAGGCGCGTCAGGCCAAAAGCAAATCCCGTATTGCCCGGTATGAGGAAATGCTGGCCCAGAGTGCTGAAAAGCAGAACGGCGTGGCGGATATCGTCATCGCTCCCGGCCCGCGTCTGGGTGGCACGGTGATTGAAGCCGATCATCTCAGCAAGGGCTTTGGTGAGCGTCTGCTGATTGATGATCTCAACTTCAAGCTGCCGCCGGGCGGCATTGTGGGGGTGATCGGCCCGAACGGTGCTGGTAAATCCACGCTGTTCAAGATGATCGTCGGGGCCGAAAAGCCGGATGCAGGTGAGCTGAAAATCGGTGAGACCGTCAAGCTCGGCTATGTTGACCAGTCCCGTGATGATCTGGACCCGGACAAAACCGTGTGGGAAGAAATTTCCGGCGGCACGGATGTCATCTATCTTGGCAAGCGGGCGGTCCCGTCCCGCGCCTATGTGGGGGCGTTCAACTTCAAAGGGTCTGACCAGCAGAAAAAGGTTGGCATTTTGTCGGGTGGTGAGCGCAACCGCGTGCATCTCGCCAAGATGCTGCGGCAGGAAAGCAACGTGCTGCTGCTGGACGAACCGACCAACGATCTTGACGTTGATACGCTGCGTGCGCTGGAAGAGGCTCTGGGTGAATTCCCCGGTTGCGCCGTGGTCATTACCCATGACCGCTGGTTCCTTGACCGTCTGGCTACCCATATTCTGGCGTTTGAAGGGGATTCTCACGTCGAATGGTTTGAAGGAAACTTTCAGGCCTATGAGGAAGATAAGCGCCGTCGCCTTGGCCCGGATGCCACGGAACCCGGCCGCATTCGTTACAGGCCTATCTCTCGCTGATCAGAGTGGGTGGATGTCTAATGCGGCATCCATCATCTGAGGCAGGATTTCCGCAAAATAACAGGACACGCTGCCGGAGACCGCTCCGGTGGCGTTTCCGCGTTCTGGCAGGACGATGGGCATGTTAACGGCCCGCTCTGTTAGAACCGGCCGACTGATGCTGCAACCCGTCACATGGCGGGATATGGATGATATGGCCGCACTGAAAGCCGATGGTGCGGCCTTTGGCCAGATGCTGGGCGGCGTGTGTACTCGCCAGCAGGCCGAGCGTGAGATGGCGGATGACATCGCGTTCTGGGCCTGCCACCGGGTCGGGATTTTTACCATTCAGGAAAATGGCCAGTTTGTCGGCATGACCGGGATTCATGACCGGCCAGATGGGCGCGGCTTTGGCCTGCGCTTTGCCCTCTATCCATGGGCCAGCGGACGCGGCATTGCGCGGGAAGCAGCTAATGCCGCGCTAAACTTCACGCATGATGCGGGCGTTAAACGGATTATTGCCGTAGCCAAGGAATCCAATCTGGCATCCCGCACCATTCTAGGCGGCATTGGCATGCATGTGTGCGAGACTTTCCAGCGAGGCGGCCAGACCATGCTGGTTTATGAAAGTGTGCGGGACCGGCAAGCCGTCAGGCAGTATGAGGGGCGGTAACGCGGACTTTTCTGCTATGGACAAAAAAAGGGCACCCCTAAAGGTGCCCTAGATCGTCGTATTCTTACAGACCGTCTTACTGGCTGGCGGCTGCGGTGTGGTGCTCAATCTGGCGCTTAAGCGCGCTCAGCAGTGCCGCAACGTTGCCACCGTTACGGGCGATGTAGGAGGAGTAATCCTGACGCTGGGTCAGACGCAGGCTTGCCCCTTCCCCAATCACGTCCACCACTTTCGGCGTGCCACCTTCGTGGCTGACAATCCACTGCATGGATGCTGGGGGCTGCTGCGGGCGGACCAGTGTGGCTTCAACAGACTCGTCTTCACCAGATTTGGTGATAGCGCCAATGGTAAAGCTAACGCCACGGTAGTCGCCCAGCTTATCGGTAATGGCGTTCACCAGAACTTCATGGAACAGGCCGAGATACTGCTTCTGCTGCTCCGGGGTGGCGAGCTTCCAGTAACGGCCAAGGCAGTAGCGGCCAATGGCGTCAATATCCACATCCTGCTGGATCAGCGGCAGCACACGTGCCTTTTTTTCCGGGAGCGAGACCGGGCTGTTCACAATGGTGACCAGCTTGGTGCCAAAGGTTTCAATAAACTGACGCGTGCCCTCAGCCGCACGGGCAGGCAGCACGGAAAGGCTGCCAGCACAAAGCAGCGCGAGAGCTCCAGTCACAAGGCGACGGCTGGAAAGGAATTTCATAACGGCGCTATCCTTGTTGTTTTTAGTGGTACCAGGCGGGCACTGTAGCGCGATTATCGTTCTTAATCGCTGCGGCCTGCGCCTTCCGCTGTTGCTGATAGGCGCTGCGGATTGTTGCGTAGGGGTCCAGTGCGTCACGCTGCAAGGCATCCAGTTCATCCAGATGTGTAGAGCGGCCGTGGATAACCCCCATCATATTGTAAGCCCAGTTGAAGCTGATCAGCCCGTAACCGCGCGGAACATAGTTCCATGGGGAAAGGCCCTGATCAATCCCGTAGCCGATGCCATCACGGAGGGAGGACGGCCCCATGGGCAGGAACAGATACGGGCCGGAGGGAATGCCCCAGTTGGCCAGTGTCATGCCTGCATCGTTATCATGATGCGGATAGCCAGCCATTTTGGCGACATCAATCAGGCCGCCGATCCCGACGGACATATTGATGCACCACCGCACAAAGGAATCGCCCGCACGGCGGGGCTTGCCAGCCCCGACATCGTTAAAGAACACGGAGGGTTCGTTCATGGTGGTGATCATATTGCCCAGAGAATTCCGGACCGGGCGCGGCACAGCCCAGACATACGCCTTAGCAACTGGACGGAGCGCCCAGTGGTCGAACGTCATGGTCAGGTTATAGACCTTGCGGTTCAGCGGTTCGTACGGGTCATTCGCCTGCTTGTATTCTTCAAGGGCGTCCGGGTCCTTCGGGACAGGGGCTTTAATGGCGCTACACCCAGTGAGCGCAATCAGTGTAGCGACCAGTACAGAGCTGCGTGAGGAAAAACGGCGCTTGGCCGAGGAGCCTTCCCGAGTCTGACCCGTAAGTGTCTGACCGCGAGGGCGGAGCCGTGCACCGTTCCGTCCTGAATTCATTGCCGCGTTTACCTTTACCCTGTGACGCACCAGTAAAACCCGCCCAAAAGGCGTGAGTGTTCTGCTGCCCTCTCTACCACGAGAAATGTTCTGCGCAATGCAGGTCATCCCTGCATGAAAGGCAGGGGAGCAGAAAATGAAGCGTTGTTCAGCCCCATCAGTTTAACAGATGTGTCAATTTTTCTAATATTGTTGCCTGAATGCCGCACCATGGCGGCGCTCACAGACCTCGGTCCCGTTTGATCATATCCCATGCCGCATTAATGCGGGAAATCTTGGCGGAGGCTTCCGCAACTTCCGCCGGGGAGGCTTGGCGAGACGCCATGACATCCGGGTGATATTGCCGCACCAAGACCTTCCAGCGGGCGCGCAGGTCCTCATTGGAGAGGGATGCGTCAACGCCCATCACCACATACGCGTCCTCCTCGGCCATGGCCGGGCGGGAGCGGCCCTGTTCCGCGCGTTCCCATGCGCCGTGGCTTAGGCCAAACAATGCATGTACGCGTTGCAGGAAGCGTGTTTCTTCTTTGGTCAGCGGTTCATCCGCTGCAAGATCCGCACGGGCAATGCCGAAGAGAACACCCATCAGATCTTCCAGCGGCTGCTTGTCCTGCACATAAGCTGTGCCCAGTTCACGCGCGAAGGACTCGTAATCATCCGTCCGTTGGCGGGCGAGATCAAACAGGCGGCCAACTTCCCGCATGTTTTCATCCGGCACCCGGAAACGCATCTTAAACGCGTTAATTTCCTGCCGGTTGACCGGCGCATCACACTTGGCCAGTTTTGCGCAGAGAATAATGCTTGTCAGGCCGTAAAGCTGCTCTTTTTTACCAAGAGCCGCCGCCAGCTTGGCCGCCATGAAGGTAGCCGCACCGTTGGGGTCGGGGTTGGCGCGGGCCGCCCAGCGGTCACTCCATCCTCCGGTGGGAGGCTGAAGCAGAGTGCCTTTATCCGCGGCATGCCCCAGTGCTGTGCCCAAAGCTGCGCCTACAGGTCCGCCCATGGCAAAACCTGCGACACCACCAAAAATCTTACCCCATATCGCCATGTTGCCTGCCTAGCATTTTCCGGCCTGAGGCCCAAATCGGGGCCGCGTGTATTCCGTGTCCCAGCATAGCAGGCGGGATAACCTGCCGGAAAGCGCAGGGCAGGTAATCCAGTCGCAAGCGTGTGGCGGGTGAGGGCAGGGACGGCGGGACAGAACTGGAGGAGTGGTTTCAGGGGTATGCCGGTGTGTCTGGTTGTGTGGCGTGGTTTGTCAGGCCAGCGCGTCAGGTGCAGGCGGCGTAGGCTGCTCTTGCGTGGAGACCTGTTTTTGCAGCCAGAGGAGAGCCTGCACGCGCAGGAAAGAGGCGAGCGACTGAACCGGGCGGCGTTCCGTATCCAGCCGGGCCACCATGACCGGAAGAGGATCACGATGGTGCCGGGCCATGTCTTCCAGCACCAGCCAGAACTCCGGCTCCAGCGCCACGCTGGTATCGTGCCCCGAAAGAATCAGGCTGCGTTTGCGGAGGTGTGCACTCATGGCTGGCAGGCTTTCAGGCGGGTAACGGCCCATTGCGCGGCTTCCGCCACCACGCTGTCCGGGTCCTGTGTCAGGGCATGGGCATGAGGGAGCAAGTCAGGCAAGCCGGAATTACCGATAGCGATCAGCACGTTCCGCACAAAGCGGTTGCGGCCAATGCGCTTGATGGGGGAGCCGGAAAATTTCTGACGGAAAGCGGCATCATCCAACTGGCTCAGGCTGGTGAGGTCGGGCGCTATCAGATCCGGCCGGGGTTGCAGCTTGATCTGGCGGGAGACCTGCGCGAAGCGGTTCCATGGGCAGACGGCCAGACAGTCATCACATCCGTAAATATGCGTGCCAATCGCCGGGCGGAACTCAAGCGGAATCGGGCCAGCATGTTCAATGGTCAGGTAAGAAATGCAGCGCCGGGCATCCATCTGGTAGGGGGCAGGGAAAGCCTGCGTGGGGCAGGCAGTCAGGCAGCGCGTGCAGGTTCCGCAGCCGCCACCGGACGGGGGCGAGGCGGGCAGAACCAGCGTGGTGTAGATTTCCCCTAAAAACAGCCAGCTTCCATGGCTGCGGGAGACAAGGTTGGTGTGCTTACCCTGCCAGCCTAACCCGGCCTGCGCCGCCAGCGGTTTTTCCGCAACGGGTGCTGTATCCACAAAGACCTTGACGCCGGGAGGCGGGATGTCCGGAACGTTGGGGGTGGGGTGAGCGGCGCTGTCCTGCCTGCTGGCATGGTGCTGCATGGTGGCAGAGGCCCGCTCAGCCGCCAGAGTGCCTTCTCTCACCACAAACTGGGCCAGATGCTTCAGCATTCCTTTTATCAGGTCATGATAGTCACGGTGGCGGGCATAAACGGAAATATTGCCCCGGTCTGGCAGGCGGAGGGTGGCCAGCGGGTCGCCTTCCGGGGCGTAGGACACGCCGAGCGCGATCACCGTGCGGGCGTCCGGCCAGAGTGTGGTGGGTTGGGTGCGTTGATCGGCACGCTCCGCCAGCCAGCCCATTTCGCCATGATAGCCTTTGGCCAGAAAATCCGTCAGCCGTTCCCGCACCTCCGGACCAAGATGGGCCGGGCAGAAGCCGATGGCGTCAAACCCCAATGCCAGAGCCTTTTCTCGGATTCGGGCCGCCAGTTTTTCCGCACCCGGCAGCATGGCATCAACCTGCCCGGCAGAATCGACCTTGCTCACAAGACGTGGCGCACAGGACAGGGCAGGCAGCGAGGTGCGGAGCCGGGCTTGCAGAAGGTCGCACAGCCCGGTGTATGGCCCGACTCACCACACAACCCGCAGAGGGGCTTCACGGCGGTACGCACAGCAGACGGTCTGGGCGGGGAGCGCATAAAGCGGCTTTCAGGGCACAGGGGGGATGACAGGCTGCGGCATTTCATCTTCCGTCCAATCTTCCGCCGCCCAGTTGGCGCGCAGGGTTGTGGCAAGCTCGTCCAGACGGCCTTCCACAATGGCGGCGCGAATCTGGCGCATTAGGCGCTGATAATAGGCAATATTATGCCATGTCAGCAGCATGGGGCCGAGAATTTCATTGGCCCGGAACAGATGGTGCAGATAGGCGCGGCTGTGGCGGGAACAGGCCAGACAGTCACAGTCCGGAGAGATGGGGCGGGCATCCGTCGCGTGGCGGGCGTTGCGCAGGTTGAGCGTGCCGCGTTCCGTATAGGCGCGTGCCGTGCGGCCTGCGCGGGTGGGCATCACGCAGTCAAACATATCCACGCCGCGCTGCACGCTGCCCAGCAGGTCATCCGGTGTGCCTACACCCATTAGATAGCGCGGGGCGTTCTGAGGCATGGCGGGCACGGTGGTGTCCAGTGTGCCGAACATCAGCGCCTGCCCTTCCCCCACAGCCAGACCGCCAATGGCGTAACCTTCAAACCCGATATCCGTCAGGGCTTTAACACTTTCGGCCCGCAGGTCCGGCTCCGTGCCGCCCTGTACAATGCCAAACTGGCCGTAACCAGTGCGCTGCACAAAGGCCTCGCGGGAGCGGGCGGCCCAGCGCATGGACAGCCGCATGGAGGCCGCAATGGTTTCCGGCGGTGCTGGCAGGGCCGGGCATTCGTCAAAACACATGGTGATGGTGGCATCCAGCGCGTGTTGGATATCGGTCGAGATTTCCGGTGTCAGCCGATGGTAGGAGCCGTCAATGTGAGAACGGAAGGTCACACCATCCTGATCAAGCTTGCGCAGTGCGCCAAGCGACATGACCTGAAAGCCACCGGAATCCGTCAGAATCGGGCCGGACCAGTCCATAAAGCGATGCAGGCCGCCAAGAGCGCGCACCCGCTCGGCACCGGGCCGCAGCATAAGGTGGTAGGTGTTGCCCAGCACAATGCCAGCCCCGGTGGAGCGCACGGCGTCCATCGTCATCGCCTTGACGGTGCCGACGGTGCCGACCGGCATGAAGGTGGGGGTGGCAACGGGACCGTGCGCCGTGTGCAGCATCCCGGCGCGGGCGGCACCATCTGTGCTTTCACAGGTCCAGTGGAAACGGCTCATGCGGTATCTCCGGTGCGGTGGGCCTCAAGGGGGCTGGCGCAGCGCAGCAGGCAGGCATCCCCGTAGGAATAGAAACGATATCCAGTCTGGACAGCATGGGCGTAGGCCGCCCGCATCCGCTCTTCCCCCGCAAAGGCACACACCAGCATGAACAGGGTTGAGCGGGGCAGATGGAAGTTGGTCAGCAGCAGATCCACCGCCCGGAAGCGGTAGCCGGGGCGGATGAAAATGGAGGTAACATCATCAAACGGATGCACAATGCCGTTTTCATCGGCCGCACTTTCCAGCAGGCGCAGGCTGGTGGTGCCCACGGCGATAATCCGCCCGCCTGCCTTACGCACGGCGTTGATCCGCGCTGCCGTCTCGGGCGTAATCACGCCGCGTTCCGCATGCATATGGTGTTTGGAAATATCGTTCTCACGCACCGGCAGGAATGTGCCGGCCCCCACATGCAGCGTCAGGGTGCAGCGCTCGGCACCCGTGGCGTCCACCGCCTCTAGCAGGGTTGGAGTGAAGTGCAGGCCTGCCGTGGGAGCAGCCACGGCGCCTTTATGCTCTGCAAAAATGGTCGCGTAATCTTTCGTGTCCTGTGCGGTCGGGCCGTGCGGGCGGTGGATGTAAGGCGGGAGCGCCAGTGCGCCGACATCCTGAAGGAACGCATCAAACGCAGCGCCTTCGGCTGAAAAACGCAGTACAGCGCCGCCGCCGTCCTCCCGCGCCAGAACGGTGGCGGTGTGGGGGCTGCCGGTAAAGGTCAGCGTATCTCCCACCTTCAGGCGGCGGGCATTGCGCACCAGCACATGCCATGAGGTATCGGGCAGGATGCGGTCCAGCGTAATGCCGATATGGGCTTCCCCCCGTAGGGCGTGCAACTGGGCGCGGATGACGGCGGTATCGTTCGCTACCAGCAGATCCCCCGCTTTCAGCAATTCCGGCAGGTCCCGCACATGGCGGTCTATCAGGGGGCCGTGTGCGGGAACATCCAGCAGACGCGCGGCTTCACGCGGTCGGGCCGGTTCCTGCGCAATCAGGGTTTCGGGCAGGTGGAAATCAAAATCTTCGGTGCGGTCGCTCATGGTGAAACGGGTTTACGCAATAGGGTGCGCAGATGCCAGAGGGATGATGTCGGGGGATGATGTCGGGAGATGATGTCAGGGGGTGACGTGAGGTGAGGGGAGTGGCGTCCGTGGGCGAGGAAGGCCGGATGAGGTCGATTTTTCGGGCCAGAAAGGTTTTCCTACCATCATCCGTGGCGGCGGCGGAGGGCAGAGATCAGGCCGGGCATGGGTGCCGCCAGAGCGCGTGGGGTTGAAGAGGACGCGCCATGCGCCCAGATTACGCGTGATCAACAAACCCAAACGGAGATCTGCTTCTTATGTCTTACGCCCTGCTGGATGCCGCACGTGTTGCCAAGGCTGCCAAAACTTCTCTGCATACGCTGAACGCAAACCCGGAAACCACGGAAGCTCACCAGCGTAAAGTTATCATGATTGAACGGATTGAAGCGCTGGCCGCTGCGGCAGCGGAGTCTGACGCTGGCAAGGCGATCACGCTGACGTCCGAAGAATTCTGGCTGATCAGCCGCAACTGGTAAGAAAGGCACCACCATGGCTTTTGTTCTGACAAGCCCCGCTTTTACGGACGGGGCCGCCCTGCCGCAGGCGCAAGTTTATAACGGCATGGGCCAGACCGGGCAGAATATTTCCCCGGCGCTGGAATGGAAAAACGCGCCCGCAGGAACAAAAAGCTTTGTGGTGACGGTTTATGACCCCGATGCCCCGACCGGTTCCGGCTGGTGGCATTGGGTAGTTGTCAACATTCCCGCCAGCGTCACGGCGCTGCCCGAAGGGGCGGGGTCCGGCAAAGGCGGTCTGCCGCAAGGCGCCATGCAGGTGCGTACCGATTTTGGTGTGCCCGGGTACGGCGGGGCTGCGCCGCCGCCCGGTCCGGCGCATCGCTATATTTTCACGGTGCATGCGCTGGATGTGCCCGCACTGGATGTCACACCGGACGCCAGCCCGGCGCTGGTTGGCTTTATGGTGCATCATCACAAACTGGCCTCTGCCAGCCTGACGGCTCTTTATGGCAGTCAGAAGCCCTGACGTTGGCCGCGCGCCACACTGGCCGCAGCCCTGTCTGGGTACGCCAGTGTGGCGAGACCCATCAGGGTCACGACCATTGGGGACAGCCCGTTTTAGTCAAAAATCTGCCCGTTAGGGCGTTCAGCCCTGTATGGCATCCATCAGAGGCGGGAGATACTGCTCCAGTTTGACCCGCAGCGGCATTAGGTAGGCACAGCCCTGATCTTGTGAAAGCTGGCGCAGAACAGACTGGGCAAACTGGATGTTGGCATCCAGAGTAGGCTCAAAATTCCGGGGGAAAACCACATGGTTCGTGGTCTCCCAGTAAGAGCGGGAGCGTGGGCCGATAACGGGGGAAAGCCCCCAGAACACCTGCTCACCCAGCAGCCATTCCCGGCAGAGATCAAACAGTTTGAGGTCAAATACCGGCTGCGTGAAAAACCCGTCCGCACCGGCCTCTTTCTTGCGGGCAATATCTTCCAGTTCTTTCCACGGGGCACGGCGGTACGGGTCAAAGGCTGCATAAATCCGCAGATGCGGCGCTTCCTTCCGGTAACGGCGGATAATGCTTTCCGTGCTGTTGGGGTAAGTCTGGTGCGCAAGGTCAGCCGGAGGGTCACCATGCACCACCAGCACCTCTTTCAGCCCCGGCAGGGTACTGCCGGGTAGAGGGGCGCCGGGGGCAATATCAATGGCGCGCACATGCGGGATAACGGTACCAAATTGCGGCATGGTCAAGCACGCTGCGTCCCAGCTGCGCAGCGGGAAGCGCATCAGGTCCGGGATATTCAGCGTATCCGCTGCGGGCAGAAGGGTTTTGACGCTGGCCACATCCTGCGCCAGAGCCTCCTCGCTCCGCGGGATAAGTTCAACGGAAAGGCGCGAGAGGCTCATTCCGCCTTTCCCGTAACCAGCAGGCGGGCGGCGGTCAGGGTGTTTTTCAGCAGGCAGGCAATGGTCATCGGCCCAACTCCGCCGGGCACGGGGGTAATGCGGCCCGCTACTTTCACGGCTTCATCAAACACCACATCGCCTACCAGACGGGTCTTGCCGGTCTCGGTCGTGACGCGGGTAATGCCCACATCAATCACGGTGGCACCGGGTTTGATCCAGCCACCCCGCACCAGTTCGCGGCAACCGGTGGCCACCACCAGAATATCCCCTTGCCGGGCCAATGCGGCTGTGTCTTGCGTGTGAATATGCGCGATGGAGACAGTGCAGCCTTCCGCCAGAAGCAACTGGGCCAGAGGTTTGCCTACCAGATTGGACGCGCCAATCACCACCGCGTGCTTGCCGCGCATATCACCCAACTGGTCGCGCAGCAGCAGCAGGCAGCCCAGCGGTGTGCAGGGAATCAGGCTGGGCAGGCCAATGGCCAGACGCCCGGCGTTGATTTCACCCAGACCATCCACATCCTTTTCCGGCTGAATGGCGTTGGTGACGCGCCGCGCGTCCAGACCGTTTGGCAGTGGGAGCTGCACCAGAATACCGTGAATTTCCGGGTCATGGTTCAGGCGCTCAATCAGGGCAAGTAGTTCTGCTTCCGATGTCGTTTCCGGCAGCATGTGCATGAAGGAGCGCATGCCAGCATGGTGCGTCTGGATGGCCTTGTTGCGCACATAGACTTCACTCGCCGGGTCATCCCCCACCAGAATGACGGCCAGACCGGGGGTGACGCCATGCTCATCATGGAGCGCACGCACCTCCTCGCGGATCTGCTGCCGAAGGGTGGCGGCAAAGCCTTTGCCGTCGATGAGGGACGCCTGATGGTCAGACGGAAGGGAGGGAGAAGGGCTCATCGTCACTGCTGCGGTCAATCCGGAAAAATTCGGTTGAAAGACGTGTCTGCCATACGCAAAAAAACGCAGGCAGACAATGGCGAGGCCTGTAAGCAGGCCAAGTAGAACGGCTGAAACGCTGGCGGAGCGCTGTCCGGCGGACCTCCGGCTGCGCGGGCCTATGGTCGGGGCCGGTTTGGATAAAAAGGGGACCGGTCAGGCTGCGCCCGGATCATCCTTCCGGTAGGGAGAAAAGGCGCTGAGGGCTTCGGCCTCCGCCTGAATGGCCGGACGTTCTTCCGCCAGAAAGGCGGATACTGCCGAGCGGAGAGAACTGTTTTCCAGCCAGTGGGCGGAATGGGTCAGGCTCGGCACATACCCCCGCTGGATTTTATGCTCGCCCTGCGCTCCGGCTTCCACGCGGCTCAGTCCGTGGGCGATGGCAAAATCAATGGCGCGGTAATAGCAGAGTTCAAAATGCAGGAAGGGCCAGTCCCCCGTGCAGCCCCAGTTGCGGCCATACAGCGTGTCGCGGCCCATCAGGTTGAGGGCTGCGGCAACCGGGGTGTCTCCATGTCGCGCCACCATCAGCACCACGCGGTCCCCCAGACGCTCGGAAAGCAGCGGGAAAAACTCTGGCGTGAGGTAGGCGCTACCCCATTTACGGTCCACCGTGTTGCGGTAGAACGTATAAAATGCGTGCCAGTCTGCGGGCGTAATTTCATCGCCGCGTAGCGTCTCAAAGGTGAGACCGGCGGCGTTGGCGTCCCGCCGCTCCCGTTTCAGCACCTTGCGTTTGCGGGAGGCGAGGGTTGCCAGAAAATCGTCAAAGCTGCTGTAGCCGTGGTTATGCCAGTGGTACTGCACGCCAAGGCGCGGCAACCAGCCGTGCTGGCTGAGCAGGTCGCTTTCCTGCGGCTGGCAAAACGTGACATGGGCGGAGGAAAGCCCGGTTTCTCCACAAATCTGGCGGAGGGCATCGGCCAGCACGGCGGCTGTTTCCGGGGGGGCGTTGGGCGCACACAGAAGGCGCGGGCCGGGGGCAGGGGTAAACGGTACAGCCACCTGCAATTTGGGGTAATACTGGCCACCCGCGCCTTCAAACGCCCGCGCCCATCCTTGGTCGAACACATATTCGCCCCAGGAATGGCCTTTCAGATAGGCCGGGCAGACAGCGGCCAGCGTGCCGTCCGGCGCATGCAATGTCACATGCCGGGGCAGCCAGCCGGTGCGCTGGCAGACAGAACCGCTGTCTTCCAGTGCTGAGAGAAAGGCGTAGCTGACAAACGGGTTGTCAGCCCCCGCGCAGGAGTCCCACGCGGTCTGGCCTATGGCGTGAAGGCCGTCATGCAGAGAAACAGACCAGTCAGACATGACGGCCCCCCGTCATTCACGCATTTTCAAAATTCAGGCGATTTCAAACAGACCTTCGACTTCAACCGGCGCATCCAGCGGCAGAGAGGGCACGCCAACGGTGGAGCGCGCATGGCGTCCGGCGTCACCAAAGACTTCAACAGCCAGATCGGATGCGCCATTCATGACGGATGCATGGGCGGTGAACTCCGGGGTGCAGGCAATAAAGCCGCCCAGACGTACAACCCGCTTTACGCGACTGAGGTCGCCCACAGCAGCTTTGACCTGTGCGATGAGGTTGATCATGCTGTAACGCGCGGCGTCCACGGCGGTCTCGACAGAGACAGAACCGCCCAGCTTGCCGGTGGCGAACAGCTTGCCATCCGCCAGAGGAAGCTGGCCGGAGACAACCAGCAGATTGCCGCTCTGCACGCAGGCAACATAGTTAGCTACGGGCGCTGCGGGCGTGGGCAGCGTGATGCCAAGGTCTTTCAGGCGGGCTTCAGGTGTGGTGCTCATGAGGGACTGATCCTTATTCTGTCTGGTGACTGTTCTGGCAGAATCCATGCCAGATTCTGGAGGTTCTATGGCGGACCCTATGCCGGACCGGGGCTAGCTGACCAGCCGCAGGCTGCCACGTTTGCGGGCGACAGGGTCGCTCTCCTGCGCCGGGAAATCAAGCGGCAGGAGCGGATCCGGGTCCATCTGGCTGTCCTGATGCGGGCCATCGGGCAGTTTTTTGTTCAGATAGGCGTCGGACAGGGCGCGAAACGTATAGTCCAGCATGGAGGTAGCGTAAGTAGCTACGGGGTCTCCCTCCACCGTGCCGGAGGGACCAAAACAGGAATAGGCAAAGCTGCTGACATACGCCTCCAGCGGCGCGCCATATTGCAGGCCGATGCTCACAGCCTCGCCAAAGCTTTCCATCAGGCCCCGGACCATAGGGCTTTCCCGCGTGGGGTTCAGTGCGAGTTCACCCAGTGTGCCGTCTTCATATTCCCCTGTGCGCAGAAACAGCCGGTGGCCGCCAATGCTGGTTTTCTGCGTAAAGCCCCCATGGCGCTGCGGTAGGGCGCGGCGCATCCCGCGTTCCAGTCTGCGCACCAGAATCTGGGCAGCAGGGTCCGGCCGGGCGGGCATCCGGTCGATAAAGCCGGTCAGGGCGCGATACATGGCCATGTGGGCGTTCGGGCCGGGCAGGGGGAGTACGGTCTCGCCCGCCAGAGCGGCGGCAAGTGCGGTCTCTGTTGTGAAATCCCGGGCGTCTAGACGGTTGCGTGTGCTGGTTGCCAGTCGACCATCCGGCCGGAGCAGGGAGAAAACGGGGGCCAGACCGCAGGCCTCCACGCCCAGCAGGCCATCCACAGCGCTACAGGTGGAAAAGCCGGTTTCCACAGTGGCCAGCGGCGTTTCGGTCGCAACGGCGGCTTCCCGCCAGACAGCGCGGAGCGTCTCGCTCAGACCCGGCAGGACGGTGCGCACCGGCGGCAGCGGCAGGGACTCCGGGCCGGTGCCGGAATGGGCGGTCAGCGTGGCCAGTGTTGCAATGGCGCAGGCGGCGGCGCGGCCATCCTCACTATCATAATCCAGACCGACTCCAGCCAGACAGGCATCCAGATTGGTCAGCAGGATGTCACCCGCGATAACGGGTGGCGCGGGCTGATCCGCGCTGTTTTTTGCTGACGAGTCTTGGGTTGCGTCTTTGGTCACGGCTTTGGTGGTGGCCTGTTCCGCTGGCGCTGGTGCGAACAGGTCAGGCAGCGGCAGTTCTCCGTTGCGCTGGTCCGCCGTGGTGTGGGCCGCATTGCGCAGAACAGAAGAGAGCAGGCGGATGGCGGCCACAAAGGTTTCCGCCGCAAAGCCCTCACCGGGGGAGATAAAGGCCGCCAGATTGACCAGAAAGCCGGGTGGGCGGTCAAACGCGCAGGACCAGACGGGCTCCGTAGGCGCGGCTTGCCGCAACAGCAGCAGCCACACTAGCGAGCGGGCTGTCGCATCATCCTGCGTCAGCGCGTCCACCCAGCGGGAGGCCGTGCTGGCAAGATCAATGGCGCCTGTGCCGGGCACAAGCTGGGCCAGAGCGGAGGCCGCGTCGGCATCCCACTCAGCGGGCAGAGTTACGGAGCGCAGGGGAGCATCCGGGTCTGCTGCGGCTTGCAGCGTGCTCATAAGCACGCCGTTCCAATGGCGTCTGGCTTTTGTCATGGGGCTACTCTACGCGCGTCCCAAATAACGGTGGAACCCGGGTGAGTAATCATTTGCGGTATATAATGCTCGGTATAACGAGGATATGGGGGATAACTTTTCAAACGGCTGATTTGGCCCGTGCCGTGCGCGGTCTGATCGAGTGGAGTTGATCGCCCGCGCCCTGAAAAACATGGACCAGTGGGCCTGTGGAGTCTTATCCTTGTTCTCATGGTAAACTTCGGAACATGGCTGCATACCCGCCGCAAAGGTCGCCTTATTGGCAAAGATTGTGACGGACGATGCTATTACGAATCCACAGGCCCGGCCCGACGTGGCGGCGGTGTGGACCGGCCCGAACGCTGGGTGATCTATCTGAAGGGAGAAGACCCTTCCGCCGTGCCGCCGGAATGGTGGGGCTGGCTGCACCACACAATAGATGCGCCGATCCCGCAGGAAGAGCGCAAGCCGTGGCAGTTGCCGCATCAGCCAAACCTGACGGGAACTGCGCAGGCGTACCGTCCGACTGGCAGCCCCTATAAAACTGGCCAGCATCCACCTGCGACGGGAGATTACGAATCCTGGTCTCCTGACGCGTGATCTGCAACGCATTCCCTGCTAAGGTCACGGTTCTGGACAGGGAGTAAACAGGACGCATGGCTTCAGTAACGGCAGTAAAACCCCGGCGCACGTCACTTGAACTGGTGACCGGCGTTCTTGTTCTCGGCCTGCTCGGGCTGATGCTTATTGCCGCCGTGGTGGGGGAAGGGCGCAAAACCGACACTACCGGCTACCGGCTGCATGCGGGTTTTTCCCATATTGACGGGCTTGGCGTGGGCTCGGATGTGCGTCTTGCCGGGGTTACGGTCGGGCAGGTTGTCTCCGAGCGGGTTAATCCCTCCACTTTCAAGGCGGAAGTCACCTTTACCGTGCGGCCAGACATCAAGCTGCCGACGGACAGTGCCGCCATTATTACCAGTGACAGCCTTCTGGGCGGTAAATACATCGCCCTCTCCCCCGGTGGGGATGACCATACGATGGCGCCGGGTGCGACTATGAGTGAGACTCAGGGCTCCATTAGTCTGGAACAGCTCCTCAGCAAGTTCATCTTCTCGGTGACTGATACGCTGACCCGCGCGAACAAAGATGCGGCGGACGGAAAAGCCCCCGCAGCAGGCAATGCAGGGAAGGGTGACCTGCCATGAGCGGTGCTCCACTGACGTTGACGGCCTGAAGAGGACGGACCCCTATGGAAAGCCCGAAACGATGGATGCAGGCGGATGGTGAGCCTGTCTCCTGTCAGGAAAAGCTGCGTGTGCTGGAAGAAAACTGGCAGGAAGTGCAGGGCATCCTGCGCGATGCTTTCGAGGATGCCGTGTTGATGGGTGTCAGCGAACACGCCATGCGCGCGCATCTGACGGATCTTGTTGCCTCTCTCCAGTCGCCCCATCACGGACATAAAGCATGAGCATGAAGCATTTTTCCCGTCTCGCTGCTCTGGGTGGCCTGATAGCGGCGGCAAGTGGCTGGAGCGTAACGCCCAAGGCGCAGGCAGTCGGCACACCTCTGGCTCCGCCCGCCGTTTACGCGCCGGGCGTGTGGCAGGGTAAGGGAACCGCCGTGGTGCGGGTGCTGGACCGGTTGGATGCGCATGTTGAAGTGCTGACAATCCCTGCGGGAACCACCGCGCATTACAAGAGTTTGGACCTTACCGCAGGCCGGTGTCTGGAGCGGCCCAAAACCCTGTCTCCCGATGCGGCGGGCTGGCTGGAACTGCATGATACGCACCCGGATGGGGCAACCTTTAAAGGCTGGATGCTGGCGGCGGAACCGGGTTTGGGCGTGTTTGAAAGCGCTGTGTATGATGTGCGGATGGTGCGGTGTGAGGGGGCGGACGTTGCCCCGATGGCCCCGCCTTTGCCGACACCTGCTGCGCCGGTGTTAGCTCCGTCCGGGGGCGATAAGCCCGCGTCCGATGCCACTAGGGCGGGCTCCAGTGCGCCGCCTGCGGGGGATACGCCTCCGGCCACTCCTGAATCCGGTGGAGAATATTAGAGGCGGACAGGCCCGACCATGTCATGGCTGTGTTGTCTGTCTTGCCTTTAGGAGGTGTTGTCTGGTCATTCCGGGTCAGGCATCGTTCAGAGGCAGACTTCGGGTCAGGTCAGCTTTCGGCTGATTGAGCCTGTAGCAAAATGAGACGAGGTGCACGTGGTCGGTTCTTCTTCCAGTCAGGACTTTCGCTTTCAGGTTCCCTCTCTGGATCAGGCGGCGTTCCTTTTAGATTTTGACGGAACTCTGGTCGATATAGCACCGACGCCAGACTCTATTGTTGTGCCGGAGGGATTGCCGGATACCCTGCGCCGTCTGCGGGCAGCGTGTGGGGATGCGCTGGCCATTGTATCCGGTCGTTCGATTGATCAGATTGATCATTTTCTAGGGGATATTCCTTTTGCCGTGGCGGGTGAACACGGCATTGCCGTGCGGCATCGTCCCGGTGGCCCGATTGAGCGGGCGGCTCTCCCACAAATGCCGCAAGACTGGTTTGCTGAAGCCCGCGCTCTTGTTGCGGCATGGCCCGGTGCTCGGCTGGAACATAAGCCGGGGGGCTTTGTCCTGCATTATCGCGCCGTGCCGGAAGCCGGCGCTGCCTTGCGTAAGGCTGCCGAGAACTGGGTAAAAGACACTCACGGGGCCTTTGAAGTCCAGACGGCAAAAATGGCGTGGGAAGTTCGTGCTGCCGGGGTGGATAAAGGGTATGCGGTCAGCATGTTGATGAAGTCCGCGCCCTTTGCTGGCAGAAAGCCCATCTTTGTGGGGGATGACGTGACGGATGAAGACGGAATGGCCGAAGCCCGCCGCCTTGGCGGCATCGGCCTGCGTATTCCGACAGATTTTCCCAACCCCACAGCCTTTCGGGCTTGGCTGACCACTCTGGTTGAAGGGGAGAACTGAACAATGGGGCGTTTAGTTGTTGTTTCCAACCGGGTTCCCGCGCCGCGGGACCGGTTGCAGCCCGCTGGCGGGCTGGCCGTAGCCCTGCGTTCGGCGCTTAAGGAAGGAAGCTGCCTGTGGTTTGGTTGGTCCGGTCAGCAGGTTTCTGAAAAGGTCGGGCATGATCATGCGGTGAATGTCGATACGGTGGAGAACATCACCTACGCCACCATTGACCTGACCCACGCGGAATATGATGGATTTTACCAGAAATATTCCAACGGCATTCTTTGGCCCCTCTGCCATTATCGCGCTGGCCTGATGGATTATGAGCGTAAAGACCAGATTATTTACCAAAATGTTAATGAGATGTTTGCCCGAAAATTATTGCCGCTTTTGCAGCCGGGTGACCAAATCTGGATTCATGATTATCATTTGTTCCCGCTTGGGCAGGCGCTGCGGGATCTGGGGGTTGCGGCCCCCATCGGGTTTTTCCTGCATATCCCGTTCCCGCCATGGAGCCTGATGCGTGCGTTGCCGGAAGCGCATTCGCTCCTGCGGTCCATGCAGGCGTATGATGTGATTGGTGTGCAGACCGAGGATGACGCCCGGAACATGAATGACGGGTTCTCCATGGTCGGCGCAACGGCAAAGGCGGAGGTCTTCCCGATCGGGATTGACCCGGACAGTTTTGCCAAACAGGCGGCAGACGGGCTGGCTAACCTGGAGGTCCAGCGCCTGAAGGAAAGCTTGCGTGGCAAACCCTTTATTATCGGGGTGGACCGGCTGGACTATTCCAAAGGATTGCCAGAGCGTTTTCGGGGGTATGAAGTTTTTCTGGAACGCTACCCGGAGCATCGGGGGAAGGTGGTCTATCTTCAGGTTGCTCCCGTCTCCCGTGGAAATGTGCCGGAATATCGTGCTTTGCGGCAGGAGTTGGATGCTGCGGCTGGCCGCATTAACGGCACATATGGGGAATTTGACTGGACACCAATCCGGTATCTCACTCATTCTGTGCCGCGCACCCTGCTCGCCAGCTTCTATCGGCTGGCAGATGTCGCCCTTGTAACTCCTTTGCGGGACGGTATGAATCTGGTGGCCAAGGAATATGTCGCGGCGCAGGATAAAGCTGATCCGGGGGTGCTGATTCTCTCCCGTTTTGCGGGTGCCGCGCCAGATATGGAAGCCGCCCTTATGGTCAATCCGCATGATGCGGACGAAATTGCGGATGCTCTGCACAAGGCTTTGACCATGCCCAATGGAGAGCGGCAGGCGCGCTGGGATCATCTGGAGCCGGATGTCTGGCGGGTAACGGCGCTAACATGGGCGCGTGATTTTATTCAGGCTCTTGGTAAGGCCCGTTCAGCGTGAGATATGCTTTCTCTAATAGAAAAATGGGTATTTTCCTCGCACTGGCTGGGGTTTTGGCGCTCGGTATTGCGTGGTGGGTGGAGCATGTTCTGCACATCATGCCGTGCGAGCTCTGTCTGGTTGAGCGTTGGCCGTGGCGTGTGCTGATTGTTATTGGCGTGGTGGATGTGCTCCTGCCCGGCATGGCGGGCGGGCCGGTCCTGTGGCTTTGCGTGCCAACCCTGTTGGCTTCTGTCGGACTGGCGTTTTGCCATGCCGGTGTGGAGTGGGGCTGGTGGCCCAGCCCATTGCCGGGGTGCCTGACGCCTCATATTACAGGCACCACCATGGCGGAGCGTCTGGCGTCCATGCCGCTGCTACCGTCCAAGCCGTGTGACGCTCCCACCTATCTTGTGCCGGGTCTGCCTTTGTCCATGTCTGTCATGGGTGGGCTTTATGCGGCGGCTATCTTGGGGGCGTTTGGCCTCTGGCGCTATCGCGTCAGCCGGGCAGTCCGCAGAATATTTTATTAAGACGTAAGACAGTAGAAGCAGCCGGTTTTATCTGGCTTAACGCCGTTGGCGGGTTCTGTTCCCGGCTGTTGTCCTATGGTAATACTCTATAGAAAGACAAGCGGGGCTTGTTGCCTCGTTTTGCCTAAATATTATAGTTACGCTCAACTGGACAGTCTTGGGAAATTTAAATGACGAGCTCTGATAAAAATAAGAAGCTGGACTGGAGTGTATTTGATTCTGTCTGGTATAAAGAAAAATACAAAGATGTTCTGAATTTTTTGCAGGTTCAGACAGATGAGGCTGTTCAGGAATTTTATAAAGACAAGGGTATCAGCCTTAAACACTCCCCCAATCCTTATTTTGATGAAGACTGGTATCTCAGCAAATATCCTGACGTTGCGGAGCAGATTATCCGCGGAGATTTCCGGTCCGGTTTTGAGCATTACTGCCAGAAAGGCTTTACCTCCCATAATCCGCACTGGCTGTTTGATGAGGCTTATTATTTAAAGCGGCATCCGGATATTTCGGATGTCGGTCTCGCTGAACTGGGCTTCAGAAACGGGTATGACCATTACCTGAATATTGGGGATTTCCAGTATAGCAGCGGGTCGTGGTTTTTTGATCCGAACGCCTATTTAAAAGGCGGTCAGGCAACAACACTGGAGCTGGGTCCATATTCCCAGTGTGTACGGGCCACAACGCCTGTCACCGGCTACGGTCACAGGCTGTCTTGGTATTTTGACCCGGAATGGTATCTGGAAACCTATCCAGAAGTGCGGAAGGAACTGGATGCCAGAGAATGGACGTCCGCCCTGCACCATTATCTGGTCAATAAAACGCCCACGCTGTTTAATCCGGACCCGTATTTTTCCGAGGAATTTTACGGCAGCATCAATAACGATGTTTCTGGAGCAGTAGAAAGCGGAAATTTCCGCAATTTCTTTGAGCATTTTTTGAAATATGGCGTGCATGAACTGCGCAAGCCACTCTCTACGGTGGATCTGGAAGGCTATTACCGCAATCCAACGGTCCAGCAGGAAGTCAATCGTGGAGATTATGCCGATGCCTTCGCGCACTACATCGCGCATGGGGGCAGACTAGAAGATGATGCCGCGTTCCAGAAAGAAAGCGAGCATATTTCAAAAAAAATCTATCATGAAATGTGCCGTATCCGGATGCCGCTTCTGCTGAACGGAACGCTGGATTTTACCTACGAATATCCTGATTTTACCGTTATCATTATTGCCCATAACCATTTTGCCATGACATTAAGTGCACTGGCATCTTTGCGGGCCAATTATAACGGCCCGATGCAGGTTATTGTGGTGGATTCCGGCTCAACCGACGGCATGCGGATGATCGAACAGCATGTGCGTGGGCTGGAAGTTATCCGCTTTCCGGGGAATATCGGATTCCTGCTTGGCTGTAACGCGGCCCTTGAAAAAGTGCGTGGCCCTTTCACGCTCTATCTGAATAATGATCTAGAGTTGGTGTCCGGTGCTACTGGCAATGCACTGGCGCGGCTGCGGAGTGAACCAAAAACCGGGGCGGTGGGGGCCAAACTGGTCCGTACCAACGGAATGTTACAGGAAGCTGGAAGCATTGTGTGGCGGGATGGTTCTGTCTGCGGTTATCTGCGGGACAGACGCCCGGATGTGCCAGAAGCCAATTTTGTTCGTTCAGTGGATTTCTGCTCTGGCGCGTTTTTGCTGGTCCGGACCGACCTGCTCAAACAGTTGGGCGGATTTGATACGGACTATGCTCCGGCCTATTTTGAGGAAACGGACCTCTGCCTCCGGATTCATGAAGCCGGGTTTGATGTGGTGTATGACCCCTCGATTGTGGTGATTCACTATGAATATGGAACCTCCGGCTTTATCAGCGGGGCATCCATGATTGCGCGGAATCAGGAAACTTTCCGTAAAAAACATGGGAATTATCTGCGACAGAAAAATCTGTTCCATGAGCGTCTATTGGTGCGGGCGCGGTCTTCCGCCACGCGGCAGAAGCGTATTCTGTTTATTGAGGACCGCCTGCCGTATCGCTTCCTTGGGTCAGGGTTTACCCGGTCCAATGATGTCATCCGGAGCATGATTGAACTGGGATACCATGTGACAGTGTATCCGGTTTATCGCCCGACAGAGCCGATGGAAGAAATCTGTAGTTCTTTCCCGGATCGGGCTGAAGTGATCTGGGACCGGGAACTGCCGGAGCTGGAAGACTTCATCAAATCCCGTGCTGGTTATTATGATCTGGTGTGGATTGCCCGTACCCATAATGCGGACCGTCTGGCACCGGTGTTGATGCAGTGCGCGGATGCCATTTCCTCCCACGCTGTCATTATTGACACCGAGGCAGTAGCAGCCCCCCGTGAGCACCAGAAGCGCGTTCTCCGCGGTGATGGCGTGCCTGAACAATCTGTTGAGGAAATGCTCAAGCATGAGTTCCGACATTTGTTCATGGCCGAGAAAATTGTTGCTGTGAACAATAAGGATGCAGAAATCCTCAAGAAAAATGGTTTCCCGAACGTGGGTGTGCTTGGGCATATGCAAAAGCCGCTTCCCTATTCTCCCGGATGGGAGGCTCGGCGGGATATTCTATTCCTTGGCGCGATGCATGATAGTGATTCCCCCAATGTGGACTCACTGGCATGGTTCAGCGGTCAGGTTTTGCCTCTTCTGGAAGGGCGTTTGCCAGATGATGTGAAGTTTACTGTCTGTGGCTATATCAATCCCAAAGTTGATCTGTCACCTCTGGCAAAAAATCCACGTATCAATCTGATCGGCCGGGTTGCAGCCGTTGGGCCTGTGTATGATAGCCATCGGGTTTTTGTGGCGCCTACACGCTTTGCCGCCGGTATTCCGTATAAAATTCATGAGGCCGCAGCGCACGGTCTGCCCATTGTGGCATCCTCCATCCTGTGTGAGCAGGTCGGCTGGACGCCGGGAGAGGACATGCTGAGTGTCAGCACGACAGACCCTCAGGCGTTCGCGGATGCCATCGTCCGACTTTATGAGGATAAAACGCTGTGGGAGAGCGTTCGGGAACATGCGCTCACGCGGATGCAGGAAGACCACTCCCGCGCAAAATATCTCGAACAGCTCAAAGCCCTTCTTAACTTTCAATAAGACGGTGTTTGTGCAGGGAAACTGAGAGCGACGGGTTTATGTCGGTGCGTGCTGTGGCACCAGAGCCTGCAAAGCCCGTCAGATTTCAGCATGGTTTTTGAGTGCGCGCCGTGTGTAAAAGGCCGATGGGCGCACGACAAAATTCAAGCCTGCGCAGGGTCCGTTATAATTTTTTGCGTCAGTTCAAACAGCCGTGCGCAGGCTTTACTGCCGAGTAAGCTAACGTCTTCATAAGAAAACCACCTTGCTTCAAGCGCATCGTCTGACGCCGTTGGCGTGGTGGGAGTGGGTGTAGACTCCTCACACAGCACGGCAATAATCACATAATGAAACGCGAGTGTGCCATCGGGGGTGTGGTGCAGGCTGTCAAACACCTCAACGGTTTTGCTGGCATGGGCTGTCAGGCCCGTTTCTTCCTTTAATTCACGCTCAGCGGCTTCAAACAGCGTTTCTCCGGCTTCAACGCGTCCGCCGGGAAAGCCCCACAAGCCCGCATCCGGCGCATTGGCCCGGCGCACCAACAGAACGTTCTGGCCATGCCGGACAAGAGCCAGAACGCCCACACGCGGCATGAAGGAAGGGGATGTTTTTGTCATGATGAGAAAATGCAAAAATTTCCCGTCAGGGGTCAAGTGGTGAACGGGGCAGTGCGGTAAGAGAGATGCCTCCCGTTGGAAACATGCCGGCCTTTCGCCTGTGTCATGCAACAGTTCGGGGCAAGGGCGTTTAAATTAGACGAGTTCTGCCTGTCTGGTCCTTTTACAGGACCGCACGGGTGGGCGTGTTTTGTAATACGTTGCAGGAGTATCTGATCATGACGGCAGAAACCCTTACCATTCCGGGGCTTGCCAAGCCCGCATCCCGCATTGCTCTGGGGACATGGGCCATTGGCGGGTCCATGTGGGGTGGTCCGGATGATGCCAATGCGGCCAGAACCATTGATAAGGCGTTGGATCTGGGCATTAACGTCATTGATACCGCGCCTGTTTATGGGTTCGGCCATTCGGAAGATGTGATTGGCCGCGCGCTTGAAGGCAAGCGGGACAAGGTCATTCTGGCAACCAAGGTGGCGCTGCACTGGCAGGACGGAAAAGTGTTCCGTGACAGCCGCCCCGCCCGTATCGCGCAGGAAATTGAAGACTCTCTCCGCCGCCTACGTACGGACCATATCGACCTCTATCAGGTCCATTGGCCAGACCCGAAAACGCCGATGGAAGAAACGGCCCGCGCTCTTGAAAAGCTGGTGAAGGACGGCAAGGTGTGAGCAATTTCTCACCCGCGCAGATGGATGAGTTCCGTAAATTTGCGCCTCTGGCCACTATTCAGCCGCCTTATAATCTGTTTGAGCGGGAGAGTGAGCAGGACGTTCTGCCGTATGCCATCAAAAATAATCTGGTCGTGCTGGCCTACGGGCCGCTGTGCCGTGGCCTGCTGTCCGGCCGTATGACGGTGGACCGTAAGTTTGATGGGGATGACCTGCGCAAGAGCGACCCCAAGTTTCAGCAGCCGCGTTTTGGACAGTATCTGAAGGCGGTGGAAGATTTGAAAGCCATTGCCGACAAGCACGGTAAAACTATGCTGGCTCTGGCAATCCGATGGGTGCTGGACCGTGGGCCGACCATCGCGCTGTGGGGTGCCAGAAAGCCGGAACAGATAAGCGGTGTGGATGAGGCTTTCGGCTGGACGCTGGATGAGGCGGATATGAAGGCTATTGATGCGATTCTGACGCGCGATATCACGGACCCGGTTGGGCCGGAGTTTATGGCTCCTCCCGCCAGAAGCTAACAACGCACGCGGCCAGACCTGTAGTCACCGCAGGGCTGGCGGTCGGGGGAAAGCGTTGACGGAGCGCGGTGTTTTTCCGCAAGCTTACGCCCCATGGAAAAGCCGCCTGCCCTTGCTGACCGGCCTTCACATCAGGCCACCGTCTGCCCGTTTCCGCTCCAGCAAGTCCTGAGTCGGACACAGGCGGCGGAATATTTAGGCATATCCTCCAGCCGACTGCGACTTCTGGCCTTGCTGGGGGGTGGGCCAGACAGTGTGCGGCAGTCCGCTGGTCTTGTTCATTTCCGCAAGGATGACCTTGATCAGTATAGTGCGGGTCTGTTCAGCAAGGCTGGACTTTCCTCTGAGGCACTCAACCGGTATCGGGGTTTGCGGGCTGCCAGCGGCTATGCCGGGCGGGATGGCTTTATGGATATGGCCAGTCGGGATGAACTCCTGCAAGCCAGCGCCTATGTGGGCGGCAGGCTTGTCATCCTGTTGGGGATGGTGGTGATTGTCCTCTCCCACACGCCGCTCTCGCGCCTGCTGTTTCACATGAAATAGGACTGCCAGATCGGACCGCTAATAAGCGTGACAGGAGGCTGTTGAGGACTGGTGCGTGTCTTCAGGATGAGGCTTGCAGACAGCAGGTTCGCGCACCATGTTGGAACCCATGGCTACACGCACCGCTCCCGATTCCGCGCCTCTTTCTTCCTCTTCCAAGGCAGCGCCGCGCGGGAAGAAGCGCGGCACGCTGAGCGAGCGAGCGGCAAGCCTGCCTGCTGTGACCTTTGAGCCGGACCGTCAGACTGCTCGCCCCAAATTGCGGCGGATGGAAGTGGTCTCGGAGTATGATCCGGCGGGAGACCAGCCGCAGGCGATTGCTGATCTGCTGAAAGGCATTGAGACCAATGAGCGCGATCAGGTTCTGTTGGGTGTGACTGGCTCGGGTAAAACCTTCACCATGGCCAAGGTCATTGAGGCCACCCAAAAGCCGACCCTTATTCTGGCCCCCAACAAGACTCTGGCCGCACAGCTTTATGGGGAAATGAAGCAGTTTTTCCCCAACAATGCGGTCGAATATTTTGTCAGTTATTATGATTATTACCAGCCGGAAGCCTATGTGCCCCGGTCTGACACCTATATTGAAAAAGACAGCCAGATCAACGAGCAGATTGACCGGATGCGCCATGCCGCCACGCAGGCGCTGCTGGAGCGGAACGATGTGATTATCGTGGCGTCTGTTTCCTGCATTTATGGTATCGGCTCGGTCGAGACCTATTCCCGCATGGTCGTGAAGCTGGAACTGGGCGGGGAAATTGACCGGGACCGTCTGGTGCGTGGACTGGTGGAACTGCAATATCGCCGGAATGATGCGGCCTTCACACGCGGTACGTTCCGTGTGCGCGGGGAGACGGTGGATGTTTTCCCCGTCCAGAACGAGGACCGCGCTTGGCGTGTCTCCCTGTTTGGGGACGAGATTGACGGCATTATCGAGTTTGACCCGCTGACGGGTGAAAAGACGGCCGATCTTCAGGAAATTACCATTTACGCAAACAGCCACTACGTCACGCCGCGCCCCACGCTGAAGCAGGCTGTGGTTGGGATTAAGCAGGAATTGCGTGAGCAACTCGATAAATTTACCAAAGAGGGCAAACTCCTAGAGGCCGAGCGGCTGGACCAGCGTACCACGTTTGATCTGGAAATGATTGAAACAACCGGCGTGTGCAAGGGGATCGAGAATTACTCCCGCTATCTGTCAGGCCGCAAACCGGGTGATCCACCACCGACTTTGTTTGAATATCTGCCCGAAGACGCCCTGCTGATTGTGGATGAAAGCCATGTGACCGTCCCGCAGATTGGCGGCATGGAGCGCGGGGATAATGCCCGCAAATCCATTCTGGCGGAGTTCGGTTTCCGTCTGCCCTCCTGCCTTGATAACCGCCCGTTGAACTTTGCCGAATGGGACAAATTCCGCCCGCAGAGCCTTTTTGTCAGCGCCACACCCGGACCATGGGAAATGGAGCGCACAGGCGGCGTGTTTGCCGAGCAGGTTATTCGCCCGACTGGGCTGATTGACCCGGTCACGGATATTCGTCCAGTGGAACATCAGGTGGATGATCTGCTGGCGGAATGTCGGGCCACGGTTGCCAAAGGCGGGCGCGTGTTGGTGACAACACTCACCAAGCGCATGGCGGAAGACCTGACCGATTATCTGCATGAAGCCGGAATCAAGGTCCGCTATCTGCATTCTGACGTGGATACGCTGGAGCGGATTGAAATTATCCGGGACCTGCGGATTGGCGCGTTTGATGTGCTGATTGGTATTAACCTGCTGCGTGAGGGGCTGGATATTCCCGAATGTTCGCTGGTGGCCATTCTGGATGCCGATAAGGAAGGCTTCCTGCGCTCCCGCACGTCCCTCATCCAGACCATTGGCCGCGCCGCCCGTAATGTGGATGGGCGGGTGCTGCTTTATGCCGATAAAATGACGGATTCTCTGAAATACGCCGTGGAGGAAACCGCCCGCAGGCGTGAAAAACAGATGGCGTGGAACGAAGCCCACGGCATTACGCCGCAGAGTGTGCGTAAAAATATCGGCACGATTGTCTCCTCCGTGTTTGAGCAGGATTACGTGACTGTGGCGCCGGATGAAGAGACCGGGGTGGCCGAATTTGTTGGGCAGGATCTGGGTGCGGCCATTGCCGGTCTGGAAAAACGGATGCGGGATGCCGCGGCTGATCTGGAATTTGAAACGGCGGCCCGCCTGCGGGATGAAATCAAACGGTTGGAAGCGTTGCAACTGGGGCTGGAAGTGCCACCCGTTCCGAACTCCACGGCGGGCCAGAAATCCCAATCCCGCCGCAAACCCAACAAAGAGCAGGTGCCGCGTCCGCTCGGGCCGGGTGGCGGCGGGTATGAGCCTAAACCTAAACGCGGGCGCAGCCGCAGCAAAAGCTGAGGCGCGTTCTTTCAATCCAGCGTTTAGCCTGCTTGCATAGACTGGGGAGCGTCCTTTGCCGGAGGAGGCAGGGACGTTTGCGGGGTTTCTTCCGTCAGAGAGTGCTGGTCTGCTTCGGAAAGCCAGCTTTTTACCAGAGTGTAGGTCACGGATAAGATCATCGGCCCAACAAAAATCCCGACGAGTCCGAACGCCGTCAGACCGCCAATCACCCCCACCATAATCAGTACTAGCGGCACATTGGCCTGTTTGCGGATCAGGAAAGGGCGGAGCAGGTTATCAATAACAATAGAGAGAATGGTAAAGGCCAGCAGCACGATGGACCAGCCGACGCTCTGGAAGAAAAACATCCAGATGACTGCGGGAATAAGAGTCACACCGGGGCCAGCCTGAAGCAGGCAGGCAATAAAGGTGACGGCTGTTAAAATGCTGGCCCACGGCACGCCGGTTACGCCCATGCCTACGCCCGCAACGGCACTTTCCACAATGGCGGTAACTGTAACGCCAATCGCCACCCCGCGAATGGTTCGTCCGGCCAGAAGAACCATGTCCACACCGCGCTTGCCAGCCAGTGCGGACCCAAAATTCATCACCAGTCGTGCCGCGGCTTCGCCCCGCGTGTGGACGGCTGCCAGAATAATCAGCGTGAGCAGAAACTGGACCGCCAGCATGCCAAAGCTGCCCGCGTAATTCAGCACCCAGCCAATAATCTTGCCAGTGTCCGGCAAAATACGGTCAGCCAACTGGGGCAACCCCACATTTTCAATCCGGTGCCACCAGACGGTGGTTTTAGGGCCAATAAGAGGGAGGTGCGCGATCCATGCCGGTTCTGAGGGAATGCGGAAGCTCAGGGCGGAATCCGCAAGGGTTTTCAGCTCCGTCGTGTGGGTCAGGACAGTGGTTGTGGCTAACCAGAAGGGCAGGACATACACGATCAGCGCGACCAGACACGTTACGGTGACCGCCAGCCCACGGCTGCCCCACAGAAATTTCTGGATTTTCAGGAGCAGGGGCCAAGTGGTGACCCCAATCGTGACGGCCCAGATGGTTGCCGGGAGAAACGGCCGGATAACCCAGAGTGAGCACAAGATCATTCCAACAGCCGTCATGGCCGCCAGAACGACGCGTGTCTGGCGCATCGATTTCTCGGGATGGTGAGAGGTGTTGGTCGTCATCTTGTCCGTTTTCATCCCTTTAAGTGGATGCGCTGTGCGGTTGCTCCGTGCCGCCACAGTGGCGATGGAATAGCAAACCAGCAAGGGGCAGACAGCCGGACGGTTTATGCCCGTCCAATCGTGGACATGACGGCGGCGTCATTTTTTTCTACAAGAGACATTAGATACTGCCAGAGGGCGGGAAGAGACGCACTGTTCCTTGATGGAAACCGGGTGCGGGAAATTGAGGACGTGCATGTCAGACCAGACGAATAAGACACAAGCCATGCCAGATGGGCAGAAAAAGCGGCGCGGGGTAGGCTTCTGGGTTCTCTGGGGGGGCGTGGGGGCAGTGGCCCTGCTGGCGGCCTCTGGGGGCGCGGGCTGGATTTTTCTCAATAAGATTGATCTAGGGGGCTTTGTCGCGCGCCGCGCAACCGCTGCACTGGGGCGGACCGTGCAGGTGGGTAGCCTGCATGTTACACCGGGCCGCTGGCTGAAGGTGGATATGACCAAGGTTCGTCTGGCGAATATTCCCGGCGGCACGGGGCCGGATATGGTGCGGGTGGGGCATCTTGCGGCGGAAGTGAACGTATCTTCCCTGCTGCATGGGCCGATGCTGGTGCGCCATGTCGCGATTTCAGATGTCTATGTCATGGTGGAACGTACGCCGGAACATCTGCCAAACTGGCGTTTTGGCAAGCAGGCGGACACAGGCGCAAAGGTTGAGCCGCATCCTGCCGCCACGGGTCTGGATGACCGCAGCCACTACCCGACGGCGCTGGATGTGACTGTGCAGAACGGAGAGGTTATTTACCGGACCGCGCATGGGTCAGAATTCCGCACCACCTTGAAGACGGTCTCACTTCAGACGGATGGTGCGGACAAGCCGGTGCATCTAGCCGTTGATGGTGCGTATAACGATACGCCTGTCACGATGAGCGCGACCTTGCAGCCGTTTTCAGTCCTGCGGCAGACCAACACGCCGTATGGAATTGATATGGAAGCAAAATCCGGGGACCTGACCATCACGTTCAAAGGCACTGCGACGGACCCGATCAATGCGGATGGTATCAAAGGCGCTGTGACCGCCAACAGCCCCACATCCCACCCGATGATGCAGATTGCCGGCCTGCCTGCTCAGCAGGATATTGCCATGCAAATGTCTGGCCAGTTTGAGCATGACGGCAATGTGTGGAGCGTCACGCAGGGGAAGGGAATGGTCAAGGATAACCCGATGACCATCACACTCATGCGCCTTGTGGAAGGTGGCCGTGGCGAGCCTGACCATGTGACGGCGGATATTGCGTTCAGCAAACTTAATCTGAATGAATTTCTGCGTGGCCAGAAAACCAGTGCCTCGTCTGATACGGATATCCCGCTTACGGTTGATCGTGCGCCGGACCCGCTGGTGGATGCAAAGCTTTCAGTCAAACAACTGTCTTACAATGCACTGACTTTCTCCAACGTGGCACTTGCTGTCTCCGTCACCCCCGGTGCTGTGGCGGTCGAAATGCTGGGTCTTGACTATATGGGGGCCACGCTGAAAGCTTCTGGGAAGATTGAGGCGGCAGACAAAGGGGCTGCGCATGTTGGCGCTGCCGTTAATGTTTCCGGCGTGGACATTGAAAAGCTGCGTCGGGCTCTGGGTTTTGGCCCTATTCCGCTGCGTGGGCGTATCGATATGCAAATGCGGGCGGACGCCACCCAGAAAACCCTGAACGCAGCAGTACGAAGCGCGGATGTGGCCGCCGCTGTGTCCATGACCGGCGGCAGTCTGGAAAAAAAGGTAATCGGGCTTGCGTCGGCTGATCTGGCGATGCTGTTCAACAAACCAACCGGTCTGACCCCGGTTTCATGCCTGCTGGGGGTTGTGAGTTCCCGCGGCGGCGTAGGGCAGGCGTTACCACTGCGCATCCGCACGGGAAGCGGCACTGTAGCGGCCAATGCCCGGTTTGACCTGAACCGGAAATGGTTTGACCTCACGTTCGGGACGCAGGCCTCCACCACCGGGCGGTTTGCGCTGGATATTCCGGTGCGCGTCAGTGGGAGTTTCAGTAGTCCGAAGGTGCGTCCGGCAAGCTGGTCTGCTGACGGACGGGCCATGATGGCCCAGACCGAACGCCTGAACACCCTGCCTGCCGCAGTGAAGCAGTTTGCCCAGAAAAATGCCTGCTATCAGGTTATTGGGAAGTAAGCGGTTGCGGCGGGACTTGTTCCCGCCGCACTTCCCTTCTACCGTCCTCCTCATAACGTGTTCATATCTGGACGGAGCGCATGACCATGTCAGACACTTCCATACAGCCGGATTACGCGGCTCTGGCCTCGACTCCTGTCTGTAGCGAGCCGTTTCCGCATGTGGTTGTCCCGCATTTCATCCGTAAAGATGATATTCCCCGGCTGTTTGCCAGCCTGCCGGACATTCAGTCCGGAGGCTCGTTCCCGCCGTCAGCCCTGACGCTTTCCCCGCTGATGCAGTCTGTCGTGCGGGCTATGGAAGGGCCGGAATTACGGCGCATTATCGCCGAGAAGTTCCATCTTGATCTCGATCATGCCCCGACCATGCTGACCATCCGTGGCCGCACACGGGAAAAGGATGGCCGGATTCATACGGACTCGCTTGCCAAACGCGTGACAGTCCTGCTGTATCTGAACCCTGCGGAAGAAGAGAGCTGGCAAAAGCAAGAAGGCTGTGTGCGCCTGCTGCGTGGCCCGCATGATATTGAAGATTACGCAAAGGAAGTGCCCCCGGTGGAGGGCACGCTGCTGATTTTCCCCAATGGCCCGACAACATGGCACGGCCACAGGCAGTTTGTTGGCCAACGCTATACTATCCAGCTGAATTATATGACGGAAGATGCCCGCGCCCGGTCTGAACTGCGGCGGCACCAACTGTCTGCTCTGGCAAAAAAAATCTCACTTCCCGGCGTCGCGCGCTGAGAAAGAAATTCTCCGTAAACACATTGTCCTGACAAAGGATTTAAGAATGGCTTTTCTCTTTCCCACTTCCTATCGCGCACGCCAGTCTGACAGGCTGAAGCGGTTACGGGCGAGGGGGGCATCTCCTCTTATGCTTGGTGCGGCCATTCTGGCAGGGACAGCCCTCTCGACCGTGGCATCCCTGCCTGTCGCCTTTGCACAACAGATGCCGTCCGCTTTGGTCCCTGCGGCACTCAGTAGCGCACAGGTGGTGCGCGCCACCCTGCCAAACGGTTTGCGCGTTGTGATTGTGCCGAACCGTCTAGCGCCGGTGGTGACAACGGAAATCAATTATCTGGTGGGCTCGGCAGAAGCACCGGAGGGTTTTCCCGGCACGGCGCATGCGCTGGAACATATGATGTTCCGTGGGAGCGCAGGGCTAGATAAGGACCAGTTGGCGGCGGTCGGTACACGTCTGGGGGGGAGCTATAATGCTGACACCACAGAGGACGTCACGCAGTATTTCTATACGGCGCAGGCACAGGATCTTCCGGTTCTTCTGAAAATCGAAGCGCTGCGCATGAAGGGTCTTACTCTCTCTGAAGCAGACTGGAGCAAGGAGCGGGGGGCTATTGAGCAGGAGGTCTCGCGGGATCTGTCCAGCCCGGCTTACCTATATCTGCAACAGTTGCAGTCTATTCTGTTTGCCGGGACGCCCTATGCGCATGACGCCTTGGGCACACGTCCGTCTTTTGAAAAAACAGATGCCGCGCGTCTGCGTGATTTTTACGAAAAATGGTATGCGCCCAACAATGCCGTTCTGGTCATTGTTGGCGATGTAAATCCGGTGACTGCGTTGGAGCACGTTCGAGAAACATTCGGCGCTATTCCGCGTAAAACGCTGCCAGCGCGCCCGAAGGTAAAGCCCGTACCGCCTCCGGCCAAAACGCTGAGTTTCCCGACGGATTATCCGGTTGGGTTTGCAACACTTGCTTACCCCATGCCGGGGCGCACGGCAGAGAATTTTGCTGTCGCGGATATCCTGTCTGACGTGCTTGGTAGCCAGCGTGGCGCGCTGTATGATCTTGTGCCGCAAGGTAAAGCCTTGTTTGCCGGGTTTGAATATGCCCCAAAAAAAGAAGCAGGTTTTGGACTGGCGCTTGCTGCCTTCCCCAAAGGGGGTGATTCCGCAAAAGCCCTGAGCGATCTGCGCGGTGTTCTGGAAAAAATTCGCAAAGAAGGCGTTCCCGCTGAATTGGTGGAAGCGGCCAAAAAACGCGAGATTGCGCAGCTTCAGTTTTCAGCAAACTCCGTGAGTGGCTTGGCTGCCCAGTGGTCCACGGCGCTGGCGTTCCATAATCTTGATGCACCGGGTGATATTGTTGCCGCCTATCAGGCGGTTACACCGGAAGCCGTTAACCATCTTGCCGCAACGCTGCTGGACCCGGCCCATGCTGTGACAGCCGTGCTAACGCCTGAGGCCTCAGGGAAAGCTGTCGCCGGGAAAGGGTTTGGCGGTGCGGAATCTTTCGCGTCCACGCCGGACAAACCAGTTAAGCTACCAGACTGGGCAGAAAAAGCGTTGTCCCGTCTGGAAGAACCCAAACCGACCCCGCAGCCTGTTGTCAGCACGCTGCCAAACGGGCTTAAGCTGATTGTCTGGCCATCACACGTTAGCCACACCATCCAGTTGTCAGGTGAAATCCGCCAGAATTCCGCCTTGCAGGAACCGCAAGGGAAGGAAGGTGTGGAGGATTTGACTCAGTCCCTCTTCTCCTACGGTACAACAACGCATGACCGCCTGGGCTTCCAGAAAGCACTTGATGATATTCCGGCTTGGGAACGTGCAGGGGGTAGCTTTTCTCTACAGGTTCTGACACCTGATTTTGAAAAAGGTATTGCACTTCTTGCAGAAAATGAACTCCACCCGGCCTTTCCAGAGAAGGCATTCCAGATTGTAAGAATGCAGGCCGCACAGGGGCAGGCAGGAATGCTGGTTTCTCCCGGATTCCTGTTTGGTCAGGCTGTGAAAACAGCGTTGCTTCCGCAGAAAGATCCTGAACTCCGGCATGCAACACCGCAATCCATCATGAGTGTTTCGCGGGATGATGTGATGAGTTATTATCAGGCAGCGTGGCGGCCTGACCTGACGACCATTGTTGTGACGGGGGATATCACGCCGGAAAAAGCCCGCACTGTGGTGGAACAGGCCTTTGGCGGCTGGAAAGCAAACGGTCCAAAACCGGTGGTGGATTTACCGAGCGTGCCGCTCAGCAAGGCTTCTCGCGCCAATGTGCCAGATAAAAATAGCGTGCAGGATACGGTGGTGCTGGCGGAAACGCTGGGACTGACGCCCTCTCACCCTGACCATTTCCTCTTGCAGTTGGGAAATGAGGTGCTTGGGGGCGGTTTGTTCTCATCCCGCCTGTATAGGGACCTGCGGGTTAAGACAGGATATGTGTATTCGGTTGGCAGCAGTTTTGACTGGAGCCGTACGCGGGGTGCCTACACGATTGAATATGGATCAGACCCGGATAAAGTTGGAAAAGCTCGTGTTGCAGCTTTGAAGGATCTCAAAGATATGCAGACGGCACCGCCGACCGAGGATGAATTGTCTCTGGCAAAAGCCTCGCTCTTACGCAGCTTGCCGCTACGTCGGGCCAGTCTGAGCAGCATTGCCTCTCAATATCTCGGTCTGGAAGAACTGGGCCTGCCGCTGGATAATACGGATCGTGCAGCGCAGGTCTATTACAAGGCGACAGGTGCGGAGGTGCAGGCCGCATTCCAGAAATGGATCCGGCCGGATGACCTCGCGCAAATTGTCAAAGGCCCTGCGCCGACGTGGTAAGAACGGAGAACGCCTCTCTTCAGGGTTTATGAAGAGAGGCAATTACTTTTGTCTTAAATTTATCAGCGAACGGGCTGCATTTTTCAGTCTGGCCAAGAGCCAAAATAAAGCTGTCTATCGGACCGGATAAGAGAAATGAAGCGTGTTGGGCCGGATAAGCCGGCCCAACATGCTCAGTTTCTGAAAATCAGTTTTCAATCTGCGGTGATGGGTGACGGAACTCCATCACCAGTTCTAAATCATAATGCGCGGAAAGTGCTTCTGTTGCCGTGCGTGATGTGTTGTGAACACGATAACGGCACAGAATTTCCGGTAGATATCCGGGGCTGAGATCGCGATCAATAAACTTCAGCCAGAAATCATAATCTTCCCAGCCTTCTTCAATATGGCAGAAGCCGCCTACGCTCGCCCAGGCATCTTTACGGATCAGAGCCATGACGTCCACGTAGTTATTCTGCTTCATACGAGCAGGGTCCCAGATATCGGCGTGACCAATGCCTTTACGGTCACCAAATTCTTCAATCTGTGTATAAACTGCTGGAAAGCCGCCCTTAATGAGCGCGGTATATGTTTTTTCCAACGCTTTGGGATAGACCGTATTGTCCGCATCCATGATGAAGACGGCTTCGCCCAATGCGTTTTCAAAAGCAACGTTACGGGAAAAGGAAGGGCCCTGATTACGTTTGTTCTGAATTAGCGTCGCACGGTAAAAACGCTGCTTGTTCTCTTCCATCCATTCCGTGATGACTTCAATGGAGTCATCACGTTCAGACAGATCATCCACCACGACGAGATCAATATTCTCGTGTGTCTGTGCGACGATAGAATCCAGACATTCACAGATAACAGCCGCATAATTGAAATTTGTAACGCAGACTGTAATCAGATCTTTGGGTTTTCTTGATTTTTTCTTGAAAGAAAACTCAATATTTCCAGCCGGAGCCCATGGTTTCAAAACGCTCATTTCAGGTTACTCCATATGGAAGAAATATAATTTTTCAGATCCAGATTCTTGGAATTGAAGATACCGTCGTTCTCTAATACCGCGAAAATGTTTTGTTGAATTCTTTCTGCTTCTTTTTGACCCTCTTCCGTACGGACCAGCCATTCCACCAGATTGGGCATGTGGCGCGGTGTTTCAGTCAGATAATGCTCCCCATTTTTGTAAAGTGGATGCGGGAAACATTCTTCCGTGACGATAATGGAACCAGAGGCCATGCCCTGTTTGACAATACGGTGCCACTCAAAGAAGCAGTTATCATCACGATGCACATTGAGAGAGATTTTTGAATTCTCGGACACATAGCGCGGCAAGCGCGAGAGAATGTCATACAGGCCGGAGCTTGGAATGGGGCCATCGGCTTTACGGTAGTAAAAGAAGTTCTGGTAATCCGCGAAGAAGGCGGCTGAGCGGGAGAAGAATTTTTCCCGCTTGCGGGACGCATTCCCGAAGAAACTGACATCAATGCTCCGCTCACTGATTGGCGTGAACGGGGACGAGGCTTTTTGTGCGGGTTCCGGCAGAACGCGGAAAAGTGGGTGCTTACGGTCTTCTGCTGAAAGGGTACAGGATTCGATTTTGACCGGTGGGTCAAAATGAAAGACGCTCAACCCGACATCGGAGAAGGATTTCAGGTTCTGGTAGCACAGGTCCATCACGCCAGCGGACATCATGATATAGATGATCCCGCGCGTGAACCAGAGTGTCTGTGGTTGCTCCGTATTGAACATGATGGAGCGTTTGATGATGTCGTCCTTTTTCCATGCCTCGTTCCCGGACAGGAAGAAGAATTCATGCGGGGCGCAAAAAACGCAGAGTTCGGGCGCCTCATTTTCGGGAGTTTCTTCCGTCATGACGCGAGAATTCAGCCCGCTGTTTTTGAGGTAGACATCCAGACATTCCGCCAGTTCCTTGATAAAGGAATTGCCTTTGGAATGGTAAAAAACGCCAACGGTCTTCGGGAGAGTCTTGCTGGTATCTTTTTTGCTGATTTTGTAGTCGATATCGTTTTTACATTCTTTCCCGAGAAAGCTGACGATCGAGCGTCTGGAAAAGATTTCACGCCCTTCTCCAATCCCGTAAAGCAGGGCATGGCGGGCAGGTAACATTTTGGCGGAGGAAATATCCGCGTTCATGCGGATATAATCATTCGGCGTTGAAAAAGGGATATTTCCGGAGTCTGTTTAGGGCGTTACTGATGGAATCATAGCCATATTCCTGAAGTAAGCCTTTTTCGAAAAAATAGAGATTTTCGTTATTTCTTATATAGTGCGCAAACGGGTTTTCATCTTGACCAATAGCGTTTTTATAAAGGTTATAGTAAATTTCTGTATTAAAGTTTTCGTTCGGGTTTCTGTTTTCTTGAGAGCCGTAAAGTACATAGTGTACAATAGGATCAAGCCCTGACTTTTTTACATCAGGATTTTCTGCGAGATAAAAATCAAGATCAAATTTTTCTGAATCAATGATCGTTTTTATGTCTTTTTTGTTCCATGCTGTCAAAGTAACCATTACATTTCCCGTTTGTGCAGATTTAACTTTTAATCTGTCTAACTATATCGGAAAAAATAAGGCATGAGAACGGTAAAATCCTGCGTCTTATGTTGCAGTTTTAAGGTGCAGTTTAAGAAAAAAATTAATTTGAAAATAAAAAAGAAATAACAAAATAAAAATGTATTAAATTTTTAAATAAATTCATTTTATAGTAATAATATATTTAAAATAAAAATATTAATAAAAAATTACTTTAGTAAAAATAAATAATTAATATTCACAATATTTTTAAAAATTATAAATTTAAATATTATGTTTATTTTTCATATAAATTAAAATCTGACAATTTAAAAAAATTATTTCTCAATATAAAATAGAAATTGTCTTATGTCCTGTTTTGAAGATTTTTCATGGGGTTTATCTTGCCTGAGGCCTCCATATTCTTGGGTTTTCAGTGTAATGTACCTAGAGTAACCGCATGGCGAACTGAAAGCGTGCCAGTGCGTCCAATAAGGTGTACAAGCCGCGCAGTTACGTTGAGATAGAGCTACGTTAAGATAGTACGAGTGTAACAGGAATAAGGTTATCATGGCGCAACAAGCAGGACAGGGTATGGCGACGGCGGAGTTTTTGTTCCCCGCCGATCTGGAACGGACAGAAAAAAAAATCGACCGGGTTTTACTGGTCGGTTCATGTCTTACCGCGTTGTATTTTGAGCAATTTAAAGCGCGTCATCCTGAAACTGCGTTCGATTATATTCCATATAATTTTGTCAGCGTTCTTCCGCAGCAGCCTCCAGCACCGGTTGAAAGCTATGATCTGCAATATGTTCAAATCCCTTTGCGAACTCTGTTGAGTGATCGGGTAATTGAAGGCTTCCGTTTTAATGAACCCGGCTTTGCGGAAACAATTCTGGAAGACGCGAAAAATCTTCTTGATGTCATGCTGTCAGCCGCCATGGTTTATAATGAATCACATGGGCTACTGACCTTCGTTTCTAACTTCATTGTCCCGCAAATGAGTAGTGCGTCGAGCCTTAAGGGGAAGGGGGGGGGGCGTGATCTGGTCTCGATTGTTCATCAACTGAATGATTATTTGATCAAGCGGGTTGAGACTTACAAAAATGCTTATGTACTGGATGTGGATTCCGTCGCCTGTGCTGTTGGGAAGCAGTACGTTCTCGATGATGTCGTCTATTTCTATTCTCATGGCGGCGTGACGTTTCAGGACTGGGATGACTTCGGGGCGGTTGCCCGAAATGAGCCTATTCCGCCGCTGGAGACGGTTTACCCGATCAAACGCGATGAATTTCTGGATGCAGCATATCGCCAGATTGTGACGTCTTATCGCACGGTCCATCAGGTTGATCAGGTTAAAGCTGTCATTTTTGATCTGGATAACACGCTCTGGCGTGGGCAGCTTGCCGAGCATTATCGTCCGGATGTGCAGCCTTGGCCGCGTACGGATGGTTGGCCGCTTGGGGTATGGGAAGCTATCCATTATCTGCGCGCGCGCGGCATTCTCGTGGCGATCTGCTCGAAAAATGACTATGAAACTGTCAGGCAGAGATGGGATGACGTTGTTAATCCTAAACTGGTCTCTCTGGAGGACTTTGCATCTCTCAAGATCAACTGGCAGCCCAAGGCGGAAAATATCGCGGCAATCTGCAAGGAGTTCAACATTAAGCCCAAAAGCGTGGTTTTTGTTGATGATAATCCAGTAGAACGTGCTGCCGTGGCATCTGCTTTCCCAGATCTGCGTGTGATGGGGGGGAACCCGTATCTAACCCGGCGTATTTTGCTGTGGTCCGCCGAAACACAGATTGCGCAACTGACGGCAGAATCCGAGCGGCGGGAGGACATGATTCGTGCTCAGATTGAGCGCGAAGAAACCCGATCTGCCATGAGCCGTGAAGATTTTCTGCTCTCGCTGGAATGTCGGGTATCTTTTCAATACATTACCGATACAGCCCAGCCAGAATTCGCGAGAGCGCTGGAACTCACCAATAAAACGAACCAGTTCAACACATCTGGGAAACGTTGGGCCTTTAAAGAGGTAGCTGATTTCCTGAAAGAGGGTGGCCAGCTTCTAGCGTTTAATGTGCAGGACAAGTTTACGGATTATGGGTTGGTCGGTGTCCTGTACCTTAAAAATTCCGAGATTGTTCAGTACGTTATGAGTTGCCGTGTCTTAGGTATGGAGGTTGAGGAGTTTGTGGTGGCAGAGGCTGCCGCGCATGTTCGCAAGGCTCTGGGTCATGTGCGTGTAACGGCTTCTGTCCATGAATTACCGGATAATACGCCATGTCGGGATGTTTACCTTCGGGCTGGCTTTAGAGAAGACTGGGTTTCTGAAGGGATTCACTATTATATTCTGGATGAAGGACAACAGCCTAAAGCAGTGTCACATATCAGGATGGTATAAAAGATTTTCATCTTTAATTTTTCAAATGCCGCACTTTGAGCGGCATTTGTTTAAGATGAAAATTTCTAAAAAATTTAACACATTGGAGGTTGAAAAAATTAACAAATCTGATTTGTGTTACTAAAATAGACTGTTTATGCTGCTGCTTTTTTGTTTTCTTACCTTCTGTTTAATGAAATTACGATTTTTTTATTCCTGTTTTTACTGGACAACCTTTGCAAAAAATCATTAGTAGGACCGTAATATATTAATGGTGTGGGTTGGCATATGAGCGCGCGGATGAGTAAAGTTCAAACCAAGGCAGCCAAGGTAGCAAAAGCGGAATTGGTGAACGACCCTAAGATTTCACATCGTCCACGAGCTTCTAAAAAAAAGCCGGTGGATTTTGTTCCTGAATCTAATATCGGTGCACTAGAAACAAGTACTATACAGCGGGACACTGGCTTGGTGGCAGCGTCTTCGCAGAATGAAATTAATGGAGCGCAGCCCATCATGCAGGACAGTCAGGAATTTCAAACCGTTATCTATTTTGATGGTGGGTGGTATTTGGCTATGTATCCCGATGTTCGGGAAGCTGGAATTGACCCGCTGGAACATTTTTTGAACCACGGTTCTCAGGAGGGCCGTAGCCCTAACGCGTTGTTTGATAGTCAGGCTTATCTGAGAGCCTGTTTGAAAAGTCACGGATGAGCGTTTCTGCGGATGAGATTGGCCCCCATTGCGACGAGGATCATGGCGTTTGAGACATCGATGCGTCGCTCGTAATC
>NZ_LHZV01000054.1 GCF_001581005.1 Acetobacter orleanensis
GAAACGCTCATCCGTGACTTTTCAAACAGGCTCTAACGCTTTTGCTAGGCTAGCGAATATTTCTCCTCAAGCAGCCAGAGCAATTGCTCGTAAAGCGTTATCTGGTGCAGCATGGCGTGGAAAAACTTTGTCTGTTGCCGTGACTACTGGAAAAGGAGGAAGTTCCGGGAAAAGATATTTGATCGATAGGACGTCGTTACCTGAAGAGATTAATTCTACCTTAATCGTTGATAATAACTCATTAAAATCACCCTCAATAGACACAAACCATCGCCTTACCCTCGTATTGCGAATTATGGCTTCTGGAAAACGAGGCTCCGCAGAACGAGCCCAATGCATAAGAGAGATTGCAAGAAAATTCCCAAAATCCCACGATAGACAATCTAGCGGAGTATCAGAACGAACGCTTAGAGGGTGGGTCAGCTCTTACGAAAAAGAGGGTCTTTGTGGCTTGCATAGAGGGCATCGCGCTGATCGTGGATCTTCGCGCGTTGTTGCATGGCGTGCATGGGACAGAGCTATGACGGAAGCTGGCGTCTGTCAGGAAGACCAGCAGAAAATCGCCAAGGAATTGGACCGTTTTGTCCGCAGCTATTGGGCTCATGGTGCGTCCAGTGTCTACAAAATTCAGATGCTTATGCAGCCACGTTGTCAGGATATTGCCACTAGGACTGGCATTGCCTCGGATAGCTCCATCCTCAAGCAAATCTGCTGGGTTCCCAAGAACTTTGTGGACAAGAAAGAACGTAAACGCGCGCGCCTGATCCATACAAAAAAGCATGATGCTGGTGGTTATGCCTCTAACGCAGAACCCCGTATCACACGGACGCGTGATGGCCTATTACCTATGGATATGGTGGCAGCAGATGTCCGGCATTGTGACTTCCTGATTTCCCGTCAGGATGGCTCCCATACTACCGCTAAAATGATTGCCTTCCTTGATCTTGCGACCAACCGGATATTTGTTCGCAGCTTCATTTGTCCCAAAGGGGAAGCTATTCGACGGGAGCATGTTCTTGAAACTCTCAGAGACATGTTTGCCGACCCCAACTGGGGCGTTCCCAAAAACCTATATTTTGACAATGGCGGTGAATTCCAGTTGGGAGAAGCAGCAAATGATCTGGCTCGCCTAGCCAGCCTTGTCCGGTCGGCTGGCAAAGATATGGCGATAAAAGTTACCAGTTCTCTCTCAGCAGGAATCGTTCGAAGCCGGGCCTACAACCCACAATCCAAAGTTATTGAAGGCGTCTTCTCGAACTTTACCCGTACCATTGAACCTATGCTTAAAGGCTTCATTGGTGGGCAGAGAATGAACAAAAAGGTGGAAAATCAGGGCAAAGCGCCTGTGCCCATGCCGGGAGACGCTGCCAGCATCCACCGGAATATCCAGCTTGCTGTCGCTTTCTATAACGCAACCCCGCAGCAAAAAGGGGAAATTGCTGGGTATTCACCTGATGGCAGGATGCAGCATTTTGTGGCTGAGGACTGGCGTTCCATCATCCTTGACCCTGGCGAAGTCGAGCTGGCCTTCGGCCCGGAAGAAACGCGTGTCATCAAAACCGGTGGCATCGTCTCTATCAACGGTCGTCGTTATCATCACGATGCCATGGCGCAAATGGTTGGGGAAAAGCAGCGGTTCCGCGTGCCTTTCATGGGTAATGGCACACGCATTATCGGTCTGGATGATAAGGATAATCCTCTTCTCGTTGCTGTGGAAGAAACAGCTTACGCCATGACCGATCGGGCTGGTGCGATAGAGCAATCACGCCGCTCTCGTGCCCTCAAGAAAGATATACACGCTATATCTTCCGATCTCGAACCGATTGATCTTATGGGGGAAATGGCGCGTTTTGTAGACGCTAATCCCGCCCCGAGACCGGTAACACCGGAAGCAGAAATCACAATTTCACCTGTTCTGAAAGAAGCCGCGCGGCAGCCTAAATTGGCAGCCCCAGCCAAACTTTCGGATAATGAAGAATTCCGTCGCACTCAGGCTGAGGCATACAAAAAGCTGAATGCCTCACCGATGCGACGGAGAGCCTAGTCGTCGGGTGTTGCGAGCACCCGACGACCGCCAGCCGGGAGGCTTTTCCCGGCAATTTGACCACAAGGGACACACCTAATGACCAAGGTTATAAGACTACCAAGAGCGAACGAGAACAGCAACAATACCGGCACATTGTGGCCTACCAGTGTGTTGGAAGACATGGAAGGTGTGATGCTCGCCAGCTATCGCACCGGCATGATCGGCTTGCTGACAGCTCCGTCTGGCACAGGAAAAACCACGGCAGCCCGCATGGTGGCGGCGAAACTGAATACTGCGCCTGATGAAGACGAGTGCTCTTATGGGCAGGAAGTCATTTACATCATGATGACACGCGCCACAGACAAGACCCGGCCCGGCCTTGCTCATATTGCAGACGCTTTAGGAATCTACACGTCACGCGGTGACTGTCCGCAGGACATCATGCGGAGCATTGAATTCAAGCTGGAAGGCCAGACCAGTCTGCTCATTCTGGATGAAGCCCAGTTCATGTCTGCCGATCTCCTATCCGCCATTCGGAATATCTGGGATCGGCTAGAAACACGCGGCTGTAATCCGGGCATCGTTCTTGTCGGGACGGAAAGCCTGCATGAGCGTATCTGTGGCAGGCGGCGTTCTGAAGACATGGATGCTCTTTCGGGTCGCCTCGGGCAGAAGATGGTCAATCTTGCGATCAGTGAGGAAGATGTCCGGGCCGTCTGCAAACATCTCAATATCATGGGCGAGAAAGAGTTTGCCTTGCTCTATCGCGTTGGCCGTGAACGAGGCGGCTTACATAATATAAAGCGGGTAGTGGAAATGGCAGAGCAGATTGCAGATGGAAAGCACATCACACTGTCTACCCTGAAAACCTCCATAGCCGTGACGGGAGGTCTGGTCTGATGAGCAAGCCTGATCTTGTGGATATCGAGGGTGAAGCCTGCCGTCTTGAAGCCCTTTTAAGAGGCGTTTTAGAACTGTTTGACGCCAGTTTAGACAGTGTTGACTGGGCAGAAAATTGGCCAAATGCTAGTGAGAGTCTTCGGGAATTTGTTTATACAGCCCATTCCAGAAGCCGTGATCTGACAGCACTCTGTCGCAGGGCTTATGATAATGCGGCGTAAACCCCTTGATCCTGCCAAGGTGCGCCTTGTCCAGGTGGCTCGGAAACGCCTCGGACTGACTGATGATGACTACCGGAATATCCTCATGCGCGTGGGTGGTGTTTCATCATCCCGCGACCTGACAGCGGAAGCATTCCGAGAATTGATGGAGCTTTTTGCAAAACTCGGCTTTCAGAGTGACGCCAATCGTACGAACCTCGGCAGAAGGCCGGGGTTTGCTACCGCCGGACAGGTTGCTGCCATCCGGCGCTTGTGGGCAGAGTATACGGAAGGCACGGGAACAGAAACACAGCTTGGCCACTGGCTGGAACGCACATGGAGGGTTTCCGCCTTACGGTTCCTGCCCGAAAAGGATGCCCGAAGTGCGGTCATTATCCTGAAAAATATGGTGACACGGAAAACGCGCCCCTGAGGCGCGTTTCTACCATCTGAGCCACTCTGGTACCCAAAGCATCTTAAAACGCACACAGCCCCCTTTTAGTGCCTTTTATAATCCTTTTAGGAACACGACATGACCCCGCTACCTGATATTCTTGTCGCCTTGCTTAATTCAGCCGATGAAAATGTCGTTTTGTCTTTTATGGATGCAAACGGTGGCCAGCAAATATCCGTGCCACGCGTTGCTGAGGGTTCAAGTCTAGAAAGCTGTTTTGGAAGAGATTTAGCCTTGGCTCTTGTGAATTTTGCAGGTGGCAGCTCAATTTCCATCCCCCAGTGTCGTCGATGGCGTATCTGGAAACTGGCAGAACTGGGGTATAGCAGAAATGAGATAGCCTTGAGAGTTGGGACGACTTCGCGCTGGGTGAATGCAATCCTTAAAATGGAAAAATCTTCAAAACCTTTGTCTGGGAGTGCGCAGCATAATTCCAGACAAATGGATATCATGGATTTTCTGGGTTCAGAGTTATCCTAAAAATAGATAGAGCACTGATATTTTGCAGTCCTTCAATGATAATTTATGTCAGATTAAAATAAGAAAATAGAAGATTATTCCGCAATTATTTTGCGGAAGGAATTTCTTCCGAATGGGATGTTACTGCAAACTCATACACTTTTCAGTCTTGAAAAACATTGGGCTGAGGCATGAGGATGCAGAGACAAAACGCTACCGATAAACTTAATCCAAGTGCTTTAATTTTTCTGCGGGAAAAATTTGGCGACGAGGTTGCGGTTCGGTTTATTGAACGGTTTTCAGGTCAGGAGTTCTGTATCCATACGTCCTCATCAAGAACGCATTCCCGCAAGGGAGAGGAAATTATAGATGCATTCGGACCAGACATGCTGGATACTATTTTTAAGGAATACAAAAGGGTTCCTTTTATTGTCCCTGTAGCCAGAAAATTCAGATATGAATTTTATGCAAAGCAAGGCTTGGGATCAGCTGCCATTGCGCCCTTAATTGGTGTCAGCGTTCGTCAGTCATATTGTATTGGCAGACAATATAAAAAGCGTCGTGCTGCCAAATTCCAGCAGTGGAAACGGGAGGCGGAACGATGAGGGAAATCTTTTTCGAACTGAACGCAGCCCAAGACAGCGCGCCCGAATGGATACATCTTCTGCCCTCCGGCACCTTCTCGGCCAAGGACGGGCGTGGTCCCTGGACTGTCTCTGACCCCGGCAAACTGATTGAGGCTTCCCTTCCCAAGGGAGGCAGGCCGTTACCGGTCGATTACGATCACGGGTCAGTCGTGCCAAAGGGCAACGGTTCCGCCGCTGGATGGATTACCGAGCTTCAGGCACGCGACAACGGGATATGGGGCAAGGTCGAATGGACGGAGGCAGGGCGTAAGGCTGTCGCCAGTAGGGAATACCGTTTCATCTCCCCTGTTATCGGTTTCGACGGGAATAACAAGCAAGACATCTCGATCATTGATTCAGCCGCGCTAACCAATAATCCGGCCCTGACCCAATTGATCTCATTGACCGACGCGGAACGCAGCGGGGCGGTCGGGACGATCCTGACCCGCATACAGGCCGATATGGACGCCATTGCCGCCCTGACATGCCGCCCACCCGGTGCAGATGGCAATGCCCAGTCCGCCGAGGAAGCCGCTCTGGACGCACGCCTCAAGGAAGCTCTCGGTCTTTCGCCTTCCAACACCTCAAAACAGGGATAACTGGCCATGCAAATCTCGCAAGGCAATTTGCAAATCATCTTCACAAACTTCCAGTCCGCTTTCAACAAGGAACTGGAAAACGCTCAGTCCCATTATAAGGACGTGGCGATGATCGTGCCCAGCAGCACAGCAGTGGAAACCTATGGCTTTCTGAATAACCTGCCGTCTGTGCGGGAGTGGGTCGGCTCGCGTGTCATCCACTCCTTGGGCACCTCGCGGTTCAGTATCGTCAACCGCAACTGGGAACAGACCATCGACATAGACCGGAACGATATTGAGGATGATCGCTATGGTCTGTTCGGACCGGTCATCCGCGATATGGCGCTTTCCGCCTCCTCGCACCCCGACGAACTGATCTTCGGTCTGCTGGGCGATGGCTTTACCCAGAAATGCTATGATGGACAGCCTTTCTTCAGTGCCAATCATGTCGTGGGAACCGGAAAGGCACAGCGCACCGTCAGCAATGTGTTTGGGTCTGGCACCTACGCACCGTGGTTCCTGCTGGATTGCTCCCGTCCGATCCGCCCGCTGATTTTCCAGAGCCGTCGTCCTGTCACCTTCACACAGAAAACCGATCCGCGCTCCGGTGGCGCGTTCTTTGACAACAAGTACTATTACGGCGCGGATGCCCGCTACAACGCTGGTTATGGTATGTGGCAACTGGCTTTTGCCTGCACCGACCCGCTTACGCCCTACAATTACGCGGCGGTGCGAGCGGCCATGATGAGCCAGCGCTCCGAGAATGGCAGGCCGCTGGGTATCCGGCCCACCCATCTTGTGACCTTGCCGGGCAACGAGAACGCAGCCCTGCGTATCCTGCGCTCCCAGACCATTGAGGCTACGTCCAACGAATGGGCTGGCACGGCCATACCGATCATTACCCAATTCCTGCTGTGCGCTAACGGTTCGACGGCAGCCTGGGAAAAAGTAGCGGATTTTGTCAATCCGTCTGAAACCTATGCGGCGGGTAGCGGCACTACGGCTGATGGCAAGCCACCTGCTGCAAGCGGCAAGTAAACGGACGGGAGGATACAAACATGAACGCTATTGCCATAAGGCAACGTCTGGGACTGCCTGAGGACGCACCCGACACCGATCTGACCGGGGCCTTACAGGAGGTGCTGAGCTATCTCACCTCCCTGGACAGACCGGATTGCGGGGTGATGCTCAGTGGCGCGTCTTCTCCCGCCGATGTGCTGGATGCTGTGCTACTTTCCTCTGATGCGCGGCTTGTTGGCTATCGCCAGAATATGATGACAATGCAGCGTGAGACCGAGGCAATGCGTGCCCAGATCGCACGGGCGCATTCACGGGATATCGTGAACATGCAAGCCGAGAAAGGATATGCCATTTCCCGTCCGATCATTGAGACACTGGTCGAACTGCACATGCAAAAGCCTGATGAGGCGCTTGCGATCATGCAGTGCTTGCCCAACCTCAAAATGCGCCTTTCCTTCAAAGGTCAGGTGATGCAGGTACCTGTGCCGGAAGTCACGGACAAATAAATAAGGAATGACGCGCCGGGGGGCCAGCCAGAACCCCCAAACGAACCCGCCCCGAAGGGCGATCCTATGGTCGGCTGAATAACACCGTGTCGCAGCGCGTCTTGAAATCTCTACCACAGATATAGCGAATAATACCATGAATAATGAACAGATTGAAACCAATCTTAGAATAGCATCTTTTCTGGATGCTTTGCCGACCGGCTTATCCTTGCAGCATATCAGCAATAGGGTGCGTTGTGTTTTTGGTGAAAATGCATGGAAGCTTTCACGTATTCAGACTTATCTTGGCAGAAGTGATGAACAACCCACTGCGGGCCGACCTAATGCATTGAGGGCTGATCCAGAGCTTCAGACATATTTCCTGGAGAAACAGCAAACCCACTTTATTGATGAGTTGCTGACCGACGCACAGAAGACGTTTCCTGAAAAAAAACTACCATCACGTTCCGCACTGCATCGCTTCTTGCAGAATTCAAGAACCCTTTAACGGCCTTTTAGCGGCTATTGAAACACCATGTTTTAAAAGCACCTATCCCACGTGGGCTCGGATAATCCCACGAAATGCCACTAAACCACGGTAGAATAATTGTTGCATGGCAGGTTAATTATAGAGATAGCATCGGGGGTATATATGTGCTCCGTAAGGGGCCAGTTCAGCGTCAGATGATGAATTTCTAAACGGGCTCTTAAAGTCATGATAGAGGTCTGACCTAAATAAAATACATCGTAGTCAAAAATATTGTAAAAAATACCATCTCCAAAAATTTGTTGTTGTAAATAAAGAATAGCATTCCTGCGATGGTTCAATCTATGCAGGGTTGAGAGGCTGTCGCGCGTAAGTGATACGGCCCAGAGTGCCCAGTTTCTTGTCTTTTGTCGCATGTTTGCCAATCCAAACGCCAGAATGGGAAACAAAAAAGAGCTTTGCGGTCGCACGAGGTATGCGTCCGCATCGCTCTTTTTCTTGCAGGGGGAAATTTTATCCCTGATAGACTGGTCCTGCGGGAAGGAGTTTGCCCGGATTGAGAATATGGTGTGGGTCCATGGTGTTTTTCAGGGCTCGCATAACGCTGAGGGCCCCGGAACCATGTTCCGTTTCAAGAAAATCCAGCTTGCCCATACCCACGCCGTGCTCGCCGCTGCATGATCCACCAAGGGCAAGAGCTCGGGCGACAATTTTCTTGTCCAACTCCCACGCTTGTGCGTGCCCCTTCGGCGTGTCTTCCGTAATAATCAGGGTATGGAAGTTTCCATCGCCAACATGGCCTAAGAGCGGGGCGCGGAGGCCTGAGGCTTTGATATCCTCATAGACCCCATCAATCAGAGTGCCGAGCCGGGAAATGGGGACAATGCAGTCAGTAGAAATAACACGCGCCTGTGGGGCCAGTGCTTTGGCGGCCCAGAATGCATCATGTCGTGCTTTCCACAGCAGAGACCGTTCTTCCGGACTATTGGCCCATGCAAAACCCAGACCATTATTGGCTTCGACAAGTGCTTCCGTAGCACTTACCTGTTCCTGTACAGCGGCAGGCGCACCGGAGAATTCAAAAAATAACGTGGTTAGCGGGCGATAACCTTCCAGCTTGGAAAATTGGATGGAGGCTTGCATCTGCACAGCGTCCATCAGCTCCACGCGCGTGATGGGAATACCGCACTGAATGATTTCCATGGCGGTCTGCACGGCATCATGCAGATTTTCAAACTGGCAGACTGCAGCAGATAATGTTTCAGGGCGTCCATGTAGTTTTAACTGAACTTCCGTGATGACGCCCAATGTGCCTTCTGACCCGATAAATAGGGATGTCAGATCATACCCGGTGGAAGACTTCCGCACACGGCCGCCTGTGTGAATAATTTCACCAGTTGCCAGAACAACAGTGAGTCCAAGAACGTTTTCTTTCATGGTGCCGTACCGTACTGCGGCAGTACCGGAGGCTCGGGTGGCACACATGCCGCCGAGCGTGGCTTCACCTCCCGGATCCACCGGGAAGAAGAGCCCCGTATCGCGGATCTGGGTATTCAGGCTCTGGCGCGTCAGTCCTGCCTGTATGCGGCAGTCGAGATCCTCTGCATTCACCGCAAGAATGGCGGTCATACGGGAGAGATCAAGACTAATGGCGTGTTCCGGTGGTACCACATGCCCTTCTACTGAAGTGCCTGCACCAAAGGCGACGACCGGCACCCGTTCCGCATGGCAGGCCCGCAGAACGGTCGAGACATCTTGTGTGCTTTCTGCAAAAACTACGGCGTCTGGCAAGCGGGCCGTACTCATCGCCTCGCCATGGCTATGTTCTTCCCGCACGGAAGGCGAGGTGCTGATCTGCGCATCCATTGTGGTGCGTAGTGTGGTCAGAACAGCGTGCAGACGGTCTGCGGCAGAGGCGGAGTTTTCAGGCATCACGAAATATCCAGAAAGGAAAATAGGCTATCACAGTCTGCTTTCATAAAGCAGAATGGCCATTTGGTAAAATTTTCGGCTTTTCTGGACTGATTTGTGTCGCTTGGAAAACTACGTCTTCTGTAACGTTTTCCGGGCTAACCCCTGTTTCAGAAGGGTTTCTGTGGCCTCCACCAGCGCGCGCCCACTGGCTTCATCCCGCGCAGGTGCTGGGAAGCGCGGGGCAAGACGGATCTGGTAGCACATAGGTAATGGGGGGCGGCGCAGGAATGGCCAGCCCTGAGACAGATAGGGTGAATCCGTCTCAATCAATAGAGGCTGCACGGCGGACCGGGTGCGTTGTGCAATGGCGGCAAAGCCGGGCTGAAACGCCCCCTGTTCCGCACCGACGCGGGAGCGCGTGCCTTCGGGGAAAAGGAGAAGCTGGCAGCCTTCTTTCAGGCTTTCCGTTGCGGGAGAAATTAGTTTTAGTAAACTATCATGCCGAACATAGCCTGCGGTGCGCAACGTGCTGCCTAGTGTTGGACGGTCCCAGATGGAGGCCTTGGTAACGCAGATCAACCGGGGCAGAGCTGCCGCCAGAATTAGGCTGTCGAGACGCGAGGGATGATTAGCAACCAGCACAAGCCCTGTCTCATTTCGTAACGGGACAAGCTCTGTCAGGTCGCATTTTAGAATATCCATATGGTCGAGAAAGCGGACAGCACGTCGTGCCACAGTATAAAGCCAGCGTCGTGCTATGCGTCTTCTTCGTGGGCCTTCTGGCAAAAAGCACCGCAGCACGCAGGTTCCCGCGTCCAATGTGAGAAAAATAGCGGCAATTCCCAGCAGGGCAGCGTAAAAGCGCACACAGGCACTTAAAGCAGAGAAGCGGAACATGCAGGTTCGGGCTTTATCCGTCAGAGTGGTCGCCCTCCGGCTGAGGGCTTTTCTGCATACTGGCCCGCTCAGCCTTCTGCCAGCGGAAAATGACAGGCCACGGAATGGCCCGGCTCTATTACGTGCAGGGCTGGTTCTTCCACCCGGCAACGGTCCTGCACAAAAGGGCAGCGTGTGTGAAAGCGGCAGCCAGCCGGACGCGCCACAGGGCTCGGAATATCGCCGCCCAGTGGGGCCGCGCGGGCCGCACCGACCACAGGGCGTGGGACTGCGGCGGTCAGGGCGGCGGAGTAAGGGTGGGCCGGGCTGTGCAGCACCGCGTCTGTTTCCCCCAGTTCCACTACAGCGCCGAGATACATCACGGCCACGCTGGTGGAAATCTGCCGCACGACGGCCAGATCATGCGCAATAAAGACATAGGTCAACCCCAGCCGGGCCTGAAGGTCGGCAAACAGATTGACAATCTGCGCCTGCACGGAAACATCCAGCGCGGAAACAGGTTCATCCGCCACAACCAACCGGGGGGAAAGTGCGAGTGCACGAGCAATGTTGATGCGCTGCCTCTGTCCGCCGGAAAATTCATGCGCGTAACGCTCCAGCGCGCTAACGGGCAGGCTGACCAGATCCATCAATTCATGCAGGCGCGCCGTAATGGTTGCGCGGGAGCGTTTGCGTCCGTCCGGGTCGGGATGCACGCGGAGTGGCTCTGCCAGTAGGTCTCCAATGCGTCGGCGAGGATTGAGGGAGGCGTAGGAATCCTGAAACACCATCTGCATCTGCTGACGGAGCGGACGGAGGGCACGTTCCTTCAGAGCCGTAATGTCCTGCCCTTCAAATAGGATCTCGCCGGAGGACACATCGGTCAGCCGCAGCAGGCACCGGCCGAGTGTGGATTTGCCGCACCCGGACTCTCCCACCAGCCCCAGCACTTCTCCGGGCATGACGGAGAGTGAGATGCCATCAACCGCTTTCAGGGTCTGTCCACGCGGCAGATGATAGGTCTTGCGCACATCCCGCACGTCCAGCAGCGGTCTGGCACTGGCACTGGCACTGGCACTGGCACTGGCACTGGCATCTGGCGTGATGGCCGTGTCTGAGCGGCGGGTCATAGGGGCGGCTCCCCGGCGGAAGATAACATAGGCTGGATGCCCTGATCTGATAGACCGAGGATAATCCCGCCGGGACTGCTCATGGCGGTGTCTGCTTCCAGCAGCCGAGGCAGCAGGAGCGTGCCTTCCGCAGGCAGAACACAGGCTGCGAACTGGGCTGATTGCTGCTGGATATTGGCCGCTGACTGTGCGCCAGTATTCTGTCCCGCCTGTCCCGCCTGTCCCGCCTGTCCTGCTGGCACGAGTGGCACCAGTGGTGGCGGTGCGTCACGGCACGTTTCATGCGCATAGGAACAGCGTGGCGCAAAGGCGCAGCCTGCGGGGCGTTCCAGTGGGGCAGGGGGCGCGCCCGCAATGGCAGGCAGGCGGTGCGGACGTGGGCCGTCCAGTGGTGGGATGGAAGCCAGCAGAGCCGCTGTGTACGGGTGGCCGGGGTGTGCAAACAGGGCATCTGTCGGGCCGGTTTCCGCCACCCGGCCTGAATAGAGCACCAATGTTGTGTCACAGGTTTCCGCCACAACGCCCATGTCATGCGTAATCAGCAGCACGGAGGAGCCGTAGGTGCTGCGCAGGGAGCGGATCAGGTCCAGAATCTGCGCCTGTACGGTGACATCCAGCGCTGTCGTCGGTTCATCGGCAATCAGCAGGGACGGATTGCAGGACAGCGCCATGGCGATCATGGCGCGTTGCCGCAGGCCGCCGGAAAGCTGGTGCGGGTAGCGGTCCGCCGTGCGGGCCGGGTCGGGAACGCCCATGTCCGCCAGTAACTCCACAGTGCGGGCGCGGGCCTGTTTGCGGGACAGGCGTTCATGCGCGCGGATCTGCTCATCAATCTGCCAGCCGATAGTGTAAACCGGCGTAAAAGCCGTCATCGGGTCCTGAAAGATCATGGCGATCTCGCTGCCACGCAGGCGGAGGAGCTGTTTTTGCGCAAGCCCCACCAGTTCCTGCCCCCGGAACAGGGCAGAGCCGGTTATCTGCACGCCGGGGCTGTCAATCAGCCCCATCAGCGCCATGGCGGTTACGGATTTACCGGAGCCGGATTCCCCCACCAGCCCCAGAATATCCCGCTCACCCAACGTGAAGGACACATGCTCCACAATCGGGATCATCCGCCCGCGGGAGGGAAAGCTGACGCACAGATCCCGCACCTCCAGCAGGGGGGCAGGGAGCATAGGGATCGTTTCAGCGGGCATCACGCACCCTCGGGTCCAGAAACAGATAGAGGACATCCACCACCGCGTTGGCCAGCACAACAAACACGGCGGAATACATCACGGTGGCCATAATCAGCGGCAGGTCCAAATTGGTCAGCGCCTGATAGGTCAGCCGCCCCACGCCGGGCAGACCAAACACCACTTCCGTCAGCAGGGCGCCGCCCCCTACAAGCTGCGCGAAATCCAGCCCGAAGAGGGAGACAAAGGTAATCATGGAGGTGCGCAGCCCATGCCGCAGTAGGATACGGGTGGGGGAAAGTCCCTTGGCCCGCGCGGTGCGCATGAAGTCCTCGCCGGACAGGGCAACCAGATCGGCCCGCAGTACCCGGCTGTAAATGCCGATAAACATGACGGCCAGCACGATCCACGGAATGACCAGCGCCTTGAACCAGCCCCACGGGTTTTCTGTCAGCGGCACGTAGCCCAGCCCCGGCACCCATGAGAACAGCCATGTGTCATGATACCGGCTCTGTGTGATGAGGTTGGCAACCTGTCCCAACCAGAATACCGGCATGGAAATCCCAACCAGCCCCAGCATCATCAGGCTTCGGTCTGTCCATGTGCCTTTCAGGGCGGCGGCAAGGGTGCCCATGGCGATGGACAATACAACCCAGATCACCGCCGCGCCGCAGACCAGAGAAACCGTAACCGGAGCCGCACGGGCAATTTCCGGCACGACCAGTTCGCCTCGGTCCACGTAGGATGCAAGGTCCTGCGTGATGAACAGCTTTTTCATCATGGTGGCGTACTGCACGGGCAGCGGGCGGTCGAACCCGTATTCCTGCCGGACTTTTTCCATGGTCTGGGGGGAGGCGTTGCGTCCAGCAATGCGCGCCGTCGGGTCAGCTCCGGGTGTGGCGAAAAAGACCAGAAACACCAGGGCGGAAATGCCGAATAGGACAAACACGGTCTGCCCAAGCCGACGGAGCAGGGCTATCATCATGCGTCAGCCCTCCTCATGAAGACCGCCGGGCGGAATCCCGCACATCCAGCGCATCCCGCAGACCGTCCCCCAGAATGTTCAGCGCCAGCACCACGAGCACAATGGCCAGACCGGGGGCAATAGCGACCATCGGGCGCGTGTAGATCAGCCCCTCGCCGTCCTGAATGATGGTGCCCCATGAGGCGGCCGGAGCCTGCACACCAATGGAGAGGAAGGACAGAGCACTTTCCGCCAGCAAGGAAAGCGCCATGAGCAACGGCCCCAGTACCACCAGCGTAGTGGTCACGTTCGGCAGAATATCAAACAGCACAATGCGCCAGCGGGGCACGCCAAGGCAGCGCGCCGCCGTGACAAATTCGGCTTGCCGCAGCGCCAGCACCCGGCCCCGGATGGGCCGTGCGGCATAAGGCACATAGACCAGCGCGATAATGACAATGGGGATCAGCAGACTATCCGCCTCCACCACAAACGGCCCTAACTTCAGCCCCTGACTGACTGTGACAATGGAGAGCGAAATGGCGAACAGATAGACCGGCACCGCCCACATGATATCCATCAGGCGAGAGAGTATGACATCCACCAGACCGCCGAAAAATCCGGCGGCAATGCCAGCAGCCGCGGCCAGAAGCAGGCAGAGCACCGCCGCACAGGCGGCAATCAGCAGGGAATTCCGGCCGCCGTAGAGGAGACGCGCCGCCACATCCCGTCCCTGACTATCCGCCCCCAGCAGATAGGCCGCATGGCCGGTCGGCCCGATGGGGCTGAGGCCCAGATGCAGCGGGTTATCGTTCGGCTGCATGATATCTACCTCATGCCTGCCCAGCAGGATGCTACCAGCGACATTGGAGGTGAATGGGTCTGTCCGGGCAATATCCCGCGCATAAAGCGGAGCCAGCGCACAACTCAGGGTGATCAGCGCCAGCACGGCAAAAGCCACCATGGCGGCGCGGTTGCGGAGCAGGCCACGCAGGGCCTGTCGCCATGGGCCGGGTGGGGGAGGAGCTTCAGCCGTCATCGGACCTGAAGCTGGGAGAGGAGGATTTCATCATTGAGTGTTACGATGGCGTTACGCGTGCGTTTTGACAACAGGGTGACACGCCTGATCTGCACAAGAGGCACCGCCGGAGCCTGCGCCATCAAGGCGCGATCGACCTCGGCCCAGTCTTTTTCACTCTGTTCCGGGCTGGTCAGGGCTGTTCTGGCGGCCGTGGTCATCAGCGCATCGATCTCTGGATTGCAGAAAGCCGATATGTTGGGAGAATTATCGGAATGAGGATGGAAACTGGCGCAGGCAAACAGGGTTTGCAGAAAGCTGGAGGCGGAGGGGTAATCCGCGTTCCATCCTGTCAGGGCAAGCTGAACATGGTTGTCGCTGTTCTGAATGTAAGGGAACTGCACGGTCTGCGTCAGGCTGCGCACGGTGGCGCTATAGCCAAGGCTGGCCAGTGTGCTGCGAAGTTCCATGGCCATGGCGGCATAGCGTCCTTCCAGCGGGGCCACGATGGTGATTTTCTGCCCTGCTGTATCACTTTCCCGCACTAGTCTGCGGGCTTCCTCAAGGTCCGGAGCCTGCCACTGGGGTAGTGGATGCGCGGGGGAGGCTCCCTTGGTATAGGCGCAGTTGGGCACATAACCCGGCGTGCCCTGTGGCAAGAGTTGGCACAACGGGGCCGAAACGGCGGGACCGCCATGATAGATGACCATAGCATGGCGGTTAATGGCGTAATTCAGAGCCTGCCGTGCCTTGAGGGAATTGAAAGGCGGTAGCCGCACATTCAGGGCGGCGTAATAATAGAGCAGCAGTGTGTAAATCTGTACCTGTCCGGCGTAACGACTACCGACTTCGCCCAGACGGTCCAGCGGTAAATCTTCATACATCCAGTCATACTGGCCATTTTCAATGGCCGTTACTTCGCCTTCCGTGTCCAGCCCGAAGGTGACCTGCATGGTGTCCGGGTATCCGGCAGGTTGTGCGTCATGTGCCCATTCCTGAAAATATGGATTGCGTTCCAGCACCATTCCGGTCGCCGGGTCATAAGACGTCACACGGTAGGGGCCAGTACCCGGAGGGGCGGTGTTGCCGGTATCATGCGGTGGCGTGCTGGCCGGAACAATGGCGGCATGGAACCAAGCCAGACGGTCCAGAAATTCCGCATCCGGTTCCGTCAGATGGAAGGTAATGGTGCGTGTGGCGGCATCTGTCTCTATACCCCCTGCAAGCGTGCAATGCGCCGGATCATGCAGGCAGGCATCCGCCCCGATGATATGACTGTAATAGGGGCCGGCGGTTGGACTGCCAACCTTGAACAGACGCCGGAAAGACGCTGCGACATCCTCCACCCCCACAGTCTGACCATCTGAAAAATGCAGATTGGGGCGGAGCGTAAACCGATAGGTTCGCCCGCCATCTTCCGACTGCGGTACGGTTTCCGCCAGATCGGCAATCACATGCTGTGCTGCGGGGCCGGAAAATTTCGGAAAGGCGAGTAATCCGTCATAAACCGGCGTTTCAAGCTCTTTGATAAGAGATATATAGGAAACCTGAGGGTCCAGCGTGCCGCCTGAATCTTGCGCCGCCAGCCGCAGGGTGCCCCCTTTATGCGGATCAGAGGGGAAGTGGACGGCAGCCTGTGGCAAGAGTGGAGTGGCGCTAGGTTGAGCATGCAAAGCGGAAACTTGGTCTGCCACGGCAAGCAGAGCCGTCAGCACACATCCCGCATGAAAAAACCGTTTCTGCACTCTGTTCTCCACCCTACAGATCTGGGAAGAACTTAAAAGGGTGCAGTGTATGGCACAATGCAGAAACCGAAACGTATTATAAAAGCTGTTTTATCCGAGTAGTCTCGTCAGGCTTTTGGCACCTCTTGCAAGGCTTCAGGCAATACACGGCCAAACAGTTCCAGTTCCGCCGGGGTGGCGGTCCCAACACGGATCCATGTCTGATATTCGGGAGAGTCAAAGACGCGAATATCCACGCCACGTTGCGCTAAAGCTGCCTTCATTTTCTCTGCCGAGCGTAACGTATTGACGTAAACGAACGTACCATGACTTTTCAGAAAAGATAATTCATTTTTCTCACAGATATCATAAATCATGTTTCGGCATGTTTTAAGGTAAGCAATGGCTCCGGTTAGATAGGTTTTGTCTCCAAGGCAAGCGAGGGCTGCCGCATAACCCGCCTGATTGCGAGACGTTGTGGTCAGGCTGTAAAGTTGCTTTACCCGATTGGGCTGGGCCAGAATATAGCCAATCCGGAGCCCGGCCATGCCGTAAACTTTTGAGAATGTGCGCACGACAATCACATCATGTCCAGAATGAACAAGAGATGAGACTGTCATCTGCTCCGCCATAGGCAAAAGTTCAAAATATGCTTCATCCACGACCACAGGAATATTTTTGGAAACATCTTTGCAGAAAGAGAGAAGTTTTCCATGGTCCAGCATGGTGCCGGTCGGATTGTTAGGGTTGCAGAGATATACCATGGCTGTCTGGGGCGTTATGGCGCGACGCAAGGTATCCAGATTGATGGTGTGCTCCGCCAACGGCACATAGCGCACTTCAACACCGCGTCGCTGGGCGTAATTCAGGTGAGTGGTATAGGTTGGCTGCGGGGCCAGAAGGTGCCCGTTTCGGCCGATGTCGGTGGCAAGGAGGGAGAGCGCATCCAGAGAGCCATTTGATAAAGCAATTTTATCTCTCTCAAGATTTTCCTGCCGACCAATTTTGTCACGCAGACTATTATCGTCTTCCACATAATACGGGGCTTCTGGCACGCAGGCGATAATCGCCTTGCGAGCAGCAGGAGAAGGGCCATAGGGATTTTCTGTTACGTTCAGACGTGCGTGGGGTGCTACAAGTGTTTCCTGTGCCGCCAGAATAGGCCTGCTTCGTGCCGTCCATAATGCCGGTGCCAGCATACTGCCCGCCTGTATCAGGAAGCGTCTGTTAAACTGTGGCATGATGATCCTCTATTATAAATTGTTATCCATATTTAATGATTGGTACTAAGTCAGAAAATAGTGGAATAATTTTCCTTTTTTGTGAAGTTAAATAAATATAGAAAATCATGGATATTGAATGTCATAATAGTTTCACTTTCTATGTGAGACGGATCATTGATAACAAGCGCGTGATTTTTCATTTCTTAATATGCTTTGGAACCACGCATGACATTCAGGAAAGCCTTTCTGGTTTCAACCATTTTGACGTTCGGGTGTGTGGCGCAGAACTCGTTCTCCCACGCGGCTTCCGCGAAGCAGAAACAGGAGCAAAAGCCCACCACCGCTGCTCATGCAAAAAAGGCTCCAGCCAAGCGCATAAAGACTGGCGCAGTGCATGGTTCTGAAAAATCGGCTGCTTCCGGCAGTGGTGAAACTCTGATTGTCACTGGCACACATGCTGTTAACCGCAAAGCGCGGCAGAGCACATCACCTATCAGTGTGGTGTCTGCCGCCACGCTGCGCCGGTCCGGACAAATGAATCTGGCGGATGCATTAACCCGCACCTATGCCTCCATCAATGTCAGCGCTATGGGGAACGATGCCGGGGCTCTGACTTCTGCCATCCGTATGCGCGGCCTCAACCCCAATCAGGTTCTGGTGCTGGTAGATGGCAAACGTCGGCATACCACGGCCAATATTTATGCGGATGCCGGTCCGTCCTTCGGGGCTACACCAGTTGATCTTAACATGATCCCCGCAGCCTCTATCGATCATATTGAAGTGCTGGAAGATGGCGCTGCCGCATTGTACGGGTCTGATGCAATTGCCGGGGTTGTCAATATTATTACCCGCAAGACTAATCACGGACTAAATATAAGCGGTCAGACAGGAGCTAACGCTTACAATGGGGATGGCTGGCAGTATCAGACCAGTCTTGATGGCGGTTTGTCCCTTGGTGGTGACGGCTACTTGCATCTGAGCGGGCAGGTTTACCACACAGACCATATGGTTCCTTATACAGAAGACCATCGCCTGATGGGTTTTGCCCCGGCTGGTGCGGGCACAGCCCTTTATAAGGGCCCGGTTTCTGTCCCGAAGAATTCAAATAAGGTTATGAGCACGCCCGAAGAAACGCGCGAAAATCTGAGTATTGCCTTTGGTAAAACACTGACGGAAGGTGTGCAGGGATACGGGTTGATTACTTATGCGCACCGACATGCGGAGTCCTATCAGAACTATCGCACACCCAACACTTTGCCAGAGCTTTATCCCTCTGGATTTTCTCCACTTGAGACGATTGAGGAAAATGACTACGCGGCCACACTTGGCCTGAAAGGGGAAAACTTCCTCGGTTTTGCGTGGGATCTCAGCACGACATATGGTGCGGATGAAGATGCAATCGGCGATAAAAACAGCGCAAATGCTGGCATGTTGAGCAAAAAATGTGTTCCGCGCGCCAGCAATCCCGACAGTACAAGCGCCTATGCCTCTACGGACGGCTGCGGCTGGAGTCCCACAAACACGCGGGCGGAAAGCTACCGCATGGCGCAGTGGACAAATACGATTGACTTCAGAAGAAATTTCAAAACAGGGTTTTCCACACCTACAACTATCGCCTTTGGCGCAGAGCATCGGTTGGAAACCTATCAGATCAAACCCGGTACACCGCCGTCTTATGAGGCTGGGGGTATGGCAGGTTACGTGGGGCTGAGTCCACAGAACGCTGGTAACTGGAGCCGTGATATTTGGGCGGGTTATCTGGATGGGGATTTCCATCCCCTTAAAAACTGGGATGTCGATTTCGCTGGTCGTTTCGAGCATTATACTGACGTCGGCAATACCGAAAACGGCAAGGTTTCCACGCGGTACGACATTACCTCCCGTATTTCCGTGCGTGGGACTATCAGTAACGGTTTCCGTGCGCCGACTCTTGCCGAGCAGCATTTTAGTTCCATTAACGTGGGCGCTACAACCGTCGCAGGTTTGCTTCCCGTAAGTTCCTCGGCTGCACGTCTGCTAGGTGCTGCGCCGCTCAAGCCGGAACGTTCCACCAACGCCAGCGGCGGTCTGGTTGTCGAACCCCTTAAAGGGCTGCATGTGGAAGCAGATGTTTATCAGATCAACATTCGTGACCGTATTATCGCGGGTGGCTCTAGTAACGGTCCCACCGCTATTGCTGCCCTACAGCAGCTTGGGTTTGTGCTTCCTCCCGGTCTGGACCCCAATGCTGTCAGCACATACTATTTTGCTAACGGTGCCAGCACACGGACGCAGGGGTTTGACCTGAAAGCAGATTATCTCCTGCGGATGAATCGCTACGGAAACCTCAATCTTTCCGCCACGTTAGACCTTAACCGTACGCGCCTGAGCCATGTGGGCTCAACCATGGTTAACGGCACGCCTACCTCTCTGCTCACGGCGGCCACAGCTAGTTACATCACCACCGCTTATCCACGCAGCAAGCTGATCCTGAATGCCTACTGGACAGTTGGTAAGTGGGACGTCAACCTGCGCCAGACGCGCTATGGTGAAACGACAACCATGCTGGGTTATCAGGATTGGACACCCTCCAGCGCGATTTGTGAGAATGGCGGAAAAGCTCTCCGTTATTCAAATAGTTGCTTCGCACAGTTCAAAAATACGCCGCGATGGCTGACGGATCTGGAAGTGGGGTACAGTGTTACACCGCACTGGCACTTTGCTGTCGGTGCCAACAATATTTTCAATGTGCGTCCTCGCCGCGTAAACCCGATCAACAATAACTATGGCGGGCGCATGTATGATGCAAACTCCGCTCAGGTTCCTATTACAGGCGGCTATTACTATGGTCGGATTGATGCACATTTCTAAAATACAAACCTGATAGTGTTTGTATGTTATGAAAAACCCCTGCCAGAAACACCCATCTGGCAGGGGTTTTTGGTAGAGCAAAGACGCCGCCTGTTCACTCATAGCGTCCGACAGGCCGGTTAGAACAGGATGTCATTCATGGTGTTAGTTTTTCTTAAGGAGAGATAACCACAGTCACTACGGCTGCTTCATGATTTTTTTCAACGCTTCAGTCATGTCGTCGGCGCTCAGATTTGCGTCAACCGTGCCAACGTAGCGAGTGTCCGGGTTCATCACCACAAAGCGGGGGGACATCTGCATCGCATAAGTCCATTCCGGATCAGGACGTTTTTCAACGGTAGTATGATATTCCTTTGCCAGATCTTCCAGCGGGCCGGGGGCGGCTGTGCCCGCCACAACGCGCGGACTGATGCTCTGGCCATACAGGCGCAGGCGTTCGGCATCATCACGGTCCGGATCAAGGCTGACAAAAATAATAACGGCCTTCCGCTTGCCGGGGTCCACCCTGTCCAGTGCGGCGGACATATTGGTCAGCGCCGGGGTGCAGGCATCTTCCGCGCAATGGGTTGCGCCAAATAGCACCACCATCCAGCGCCCACGGAAGGTCTGATCTGTCATAGTGCCGGTGGTGGAGTCCATCAGGCGGAAGGAACCGCCGACTTCATTGCCATAAGTGTTCAGTGTCGGGCCATAATGCAGGGCAACCCGAGTGCCCACATAGCTTGCCACGCCCGCCACAGCCAGAATGCCTGCGGCAATCACCGCAAATCGTTTTTCCTTCGGGGTCATAACTTAATGTGCCTCTGCCCAGTTTTCGCCAATTCCTGTCTCAACTACCAGCGGCACAGATAGTGTCGCCGCTGCTTCCATCACCGTGCGCACCAGAGCGGCCACGGCGTCTGCTTGCTCCGCATCGGCTTCAAACAGCAATTCGTCATGCACTTGGAGCAGCATCCGGGCGGAAAGCCCGGCCTCCTTCAGCGCATTTGGCAGCTTGACCATGGCACGTTTGATAATATCCGCCGCCCCACCTTGCAGAGGTGCGTTAATGGCCTGTCGTTCCGCATACTGCCTTCGGACGGCGCTTTTTTCATGAATTCCGGGCACATAGCAGCGCCGTCCGAAGGGGGTTAGCACATAGCCAGTCGCACGGGCCTGCTCGCGCATGCGTTCCATGTAATCCCCGATTCCGGGATAGCGGGCAAAATAGGCGTCAATATAAGCTCTGGCTTCTCCTGCGGGAATGCCAAGCTGTCGCCCCAGCCCAAAAGCGGAAATGCCATAAATAATCCCGAAGTTGATGGCTTTGGCCCGGCGGCGTGTCAGGCTGTCCATCTCTTCCAGCTGGATGTTGAACACTTCGGACGCTGTGCGGGCATGAATATCCTGTCCCAACGCAAAAGCCTCACGCAGGGCCGGGATGTTAGCGACGTCAGCCAGCAGACGCAGTTCAATCTGGGAATAATCCGCAGAAATCAGTTTCTTGCCCGGTGGTGCGATAAAGGCCTGCCGGATGCGTCCGCCTTCTTCCGTACGAATGGGGATGTTCTGCAAATTCGGGTCATTAGAGGAAAGCCGCCCGGTGGTGGTAATGGCCATCTGGAAGGATGTATGGACCCGGTCATCCGTTGTGGCCTGACGCAGCAGAGCATCCGTATAAGTGCTTTTCAGTTTGGCAAGTTGCCGCCACGCCAGCACGCGGGCGGGCAGGTCATGCCCTTGGTCAGCCAGTTCCTGCAACACGGAGGAATCTGTGCTCCACGCTCCAGCTTTGCCGCGCTTGCCGCCTTTCAGGCCCATTTCATCAAACAGGATTTCACCAAGCTGACGGGGTGAGCCAACATTGAACTCGCGCCCGGCGGCTTCATGGATTTCCTTTTCCATGACACCCATGCGGCTTGCAAAATCTTCTGATAAACGACCGAGTTCAGCGCGATTGATCGCAATTCCGGCCTTTTCCATGCTGGCCAGAACCGGGGAGAGGGGGCGTTCAAGCTGTTCATACAGTGCCAGCGCCTGATTTGTGCGTAGGGCGGGGTGCAGCACGTACCACAACCGCAACGTGACATCTGCATCTTCCGCCGCATAGGGCGTGGCACGCGCCACCGGCACCTGCGTGAACGGAACGCGGTTGCGTCCGGTGCCGGTCACGCTGTCATAGCTGATGGGTGTATGGCCCAGATGCAGGGTGGAGAGTTCATCCATCCCCTGCCCATGCTGTCCGGCGGATTGCGCGTAGGATATCAGCATGGTGTCATCCACCGGGCCGATGGTCGTAAAATCCAGCCCGGCATGGTCAAACACCAGCAGGTCAAACTTGGCGTTCTGGAAAATTTTGAGAACTGTGGTGTCTGTCAGTAGCGGACGCAGAATATCCAACGCGGCGGCAGCCTGGAGCTGTTCGCCTGCCGGTTCTTCCAGCGTGCCTTCATGCCGCAGGGGAATGTAGCAGGCTTTGCCGGGAGCAGTTGCCAGAGAGATGCCAACCATGTTGGCGGAAAGAGGGTCCAGCCCGTCTGTTTCCGTATCGACTGCGCACAGACCCGCTTCCTGCGCGGCCGTCACCCATATCTGGAGGTCTTCAGCCGTGCGCACGGTATCATACGGACCATAGGGGGTAGCAAGAGAGGCCGCTGCGGCGGCGGACTGACCGGCTTCCGCAGGCGGTGCGTCTGGTCCGGCGGATGGGGCAGCCCCGTTTACGGAGGCATGGGCGGTCGCACGGGCGGAGCGGTGAGCATGTGCGCCGTCTGGGTGCCCAACACCCAGACGGGTCAGCACAGAGCGGAATCCCATGCTTTCCAGCCAGTCCGCTACAACCAGCTTGTCCAACTCCCGTACGCCCAGTTCTTCCACAGGCATGGGCAGCGGCACGTCCCGCGCCAGTTCCACCAGTTTGCGTGAGACCCGTGCGGCCTCAGCATGTTCAATCAGCATATCGCGCCGCTTGGATTTTTTCATCTCCGGGGCAGCGGCGAGAACGGCTTCTAATGTGCCGTATTCATTGACAAGGGCAGACGCGGTTTTGGGGCCGATACCGGGCACACCGGGCACGTTATCGGTGGGGTCTCCCATCAGCGCCTGTACGTCCACCACTTTATCAGGGGTGACACCAAATTTGGCTTCCACTTCCGGCGTGCTGATGGCGGTCTGTTTGATGGGCTCCAGCATACACACGCCGGGGCCGATCAACTGCATCAGGTCCTTATCGGATGAGACAATGGTGCACGTGCCGCCCATTTCCCGCACCGTCGTGGCGTAGGAGGCAATCAGGTCATCCGCTTCCCATCCTGCCAGTTCAATGGCAGGTACATTGAAGGCGCGGGTTGCATCCCTGATCAGCGCAAACTGCGGGCGCAGGTCTTCCGGCGGTTCGGGCCGGTGGGCTTTGTATTGTGGGTAAATTTCCGTCCGGAAAGTTTGTCGGCCAGCGTCAAAAATAACAGCCAGATGCGTTCCCACATGCTCGCGCAAAAGGCGGGCCAGCATGTTTGTAAACCCGTACACGGCGTTAACGGGCACACCGTCCGGGTTGGTCATGGGTGGTAGGGCATGAAAGGCGCGGAAAATAAAGCCGCTGCCATCTACCAGTACCAAGTGGGGCGTATCTTTTGTGGTCATGAAACTCTTGCAGGGCTGGGCCGGAAAAGGGTGAGACGGAGAGTAGGTCTGGGCATATGCGCCCCTTCTCTGTCTGTCTAGCATAGAGGGGCGGGTAAGGGGGCTGCAAGGCAAACGCTCCGCCTGATCTATTTACGGGTTTGAAGTCTGCTGCCGGGCTTTATGAAATATGCAGCGTATGAATAACTTATAGTTTCAAATCAGCGACAAAAGAACGAGCTGGGTCTGTTTACACAACTATATTCGTACGAATATAGAGTGGGATACCGGCCTGTAAAGGCTGGATGAATTTCGGGTTTGTTGAAAAATAGACAGCCTGCCTGTCCGGTCTTTCACAGTTTGATGAGGTGCGTTCTTTTTCTCCAAAAAGGTAATTTTTGAAAATTATCGCAAAAATTTGAAATTTTTATAATCCGTTTTGGACCAGTGTGAGCCAGCGTTCTGGCCGGATATGTCGGAGCGGCAGTATTCAGGGGCGTCTTATGCAAAGAAACCGGATTGGAAACGTTATTTTTCATAGCAGGCACAGAGGCAAACATCCTCTCCCTGTTCTGCAGGAGAAAACAGTAACAGAGGCCTGCTGGCCGATACGCTGGCAGGCACTGTTTGCCCCAGTCATGACTATTTTTGCGGTGCTGTTTTCCACCCAGAATAGCCGGGCACAAACGTCCACGGCGTCCCCCTCCCTAGCAGCCGTGCCCCGAAACACGCCGCGTGTCACGCTAAACCCCGTCACAGCGCAGCCTGTCACGCCCGCGCATGGCAGCACGCCACAGGCGTCTGACGAGGCGGACGCCGAGACTGACCCTCTGGACAAGATTTTTGATGATAAGCGCACACTTGGCACCAGTGGTCTGAGTTCTCTGGAAGGTTCCAGTGGGGGCGGCATTGCAAGCTGGGCGACTATTGGTGGCTACGGCAGCAAGAAGAGTCTCGGCATGGCGTTTCACTACAGCTATGTCAGCCTGACAAATTATACCGACCAGAATGTAGGCGCGATTCTGGGGTTTTATGATCGCGTGGAAATTTCCTATTCTCATAACTTCTTCCGCACCGGCTCTACAGGCAGCAAGTTGGGGATTGGGCATGGCTACCAGTTTGATCTGGATACTGGTGGTATCAAAGTGCGGTTGTTTGGGCATGTTCTGGACAAAACCCTTTTACCGCAGGTGGCTGTGGGGGCCATGTACAAGCATGATGGTGATGCAAAAGTCATTCACGAAGTAGGGTCCAAACATACGGACGGCGCGGATGTTTATATTGCCGCCACCAAGCTGTTTCCCAAACTCGGACTGCTGGTGGATACCACCATGCGCCTGACCAAGGGCAACCAGTGGGGTATCCTTGGTTTTGGTGGCGACCGGAACGACAATTACTATCCGCAGTTTGAAGGATCACTCGGCTATCTACCGTCCTTCATTCCGGGTCTGGTTGTGGGCGTGGAATATCGCACCAAGCCGCGCAACCAGAATTTTACGCCGGAAAGTAACTGGTTCGATGTTTATGCCAGCTATTTTGTTAACAAGCACCTGAATATCACGGCGGCTTATGTCTCTTTGGGCACAATCGCCACCTACCGAAATCAGACAGGTGCTTACGTCTCACTCCAGACGGGGTTTTAAAAGCAGCGTCTCTCCCGGCGACCGGAGATGCTCTCAGGTCCGCCGGAAGGTGAATGCGGATGCGGCAAAAGCAGAGGCGGAGGGTTATTGCCCCACCGTGCCTGCAACCAGTCCCGGTGTCAGGATTTGCGGCAGCACGACTTCAGGCCCGGTGGCGGGAACGTAGAGGTAAAACGGCACGCCATCCCGCCCATGCGCTTTCAGAAACGCGCTGATAGCCGGGTCATGATTGGTCCAGTCCCCGCGCAGCACGGTCACGCCATGGGCTGCAAACGCTGCCTGCGTGCTGGGAATATCCAGCGCCACGCGTTCATTGACAAGGCAGGTGATGCACCACGCGGCTGTCATATCCATAAAAACGGGCTTACCTGCGGCATGCAATTCTTTCAGGCGTGCTTCGGAAAACGGTTCCGTGCCTTTCGGCAGGCCGGAGTTCAGGCCACCTCCCGTGGCGGGTGCTGCACTCTGGTGGCGCAGGGCTGGCACCAGCGCGAGCGCGCCCAGTAGCCCCAGCAGAGCCAGCCCATGCAGGGCGGTGCTTGTGCGGGTATGGCCCTGCTGAATCAGCTTGACCTGCGCCACCCCGTAAATCCACGCCGCAAAGCTGAGCAGCACCAGTCCGGTTGCCAGAAACAGCACAACGGATGCTCCGCCTTCCAGTGCTGCCACCCACAGCAGCCACACGCAGGACCCCAACAGCGGGAAGGCCAGAAACTGGCGCAGATACTGCATCCATGCGCCCGGCTTGGGCAGGCGGGCAGCCAGCCCCGGCACGGTGGTCAGCAACAGATACGGGGCGGCAAGACCCAGCCCCATGGCGGCAAAAACAATCAGCCCCATAGCAGGCGGGCCGGACAGTGCTCCGGCAATGGCAACGCCCATAAAGGGTGCCGTGCAGGGGGTTGCCACCACAACGGCCAGAACTCCAGTTACAACATCATGCCAGTGGCCATGCGCGTGGTTGCTGAGGGAACTACCCGCTGTCACCGGCATAAACTCAAATATGCCCAGCAGGTTGAGCGCCATGGCAAAGAGCAGCCACGTTACCAGCGTTACAAACAAGGGTGACTGAAACTGAAAACCCCAGTCCGCCGCAGCACCTGCCATCCGCAGACCCATCATGGCGCCGCCCAGCGCAAGGAATGTCACCATGACACCCAGACTGTAGCAGGCTGCACTCGTCACCTGCGTGCGGCGCTCGGCGTTACCCAGCCGTGCGAGAGAAAGCGCCTTCATCGCCAGAATGGGGAACACGCATGGCATGAGGTTCAGGATCATCCCGCCCAGAAAGGCAAACGCCACCTGCTGTAAAAATCCTGTCTGTGTCAGCGTACTGGTCAGCGAGGGCGTTCCTGCTGCCTCACCAGTGGACGCGGCACCGACTACCGGCTGAGCGATAAGAGATAAGGCGCGCTCGCTTCCCGCAGCATCTTTCAGCACCAGCAGGCCGTTCAGCTTTTGCGTGGCGGCAAAATCCGGCAGGCGTTTGAGGTGCAGGGTCACAGTCCCGTCCTGCACGGCAAAGCCCTGCGGCGCGGCCTGATCGATCAATCCCGGCTGGTCAGGCATAAACCATGCATCCTGCACGGATCGCCCCGAAAGCTCCGCGCCCTTGATGCTCAGCGTCCCATCGGTCGAGACTGTGGTCGTGTAAGGGGAGGGTACGGGGGAGGCCTCTTCCGCCGCAGCAAACAGGGGCGCTTCCGCGGAGGGACGTGCCGGGCCGGGGTGCAGTGTCACTGTCAGGTCAGCGTCTTCCGGCACGCACACATTTTCACACACCAGCCAGCTTGCATGCGCTTTGAGTGTGGTGGGGCCGGAAGACGCGGTGCCTGATTGGTGCAGGGTCAGCACCATCGGCAGTACAACGTCCCCCGTATAGGCATAGGACATCAGGGACGCATCCGGAATGCGATGCGGGGTAGGCCATTGGATGTTTGTAGTTTTCCCGCTCAGAGCGCCCTCGGCAGTCACGGTCACATCCGGCGCCTCGCCAGCGTCACCGGGGTTACGCCAGTATGTGTGCCAGCCATTCTGGAGCTTCAGACGCAGCGCGACATGCAGCGGGGCTCGCCCGTCCGTTGTGTCTGTATCGGTAATCAGGGTCGCGACACTGTGTCCCGTGGTGGAAACCGGCGCACTCTCCGCAGCGTTCGCAGGCTGCCACCCACCCACGAGATCAGCCCCGCTCAGGGCCGCCCCGGCCGCAAACAGCAGAGCCAACCCCCATAGACTACGCGCCACCCGCCGCGTCAGCTTGCGCGAAGTAGGCGAGGGCAGGGTGCTGGAGACAACAGGAAGAGAAGAAAGAAGGGACATAGAGGATCTCAGACAAAAAGGGCAAAAAGGCTGCGCGAGGGTGTGTATCATAGCATGGCCTGCTCAAGCGGCAGAAGAAACCTGTGGAGCGCGGTCAGGTCGGCGGTCAGAATAGACTTGTCAGAATTTGTCTCCGGGGCTGCGTCAGAATATTATGCACGGCAGAAAAACGTGGCCAGCACGCTGGCACACACAGGGGTGGGCCAAAACAGATGGGCTTTTTCAAAACGTTACTCCGGCGGAAAGCCACTGTGCCGGCCAAGGCCTCTGCCTGCGTCTCTGTAGACGCTTCTCGCAGTGCGTCTGGGAATGCTGGAGCCGTCAGCCTGAAAGACATCGCAGCAAGCGTAACCGTTCTGGAAACTGTTCCGGCTGTACCAGTCAGTCTGGTCAATGGGGGTAAACTCGGAGCGGATGAAACCTCCGTTTTTAAAGGCTGGGTGTCTGATCCCGCGACCTTTCATCTGTATGACTTGCGGGACGTCGTGCTGGACCGTTCTCTGATGGTGTTCCTCAAGGACGGAAAGCCCGTGCTCGAAACGGCTTACGTGCAAGACCCCGCCGCCGTCGCCGCGCTGGAAGTCCGACCGCAGGACCTCATAACCGTGCCGGATGACACCTCTCCCGCCGCTATCTGCTGTGACCATTGGGACAGCAATTATTACCACTGGCTTTCTCACACGCTGCCCACCCTGCATGCCCTGCGCATCACTAAGCATCAGAACGCACGCCTTATGTTGCCCCCCCATATGCGCGCTTGGCAGGCTGATACATTGGCCCTGTCCGGGTTTGATGTCACACAGGGTTTGCCACTCGAAAACGGCAAACAATATGCGTTCAGCCGCGTGCTTTATGCGGACTATGTGCGCGGTGCGGGCGATTTCTCGGTCTCGCCGTTGTCTCGCGCGGCCTATGAATCTCTTGCCGCAACGCAGCCCTCTACTGGCCCTAGAGACCTGCGTATTTTTATTGAACGCGGTCCGGCTAGCAATCGTAGAATCCCGAATGAAGCGGAATTGACAGCGGCTTTGCAGGCACGGGGTTTCCTGTGTGTCAGGGCGGAAAACTTTTCGGCGGCAGAGCAGATCCAGCTTTTCAAACGGGCCAGACTGGTGGTGGGTCAACTTGGGTCTGGCATGGCCAATTGTGTGTGGTGCCAGCCGGGGACTGTGATGTTTGAACTTGTAGCCGAACATCACCAGAATCCCTGCAATCTGCTTATGGGCATGCAGGCTGGGCTACTCTACTGGGGTAAGCTGATGCCCACCGGCCAGCAGACGGATGACCACATAGCGCAATCTGAAAAACCTCTTGATATCGCTTCTGTTCTACGGGAACTTGATCAGATAGAACCGTATCTCCCGCCTGTCTGATCCGCTCGTTCAGGAGCGTTTGGCCCACTCCGCCAGCATGTCCACCACGGCCTGACCAGACATACGGCGGGCGTCTCCAAGCGCCAGCGTTTCATCCGCATTCAGCACTTTGCCTTCAGGAGTTACAATCAACGCAACCGGAATAGCTTTGATGGTAATGCCAAACTTCTTGGCAATATCCATGTTTTTGTTAAAATGATCGACATTGACGGACACAACAGAAAATGTCTGTTCAATCCAAGGGCTGACGGAAGGATGCGTGAGCACACCGGCCAGCACACGGCAGTCCGGGCACCAGTTGGCACCAAAATCAATCAGAACTTTTCGGCCCGTTTTGCGGGCCTCGGCAAAGGCGGCATCCACCGCAGCCTGCGCACCTTCGGGTTCTGCATAAGGATGGGCGACGGCGGTGATCGGGGCGGACCCAATCTGCGGCACAGGCAGCGTTGCCGCGCCAGACGCAGTGCTTTGCGCTGCGGCGGGCTGTGTCACACCCGCAGCAGAGGCAGTCAGAACTGTTGCAAGCAGCAGGGTGCGGAAAAAAGCGGTGGAACGCATGCAGACTAATCCTTGCTAGAGGTCAGGCGACTTCCCGGCCAGAAGACGCGCCCCAAGGCGCGTGCCTGCTTGCCGAATGCTTGAAGGATTATCTATTGGGACGGCAGAACAAATGTCAATCAGATACGTGTAAAAATAATTCCACAAAAAATAACGTTAATAAAGAATGCGCCTCAACGGATGCCTCAGTGCCCATCCGCGTCCGCCGCACCGGGCTGCAAAACAAACAGGCGCGAGCAGTAAGGGCACACAGTCTGATGCCCCCCAATGGCCAGCCAGACTTTAGGGTGACCTAGCGCCCCCAGCCCGCCATCACACGTGACTTTACGGTGGTCGACAACAATTGTTTCAACATGCCCGAGCCGGGGGCGAGGAATAGGGTTGGCGGCTTGAAGAAGCATAAAAGCGCATCCTTGTGTTGGCTGTGGGCGCTAGGTCCGCAAAGCACGTCATGCGGGCAGGCGGGAGCAGCCCCGACTGGCGCAGGTCTTTGAGGAATGATAGCGGGTTGAAATGCGCTTTTCCATGCTTTCCTCCATCCCATCCGCGTGAGCCAGATGCTTTGGTCTTTGTCCCGCAGGCCTTTGTCAGGCGCGCTCAGAACGATACGCACCGCATTTTCCGCCGCATGCGGGCTGCTAGCACTTTCCGCGTGCACCACCACCATGCCGCCTGTGCCCACGCCACCGGCCCGCTTCGCGCAACTCGGGCGGCTCGTGCCACCGCAGCGGTTCTTCACGTTGTCCGATGGAGCAAAAATTCCGGCCCGTGTCTGGCAGCCCGCGGGGCAACCGCGCGCCATTATTCTGGCGCTGCACGGATTTAATGACAGCCGGGATGCGTGGGAGGCTCAGGCTCCTTCTTTCAGTGCCCAACAGATTATGGTGGTGGCCCCCGACCAGCGCGGTTTTGGGCAGGCCCCTCAACGGGGTAGCTGGGCAGGCACCGCACGGATGGTGAAGGATGTGCGGGAGGAAGTGGCGCAACTTCAGCAGGCCTACCCGCAGACGCCACTTTATCTTGCCGGTGAAAGTATGGGCGGTGCCATCCTGATGCTGCTTATGGCGCAACCGGATGCCCCGCATGTGGCGGGTACGCTCCTGCTTGCTCCTGCTGTGTGGAACTTTGGCTGGGCGACCGGCCTGCCCCTGAGGGTTCTGGCGCATCTGTTTCCCAACACTCTTGTCACTGGGCGGGAACTGCCCGTGCATGTGGTGGCGAGTGATAATATAATGGCGCTTGCCCGCCTGTATTATGACCCGCTAACCCTGCGCGCCACGCGCCTTCAAGCGCTTCAGGGTCTTGTCGAGTTAATGAAGCAGGCCGCAAAGGCGGCTCCCTCTCTGCACGGGCCAGTCCTGTGCGTGTATGGGGACCATGACCAACTTGTACCTCCCACCGCCATGGTGCCTGTGTGGCAGGCCATGCCCGCAACGGTACGGCGTGATCTCATTCCAGGCGGCCACCATCTGCTATTGCGGGACAGGCAGGGAGCACGTGTGCAGCAGGATATGCTGAACTGGATAAACACACCGCAAACATGGTTACCCTCTGGCGGAGACAGCGCCGCAGCAGCATGGTTGGCAACCGGGGTTGGAGCAGAAAGTGCTGAAAAACAGGATGTTCCCCTGCCAGTTTTGCCTGCGATGCTTGAGCAGTTCGTCTTGGGCAGATCACAATGAAATATTGTCTGAGCCCATTTATAAAAAAATCACTTCAATAAATATAATAAACAGAAACAAACTGGAAAAATCTTTGAGAAAGCGGATGATAGGGCTTATGTTTTTTAGAGTATTCTCAAAAGAAACCTTAACTTACCTTCTCCTTTTAAAAAGACAACTCCAAGAAAGAAAAAGCTGACTATGCTGCGGTTTAAGGAGGGCGTAGCATCGAGCTCACCTTATGAGAGCTGTACATGAAGAAGCCGCAATCGACTACGTGAGAACGCTCGAATTCTTTCTTGCGACAAAAGAACACTTTATCATTATACTATCAAAACACTCTATCCACCGCTTACTCGGCCTTGTTCGCCATCATGTCCTTCGTCCATCAAGGGTGCTTCATGTTTTTTCGTTCTGTGCTTCTGGCTTGCGCTATTCTTCCTCTCGCCGTTCAGACCAGTCTGGCGCAAACACCAGATGAAGTGAAAACAGCGAATATTTTCAAAAGCCTTCAATCTGATCCTTCACGTCTTGCCCTTTTCCTGCGTCAGTTTCCCAAGGGCGCTGATCTGCATAATCACATGGTGGGGGCCATTTACGCGGAAAGCTATCTGAAATGGGCCGCGCAGGATGGAGCGTGTGTTGCGCTGGAAAGTGGTCAGATTCTATCACATGGCTGCACGGGGCATACTAAAGGTGAACTTCCAGCAGCGGACCTCTCTACAAACCCGGACGCGGAAAACAGCATGATTGATGCACTTTCCATGCGCGATTTTGTCCCGACCGCGACTGATCGTTCTGGTCACGACCACTTCTTTGCAACCTTCAACCGCTTTTTCGCGGCTACGCAAAAACACGCTGGAGATAGTCTGGCAGAGGTCAAAGACCGTGCAGCTCTGGATCATGTGCAGTATGTCGAACTGATGATTTCGCCCGGTCTGGGGAGCCTGATCGGGGCAGGGATGAAGCATCCGCTGAACGGCGAGGATTATACACAGGCCATGCAGGCACTTAAACCAATGCTGCCGGAACTGGTAGGCATTATCCGGCGTGAAACGGATGCAATGGAGCAGCAGGCCCAGAATGTTCTGCACTGCGGAACGCCTCAGGCCCATGCTGGCTGTGGTGTGAAAGTCCGATATTTATACCAGACTATTCGTACATTTCAGCCATCAGTCGTCTTCGCGCAGCTTTATGCCGGGTATGATGTGGTGCGGACGGACGCACGCTTTGTCGGCGTCAACATCGTCGCCCCAGAAGATAACGAGATCGCCATGCGTGATTATGACCAGCATATGCGCATGTTTCAGGCGCTCAATGCGGTCTACCCGGAGGTTAAACTCAGCCTGCATGCGGGTGAACTCACGCCCGGCCTTGTCCCGCCAGAGGGGTTGACCCATCATATCCGCTCTGCGGTAGAAATCGCACAGGCACGGCGCATCGGGCATGGTATTGATATTGTATGGGAACAGGACGCTACTGGTCTGCTGACAGAAATGGCGCAGAAAAAAATCATGGTTGAAATCAACCTGACCAGTAATGATGTAATTCTGAATGTAAAAGGAAAATCACATCCGTTCGCACTTTACAGACGCGCGGGAGTGCCAGTTGCCCTCTCGACGGATGATGAAGGCGTGTCCCGAGGTGACCTCACGCAAGAATATCTGCGCGCAGCAACAACATGGCCGCTGACCTATCAAGATATGAAAAATTTGTCACGTAATGGTCTGACCTACTCCTTCATTCCGGGGGCAAGCCTCTGGAATGATGGACATCTCGTAACGGCCTGTCAGGATATGAAAAGCCAAGCCTGTCAGAATTTTGCTGCTCAAAGTGAAAAAGCTCGTGTTCAAATTGAACTTGAAAAGAACTTTAATAAGTTTGAAGGAAAAATCTCTTCTAATTCAGGAATAAATGCATCGCCTTTTTTGTAAAATAAAAATGTTATAAGAGATTTTTTCTATTTTTCATGAAGGGTTGTGTCTATTAATCTCATTTTTATTCTCTATTTATTGGATGTGTATTGAAGGCATAAAAGTGTGCGGTCAGTATTTCTCGTTTTTCAAGAGGTTGTGAGTGCCTTCAGACTGCTATCTGGTTCTGTCATATTTCTTTAACAAACAAAAAAATATGGAACTGTTACATAGCCGCCTTGTTTTATGCGGAGCGGGAAAATGCTGGCGGATCAGGAGCGAGGCTATTGGCTCGCAAAGCATATCGTTCCCAACGAGCACCTGATAAGAACGTGGCTCACGCGTTTTTCTGATATTGAAGCAGATGATATTATTCAGGAAGGATATGTCATCATTTCTGAAGCAGATGTCGGTAAAATTTTTAATCCGATTGGGTATTTCCATACAATTTGTCGTAATCTTGTTTTAAGGCACTACAGAAAAGCTCAGGTTGTCAGTGTTACGGCGATCGCAGACATTTTAAATGATACGCTGGTTGACCAAACGCCATCAATCGAAGACACGATTGATGCAAGAGCAGAGTTACGGTTTCTTGATCAGATTATTCAGGAACTTCCCGATACATGCCGCAAGGTATTTATTTACAGGAAAATAAAAGACTACCCGCAAAAAGAATGTGCCAGAAAATTAGGAATTTCTGAAAATAGCGTTGAAAAACAATTAGCTCGTGCTTTAACGCTTATTGCCAGATCCTACGGACAGCGGGATAGTGACCAACGTAAGAAGGTAGGGCTGGTTCGTGGCAACAGAAAATTCTCCTGATCATGTTGCCGCGCAATGGATGGTCCGAATTGATCGCAACGCACTGACGCAGCAAGAGCAGCAGGCTCTCACAACGTGGGTTGATGCCGATATCCGGCATAAAGGAGCTTTTTTAAGGGCTCAGGCTATCTGGCAAGCAACAAACAAAGCCAAAGCCTTGCAGACGCCTTATTTCGCTCGGCCTGTATCTATACCTGTGTATCAAGCAACGCGCTTACCGTCGCGTCGGCTTTTCTTTGGCTCTGCTGTTGCCGCGGCCTCTTTCAGTCTGCTTGTTATTGCGAGCAAAACGGGTGAGGCCAGCACGCAGTACACAACACAGAAAAATATCCTTCATTGCCGTCAGGCACCGGGAAGAGAGCTTATTCTTGACTGCTATACTCAGGTTGATCAGTACCCAGAATTCACCAGAATGGTTTATGGCCGGTGCTTGGTGGCAGGAGCGCAGCGGACTGTAAAAACGAGCAGGCTAAGGTTCGTCATACATGGAAGTTTGCTCCTGTATAAAGACGGAAATTATGAAAGCGGTATTGTGCTTGAAGGGCATGCCTCCGTGAAAGGGCAGCGAAATTCCGAATATAAAATCTTATCAGCCGGAGAGCAGATTACACGTAACCAGACGGGACAAATTCATTTCAGTTATCTGGATACAGAAACACTTACTCGTTTGAGTGCATGGACTAAGGGGCAGGTTTCTCTGGATACGCAGACAATCTCTGAGGCATCTGATATTTTTAACCGTTACAACCAAAAGCAGCTTGTACCCTCTTTTCGACTGGCCGATTACCGGCTATCGGGCATGTTTGATTTGAAAAGGCCTGATGTATTCGCACTTGCTGTTAAAGCTGTTCTGGGTGGAGAAATACGTGAGGACGGACAACATATTTATATAGAATAAAGTGATGTGAAATTTGAATAATAATTAGAAAAGATTACGTTTATAATAAAAGGCATAACCATCGGCTTGTGTGTAAAATGGAGGGTTTTAAACACCTCTTGGTTTTACGGTGTGTCGTCCAGTTAAACGGGATGCTGGCTGAAGCGAACTGGACGGCTGCGAGGAAGGCAGATTCCAGTTTATCATAGCGGGCTGTGATGGCGCGGAACTGTTTGGGTTGGAGTGATCGAAGAACAGTTGATTGATGCGCATGGGCATTAATCCTCTCCAAAAACAGAAAGTGGCGTATATTATAGACGATATTGGCCAGACCGATCCTCATGGTGGCTCGAGTGGTGCCTACGGTTCGGACAACGAGCCCCGTCTGCGTTCTGATCAGCAAAGATATGTTCAACACGTGATCGGATAACTGATTTTGCAGCATTCGACTACTCGATATGGCGGGGCATAGGGTTGAGATGTGGCTTTCCCCTGTGGACCTTCGAGACAAAGCCCTGCTTTTCCATGATGTCTTCGTTGGCTTTTGAGCGATAGACTGTGCCTGCCCAAACCGTTGAGGTAGTATGATTTTTATCCAGGAAACTCTCCCGCAGCATGGCGAGATCTGTCATGAGCATACCTCCATTTTCCTGTCGCTTGGCCTTGGTAAACTTCAACGTCCAGCGCACATGAAGGTCTTTGCGAGACAGCTTTTCTGGTCTGTCCTACCAGTCTTGTGGGATGCGTCCTTGCCGAATATCTGCCTTCTCAGCGCTTGTGTTGCGCTGCTTGGGAACTACCCACCAATGTCGCGCCCAGAACATGGCCTGACATTGACAGATAACCCGTTGCGCAGGGTCGCGTCAAACTGGTCAAATAACCTTTCAATTGTACCCGCATGGGCCAGATGTTTTTGACATAGTCAAATTATTTTAGCATCGGACAAATTGTTCAGCGTTTGGATCGTCAGGATCTTGAACATTAGAGCGTTTTCCATGCTGAATGAATCATTAGGGATTCCCAAAGTGGTTGTGATCTGATTCAAGATGAGAGCCGGAATGGAGGCTGGTTGTGGATGTCATCACGCACATTGTCTCTGGATCTTCGCGAACGTGTTGTCGCTGCTGTATTGGATGGTCTGTCGCGTCGTCAGGCGGCTGCACGGTTTGGCGTCAGTCCTGCGAGTGCGGTTCGCTGGTGCGCTCTTTCTGCCACGACCGGCAGCGCTGCCGCCAGACCGCGTGGCGGGGATCGTCTGTCTCACCGGATCGAGGCGCAGGCGGGGCGTATCCATGCGCTGATTGCCGGGAAAGATGACCTGACCTTGGCGAGAATCCGTGCCCATCTGGCTGATGACGGACATCACTTTGCCATTGGCACACTCTGGCGTTTTTCGCCCGTCATAAGCTTACATGGAAAAAAGACCGCTCACGCGGCGGAACAGGAGCGGCCGGACATCCTGACACGACGTCAGGACTGTTCGATACCCAGCCCGATCTGCGGCCATGCGACATTATCATCATGGATAATCTCAGCTCTCACAAAGGCCCCGGCGTGCAGGCCGCCATCGAAGCGGCAGGAGCGACCGTGCGCTATCTCCTCCCCTACAGCCCGGACTGCAATCCAATCGAGAAGGCCTTCTCCAAACTCAAAGCCTAACTCCGTGAAGCCGCAGAACGCACACGCGGCGCCCTGTGGGACAGGATCGGTACACTGATCAATTCGGTCTCACCAGAAAAATTCTAAAACTTCTTTACAGTTTCTGGATATGAGCCAGATTGAGAGGAAAATGCTCTAATCTCAAGCCAGAAACCGCGACAAATTTTACAAGAGGTGCGTTAATAAAGCCGACAAGCTGGCTGAACTTCAGCTTTGACTATTATTACATCAAAAAATCGAATTATATTGCAGCCAATCCGGTTAGCACGACGGATGTCGCGGAAGCCTATCTTGCCAATCAACCGCTTCCTGCAGGGGTGAGTGTAACGCCAGATATTCCGGATACTCAAAACCCGAATGCTCCTGTGCGTCCTGCTTTGATTAACTTGGGCTACATCAACACGAATAAAGTTGAAACAGACGGCGTCGATTTTTCGGTGAGTGCAAACCATCGTTTACCGGGGCGCTGCATGACGTGCGCTGGATCAGCACGGAGCGTGCAACTTATGTAAGGCGCTTTAACCTCGCTACTCCAGATGGTCAGGTGCAACATTATGCGGGTACCATTGGTCCTTATCGTGCGGTTTCCGCTTCAGGAACACCACGCTGGCGCGCCAACTGGTCCAACACATTTATTTATAAAGATCTGTCCGTTACACCCACGGTATAGTATACAAGTGGTTACAAAGCTTTGGCGGAGGATCAGACAGGTCCGGGCACCCGCAAGGATTGCACAAGCTTTGCCGCCATCCAGCGATCTTATACGCCCAGCCAGTGCCATGTTAGAAGCTTCTGGGATGTGGGCCTAAATGTGAACTATCGTATTAACGAACATTGGAACGTTTACGCCAGTGTTTACAATCTGCTTGGCTTTAAATCGCCCTATGACTTCGCAACATATGGCTCTTATCTTTATAACTCAGCGTGGTCTCAGAAAGGGATCGTGCTGCGGTCATTCCACTTTGGTGTCAATACTCGTTTCTAAAAGCCGCAACATCTTGAGCAGGAGTCAGTTTTAATAAAAATTCCGTCTTCTCTTCCTTCACGCTTTGACGATGTGGAAACAGTAAGAAAATGTCAGGCTGGGCTAACAGCCCGCCGCATAAAGAAAAGGGGGATACAAGATCCCCCTTTTTTATTACCGCATAATAAATTGCTGTACCGCTACCATCAGCCCAAGGCAGATGGTCAAGAACAGGCTATGTTTGAAAGTGCGGGCCAGCACGACACCTTCCTGCCCTTTGAGTGCTGTGACAGAAACGCCGGTGGTGATGTTCTGCGGGGAAATCATTTTTCCCATCACACCGCCCGCAGAGTTAGCAGACGCAAACACGACAGGGTCCAGTGAAAGCTGATGGGCTGCAGCGACCTGCAGGTTGCCGAACAGCGCGTTGCCGGATGTGTCGCTGCCGGTCAGGAAGACGGCAATCCAGCCAAGGAATACGGACACGAAGGGGAACAGAACGCCCGTGGAGGCTACGGCGTAACCCAGCGTGTAGGTCATACCGGAATAGTTCATCAGGAAGGCTAGACCAATGGTCAGTGCAACAGTCACCACAGCCAGCCAACCCTGCCGTGCGGTTGTAACCAGTGCCGCCCAGATTTTACGGGGGGCAAGGCGGGTAAACAGAGCCGTCAGCAAGGCGGAAGTCAGAATAGCGGTGCCGGTACCCAGCGGCTCAAAGTTCCATACGGCAGCATAGGACTTCTGATACAGGGAGATGAATACTTGATGGTCTAGTCCCGGCCATTTGATGGGGGTCGCACCAATTTTGGCAATATGGAGGGAATCCCACACGATCACCACTAGCACGACTGTGATCCACGGAATCCAGCCCTGCCAGTGCGGGCCATGCCAGTCACCTTCCTTGCGTGCAGGCTGCTGTAGAAAGTGTGCGTCAATAGCGTAGGCGGGGTCCGTCACAGGTTTCCAGACTTTCAAAAAGAGAATGGTCGCCAGAAGAGAGACGCAGGAAGAGAGAACGTTGGTCAGGCTGTAGGTAATCCAGCTTGAAGCCACAACTAGTGTCAGCGCGAAGCTGCCGCTGGATACCACCAGTACCGGCCAGATTTGCCGGAGTGTGGACCAGCCTGCATACAGCACCATAACGTAAAACGGGATAAAGAACGCAAAAGGCGCAATCTGGTGGCCAATGGTCGCCCCCAGCGTATCAGCAGGCAGGCCCGTGATGGACGCCAGAACGGTGATCGGGATACCAAGCCCACCAAAGGCTACCGGAGCGGAGTTGAAAATCAGCACATAGGTCAGGGCTTCCAGTGCGGGGAAGCCGAGCATAATCAGTAGGGCGCTGGTAATAGCGACCGGGGTGCCAAAGCCTGCCACGCCTTCCAGTGCGGCGCTGAAGCAGAAGCCCAGAACAACCAGCATAATCCGTCGGTCATTGGGCAGATGGGTAATAATCCACTGGCGGAAGGCATCAAACCGTCCGCTTTCCTTGGCGATGTTGAAGAGAAATAGCGCGGTCAGCGCAATCCACATCACAGGCAGGAAAGAGAAAATAACGCCGTTACTGATACTGGCGACGGCCAGAGAGACTGGCAGCCCCCACACGAAAAGAGCCATAATCACGCCTACAGTCAGACCACCAAGCGTGGCCTGCCATGCGGGTCTTCTCAGCACACCCATCAGGATTAGCGTGGTGAGAATAGGGGTGGCGGCGAGAAGAAAAGAAAGAACCAGCGAGTGACCTGCGGGCACGAGAGGCTGTATAAACATGATCGTCTCTTTAGACAGGATTGATCCCTAAAACGGGTAGGTCTTATGCGTAACGTGCAACCCTATCAGATGCTGACTCACGTTTCAGTGTAAACTGTGAAGGACCTATCTTTCAGGGGGGTATGAAGGCGGAGAAGAGCCATTTTCATCAAAATGACATAATAGTAATCTTAACGTCCTTCTCCCTGTTGCTCGGGGTAGACAGACAGTTTTCCCGATTGAGACGGACGTAAAACAGGCGCGCGGCATAGGCAGGACAGGACCGGGGCGCGCATGGATAAGGGGCAGATTGTGCGGACTCGAACACTGAAAGCACATTCATTTTGCGTGTTGGCAACAGCACTCGGACTTGGCACTGGTGGTTTTCTGCCCGCGGCGGCCGGATCCTATCATGCTGTGTATGACCCTAATGCCGCGTATGATCCGGACGCTATTTACGATATGGGCACCGTGCAGACCACGCATCCGGCCTATCGTGCTCCCGGTCCGGCGGAAGACCCGTGGGGGCCATATATCCGTCAGGCGGCAACGCGTTTTTCCATTCCTGACACATGGATCCGGGCTGTTATGCAGCAGGAATCCGGTGGTAAACAGTATCTTAATGGCGGTCTGACAACATCCGGCGCCGGGGCGATGGGGTTAATGCAACTTATGCCTGCAACCTATGCGGATATGCAGAGCCAGTACGGTCTGGGTGGGGATCCTTACAATCCGAAAGACAATATTCAGGCGGGAGCGGCCTATATCCGCCTGATGTATGATCGCTACGGCGCACCGGGCTTTCTGGCGGCCTATAATGCCGGGCCAGACCGGGTTGATGATTATTTGAACAATGGCCGTCATCTACCGGATGAAACTGTAAACTATGTCGCGGCCATTACCCCGCATCTGGGTGGCGGGGTGGCTGTGCGTGGCAAATGGGCTCCCGTGCCGATCCGCAGCAGCACGACGCAACTGGCGTCTTCTGATGCCTTTTATGCCAAAGCCGATCTCTCCCGCACGGCGGATGGTTGCCTGAGAGACCCTGATGCCGCGTATGATCCATCCGCTCCTTGCTTGATGGACCGCGATATTCCGCACCCTGACCCTGTGCCAGACGTGGCCCGTGCCACACAGATGGCGTCTGGATCGTCTTCCGACGCACCTACCGCGCCCGTTCAGACAACATCGGCAACCCCAGTTATGTCGCCCGCCCTGATTACGCAGGCCCCCATTACGCAGGCCAGCCTGCCGCCAGTCCGTGTTCAGCAAGCGTCCTTTTCGACAGCTCCGGCTGCGCGCGTGCAAAGCGCGGTTTACACAGCACCGGTTTCCTCTTCACCGCATGTGTTAAGGTTGCCTACCACCTACGTCTCGTCTGGTGGTGGGAGGCGGGCTCCGGTACTGTCTTCTGCTGCTGCAACGCGGCCCGTGCCGGTAGGGCGTGTCGGGAAAGGGAGCACCGTTCAAGTGGGTGCGTTTGCGTCTTATGCGGAGGCACGCCATGCCGCGGAAAGCGTGACGCGTCTTCTTGCGTCCCGCTCCATGCAGACAACGCCGACGGTGCAATCTATTTCAGTTTCCGGAAAAGCGATGTATCGGGCGCAGCTTGTCGCGAGTGGGGGCTCAGCGGCATCTGGCGTGTGTCAGGTTCTGCATGCCCGTTCCATGCCGTGTATTCCTGTACGCAACAGCTAACAGGCATACACGGCCTTATGGGGCTATAAGGTTTTATTTCGCCAGATCATCTGGGTTGTTTTTGTGGTAAGAGGCTGTCAGCGCAGCGAGAGTTTCCGTATTGGGTTCTCCAAGCGGCATCTGGTAAAGCGTTTTACCGTAACGGCGGGATAGAAGCCCCCACACAGCCTTGCCATCTTCAGAAAACACAATATCCAACTGATGATCACCGCAATCATGCGGTTTACATAAATGCCCGACCAGATAGCTTTTGCCATCCAGCTTTAGCGTTTCAGCCGGGACAGATACTGCCGTTGCTTTAGCAACCCAGTCGGGCAGCTTTGTCATGCTCTGATAAGCATGGCGGTATTTTACTGTGTTGGCCAGATCCGCCGTGGTCTGTGTGCTTTGAGCAAAAGCCGGTGTTGCAAGGCAAAAAGCGAGTGCCAGAAGAGGAAATTTTTTCATTTTTTATTGCTCCTGTTCAAAAAGCCGGAAAAGAATGGCCGTGCCAGTATAAACCCGTTAGACTTAAACACAGAGTCTAAAATACAGATGTATAAAACCTGATGAACACATATACGGGATTAATGGATTTTCTGAACGCGCTGAATCAGCGTGCAAAACGTACGTTTGATGCTGTGCGTTCTGGGCCATGTTGGCAGGTACGGTCAGACGTGACCATTCCTGCTCTTCGTTATGCTGCTTTGCTGATGCTGGTGAAAGATGAAGCTGATATTATCGGGTTGAATTTGCGACACCATTATCGGTTAGGTTTTCGTCGTTTCTTTATTCTTGATAACAACAGTTCGGATGGCACAGCGCGGGAAATTGAGCTTTTTAGGAAAGATGCGCCTCAGGCAGATATTTTTTATGCGCAGGACTATCAGCAAGCCTATTATCAGGCTGCAAAAATGCAGGCTCTCCAACAGTTTGTAGAAATCTATCTGCGGCACGATGCCAATCCACCAGACTGGATATTTTTTGTCGATGCGGATGAATTTATTACCTGCTGCCATACCGGACCCAAGCCGGAAGAAGATTTTTCCAGAATGCTGGCAGACCCAGAGGCAAGGCTCCTCATGTTCCATTGGGCGCAGGCGGCCTTGGTAACAAGCGCGCCGCCTTATCGGCTGACGGAGTTCGGTCCCACTCTGGCGGAAACGGAGTGCGTCGTCTGGCCTAAAATGCGGGAGGAAGTCACGAAAGTGGCGCTCCGGACCGGATGCGGGCTGACAACGGGGCAGGGTAATCATTTTGTAGAGCAGGCGGAGAAAGTGCTGGACCATACCCGCCTGATGATGGATGCCGGGTTCTGCATAGTGCATTTTCCGCAGCGCTCCATAGAGCAAATTAAGAGAAAACTTCTGAACGGCATGAATGCTTTGCAAACAAGTGCCTTACCGTCAGAAATGGGTAAGCACTGGCGCGAGCAGTATGCTCAGTATCAGCAAGAAGGCACCGGTGCGTTGCGCTCTTTGCTCATGCGCCATCTGGCGCTGTGTCTGGTTTCGGATAAGGATATTTAAGCCACTCCGTCACAGCGTTGCCTAAAAGACTGCATGTAGAGCATCTGGCAGAATGTGAAAGCTGCCAGAAATTCTGATTGAGGCAAAGCGATGTGGCACTCTGCACTGCATCCTGAAAAGACTCAAGCAGAGTGCTAGATTTTCAGAGAATGTGTCAGAAGACGAAAAGAAAACTGCTTTATCATTGTAAGGCAGAATATCGTTGGCTTTTAAGCCCATTATTCCCAGAAGACATCCGAGAATTTAAAATGCTTCAAATTTAAAAAGGGAAGTGGTGCACCCGAAGAGACTCGAACTCCTAACCCCCAGATTCGTAGTCTGGTGCTCTATCCAGTTGAGCTACGGGTGCGCCTTGACGCGGTGTTTAGCCGAGGGAGCGGGGGGTGGCAACCCCCAAAATTCACATGAGGTGATTTTTTTAATCATTCCCCATAAAATTCTTCCAAGCCCGACCTTCGGGGCGCTTGAGGGTTACATGCGCACGACATTCTGGGGTGCCGTAAACACCTTCAAACGTATCGCCCACCGGATGGGCTTCAAACACCATGGGGAGTTTTTGGTGGTGCGCGTCATCCAGAATGAGCTGTGCATGGTAATGTTGTGTCTTCTTATCCGGAATGCCACGCAGCACCAGAGCGCCCATTTCCGGCGTGAAGGTCATACGTTTAGGCAGAATCTGCATGAGGGAGACGGTATGCACCGGGCAGTTATGGCCTTTTTCGGCAACCAGCGTGCCAATCCAGTCTCCATACGGGTCATCTGCCGCAGGGCCTGCCGCGCCGCAGAACAGGGCCAGAAGAGCCACACCGACGACAGGCAGAACACGCAGCCGCTGATGCAGGCGCTTGCCGGGCAGAAGAGAGAGAAGTGGCATGAATACGCTCCTGTCTAAAAGAATATCTGGCGTCGGATGACCCAGCCTTAGGGTCTCACCTGCGCCACACCTTGAGAAAATGATGTCGTGGAGAGTCTTATTATAGGGTGACGTCCGCGTTGCACCGTTTTATATGCGCTCTTTAGCATATAGCCGCCCCGTTCCGGCGTTTGCCCGGTGGTGGCTGTTCGTCGTTTAGTAAGCCGCTCAGGCGCTGACCAGAAAGACAGTAGCTCATGCCTGCCGATGCCACCATCCCCGCTTCCTCCACCGCACTGGACGAGTCTCTGCATCAGGACCGTATTCTGATTCTGGATTTTGGCAGTCAGGTGACACAGCTTATCGCCCGCCGCGTGCGGGAAAGCGGTGTCTATTGTGAAATCTGGCCTTTTACCGCCACGGAAGAGCGCATCCGCGCTTTCGCGCCGCGCGGCATTATTCTCTCTGGTGGCCCCTCCAGCGTCACAAACCCGGATTCTCCCCGCGTGCCGGAAGTGGTGTTTGAACTGGCTGTGCCGGTTCTAGGCATCTGCTACGGGCAGCAGGCCATGTGCCTCCAGTTAGGTGGCCGTGTTGAAAGCTCCGAGCACCGCGAATTTGGCCGCGCTTTTGTGGATATTGTGGAAGATTGCGCCCTGTTCCGTGGCGCATGGGCGCGTGGCAATCGTGAGCAAGTCTGGATGAGCCACGGGGACCGCGTGACGGAACTGCCCCCCGGCTTTCGCATCGTAGCCGTGAGTGAAGGCGCGCCGTTCGCAGTGATCGCGGATGAAGGTCGCCGCCTGTATGGTGTGCAGTTCCATCCGGAAGTGGTGCATACGCCGCATGGGGCCGCGCTGCTGCGGAACTTTACCCATAATGTGGCAGGCTGCTCCGGCACATGGACCATGGCGGGCTTCCGGGACATGGAAATTGCCCGCATCCGTGAGCAGGTCGGCACAGGTAAGGTGATTTGTGGTCTGTCCGGCGGGGTCGATTCCTCTGTGGCGGCAGTTCTTATCCATGAAGCGATTGGCGATCAGCTCACCTGCATTTTCGTCGATCACGGCATGATGCGCGCGGGTGAAGCTGAGGAAGTGATTGAAACCTTCCGCGGCCGCTTCAACATCCGCCTTGTGCATCGGGATGCATCCGAGATGTTCCTGCGGGAACTGGATGGCGTGACGGACCCGGAAATCAAACGCAAGACCATTGGCCGCCTGTTTGTGGAAGTGTTTGAGGAAGAAGCCACCAAGCTGGGCGGCGCACAGTTCCTTGCGCAGGGCACGCTGTATCCAGATGTGATTGAGAGTGTCAGCTTTACTGGCGGTCCGTCCGTTACCATCAAATCCCACCACAATGTCGGCGGTCTGCCGGAACGCATGAACATGCAGTTGGTTGAACCGCTGCGGGAACTGTTCAAGGATGAAGTGCGGGATCTGGGGCGTGAACTGGATATTCCGGAAGTCATCGTCGGGCGGCATCCGTTCCCCGGACCGGGTCTGGCCATCCGTATTCCCGGCAATATCACGCGGGAAAAACTGGACCTGCTGCGCAAGGTGGACAGCGTCTATCTGGAAGAAATCCGTGCCGCTGGCCTGTATGATGCCATCTGGCAGGCTTTTGCCGTGCTGCTCCCGGTCCGCACCGTCGGCGTGATGGGGGATGGCCGCACGTATGATCAGGCCTGCGCCCTGCGCGCCGTGACCAGCACCGACGGCATGACGGCGGATGTTTACCCGTTTGACATGGGCTTCCTCAACCGCGTGGCAGGCCGCATCGTCAACGAAGTCCGCGGTATCAACCGCGTGACCTATGACATCACCTCCAAACCACCGGGCACGATTGAGTGGGAGTAAGGCGATCTGCCATTGAACTGTTGAAAAATTCAGTTCAATGGCACCCGTTGCAGCAGACTGGAGACATCGGTTTATAATCCGGTCTGGTGCCGATCTGACTTTATATAAATCCCGTCTTCTCTCATGTTCTGTGGAACCCGTTCTGATGCCGGGTAATGACTGGAAACTCCGCCTGCTTTGCATCAGTTCTCTGGAAAAGAGGATGTGAGCTTGTCAGCTTTCCAATGTGAGAGAGGATAGTGTAATCAGGACAGCGCAGGCGCTGATATTGGCCTGCAAAGATTAGCTGAGCAGTGGGTGGAACAGGTTACAGAACGTGTTCGACTGGAAGAAGAACGGGGTATTTTCGCGTTTCTTCCAGCCCGATAAAGAAAAAATTCAAAACCCTGCGCACGCAGCACTGATTGTAATCCCGACAGAGTCCTGCTGAAACCGTGTCTTGTAACGGTTTCGGACGGTTTCAAGCCGGGAGGTGAGGTCTTGCGTGGGTTCGGTCAGCACCATGACCAGTCTGGACGGTTCCTGCGTCAGGCGGTTAGTTGTCGTATCTTTCCACTGGCCCTGTGCGGAGAGGATGGAAAGTCCGGTGGAAAAGGTGGGTGTCAGCGTGGTATTGACAAACTCTCGCCATTCAGCAGCAGAAATAGGCTTTCCATGGGGCCGGGTCTGACCAAACAATAGTGTAATCTTCAGCATTGGGTGGGTCTGGAAAGCGGAACAGAAGGCGCGGAACTGCGCCGCACCTGTTCCCTGTTCTGAAATGTTTGAACCCGTTTCCAGGTTAGTTGTAAGCGGCGGCGTGCCTGTTACAGCCGGGGCGCGGGTGCTGGATGTCCCGACAATGCTCTCGGAGCCCGAAGCGACAAGACCGCTCTCGCATCCGCTGAGAAGAACGACCATTCCAGCTAGCGTACTCCACCGGGAGAATGTGCGTGAAGAAAGCGGGGGGAAGCGGACCGACATGATGACGACCTCTTGTTTTCCGGTTACTGATCCAGCCAGGGAGCAACCGGCAGATTTTTACCCCGGAGGAAGGTTGGGTTGAACAGTTTGGATTCATAGCGCGCGCCACCATCGCACAGGATGGTCACAATGCGGTGCCCCGGTCCGAGCTTGCGGGCTGTGCGGATGGCGGAGGCCACGTTAATGCCGGAAGACCCGCCAACAGACAGACCTTCATCAATCAGCAGGCTGTAGATAATGTCCAGCGCTTCCGGGTCCGGGATGCGCTCGGCGTCATCAATTGGTGCGCCTTCAAGGTTGGCGGTCACGCGGGACTGGCCAATGCCCTCGGTAATGGACGAGCCAGAAATCGAGAGATCATTCTCCTTCACCCAACCATACAGGCCAGAGCCTTCCGGGTCGGCCAGCACAATGCGCGGGGCTTTGACGCCCGCGTTGCTGGCCGCGTCATGCAGACCCATGGCCGTGCCCGCGAGTGTGCCGCCTGTGCCGCAGGCGCAGGTAAAGGCATCAATCTTGCCCTCCATCTGCTGCCAGATTTCCGGTGCCGTGGTGTTGCGGTGGCCCTCACGGTTGGCGAGATTATCAAACTGGTTGGCCCAGACATATCCGCCTTCTTCCGCCAGACGGCGGGAGACATGCACGTAATTGCCTTCATCCCGATAGGGTTTGGCGGGCACCAGTCGCAGATCCGCGCCAATCATGCGCAGGAAGCCGATTTTTTCCTGACTTTGCGTCTCCGGCATCACAATAATGCATTTATAGCCGCGCGCATTCGCCACCAGCGTCAGCCCGATGCCGGTGTTGCCTGCCGTGCCTTCCACCAGTGTGCCGCCGGGCCTCAGCACACCCCGGCGTTCGGCATCTTCAATAATGGCAAGGGCCGCACGGTCTTTGACAGAGCCGCCGGGGTTCATGAATTCGGCTTTGCCGTAAATGTCGCAGCCGGTGGCGTCAGAGGCCTTGCGTAGGCGGATAAGAGGCGTGCCGCCAACCGCGCCCGGCATGTCGGCGGACAGGGTGTGCCAGCCGGGGCGGGCAGAGGCATTTGCGCTGTCAGTCATCTGGTTGCACCTTCTCGCTTCATTCAACTGGCTCGGACCTGCCACATCTGAAATGAAGTCTGTCGTATTCAGAGCCGGATAACAAGATAGTCTGTAAGGGGGAGTTTCAAAAGTTCAGGGTTGAGGGCAAACAGCACATTTTTGCGACGAAACCGCCCCCAGATCTCTGGATACTGCTCTTACTGCCCTGCGTCCGGTTCGGCTTCCGCATCATAAAGCACTTCCAGAATGGCACACCACGGATAGCGTGAGTCATAGCTCTGGCCGCTGGAGTCAGAGATATGGCCGGTGGCGTCTGTTGGCACATGGGTCAGTGCGACCGCATCATCAATATTGCCGCCAATAATACTCAACTGGCGGCCAAAAGGCTGGCCGTTCTGGTTGGTGGCAACCACATAGCCGCAATGTGCTGGAAAGCCATAGGAGGTCGGCAGGCTGGAAAAGCGCACGGATGTCTTGGCGCGGCCACGTCCAACGCAGATCAGATCACCCTGCTTGGGCACATAGGAGGCCGGGTCCTGCGCATGTAGAATGGGAGACTGCCCGGAGGCGGCGGCATTAATATAAGTGGAGTGGTTGGGAGAATAGGGGAAGCGGCTATTCGCTCCGGCCACACGCATGACGTAAGAGATAAAGGCGGCGGACCACGCATAATCTCCATCATGTACAAAATTGGTCAGACGGCCACTGGCATCATGTTTGCCGGTAAAGGTGGATTCCGTCACCTCGGGGTCCATGCCAATCCACCAATATTCGCCCACGCGCTGCCACAGGCCGGGTGCGCGTTCGGGTTTGACAGAGGCAATTTGCGGTTCGGGGCGCAACTCGGGGTCATCATCATTCACCGGGCTGCCAAACAGCCGCCATTCCCGCATGGCAATGGCGACAACATCCTGCCGGTTGAAGGGCTCGTAATTACGGGTTGCAAAGTCCGGCACATGGCCGGAAGCACTGTAACCGTAGCTTCCGGTGCTGGCCGCGGTGGTTGGGGTGGGCTGTGCCCCCGGAACCTGCACGGGCTGCGTCGCACAGGCCGCCAGACATAACGGGGCCAGCAGAGCAACTGAGAGCTTGCGTGACAATCTCGGTCTCCATCCAGACAAATCCCTCCGGGGTGCCCGGAGCGTCAGGAGCCCTTGCCGTCAAGAGCTCTCTTGTCCTGCATAAGCTGCCCGGCGGCGGTGGAAAAGAGGGGGACGCTTTTTTCACGCCCCCTGCATCCTTTTTGCCGCGGACGGCGCGTCAGGAGGCGGGGTCTACCGTCAGGTCCGCTGTCTGGCCATTGACGCAGCGCACTGCATCCGCCGGAGCAAGCCCGACCACCAGACCCCGGCCGCCGCCATTGATATACATGATGTCCTGCGTCTGGGCGCTCTGTTCAAACACCACCGGCACCTGCGTGCGGGAGCCGAACGGGCTGATGCCGCCAACCTGAAAGCCAGTCAGCTCTTCGGCCTTTTCCGCATTCAGCATCCGGGCGTTTTTGCCACCAAACAAAGCGGCAACTTTTTTCAGGTTCATTTTCTGATGGACAGGAATGACCGCGCAGACCACCTGCTTTTTATCAATCTCGACCATCAGGGTTTTGAAGACCTTTTCGTTATCAATCCCGATCCCTGCTGCGGCATGCAGGCCGATTTTGCCGGGGTCCGACACATACTCATAATCATGCATGGTATAGGCAACGCCATGGGCCTCCAGAAAATGCGTCGTCGGCGTTTCTATTGTCTGGGACATGCTCTTATCCTTTCAGAAGGCCGTCATGGCGGGAGCTGTTCTGCGGTGTAGAGCGTTTATCAGGGGCGGGCTGGCAGGCGTCAAGAAAAGCGGTGCGCATAGGCCTATGCGTAAAAAAGCAGCACCAGCCGGGAAGGCTAAGGCTGCTTTGAAGAGGGCACACATAAAGCGTGGCGCTGATAGTCAGCGCCACGCTTGAAAGGCGGTTCCTGTTTTTACTGTTCGGGAAAAAGCGTATGCAGGCCAGCTTCTGTCGCGGGGCAGCAGCCACGTTCCGTAATCAGCCCTGTTACAAGGCGTGCCGGGGTGACATCAAACGCCGGGTTGGCAGCGGGGCTTCTATCGGGCGTAATTTGTACACGGGTCAGCGCGCCGTTGGCATCACGACCCGCGACATGGGTGATCTCGGACGCTGCCCGTTCCTCAATAGGAATTTCTGTGACACCATTGGCAACTGTCCAGTCAATGGTGGTGGAGGGCAGGGCCACCCAGAACGGCACGTTATTATCCTGCGCGGCCAAGGCTTTTAGATACGTACCAATTTTATTGGCCACATCTCCGGTGCGGGTCACGCGGTCTGTTCCGACAATAACCAGATCAACCAGCCCATGCTGCATCAGGTGTCCGCCTGCATTATCAGCAATAACGGTATGGGGAACGCCGTGGCTGCCCAGTTCCCACGCCGTTAGAGCCGCCCCCTGATTCCGTGGGCGGGTTTCATCAACCCAGACATGCACGTTCAGCCCTTCATCATGCGCCATATAGATGGGGGCGAGGGCGGTGCCCCAGTCCACGGTAGCAATCCAGCCTGCGTTGCAATGGGTCAGCAGGTTAATTTGTGTGCCAGCGGGACGGCTTTTGGCAAGGGCGCGAATAAGCTCCAGCCCGTGGCGGCCAATTGCTTCGTTCTGCGCTGCGTCTTCATCACAAATCCGGCCAGCCTCGGCATAGGCCGCGGCAACACGATCCTGCGGCGCAACGGGACGCAGCGCCTTCAGCATACGTTCAATCGCCCAGCGCAGGTTTATGGCGGTAGGACGTGTGGCGGCCAGCATGGCAGCGTTCTGCTCCATGGCAGTATCTCCTGCATCTTGCCGGAGCGCCAATGCCAGACCATACGCCGCAACAGCGCCAATCAGCGGTGCGCCGCGCACCTGCATCGTGCTGATAGCATGGGCCACGTCCTGCTGGGTGGTCAGGCGCAGGATATCGAGCGAGAAGGGGAGGCGGGTCTGGTCAAAAATATGGACAGACCAGCCATCTTTCTCATTCACCCAGACGCTGCGATACGGCGTGCCATTGATCTTCATAAAACCTGTTCCTGTCGGGATTGGGGATATGCGCTGATAATAGCGGAGAGTTCACGGTATCACCACTCTTGCGCATACCAAGTGCACTAAAAAGAGGGCGGGGTGCTGCGCGGTATGAGGTGGTCCCTCCGAGGGAGCATCCTTAAAACGCCGTATATTCTTTTCGGTTCTAAAGTATTTTTTGCATTTTCTGTGGTTTTTGTTATGAATGGCAGAAGTTTCAGGTCATCGGGGCGCCTTTTCAGGAGCCTTTCCTGAGAAGGTGAAAATAACGGTTCTATAATCCTGTTTGTATTTCTTGAAGTTTTTCGAATGGGATTAAAAGTGGAGTTTAGAATGAGCGAAACCAAAAAGCGCCGCGCAACGGCCAAGACATCTGTATCCGCCGTCCGCACAGCCCCGGCGACCACGCACCGCACGCGTAAGACCCCTGCAAAAAACGCGGTGGTTGAAGAAGAGATTGCGCCGAAAGCCGCTGCTCGTAAGCCGCGCAAAGCCGCTGCGGCACCGGTGGCCGACGTTGTAAAGCCAGCCCGCGCCACCAAGGCCGCAAAAGCTGAGGCTGCTCCGAAGAAAAAAGCAGCCGTAGAAAAGGTGCCGGCTAAAACAGCCGCTAAGTCAGCCACACGCACCACAGGCAAAGCCACAACGGAAGCCAAACCGGCAACCCGCACGCCACGCCGCAAGGTTGTAGAAACTGCGGTGGAAGCACCGGCTCCTGCGCGCCGTGGTCGTCGTCCGGCTGCCGCTGCTGCGGAAGTTGCTGCGCCAGTCAAAGCTCCGCGTAAAACGGCCTCCAAGTCTGTTGCTGCTAAAGCCACACCGGCCAGCAAGGCTGCTGCGGTTCCGGCCAAAGCCCGCACCCCGCGCGCTAAAGCTGCTCCTGCAGAAAAGAAAGTGCGCCTTTCCGCTGTGGAAAAACTGCGTATTGTGCAGGATACCCGCCGCCAGAAGCGTTATGATCGTCTGGCAGCAGAAGCTTCGGAAGCAGCCGCAAAGCCGGCTGCAACGCGTGGCCGTAAGGCAGCTAAAACGCCCCGCAGCAAGAAATAAGCTTTTTCTGTCTGGTCTTTGCGGACAAAGGCCAGACCGATTTGCTCTATCAGCCGGAGGAGACTGCCAGTGCAGTTGTCCTTCGGCTGTTTTTGTTTTTGGTATGTAGAAAAATACGACTGTTTGTGGTTTTTTTCTGGTTTAGACCTATTCGGCTCAAGTAGCTCATTTCTGCCATTCAGATCAGGCTAGATGGGAGAGATAATCTTTTTCCCGGATAAACGATTTTTTCATAGTATGTTTTTGTTTTGTTCTGAAGCCACCTTTAAAATCCATGCAGAATTAATGAATTTTTTACAGTCTTTTTATCGTGTCTTAAGTCAAGGAACGTAGGTTTCTGTTTACCTAATTTTTCTTTTCTTGTTTATAAAAAATAGTGATTTCAGAAATTGGTTGTATTAAGCCCCCTGAGTAAGAGTGTGGCCTCGCATTTGCATGACTGACACCCTAATGTAAACTATAGTTAATCAGATCTTCATATCATCACGATAAATCTGTCCCCGAAACGATAGGTTCAGAGATGACAGCAAAAGTTTTTATAGCAACGCCCTGTTTCGGTGGTCTTGTTACACAGGTTTATATGCAGTCTGTGTTAGGCTGCCTCTCTACGGCGCAGGATCATAATCTGGCGTTTTCTCTGTGCATGATGGGGAATGACGCGGTGGTCTGCCGTGGGCGGAATACATTACTTGATAAGTTCATGAATTATAGTGACGCCACCCATATTCTGTTTGTGGATAATGATATCGGGTTTGAGCCGGACGCCCCGGCGCGTCTGGTGGCCGCGGGTAAGGATGTGGTGGCAGGCCTGTATCCTCTTAAGGAACGCTACTGGGATGGCCTGACAACTGCGCAGATCATGCGTGGAGAAACACCTGCAACGGCCTCCCTGCGTTATACGGGGGAGACGGAAAAACTGCATGAAACGCCCGCTGCTGGCGGCACACTTATTACAACTGCCTTCTCTGGCGCAGGATTTATGCTGATAACGCGGGAGGCTATTCAACGCATGTCAGCGTTTTATCCAGAAACCCGCTATAATCGAATTGAAGTGCCTACGCAGTCTCTGGATGCTGCGCTGGGGCGTCCTGCCGAGCATCCGGATGATGGTGGCGGTGCCCCGCATGCGCTGTTTGATTGCACGATAGATGAAGAAACCGGCGCGTATATGAGTGAGGATTTCACGTTCTGCAAACGCTGGCGCGCTATGGGGGGTGAAGTCTGGCTGGATACGTCTTTGGTGTTATCCCACAGCGGAATGGCGCAGTTTTCAGGTAATCCGGCTTTACGCCTTGGCATTGCCCTGCCTGATGCGGCGCTCTTTCGGCAGATGCAGTCGTAAACAGGCAGGGGGTAGGCCGGTTTTTGTGGTATAGGGTCAGCTTGCCGTGTCTGGCAGTCGGTCGCCAGCGAGTGCTGCGGCGGCACGCAGTTCGCCCACCTGCGCACCGTTCCAGTTTTTGAGTGGACGCCGCATGAAGTGGTTCAGGACAGGAGCCTCTTCATCTCCAAAGCGGGCAATCAGTGCTGCTGCTGCCGTTTCTGCCGCCCGTATGCCGCCATCCCGACATTTAATGGCAATGCCCAGACCTTTTTCCGGCAGAGCCGCAATCATCACGCCTTCCGCGCCCATTTTAGTCAGCACACGCGGGGCGAGATCATGCATGACCAGCGTATCGAACTGGTCTGTTCCCGCAATCATGAACGGTGCGGAGGTCATGGCAGCCCGTAGGCGTTGAGCAGCAAGGGCGCGCTCCGCACTCAGGCCCGTGCCGGTCGCAAACCGCGCATAGCCTAAGGCGAGGGCTGTTAGCGGTATGGCCCATGTCGGAATGGCGCAGCCATCTATGCCTCGGTTGGCGTCTGAGTGTGGGGCACCTGTTACCTCGGCCAGCGTACGCGCCATGGTCTGCATAAGGGGGTGGTCAGGCTGGCTATAGTTGGCTGGGTCCTGCCCGGTGCCGCAGGCAAGGCAGATAAATCCTGCATGTTTGCCGGAGCAGCAGTTATGCAAGGCACTGGCCTGCTCGCCCGTTGCAGCCAGTGCGCGGGTGGCGCGGGCGTCCAGAGGCCAGTGTGCGCCACATTCCAGCACACCATAATCCCATCCCGTGCGGGCCAGCATGTCCGCAGCTACAGCAACATGGTCCGGTTCGCCTTGATGTGAGGCACAGGCCAGCGCAAGCGCTTCAGGCGGCAGGGCATATTTGTCCGCCGCTCCTTCTGTCAGTAGGGGGAGTGCTAGCAGGGCTTTAACAGTAGAGCGCGGATAGAGGGGTGTCGTGATGTCCCCCGTAGAAAACACGGTTTTTCCAGAGGCATCCACCACAACAGCCGCGCCATAATGGCGGGACTCGACCCGGCCTCCGCGTGTCACTTCGGCCAGAAGTGTGTCGCTGTGCGTGTTTTCTGTCATGGTCGCCTGTCAATCCTGTTCTTGTTTGCTTCCGCTTAGCAGATAACATGGGGCGGAAAATTCTGCGCTGTGGTCGGGGTCCGGTTCCAGCCATGCTGCGACCATTGTGCGGCGCACCCGTAGCACCACTGGGGGCGCGGCGAAATGTCCCGCTGGCTCTTCTGTCATTTTTGCCAGCCAGTGCACTACGCCGCCGCGTTCTGTCAGGAGGGACGGATGGGTTTTGCGCAGGGGTAACCCATGGTCTAGAAACTGGCTGGCCGTGTCTGGCTCTGTCACCAGATAAAGCCAGCTATCTGGCGCGGCCTGTGGTGAAAAGCTGGACGCAGGTGCTGTGGAGATGCGGAGTTCGTCAGCCTCAAACTGCGTGCGGGGAGGCCGGGGGCGCGGCGGCAGAGGTCTGGCAAACAGATTCCCCTGCAATGGGTTTTCAGGCTTTCGCGCAACCTTGCGGGGCACGTCCGTTGTTTGGCTTTTTGGTAACGTCGCCGCGCCGGCTTGCCTGATGGTGTGTTCGGTCTCCGGCTCTGATACGGGTAAACACGAAGGCTGGATAGCCGTTTTGCGGGAAACCTTGCCGGATTTCCGGCGGCGCTGTGTCGTAGCGTTCTTCTGCCCATCGCCGGGCAGCGCACCCAGCAGGTCAGACTGCACAGGTGAACGGCCCGGTTTTTCGGTCATGAAGGAGAAGAAGTGGCCTGTTTGCGGGGGGCGTTGCTGGCAGGGCGTTCTTTGGCCGCACAGGTGGCGCATAGGCCGATGACCTCAATGGAGGCACTCTGCATGGCAAATTTCTGCTCCCGGCAGATGCTACGCAGCGTTGTCAGCACACTGGACTCCGCAATTTCCGTCACGCTCTTGCAGGATTTGCAGATAAGGAACTGCGCTGTGTGCAGGCAGGTCTCATGGTCGTGGTTGTGGCAATGGTCCGGGTTATGCGCGTGCGCGTCATGCAGCAGATGGGTGCAGGGCACAAAGGCGGATAGCCGCTCAATCCGGTGGATCAAGCCGTGTTCAAGCAGAAAATCCAGCGCACGGTACACCGTGGGTGGGGCCGGGCGACGGTCAGGCGTTTTGATTTTTTCCAGAAGATCATACGCGCCAACCGGGGTTTTTGCGTCCAGAATCAGGCCTAGAATTTCGCGGCGCTGCTGTGTTAGGCGCGCGCCCTGCTCGGTGCAGAGGGCATCAGCCCGGTCAAGCTGGGCTCTTGTCGCGGGGGAAAATTCTGTGGGGGTCATGCGGGCAGTACAGTGTGCGCGGCAGAAATCATGGTCCATCTCCAGTCCGGCCTAGGGAGCTGGGCTATCTTACCTATGGCGGAGGGTGAACGCAAAACAGACCAGCTCTTCCAGTGCTGGTCAAACGTGTCATGTTATAATATCACGTTCGGACGGGGCGGCATGTGGTGGCATAGACAGCGTCGTTCTCCGGCCTATGTTCTGATGACCCAGCCGATCGACAAGGATCAGCCTGATGCGTTTTTCTGCTTCTGTTCTTTCCGGCCTGCTGCTTGCCAGCGTGTGGCATGGTGCTGCTTTGGCGGCGGAAACGCCTGTGGTTGTTGCTGCGGAAAATACGTGGGGTGATCTGGCTGCGCAGGTGGCGGAACCGGATATGCACGTTACCGCCATTTTGAATACGCCAACTCTTGACCCGCACTTATATGAACCCACTCCGGCGGCAGCCCGGCTTGTGGCGCAGGCCAGCCTGCTGGTAGCGAACGGAGGAGGGTATGATGCGTGGCTGGACAAGCTGGCGCAGGCGCGGGGTGGTCAGGCTGTTCCCATGATTAAGGCCGACGGCTGGACCGGCTGGCACACGGGCGATAACGCGCATCTTGCTTATAATCTGCCTGCGGTTGCGTCCTTTGTAAGCCGCTTTGTGGCGGCCTGTCAGGCGGTAGACCCGGAGCATGCCAGCGCGTATGACGCACGAGGCAAAACTGTTCTGGCGGCTGTCCAGAATGTGCTGGAGCATATGGACACCTTGCGGGAAAAAGTGCGTGGCGAGCCTGTGGCGGCCACGGAGCCAGTTTTCACCCCGCTGGCCGAAGGTCTTGGGTTGGTGATGAAAGAACAGGCCTTTCAGGTGGCCGTTATGAATGACGTGGAGCCTCCGGCCTCCGCCGTGGCGCAGTTTGATGCGGATATCCGCCAGCATGCCGTGCGGTTTGTGGCCTATAATGCGCAGGCGGACCGCCCTTCCGTGCAAAGGTTGATTGCTCAGGCGCAGGCGGCTGGCGTGCCGGTGCTGCCCGTTCACGAGTTGATGCCCCCCGGTACGCACTGGCAGGACTGGATGCATACTACGCTGACGCAGGTTGCTCAGGCGTTGGGCCAGACTGCTCCATGACTGCTGCGGACTCTACGCCCCCCGAGTGTGTGCCAAGCCCTCACGCGGCTCGCACGTCTCATCCCGCCGCGTCCGACCTGCGGCGCGGCGCGGATAGCATCTGCCTGAAAGAGGTCACACTGGCGCGTGGTGGCCGCATTGTGTTGAGTGAAATCAGTCTGGCTATCCCGCAAGGCAGTTTTGTTGGCGTTCTGGGGGCTAATGGTGCGGGGAAAACCACGCTGTTTCATGCCCTGCTCGGGTTGGAACCGACCATGCGGGGTAGTTTGTCCATCAATGGTCAGCCCGTACGGCGTGGGAACCGTTCCGTGGGATACATGCCGCAAATGCGCAAGCTGACGGGTGGTCAGTTTACGGGCTGGAGCATGGTGGCTTCCGCCTTGCACGGGCAACGCTGGGGATTGCCGTGGTATGGCCGCGCGGCGCGTGCGGCGGTGGAGGCCGCGTTGGCAGCGGTCGATGCGCAAAGTCTGGCGCACAGGCCAGTAGGAACTTTGTCCGGCGGAGAACGCCAGCGCTTGCTTCTGGCGCAGACGTTGCTGGATAACCCCTCCGTTCTGCTATTGGATGAACCGCTGGCCAGTCTGGACCCGGCCCGCATGCGCGAGACGGTGGCGCGGATTCATGCCCTTGCACGGGCTCGCGGCATGACGGTGCTGATGTCCGCGCATGACATCAATCCTCTGCTCGGTCTGATGGACCATGTGCTGTATCTGGCGCGGGGCAGGGCGTTGCTCGGCACGGTGGAGCAGGTGATTACCACCGAGGCGCTCACTGCTCTGTATGGCGCGCCGGTTGATGTGGTGCGGGCTGGAGGGCGCGTGTTCGTAGTGGCGGAAGGCGGCGGGTCCGTCTTGCAGGAGCATGACTGCGGAGGGTGTGGCGTGCATGCTTGAGTATGACTTTATGCGCACGGCGTTTTTGGCCGCGCTGCTGGTAGCTCTCGTGTGTGGGCCGGTCGGCTGGTTTCTGGTGCTACGCGGGCAGACTTTTGCCAGCCACGCGCTGTCTCATGTGGGGTTTGCGGGGGCCACAGGGGCGCTCATGCTCGGGTTGTCTCCTTTTACCGGGCTGGCTGGCGGCGCGCTGGTTGCGGGCATGGTGATGGGGCTGGCGGGAGACCGAGTGGCCGGGCGGGATGTGATGATCGGCCTTGTGCTATCCGTCGCCATGGGTGTGGGTGCATTGTTCCTGCACCTGCTTACACGGTCGGCCAGCGCGGCGACGGCTCTTCTGTTCGGGGATATTTTAGGCATCAGCCCCGGTATGCTGGGCTGGCTAGCGCTGTTGTCCCTAGGGTGTCTGGTGGGGTTGGGCCTTATGGCGCGGCCGTTGCTGTTTGCCACGCTTCAGCCGGAAATGGCGGAGGCCAAAGGTGCGCGCCTTCGGGTGCTGGACGTGCTTTTTCTGGGGCTTGTGGCTCTTGCTACAGCGGAATGTGCGCAGATAACCGGGGTTTTGCTGGTGTTCACCCTGATGGTGGCTCCCGCAGCGACGGTGCTGCGGCTGAGCCTTCCCCCTCTGGTCGGGCTTGCCGCCGCTGCCGGGCTTGCGCTGGCGGAAGCGTGGGGCGGGCTTACTTTGTCATGGTATACAGATTGCCCGACGTCCTTCTGGATTGCCCTTCTGGGCGGCGCGGGCTTTTTACTGGTCGGGTTGGCGCAGCGAATACGGGCCTAAAAAACCGTTGCCTGCTTAAAAAGCTGTCGGTTTATTGGGGCAGAGACCAGTCCAGCCAGCCCCACAGTGCAATAAATAGCGCCAGACAGACATGAATGATAATCAGACCGCGCATGGTAATAACCGGCACGTCATCCTCATGTTCCATTTTAGGGCGAGGGGCCATGGTTCAGGGTCCTGTCAGATTAAGGGGCCGTATGCGGCAGCGCATGATAGGCACGGTTGAAATAGACAAGCCCACCCGCCGTTTCATGGATGCGCAGGGCTTCAACCACGCCAAATAGCACACTATGCGTGCCGACTTCTACAATCTGGCTAATCCGGCAGTCAAACGTGGCAACTGCCTCTTCCAGAACCGGGGCTCCGGTGGCCAGTGTTGTCCAGTGGCCCACGGCAAAGCGGTCCGTCATGCTGTTGGGGCTGGCAAAATGGTTGGAGAGCGTCTGCTGGCTGGCGGAGAGCACATTCACACAGAGCGGGCCACCCATCACAAAAGCCTCCCGCGCACGGCTGGCGCGGTTCAGGCAAACCAGTAGGGTCGGCGGGGTGTCAGTCACGGAGCAAACGGCGGAGGCCGTAAACCCCACGGGGTCTTCCCGCGTTCCTGTGGTCACAATATTAACAGCAGCACCAAGTCTGGCCATGGCATTGCGGAAGGTACTGGTTTCCAGCGCCAACATCTGCTCTCCTTCATCATCTTCCAGACGCAGTGTTTTGTGCATGAATATAAGAGGAAAGCAATGATTGAAGCCGCCCTTTCCGGCACCCCGACTGTTAAAGTAGAGCGTATGGGGCCGGTAGGCCGCATACGGCTGGATCGCCCCGCCAAACTGAACGCTGTGGATCTGGAAATGGCGGAAGGCATAGCGCGTGTGCTTGAGGTCTGGCGGCATGATCCGGAGGTCACTCTCGTTCTGCTGGACAGTACAAGCCCACGCGCGTTCTGCTCTGGGGGAGACCTTCGCGCTTTGAGTGATCTGGTCCGTGCGGAGGGGCCGGAAGCCGGGGTGGAAAAAATTACGCGAGTGTATCGCGTCATGCGGCAGATTGCGGCGTATTCCAAACCGATTATCTCGCTGCTGGATGGCATAGCCATGGGCGGCGGCATCGGGTTGGGCGGCCATGTGCCCTACCGCGTGGTGACGGAACGCTCCGTGCTGGCCATGCCGGAAACCAGTATTGGTATTACCCCGGATGCAGGTGGGTCATGGATTCTCTCCCGCATGCCGGGTCTTTCTGGTTTGCGGCTGGCGCTGCTGGGGGAACGGATGGATGGTGTGCAGGCTGTGCAGAACGGCTTTGCGGATTATCTGATTGCTTCAGAAAACCTGCCAGACCTTATTCCACAGCTTGCCACCAAGCCGGTCAAATCCGTGCTGGAACATTATGCCCGGCCGGTGCCATCTGCTGCGGAGCATGCGCTTGAGGGCTGCTATTCAGCGCCTGATCTGGTGCAGGTTCTGCGCAATATGGACGCCAACGGAAGTGGGGCCGCTATGCAGGATAAAGCCGCACTCTCCCGCCTGTGTCCGTTTTCTCTTCAGGTCACATGGGCGGCATGGCACCGGGCGCGCGCATTGGCCTCTCTGGATGAGGCTTTTGTGCAGGAAACCACGCTTGTGGCCCATATGATGCATCGTGCGGATTTTGTGGAAGGTGTCCGTGCAAAGCTGATTGACAAGGACAACGCCCCCCAGTGGCAGCCTGCAACACTGGAGGCCGTTGATCCTGAAGAGGTGAATCGCTGCTTTCAGGCGTTATGAGGTTTGAGCGCCAGAAGCAGGCACACGACTCCGGCCCCCAGCATGGCGCAGAGGCTCCCTAGCAGGAACACCTCGGCGTAGCCTGTGCGGTCAGCCAGAAACCCGGCCAGTGGCCCGGTAGTGGCATAAGCCAGATCCTGAAAGGCGGAATATCCGCCTAAAGCCGTGCTGCGCATGGGGGCGGGCACCCTATGCACCACTTCTACCCCAAGCGAGGGATAGACCATGGAGCACCCAGCGCCGGTCAGAAACGCCCCGACCAACGCTATTTCCGGGGTGTGGGCGCTCCAGATCAGCGCCAGCCCGCAGGCTTCCAGCAACAGGGAGGGCAAGGCGACCTTAAGCCCGCCAATCCGGTCTGGCAGATGCCCGCATAGCATCCGCATGCCCACAAAGGCCGCGCCAAAGCAGGTCAGTCCCCATCCGGCATAGGGCCATCCAGCTTGCAAAAACCGCAGGGAAAGGAAAGCACCCAGAGATGCAAAGCCCACACCCTGCAAGGCCACGGCCAGACCCGGTCCGCGGATTTTGTTCAGAATAGACCAGAACGGCTCCCGGTGGCCTATATGGAGCGGCGCACCGGGCACGGTGCTGATGAGCAGCAGTCCGGCCAGAGGCAAGGCCGCGCTCAGCAGCATTAACGCTGCAAAGCCAAAATGCTGATACATAATCAGCCCCACAGGCCCACCGACGGCAAACGCGCCGTACATGGCAGCACCTGTCCACGCCATCACTTTACCGGCCTTTGGTTGCCCGGCGAGTGCAATGCTCCAGCCCATCATGCCCACAATGCACAGGCTTTCACCCAAGCCCAGCAGCAGGCGTCCAGCAATCAGCACCCCATAGTGTCCGGCAGATGGAAGGGCAGGGAGGGTGGAGAACAGGCACAGCCCGCATGCCAGCGCATATAGTACCAACCCGCGCCGCATGCAGCGGTGGCCGCCCGTGGCATCGGCAATCTGCCCAGCATAATTACGGGTAAAAATTGTGGAGAGAAAGGGAATCCCCACAGCCAGACCAGCCAGCACGTTGTTAAAGCCCGGCCAGGATAGGACGAACACCGGCACGGCTGTCAGAGACAAAGCCACGCTGAGATAGGAGAGGAAAAGCGCCAGAGTCAGTCTGGGCAGGAAAGTCGGAGTGGTTTTCATGGGCGGCGCAGACCGTATAACGGTCACGGATTTATGGCCAGAGGCTTCGTTTTCAATTTGGGCGGTGGCGCGTGGGGATTGAGAGTGCCTGCCATACGGCATAAAGATGCGCCAGTTCCGGGCAGGGGCATCGGCCCTCATTCCGCCCGTAGCGGAGGTAATGCGCGTGGCCGGAAGGGCATTCGCCCCGTTGCACGGCAATGGCGACATCCGGGTTCTGGCGCAGATACCAGTCTTCACAGAATGGTGGGTTTGCGCCGTCCCGCTCCTCCCAATAGCCGCAGGTTACGTAATGTTCCTTGGCGGATGGCACCTGTCCGGCCCGGATGGCATCCGCGACATCGGGATTGGTGCGCAGATATGTCTCTTCATGAAAAGGCTGATGCCGCAGGTAGTTTTCAATCAGAAAAACCAGCAGAGAGCGCGGTACACTTACAGTCGGCTCTCTGCGCTGTGCGGGGCAGAAACCAAGGCTGCTGGCCAGAAAGGACGACGGAATCATGTATCTCTCCACAAATCCAAATATGAATTTTTCCTTAACGTGTAACGGTGGGTCGGGCCTTTCAAGGCATAGAGTTCTAAAAAGGATGAAAGACACCGCGCTACAGGCTGTTGCGCAAACCGGCTGAAACCCGCATCACAGTTTTGTTGTCAAAGGGGGAGAGATGGACACGGTGGATATCCAGAACCTGCACAGAGTGCTTGTGGCGGACGTTCCTTCTCCGGCGTTCCAGCTTGCGCCCCCGCGTGTGCTCAACCCGTCTCACATTCCCCCGCATATTCTGGATGCCATGCGGCCGGGTTGGTTTACGGGCGCTTATCCTGCCGGGTCTGTCCGGGTGACAAAACTGTTTGATGTATACGTCACGATGGAAGGATTGGTGTTCACACAGGATAAAAAGCTGGTGCAGCAAAGCATTGCCCAGCATACGCCAGAAGAATGTGCGCAAGGGCTGGCGCAGATTAGGGAGGCGGAGCAGACGCAGACTGTAAAAGTCGTCGGGCCTTCATCCCTGCTTCTGCGCAAACGGGGCGAGCAGAATTACGGGCACTGGATGGTTGAGCTTCTGCCAAAACTCTGGCTGGCGGAGGAGCATCTGCCACTCTGCTCTCTGGTCGTGCCGCGTGTGAGTGGCAATTTTGCCCGTGTGGTGCGCGACAGCGTGGCCTTCAGCACCGCTTTTCTACCGCTCTTTCATGACATGGGCCTACAGGACGTCGCTTTTTTTAAGGAATTGGTGGTGGTCGATGGCCTGACCAATCACGGCGTCTATATGTCCCCGCTGGTGTTCTCCCGCACGCAGAACATGGTGGACCGGGTGCCGGGGGCACAACTCTGCAAACTGTACCTGACCCGCAGAAACCGGGGCAGAACTGTCAGGGATGAAGAAAGCCTGATGGCGTTTCTGCAAGAACAAGGTTTCCTGTGTGTGGACCCGGCGGAACTGACACTGCTTGAACAGATCCGGCTTTTTAAACATGCCGAGTGTGTGGTGGGGGTTATGGGGGCCGCCATGACCAACATCATGTTCTGCCGCAAGGGTACGCGGGTTATCAATCTGGCCCCCGGTACTATGCCGGATACGTTTTTCTACTTCATCGCCGGTCTGCGTGAACTGGACTATTACGAAATCCGGGGAAAAATGTGCACGGAAAGCGAAAGCTGGGATGCCCCGTTCGAGATTGAACACGACCATCTGGCGCATGTTCTGGAGGTTGCCTTTTCCGGCGTAGGGCTCTGAACCGGAAAAGGCGCTTTATCCAAAGACCACATGCCGCTGTGGCACCATGGCGGAAACGGGGGCGTTTGCTCCGGGCATGTCTGCTGCCAGTTGTAGCGGGCCGTGGCGATCAAAAAAGCCCGGAACGGAACGGATGATATAGGCGGCCTGATCAAGGCAGGATACCACGCGGTCCCGCGCCAGCGCGGTTTCAGCATGGTCAGAAATAGTGCTGACTTTCTGTGCCGCGAGGCTCAGGCTGGCAGCGGTTTGCAGGGGGGCGCGATGCAGGTGGCGGAAGGCCCTTAGCGCTTCTTCCAGCAGGGCATGGGTCTGACCGTCGGGCAGCGTGTGCGCCGCGTTCCAGCGGAGGCGTAAAATCAAGCGGCCAAGAGAGAGGGCGGCAAAGGCGGCATCCGTATAGCCTCTGCGGTCCACATCATCTGTCAGAAAAGAAAAGCGCATCATCATGCGTGAGATTTTCTGAATCTGGAATCCTTCCCACGCGACCCAGATAATTTTTCTGTTCTGCGGTGCAAGGGCTAGCCGCTGCACGCTGCGGGTGAGGGAAGAGACCAGCCGTGCAGCATCCAGCCTGTGGTCCGCAGGCAGAATAACCCGGAATACCAGCACCAGCAGAACACAGGCGGCTGCCATGGTTAGCCAGTTGTTTGTCAATGTTAAGTCGTCATAAGTAATCGGGTTGTTTACGGCCAGCATCATAGTGAAGAATACTGCATAGCCAAACGCGCCGATGCTGTAACGGGGGTGGAATTGCAACCACACGCCGGGCAGCAGAAACAGGCAGATGGTCAGCCATAAAAGCGGGTAGCCATCAATGCGCGGCAGGCCCAGCATGTGGCACAAAAAACTGGCCGGAATGGCAAGTGCTGTCCCAAACGCCATCAACGGACTGGTTTTTGCCGCGGAAGGCGTGGTGGACAGCAAGCTGGAAGCTGCGACGACAAACAGCATCAGCATCGGCCCGGTGCTCCAGTGCAGCACGTACCACATCATTCCGGCCAGTAGCGCGATAAACATGCCGCGTGCGCCGTTACGCAGCGCCATGGGCCATTCCAGATACGGGCGCAGCGGCATACGGGCGCGGACTGGGCGGCGAATGGTCAGGTCATGCAAGGCCTGATCCAGTTGTGTCAGAACATCCCGCGTATTGTCTAAAGAGGCCAGAACCGTAGGAGAAAGTGTTTCCTGTTCCATTTGGTTCAATCTGAACAATGTCGTGCGGATGCAGGCGGAAACGGGCTGCGGGTTGTCCTGCCAGTCCGGCTGTTCTGTCAGGTCCAGAATGTGCTCCAGCGTGGCGGCCATTTCCTGATGCACCGCACAGGAGGCTCCATTGGCCAGAGAAAGGTTCAGCCAGTAGGGGTGGTAAGTCACAATCAGCCCGGTTAAGCGGCTCAGGCCAGTGCGTAGGCGGTTCGCGCGGGCCTGCATGTCCCGGTCATCCGCAGCGGCATATTCAATGGCAGGGTCAAGGGAGGCCATGCGGGCCAACAGGCGGCTTCGGCTGTCATATAAAGGCTGTGGTAATGCGCGGAAATCCGGGGTGGGGGTGGCTATTTCCAGCCGCTCTATCTGCTCGGCTGCGTGTTCCGTGGCATCTTCCGCATGCACGTGCTGGCTCTCCGCTGCGTGGAAGGACAAGGCATGGCGGATTGTTTCCCGAAATGCGTCGCCCAGTGCTGTCAGCACACGGTTGGGTTTACGGGGGGAGGTAATCATGAAAACGAACGCGGTTGTCACCACCCCGGTTGTCACGGCGGAAAGCCGCCCCATGGCGGACAGAAAAATATGCTCCGGGTTGGTAAAAGCCGGGGCGGAAACAATCACAATTGTATAGCCCACCAGCACGGCGGCGTAGGCGCGGAACAACCGCAAGAATGTGGCCACCATACAAGCCAGCCCCACAAAAGCGGAGAGCGCTGCAAAATACAGCACCGGAGACTGCACAAACGCTGCCATCACACCCACGCTAATCCCTGCGCCAATCACCGTGCCAATCACACGCCACACGCTTTTGGAAACCATGGCCCCCACGGTCGGGTTTGCCACAATCAGCACCGTGGTGGCCGCACTCATGGGGGATTGTAGCTGGAACATGAACGCCAGAAACAGCGCAATGCCAATGCACAGGAACACGCGCGCCGTATAGGCCGCAGTCTCCAGAGTGGCCTGCCACTGGTCATCTTCCGCAAACATGGCGGGCATCAGGCGGCGGATATGGTCCGAAAAACGACTGGACATGGCGCAGGCTATTCCGAAAAGGGTGTCAGGTTGGCAGAACGTGGGCGGTGGTGAGAAGCGCATCCATGCGGGCTACAAGAGTATGCGTATCCTGTGTGGTCATGCCTGCTTTCATGGTCTGTTCCACCTCTCCTGCAACGCGATGGAACACAGCACATTTTTCACGGCCAGCCGGGGTCAGGCTCAGGCATTTGGCCCGCCGGTCCTGCGCATCGGGCGTGCGGGCCAGCAGCCCCTCCTTTTCTAACAGGTCCAGTACGCGCACCAGAGCGGAGCAGTCCGTGTCCATCACCAGCGCAAGATCCCGCTGGGTGGTGCCTTCCGGTAGCATCATCAGGTAGGTAAGAGGCCGCATGACCGCCACCGTCATACCGTGCGGGCGCAGGGCGCGTTCCAGCCGTGTGCGCCACACCGATGCCAGCCGCATGACACGGAATGTAAGAGCAAGGGAACTGAATGCAGAATCATCCAGAGCGGGCATACCGTGGCGCGTCAACAGGAAACCTCTATTTTGTTAGGGTAAAAATATTTGACATGCAAAATATATTGCAAGCAATATAAGACTGCCGCCACCGGGCGGTCAATATGGTCAGGTTGTCTGTGCTCTATCAGAACAGCGTGAGGCTCATCAGGCCGCCAACCAGCCCCATGCTCCACAGAAAAATCAGGGTCATGCGTCGTTTGATAAGGTGGCGCACCAGCAGGCACATTCAGAGGATCCACCGGGGCAGCAACGGTCTGCCCGTCCTGCTCCGGCTTTTGTAAAGAGTATCCGCCTGCATAACGCCGACTGTGCGCAGGAGCGCCGCGCGAAACAGGCCCAGACCCTCTTTACAGTAAAGGAGTTTGCGGTCTCTGAAGAGGCTGCGTGGCCCAACAGGCCAGAAGTTTCATAGCCAACAGAGCATTCTGCCGCATGCACAGAGCGCGCGCGGCCTCCGGGCGGGATGGCATCATCCGGCCGGTGAGGAAGTCAGGGTCGCAATCGGCGTCTCGCGGCAAAGCATGGCTGGGTCATCCTATAAGGACTTGCTTGAACTATTATGCAGTAGCTGAATTTAAAAGCCGCGCCGAAAGAGTGCAGGCAGGAAGCATAACTGTAACAGAAAAATGGATGCGCTCTAAAAAGAACGAGAGGACATTGTCTATTTGAGAGTAAATATCATCTGGGGGAAATCCCGAAAGAGCGGAATTTCAGGGTAGAAGCCTGCCGGATACCTCTTTATAGATTTAATCCCTGATGAACGCATAAAAAGGACCATGGCTTACCCGGCTCATGGTCCGCCCGGTTATGTACAACCTGTGGAAAAGGACCGACTATGAAGAACGACTGGCCCTGCGTGCCCGTCACTCTGCAAAATGTCTCGCCCAACGCAATGCGGATGGCCAGACTGATGCGGATATCCCGGCGTGACATGCTGCTGACAGGCATGGGCGCTGCTGTTACATACGGTGTGGCCCATGGCGTTGCCGGTGCGGCGGAAACAGCGGAAGCCCCTGCGGCCTCTGCGGCGGGTACGGACCCTGTGGCTGCGCAGTTCATGGCGGTTTCCCGCTTGCTGACAGACCGCCCGATGCTGGATCTGCGTATCGGGAATGCGCTTTATGCAGGGATTGTGCAGGGCAACGCGGGCCGGCAGGCGCAGATCAGCAAGCTCCATGATCTGATGAGCAAGGAGCAGCTCTCTACCGCCGCGGCCTTTGCCGCAGCGGCGGAAAAGGCGGACCCGACCCTGAAAGACGCCATTCACGATATTCTGACCGGCTGGTACCGGGGTGTGGCGGACGATAAAGTTGTGGTCTATCGCTCCGCCTTGATGTTCGACATCACAAAGGACGCTATTTATCCCAAGACTTACGCCACAGGTGGACCGTTCTACTGGACAACCCAGCCGCCGGAAGTGGACCGCCCGACAGGGCGCCCAGCCCTTTCACCCTCAAAATTCGTCGTAGAACCGACCTGAGAGCGGGAATATCAGCCGTATGCCTTCTGAACAAACTCTCTCCGCCGATGTTGTTATTGTAGGGGCTGGCGTTGCCGGTGCCTCTATTGCGAATGAACTCGCCCGGGCTGGCATTTCCGTCATTGTGCTGGAAGCTGGCCCGCGTGTGGACCGCCAGCATTTTGTGGAAAATTTCCGTAATCTGGAAAACAAGCCCTCCTATCAGGGGCCGTTTCCGGCGGTGCCATGGGCCAGACATCCGCCTAACCAGATGACGCCGAATGACTACCTGCACACGTCAGGCCCGAATGCGGAAGCCTACCAGCAGGTTTATCTGCGCATGATGGGCGGCACCACATGGCACTGGGCTGGGTGCGCATGGCGCTATCTGCCGTCTGATTTCGAGCTGAAAACCCGCTACGGGCAGGGGCGCGACTGGGCCTTGAAATACGAGGATCTGGAGCCGTTCTATTATCAGGCGGAAGTTATGATGGGCGTGTGCGGCCCGGACCCGGCCAAGGAAGACCTCGGCTCTCCGCGCAAGCAGCCCTATCCGATGGATGCGCTGCCTATTTCCTATGCCGCGCAGCAGTTCCGTAAGCTGATTGACGAAAAAACGCCGTGGCGCGTGGTGCATGAGCCGCAGGCCCGCAATACCCGCCCCTATGATAGTCGCCCCACGTGTGAGGGCCACAATAACTGCATGCCCATCTGCCCCATTGGCGCAATGTATAACGGCAGCTATTCCGTATACCATGCGGAGGCGGCCGGGGCGAAGTTCATCCCTAATGCTGTGGTGTATAAAATTGAGCGGGATAGCGCCAACAAGCGCGTTACGGCCGTGCAGTATTATGACCCGGATAAAAATTCACACCGCGTGACCGGCAAATATTTTGTTATTGCCGCGCACTGTATTGAAACAGCCAAATTGCTGCTGGTTGCTGCGGATGAGCAGAGCCCGGATGGTGTTGCCAACAGTTCCGGCCATGTGGGCCGCAACATGATGGACCATACCGGCGTGCAGGTCACGTTTATCAGTGGCGACAAAGCCCTCTGGCCGGGCCGCGGCCCGCTGGAGACAAACGTGATCGACAATTTCCGTGATGGTGACTGGCGGAATGAGCGCGGCGCGTATCTGGTGCATATGGTGGATGACAATCAGGTGGATTTTGCCACCCAGCTTGCCATTTCCAAAGGTTATGTCGGGCGGGAGCTGGAAGAACAGATCCGCTATCTGGCTTCCCACACCGTGCGCTTGTTCAGCCATAACGAGGCCTTGCCAGACCCGGAAAACCGGCTAACGCTGAGCAAGACCAACAAGGATATTCTCGGTATTCCGCATCCGGATGTTTATTATAAACTTCCTGATTATACCGTGAAAAGCTGTGAGCACACCCGTAAGGTGTTCCGGGAGTTGATCGGCCTGATGCATGGTGTGGATGAGCAGTGGACACCGGGTTACTTCCCGCAGGACCACCCCTCGGGCAGTACCATCATGGGCACAGACCCGAAAGATTCCGTGGTGGACGGCCAGTGCCGTACGCATGACCATGAAAATCTCTTCATTGCCAGTTCCTCAGTTTTCTCAACCGTGGGCACAGGCAATATTACTCTTACGGTCGCAGCGCTTGCGCTGCGTGTTGCAGACACGCTGAAAAAAGAACTGCTTCATGCCTGATTTCAGAACTTTCCTATGGTCCGCCCTTGTTGCCGGAACAGCCCTCAGTGGTCTCGCTTTCTCTCCGGCGGTGCTGGCTCAGTCTCAGTCTCAGTCTTCTGACAAGCCTGCTGCTCAGCCCACGGTGCCCGCCCCTGTGGCGGATGAGGGTAAATCCACAGCCGGGTCAGATGTTAAAACATCCGACCCTACACCTGCCTCTGAAAAACCGGCTCCGGCCGGAGAGGCCGTACCCGCTGCCAACGAGCCGCCTGCTCCAGCCACGTCCGCGCAAGCCGGTGCTGCGGTTCAGCCTGAGAGTGCCGAGGCAGACCTCGCGCGCGGTGCCTACATTGCCATGGCGGCGGACTGCGTGGCCTGCCATGCCAAACCGGGCGGCAAACCTTTTGCGGGTGGTCTGAAAATTGCCACCCCGATGGGGGACGTGATTGCCACAAACATCACCCCGGACCCTGAACACGGCATTGGCCATTATACGGAAGCAGAGTTTGAAAACGCGGTACGCCATGGCGTGCGGAATGACGGTGCCTATCTGTACCCGGTCATGCCGTATGTGTCCTACGCAGGCATGACGGATCAGGACGTAAAAGCCCTGTATGCGTGGTTCATGCATGTTGTTAAGCCGGTTGCGGATGCACCGGAGGAAACCAATCTGGTTTTCCCGGCCAGTCTGCGCTCCGCCATGGTGGCGTGGAATTTTGTGACTAGCAAGGAACAGCCCGAAACGGGGGATTCCAGCACGTATGATAAGCTGCGCCGTGGCCGGTATCTGGCCAATGCGCTGGAACATTGCGGCACCTGCCACACCCCGCGCAATTTCATGTTGAGTGAAAAGCAGGATCATTATTTGGCCGGTGGCTCTCTTGGTGCGTGGTACGCCCCTAACATCACGTCCAGCAAAACCGGCGGTATCGGCAACTGGAGCGAGGATGATCTGGTCGCCTATCTGCGCACCGGCCATGTGTCTGGTCGGGCACAGGCCGCAGGCCCGATGGGTGAGGCCGTGGAGCACAGCACCAGCCACCTGACGGATGAAGACTTGCACGCGCTGGCCGCCTTCATCCTGAAGGTTGCGCCTATGGATGACGATGCAGACCACACCGCTCGGGATGGCTCCGGCAAAGCACTTGATGTGCCGGATATCCGCACTAAAGGCCCGCAGCGGATTGATGATCTGGCGGAAATGGACGGCCCACATCTCTATGATGCCAACTGTGCCGCTTGCCACGGCGCAGATGGAGCCGGAACGCGGGATCATTACGTGCCGTCCTTGTTCAACAACTCCACAGTAGGAGCCGGGCGGCCTGACAATCTGATTATGACCATTCTCAAAGGGGTGGATCGTACGGCGGGTAAGAATCATGCCTTCATGCCGGGGTTTGATGGCCAGTCCAACGTGCAGCGCCTGAGTGATGCGGAAATCGCCGCACTGGTGAACTACCTTACGACCACATTCGGCACGGGCGATTTGCATGTGACCCCGGAACAGATCAAGGCTCTGCGGAACGACGCACCGTCTGAGACCTCACCGAATAAAAATAAATAATCGACGCTTACATAGGCCGGACCTCTGCTCCTTGGTCCGGCCTTCCGGCCGATAATTCCTCGGCGGCAGAACAGCCTTGTTCAGAAAGCCCCCCTTACGACTTGAAAAATACCCCGGTTATGCGATGGTCACCCGCATGATGGTGTCCCGCGAGGGATGAAAAGGGAAGAACGGTGCGCAGCTCTGGCTGCAAGGCCGTCGCTGCCCCCGCAACTGTAAGTGATTGCAGGGTTTGCTGTGGACCTAAGCTCTTTCAAAGAGGGGAGGTCCACGCCACCGGCTCCTCCGCGCCGGGAAGGTGGGCGAACCCGCAGGCTGCATGGTGACTCACCACGCAGACCTGCACGACACGAGCCAGGAGACCTGCCATCATCCGCGCTGCCCGTGAGAGGTGTGTGGTGTCTGAGGTGTCGTGTCCGGCGGGGTGCCCGGAAGGCGAGGGTGCGCTTGGGCTTGGATTGGGGCTTGCGCATCACTCCTGTGCCCGCAGGAGCACCGGTTATGCACTCCGTTTAAGTGCCGTGCCGTTATGGAGCGGTGCCTGATCGGGAAAATTTTATGCCTGCGTCTGTCACGCATTCAGCCTCTCCCCCTGCTTCTCCTTCCGCCGTGGCGGAAGGCCCGGTGCTGTATGTCTGCACCACCTGCCGTCGTGGTGGACCCTCTATGGAGCATCCACCCGGCGCGCAACTGCTGGACCGCCTGCATACGGTGCTGGAAGACAGTCCCCAGTCCATCACCCTGCGCCCTGTTGCGTGTCTGGCCGCGTGTGACCATGGATGCACGGCGTCCATTTCTATGCCGGGTCGCTGGACTTGGCTGCTCGGGAACCTCGGGCCGGAAAAAGCGGAAGACCTTTTGGCCTACGCGCAGCTTTATGCCGCGTCCGCCAAGGGGACCGTCATGCCCTCGCGGCGTCCCGCCTCACTTTCTGATATGATTTTGGGCCGCGTGCCCGCCATTGAACAGGAGCCGTCATGACCGGTTTAGCTGCCCGTGTGCCCGTTACCATCATCACCGGCTTTCTTGGTGCCGGAAAAACCACGCTGCTGCGCCATATTCTGCAAAAAGCGCAGGGCCACCGCATTGCCGTGGTGGTGAATGAATTTGGCTCTCTGGGCATTGATGGAGAAATCCTGCGCGGTTGCGGTGTGGAAGGATGCCGGGAGGAGGATATTGTTGAACTCACCAACGGCTGCCTGTGCTGCACCGTGGCGGATGACTTTCTGCCCACAATGGAAGCCTTGCTGGACCGCGCTGACCCGCCAGAACATGTGGTGATTGAAACGTCCGGCCTCGCTCTGCCCAAACCGTTGCTGAAAGCCTTTGGCTGGCCCACCGTGCGCAGCCGTATGACGGTGGATGGCGTGATAACCGTGCTGGACGCCCCCGCCGTAGCGTCCGGCCGCTTTGCGGATGACCCGGAGGCTGTCGCCAAGCAGCGCGAGGCCGATCCCTCACTGGATCATGACAACCCTCTGGCCGAAGTGTTTGAAGACCAGCTCAACGCGGCGGATCTGATTGTTCTGAACAAGACAGACCTGCTGGACGCCGCGCAGCTTGATGCGGTGGAAGCGGAGATCAAAACACTCTGCCCGCGCCCGGTACGCATTATCCGCGCGCAGGATGGCAAGGTGGACCCCTCCGTGCTGCTGGGGCTTGGGGCACAGGCGGAGGCCGATCTTCAGGCTCGTCCGTCCCACCATGATGCGGAAGATGGCGAGCACGAGCATGATGATTTTGAAAGCTTTGTGGTTACGGTCCCCGAGCAGCTTTCCGTGGAACGTTTCCTGACACTGTTGCAGGATGTTGCCACCCGGTATGACGTGCTGCGTATGAAAGGCTTTGCCACCGTGCAGGGCAAACCCATGCGTCTGGCCGTGCAGGGGGTGGGCACGCGCTTTCGGCATGAGTTTGACCGCGCGTTGACCCCGCAGGATAGCCGCACTGGCCGCATTGTGGTGATCGGGCAGAAAGGGCTGGATGAAGCCGCCATTACCGCTGCCCTCGCTGTAGACCCAGCCTCCGCTTCCGCAGGTTAAGCGGGCAGGGCCGCCGCCATGCACCTCCTCGTGCGGGAAAACAGAACGCTTGATGAGCAGGACGTGGCGGAAGACCTCGACCTGCCTCCGGCAGAGCTTGTTGTGCTGTCCTTTACGGAAAGTGACCTGCTCGGTCTGCTTCATGCGCAGGAGGGGCTGAAGGCCGAACAGGAGACTGCGGGGGCAGGGGCTCCGCCATCTCTTCAAGTTACCAGTCTGGCGCGGCTGCGCCACCCGATGTCGGTTGATCTGTATCTGGAAACCACGTTAGCGCAGGCCCGCTGTGTGGTGGTGCGGCTACTGGGCGGGCTGGACTACTGGCGTTACGGCGCGGAGGAACTGGCGGCATGGTGCCGTGCGCATCAGGTGCCGCTGGCTCTCCTGCCCGGAGAGGCCATGCGGCAGGGGACTGATGCGCCCGCACAGCATCCGACAGCACAGACATCGTCCACACTTATGCCGGATGATAGTCGTCTTGCGGAGCTTTCAACGGTTCCTGCGGAAATCCGTCAGCGTCTGAACGGGTTTTTCCAGTATGGCGGTCCCCGTAACATGGCGCATGCTCTGCGCCTGATGGCCAACATTGCCGGGCGTTGCCCGGATGACGGCACACAGCCTGAACCCCTGCCACATTGGGGGCTTTATCGCACTGTGGCTGCGCTGCCGGTTGTTAAAAGAACAGCATCCGGCAGGATAGATCAGAATACCATGAGCCTGCCACAGGGCCATACAGTGCGGGCAACGCTGGTATTTTACCGTGCGCATCTGATGGTAGGGGATATTGCAGCACTTGATGCGCTGGCAGACGCGCTTGCCGCAGAGGGGTGTGCGGTGGAGATGCTGTTTGTCACCTCTCTCAAAGATCCTTCTGTGGCCAGAGGTGTTGCGGAGGATCTACAAAAATCACAGCCGGATATCGTGCTGAACGCCACCCTTTTTTCATCCAGAAATCAGCAGGGGCAGTCCGCTTTAACGGGCACTTGCGTCGGCACGGGCACTGGCACTAGCGCGCCCATCCTGCAACTCCTGCAACCGGGGGCCACGCAAGCGGTATGGGAACGCAGTCCGCGCGGGCTTTCCCGGTCAGACCTCGCCATGCAGGCGGTGTTGCCGGAACTGGATGGCAGTATCGCCACTCTTCCCATTTCCTTCAGGCAGGAAGCACCGCCCGGTCAGCCTGCTGCCCGCCAGCCTTATCTGCCCGGCATCCGGCACACCGTAGCGCGGGCGCTGGGTTGGGCGCGGCTGCGGCATCTTCCAGCAGACCAGAAGCGGGTGGGGGTTATCCTGTCGGATTATCCGGGGGCCGGGCTTGCGCGGGAGACGGGGCATGTCGCCCATGCAGTCGGGCTAGACGGTTTTGCCAGTCTGGCCTCCATCCTTACCCTGTTGCGGGCGGAGGGGTATTATACGGGGCCGGACCCTCTGCCAGATGCGCAAAAACTAACGTCCCTACTGGCACAAACTGCGCCACGGCCTCTGCTTTGTGTTGCCACTTACCGTGCTCTTGCGATCAGCTTGGACGCGTCTTTCATGGCCTCCGTTACGCAGGCATGGGGCGAGCCGGAGCAGGACCCGTGTGTGCAGGACGGCGTTTTTCACCTGAGGGCGTTGGATGTAGGGCATCTTACCCTCGCCGTGCAGCCGGACCGGGGGCGGCAGGCGGACCGTAAAGCCCTGTATCATGACCCGGATACACCGCCCAGCCACGCTTATGTTGCGTTTTACCTGTGGTTACGCAATGTGCGGCGGCTGGATGCGCTGGTGCATCTGGGCACCCATGGCACGCTGGAATGGCTACCGGGCAAGGCGGCAGCCCTGTCCGCCGCCTGCGCTCCCGCCGTGCTGACGGGTGCTCTGCCGATTATCTATCCCTTTATCATCAATAATCCGGGCGAGGCCGCGACGGCCAGAAGGCGGCTGGGAGCTGTCACTATCGGGCATATGACGCCGCCGGTTCGGCAGGCTGATCTTTCACCAGATATGCAGGCGCTGGAACGGCTGATTGATGAATACGCCGAGGCCGATGGTCTGGACCCGCGCCGGGGTGCTTTGCTTCGTAAAGATATTCTGGAAAAAGCAGAGCAGACTGGCGTTCTTGCAGAAAGCGGTGTCCGTCCCGGTGAGGAGGGTGAGGCTGAAGCTCTCGCACGCCTTGATGCCTATTTGTGTGATGTGAAAGACCTGCAAATCCGTGATGGATTGCATGTTTTTGGGCAACCTGCTCCGGCGGAGAAAGAACTTGTCCACGCCATTTATCAGGCTAGCCTTCCGCAAAACCAGACGGTCCAAAGCGGTAAAGGCAACGCCCAAGAAAACTCTGAAAAACAAGGGGTTTTGAAAGAGATTATTACAGACCGTATCCGTCAGAGTGGTCCGGCGGAAGCCAGTGCGCTGCTTGCGGCATTGGCAGGCCGGTTTGTTGCGCCCGGCCCAGCCGGTGCGCCCACACGCGGGCGGCTGGACGTGCTGCCCACAGGCCGGAACCTGTTCACGCTGGACCCACGCGCGCTGCCCACACCATCCGCAATGGTTCTGGCGGAGAAAATGGAAAAGCTGCTTCTGACACGGCATAGGCAGGAACAGGGAGAGCCACTAACCCGTCTGGTTATGGATCTATGGGGTTCAGCCAGTATGCGGACAGGGGGTGAGGATATGGCCCTTGCCCTCCGGCTGATGGGTGTCACGGTGCAGCGGGCCGCAGGGACGGGCCATGTCAGCGGGTTTGAAATCATCCCGCTGCCGGAGCTTAACCGCCCAAGAGTGGATGTGACCCTCCGTATTTCCGGCCTGTTCCGAGATGCGTTTCCAGACCAGATCGCTCTGTTTGATCAGGTGGTCAGTGCGGTCGCCAGCCGTCGGGAAGCCGCAGAGTGGAACCCACTGGCCGCTAGTGTGCAGGGGTTGGAGGGGGAAGCCCGGACCCGCGCGACCGCCCGTATTTTTGGCGCGGCGTCCGGCACGTATGGCACCGGGCTGGAGGAGGCCCTGCAAAACGGCACATGGGCAGACGTATCCGCGCTTGGGCAGGCGTGGCTGGAAGGCTCCGCATGGACGTACGGCGGCGGGCGGGACGGCGGGCAGGATTCCGCGGCCCTCGCGACATTGCTGGGGCAGGCGGATGCCGTGCTGCATGTGCAGGATCATGCGGAAACCGACATGCTGGAAAGCTCGGAAAACGCAGCGCATGAAGGAGGTTTGGCGGCCGCCGCCGCAGTCCTTGGGGCCAGTCCGGCTTTGTGGCATGGGGACACCTCCAAGCCCGACACGCCCCGCCTACGCGCCACAACACAGGAAGTGGCGCGGATTGTGCGTGGGCGTCTGGCCAATCCTCGCTGGATTGAGGGGATGCAGAAGCACGGCTATGCGGGGGCGGCGGAACTGGCGCGAGGGCTGGAAGCGTTACAAGGTTTTGCTGCCACCCTGCCGCAGCGGTTTGACCAGCAGTTTGACATGGTTTTTGCGGCCACATTAGGCAATGAGGCCTGTAGCGCCTTCCTTGAGCGGACCAATCCGGCCGCGCACGCGGAGATGCGCGCGCGCTTTACGGATGTCTGGCAGCGCGGCTTGTGGCATCCGCGAGGTAACAGCGCCGCACAGGTTCTGGAAGGCGGAATGGCCCCGGCGTTGCGTCCTGCTTCCTCAACTGCCACGCCGCTTTCGCAACATTCGGTGGCGCGCTGTTCTTCGTCGGGGGAACAGGCCTCGTCCTCTATTCCGCAGGCCTCACTTCCAAGACCGGCCCTATACGGGCGGGGGGGG
>NZ_LHZV01000057.1 GCF_001581005.1 Acetobacter orleanensis
GCACATATCGACATCACGACCATAGCCGACGGCAACCTTGGCTGTGATCTGGCTCTGAAAGACGCATGGGATTGCATTATTCTCGACCGCAGACTTCCCGGCATGGATGGTCTGACAATACTAACAATTATGCGCGCGGCCAATATTCAGACTCCTGTTCTCTTTCTGACAACAATGGACGGCATTAGTGACAGGGTTACAGGCTTGAAGAGCGGCGGCGACGATTACCTCGTCAAACCTTTTTCATTAGCTGAACTGTCAGCGAGGCTGGATGCCATCTTGCGCCGCATCAAATTTCAACATCCGGAAACACGTCTGGTGTTTGCCGATGTTGAAATCAACCTTCTAAGCCGGGAATTGCATCGCGCCGGTTCAAAACTCTACATTCAGGGAAAAGAGTTGGAACTTCTTGAATATTTCATGAGACACCCTCTCATACTTGTAACGCGCGAAATGCTGTTGCACGCTGTTTGGGACATTGACTTCCCGATTAGAACCAATTTGGTCGAAACCCATATAAGCCGACTACGAGAACGTCTGGGGCGAGATGCCCCACCTCTGATCCATACGATGAGAGGTGAGGGTTATATCTTGCGGCACCCCTGAGATGACAACCCTGCCCCAGACAACAGTCAGACGCTTTCCAGTTCTCCGGAGTTCGTCTTTTCGTATTGTTGCTTTGTTTGCTGTTTGCTTTCTCGTCAGCGGCCTTATGGTAACCGTGCTATCCGGGTATCGTAGCCAGCAATTGCTTTCACAGCAGATCAGACAGTCTGTTGCAAATGAGCGTGATGAAGCATTTTCAGAAGCACACGGCCAGGACGTTGTTCATCTACATCCTGTCCTGAAGGAACTCGTGCAGAACGAACCGGGTTTTTACTACCTTCTACAGGATAATCAGCAACACTCTGTCACTGGTACTATGCGGCATTTGAGACCCATTCAGGGTTGGAGGTGGCTATCATGGACGCACCGCGCGCTGCCTCGCGATCACCAGCCGGTGCTGGGGTATGGCACAGTTCTGCAGGATGGCGGTTATTTTTTTGTTGGCATTAATGCCACACCTCTTCAATCTCTTCGTCGCGATCTTTGGCTGACATTGGCATGGAACAGTGTCGCTTTCCTGCTAATCGGCCTTGGGGGCGGCTTTATGCTGAGCCGGCTTGTACTGGGAAAAATCGAGACCATCAGCCTGACAGCGCGTAAAATCATGCGGGGTGATATTTCTCGCAGGTTACCCCTTAATGGGACAGGAGATGAATTCGACCATCTTGCCGGCAGTCTGAATGCAATGCTCGACCGGAATGAAACCCTCATCGCCAGTGTTCAACAGGTCTCAGACGACATCGCCCATGATATGCGGCGCCCACTGGCCCGGTTGGGGCAGCATCTGGATGAGGCAATGGCGGCGTCTCATCCAGAAATTCGGGATGCCAGCCTTCTCCGTGTAAAGGCTGACCTTCAGGACGCGCTTGAGATATTCTCCTCTCTTTTAAGGCTTGCACAGATAGAGGCCGGAGACCGCATCCCGGATTGCCAGACATACTCAGTGGACCAGCTCTTCGGAACCATCAGTGATTTTTATCACGCGGTTGCGGAAGACCATGAACATAGTCTTGTTGTCAGCCCGCCTAAACCTGACGTGACGATTGAGGGAAACCGCGTTTTACTTATTCAGATGCTATCCAATCTGATCGAGAATGCCATCAACCACTCACCTCCAGAAACGAAGATCGTTTTGTCTGCACGTTTGAGTAAAGATGTGATCATATTTGTTGTCACGGATACCGGGCCCGGCATCCCATTCGCCGAACGGGAGCGGGTATTTGAGAAAATGGTGCGGCTGGATTCAAGTCGCACAGTTCCCGGTACTGGACTTGGGTTGAGCATGGTACGGGCAATCGTACGCCTTCATGGCGGCACCATTCGCCTTGAGGACAACAATCCGGGCTTACGTTGCGAGATCAGTCTGCCAACTTTGAATATTTATCCATGACATCAATATTTTCGCCCTCTGCAACTCGCACATTGTGCCAAACCTTATTTACCCGCGATCATATCGGCAATCATGGCTGCTTTTTCCGATCGGATATGCTCTTTTCCATGAGCCCGAGCAGCCCATTCTGCATTTGTGGTTAATGCCTTACGTGTCGCGGCTACAACGGTATTGCGCTGATCCAGACCATTATTACCGTGATAAGCGAGGAGCAGTAATGACATCCACCCACGCCCTGCCGGATAGCGCGCAGTATAGATTTGATAAGCGTTCAACGCACCAGCTTTGATCCAACCGTTTGTTTGTGGTTCCACATAAGCGTGCACATAGTCCACATACTCTGAGGGTGAGACAAAATAATCATACGGAATCACCATATACACGGGATCTGGAGTTCCTGAGAGAGGCCCGCTACTGCCAATGCAGTCCGAGACCGTGCTTTCCACTGTGGAAATACCCGTCAGACTTTTGACATCAAGACCGGCTGGCGTCTGCGTATCAATGGTCTGCCATCTCGTTGCCTGAGCGTTATTCCGGAATTCCAGAATAACAAGGGCGTCCCAAGTGTTAGTATCTACAAGCCGACTGAACAGGATACGATAATGAGCAAGTCCGTCTTTGGCATACAACCCCTGTAACCGGGGAACCAGTTGGGTGCGCAGCGCACTCAACAACTCTGGGCGACCTGCGGGTGCGGTACGATAGGAGATTACAAGAGAGTGCTGATCATTGTCCGAAGCTCGTGCCGGAATCGCCACGAATAAGGCGGCGATCATTGCACCGCATAACAAGAATACCTTGCCTGAGTTCTGGCTTCGCTTTGCTCGCATATAGCTTGCACGAATAAGCATGGCGTAACTTCTTTCCGCTTGATCATTTCAAGATCTGTAAGTCATCACCACCGCAAAGCAGGAAAAGGCACACTTTGTCAGCTTACAATCACCCAACCTTCCAGTATATGCGCGCATGGCTGCGCCAAGAATTTCCGATATCGCCGATCAAAAACAAATACTGATAAAGAAAAAATGCAGAACGCTCTATATTTAAAAATGTTTTGTGTTTTTATTCCTCGGTGAGTTTGCTTCGAAAACTGTTCAGACGGTTGAGCGTTTGCAATGTATGCTCAGGAGAGGCAATGGACAGCCCATAAGCTATGGCTTCCAGAAGCGCCACTGTAGCGGAATGCATGACAATATGTTCTTCTTTCCCACGAACTGTTGAGATGATGACCGTGCCTGACGGCACTTCGGTCGCCGCGATCCGGTCAGTAATCAAAACAACTGGCAGCTTCTGGCGTTGTGCTTCATGAAACAGGATAGCGACGTCACGAGACAACGTGCCGTATGCCATGACAATGACAGCGTCCGTCGGATGCAGCAGAATAAGATCATCCGCGAAAAGACGCCCGGTCGTGCCGATCGGAAAACTGATGCGACCGTGACGGTTCAGTACTCTACAGATGTAATCTGCGATGCCATGAGACGGGCCAATACCGAACACTGCAACACGTGTACAGGAATGCAAGACCCTTACCGCATCTGCAATTTGTCGCCGTATTGTCGGGTTCTTTAGAGTCGCCGCCATCTCAATCTGAGTATCAAGAATGCTTCCGACTGCTGTATCCAGATCAGACCCGATCTCTTCGATGGTTCGCGAAAGCGCTGAGGCAGGAGTATGCGCGCGGGTAAGCCCGGCAATCAACGCAGCCCGGAGTTTGGCCAGACTTTCGAAACCCATAGCCTGTACCGATCGAATCACGGAAGCATCCGATGTTCCCAGCTTTTCCGCGAGTTCCGCTGCGGAGCTGGCCAAAGCGAGAGGACGATTATCATGTATGAACTGTGCAACACGACGTGTCGTTGGCGTCATTCCGGAATCGGGATGCAGACTTTGCAGGATCAGGTCAGGTTTCAATACTGTGTCCTCCCTCTGCACTGTAGCTGGCATAATCCTTACCCTACAGGCTCGTAATGGCATAATTGCTAACTTCACAAAAGCTTCACGCAGTAGTGTTTACTACATGTTTATATGATTTATGATGACACTATTACGAACTGTGAGGCCGAATAACCGACAACGCAGTGCGCGTATGCGGCTGGCAGCCACCTTGCTGTTCGCTGCGAGCGTGGGGTGCGTGGTCAGCCTTGAAGACCACCAGATACCTGACATGGTGGTTTATAGTTCGGTAGGAACTGCGCCAGCGGTAATTTCCGCCTATACTCGGGAAACTGGACGGCGCGCCAGCCTTGTCACGATGTCTACAGGGGCATTGCTGGCTCGAATTTCGGCTGAAGCCCACCATCCACGTTGGGACGTGGTCTGGTTTGAGGGAGATGATGGTGCTGTCGCCATGGATCGAGCTGGACTGTTCGCGCGTGGTACCGTGCCGGATCTGGACTGGACTCCATTAGGGCGTACCCTGCTGCCCGCTGACAGATCCTATGAACCAACGGGTTTTACTCTGGCTGGGGTGTTCCTTGAGCGCGCAGACAAGGCGCATACCGTCCAGAACTGGACGCAGGCCTTCAATACAAAGCGGATTGGAATGGCTGATCCGGCGCTTTCAGGCCCTGCGTATCAGCTCCTGGCAGGAATGTTATCTATCAATGGCGGCTGGCCAGCAGGGCAATCGGCATTGTTACGGATGGCGGCCAACGGGATGCTGGTTGCTCCGTCTAACGCAGCGGTCTTGACGTCCCTGCTCACCGGACGGATCGACTCTGCAATCACGCAGAGTTCGGCAGGGATTGCCCTGTCGCGCACGGATAAGCGATTTCTTGTTGCGCTCCCAGATCCAGCTTTTATTCTGCCCGGCGTTGCATCAGTCGCGGCTGATCAGCCAGCGTCAAGACGTCACACTGCCTCTGATTTTCTGCGTTTCATCATGCGGCCAGATATCCAGATCCTACGGATGCATGACACAGATGCAGACCGACTGTTCTGGCCAGTGACAAACAGTCCCGCACAGCCGGATCTGCCGGACCCGGACGGAATGACGTTGATGCACCTGAGCCCCTTGATCTGGGGCGGACGTCAAGCCGAAGTCATTGATTGGTTCCAGCGAATGATTGTTCGATGACACACGCGTCACGGTTGCTTTCACACATCCCAAACCTTTTGACCAGCATGGCAAGATTGCTCTTTGCTGCGCTCATCATGGTTTGCTTTGTCTATCCTCTAGTAAGGTTTCTGGCTTTGCCGCTAATACCGAGCTTGGCGCCATTGCCGCCGCTGGATACGGCATTGAGACATGGCCTGTCGCCCATAGCGATGTGGAATACCGTACGACTGAGTATCGAAGCAGGGTTTCTGGTCGTCCCACCTGGCCTGCTAATTGGCTTTCTGCTGGAACGCCGAAGGTGGTTGGGGCGCGGATTTCTATCCGTCACATTATGGGCCGTGTTTCTGATGCCCAGCTATCTGCTGACGTCCGGATGGCAGATTTTAGTCGCCATGCCAGTGCTAGCCGACAGTCACATCAGCCGCCTGTTCTATGGTGAAGCCGGGATTGTCTTCCTTCTGACAATCAAGGGGCTGGCTTTTTCTGCGATGAGCGCGCGTACGGGTTGGCACGTACTCGGTGAAGATTTGGAGGCTGCATCACGCATGCACGTGCGCACCGCGTGGCGACGGTGGTGGTTGATAGCACGGCTGTTGTTCCCCATCGTGGGCAGTATGATGATGGTGCAGATGGTGGCTGCATCACAGGATTTTGGCGTCGCGGCAACATTGGGAGCTCAGGTCCACCTCCCCTTGGTGAGCTATGTAATCTACCAGAACCTGTCCACCATTCCTGTCGATTTTTCCCGTGCCGCGCTTTTGAGCCTCTTTCTGGTTTGTCTGGCCCTGTTAGCTTTAGGGGCGCAGGCCATGCTGGGGCGGTCACAGGCCGCCACAATCGGGGGCCGCCAGCATCGCCCCGTAGCACTATCATGTCGCCCCGTTATGCTCGCTCTGGCATGGCTGCTGACAGGCAGTGTGTTCTTGGCCGGGGTTGGCGCACCACAAGTGGCATTGGCGGTGGAAGGGATGAGCGGCCCGGCGGTTCATGGTTCTCTGGTTGATGCCGGAAGCTGGCGCGCCATCAGCTTGTCATTGCGCTATGGATTTGTGTCGGCGGTGGCTGCGGTACTCCTCGCCGCCATTATTCTCGGCGGGCGGATGCGCTCTGGAAAGGGCGGCGCCGTGCTGGCGCGTTTGTTACTGTGGCTGACTTCAGCCAACATGGCGGTACCGGGGGTTATTCTGGGAGCCTCTTATCTGATTGCATTCAATGGCGGAATGCTGGCGCTGTATGGAACACCAATGTTGTTGCTCCTTGCTTATACGGCCAGCCACTTACCCGTTGCCCTGCGCTTTCTTGATGCACCGTTTGCGTCCCTGCATCGTGGACTGGGGGAAGCAGCACGCGTACATGGTCTTTCACTTTCTGAGCGTCTTGAGGGCATTTATCTGCCGCTACTAATCCGGCCTTTGAGCTGGGCATGGGCCATGGTGTTCATAACTGTGTTTTTTGAACTGCCGCTGTCAGAAATCCTGTATCCCGCTGGCACACCACCATTAGCCGTGCGGTTACTTTCTCTGGGAATCTCGCAGCATTATGAAGCCCAAGCGAGGGTGGCGTTGGTCGGTATGGTAACGTGTCTGGCGGTAACATGTTTGGGTCTGGTGTTGGTACCGTTTCTGGCTGGGCCGACAGATGGAACGGATACGACTTTTAAGGCAGACAAAGCGAATGGACGATAACATTCTGACACTGGATGGGATCGAAAAATCCCATGCCCGGACCAAAGTGTTACGCGGTATTACGTTGAAAATTCCTCGCGGTCAGTTCGTGTTGCTAATGGGTGCGTCTGGTTCGGGTAAAACGACTCTCCTTCGCATAGTCGCGGGGCTGGAGCGGCCTGATTCTGGGTCTGTGGCACTCCGGAGCGTGGTGGTGGACAACCCTGCGGGCAAAGTGTTTGTACCCCCCGAACGTCGCGGCTTGGGGATGGTGTTTCAAGACTATGCGCTGTGGCCACACTTGACTTGTCTTGAAAATATTACCGCCGCCATTCCAAGCCGCTCACTCTTCAAAGCGCGGTCTGAACGGATGGAACGCGCCCGAAGTCTGGTCCGCGATGTATCGCTGGAAGGGCTGGAAGAACGCTATCCTGCGCAGTTATCGGGCGGGCAGCAGCAGAGGGTCGGTCTGGCCAGAGCTTTGGCGGCACGTCCCGATCTGCTGCTGTTGGATGAGCCACTTTCCGGTCTGGATGTCGAGATACGAGGACGCATGCGCGACAATATCCGTCAACTCGTGCGGAAAACATCCTGCTCCGCCCTGTTCGTAACCCACGACCCTGTTGACGTCTGGCGGTTGGCAGACCGGGTGCTGATGCTCGAAGAGGGGCGGATCATTCAGGACGCCACCCCCGACACATTATACGGCTGCCCACGGTCCCCCCGGATCGCACGTCTGACGGGCGCTGAAGGCGCGTTTACTGTCACATTGCAAAAGCGGGATATGCAATGGGGATTTGAGAGCGTAACAGGTTTCCAGCCCGTGACACCGGTTGGCCTCATCACCGAGGGACCAGCCAGAGCCTATATTCGGCCCGAAGGTGTACGTCAGATCAATGAGGGATACGTGGCGCGACGAATAGACATGACGTTCGAGGCCGGACGTTGGCGCGTCTTGTGGCATTTGCCGCAGCTAGGCTGGTCGCTCCATAGTCTGGAACCCGAAATTCCACCCGAACAAACCTGCCTTGCTTTCGATGCACGGCATCTGTTCGTCTATCCTGTCTGATAAGACAAGAAAAAGATAAGGTTATTTGTATTAGCGCGACAGGATCGATGTTTTTTCTTTCTTCTCCCCAACCTCATGGATGGCCATGCGCCGTCCTGTCAGATGGATTTTCGGTCCGAGGGCTACGCAACCCTCACGCCGGACCGTTTGATATCGATGTCCCAACTGGGAGTTGCCTTGTCATTACAGGCACGTCTGGCACGGGAAAGTCTGTATTGTTACGCATGATGGCGGATCTTGATCCGCATCAGGGTGACACCGCGCTGGATGGCCAATTCTGTTCGGCCATGCCTGCTCATTTATGGCGGCAGCAGGTTTTATATCTGCCAGCTGAACCGGGGTGGTGGAGTGATCGTGTGCTGGACCATATACAAGACAATGCCCAAACCCATGGCCTGATGAAACAGTTGGGCCTGCGCTGCAATGTGCTGCATGACCCAATCCACCGTCTGTCCACAGGTGAAAGGCAACGTCTTGCCCTGCTGCGCGGCCTGTCCCAGAGGCCTCGTGTTATGCTGCTGGACGAGCCATGCGCGGCGCTGGATGATACGACGACGCTGCTGGTAGAAGACATGCTACATACAAAAATGACAGAGGGAACAATAATTATTCTTGTATCGCACGATATAGAGCAGGCATCGCGGATGGCTGATCAGCGGTGCGAAATAGTTCACGGACATTTCAGCGGAACAATCATATGACACCAACCTTGCTGACGTCGGGAGATCTGCTGCTGGCGGGAGGCATGCTTTGCGGCTGCGTTGCCCTGTCTCTCGTGCTGTCACTCGGTATCCAGAAGGCGTTGGTGATAGCGGCTTCGCGCATGGTCGTGCAGTTGGTTCTGGCAGGCAGCCTGCTGTTGCTAATCTTCGGGCGCTCCTCTGTCTGGCTGACGGTCGCAATGCTCGTTTTCATGTTGGCCGCGGCATCTTACGAGGTTGGCACGCGCCAGCTGGTACGCCTAACGCCGGGCTGGCACTTTGCCATAGGGGGTGGCAGCACCGTAACCGGCACGGTGATTGTCGCATTAATCGGTTTACTGACAGCCTTGCAGCCACATCCATGGTATCAGGCACGTATAGCAATTCCCATGACGGGCCTACTACTCGGTAATGTCATGAATGCTGTCAGCCTGACGATGAATACAGTGCTTTCCACGATATCGCGCGAACGTTCGGCTATCGAGGCCCGGCTGACATTGGGCGCAACCCGTGCGGAAGCGATGAACTTTACCATCCAGCAGGCCATTCGTACGGCCCTGATCCCAACACTCAACCAAATGGCTGCCGCAGGAATTATTACCCTGCCGGGAATCATGACTGGACAGATTCTGGCGGGCATGAACCCGCTGGAAGCCTCAAAATATCAGATCGTGCTGATGAGCCTGATTGTCAGCGGCAATATGATTGGCGCGACATTGGCTGCCATCCTAACGGCAGCACGACTAAGCGACACCCGAGGGCGATTGCGCATGGATCATCTGGCAAGATGAAAGAGTGTCCGGTCTTCTGTGTATGAGATATCAGACTCTCTCACCCGAGAGTGATCCCGTTTTTGCTTTCGATCTACATGCTGCAAGATCATATACACCACGAACACCATCGAGAGTCTAAACCCGATCATTCGCAAAATCGATCAAGACGTGCGGGAATAGTCGCGATTTGTTTCCCAGAGCGATTTTCACACGTCCAGCCCAATGTCGGGCAGCCATTTGTTCGCGAAGAGGATTTGAAGAAGCAGCCGGCGCGAGAGCCTTGGGCTTCTGTTTCAAAGCTCTCACGTCATGGTTTTGAATGGCATTCAAAAATTCTAACACGAAAAACAAATGGCTTAAAATCTGTTTTTCCCTTAAATTAGGTCTATGCACCATATTGGATTTTTCATCTGCCCGAACCATCGGATACTCGACCTCGCAGGGCCTTTAGGGGCTTTTGAAGAGGCGAACTGCTTCATTGAGGGTGAGAGCTATCGCTTGACGGTCATTTCCGAGTTCGGAGGCCTTGTTGCCGGAAGTTCAGGGGTTCCCATTCATACGCAGCCCTTTCGCAATAGGGGATTTGATACAGTTATTTTCATCGGTGGAGACATCACTCCTTTTCAAAATCAGGGCATCATCGCCGCAGCAAACAAACTTGCGGCAAACACTGCTCGCGTTGCGAGCGTCTGTACCGGTGCATTCCTCCTTGCTGAAACCGGACTGCTCAATGGACGTCGCGCAACGACCCATTGGCGTCTCGCCCCAGAACTCCAGCAGCGGTATCCTTTGGTCAGGGTCGAAGCCGATCGCATCTTCATCGCGGACGATAATTACTGGACCTCTGCGGGAATTTCAGCCGGTATTGATCTGGCACTCGCGCTCATCGAGACCGACTTCGGAACCAAAATTGCACGTGAGGTCGCGCGTGAACTCGTCGTTCCCTATCGACGCTCTGGAGGACAGTCGCAGTTTTCAGCCATGTCACAGATGGAGCCGGACTCAGACCGTATCCGCATGGCCCTTGCATTTGCGCGTGATCATTTGGTCGAACCGCTCCCAATCGAGCGACTGGCAGAGGCTGCTAGATTAAGTGTGCGCCAATTCGGACGCGCTTTTCGCCGCCAAACCGGCGAGACACCGGCTAAAGCGGTTGAACGTCTGCGCGTTGAAGCCGCATGTGTCCGTTTACAGGATGGCTCAGAACCAATTGAGCAGATCGCAAAGGCGGTCGGTTTTACGGACCCAGAACGCATGCGCCGCGCCTTCGTCAAACTGCACGGGCATCCACCGCAAGCTATCCGGCGCGCAGGCCGTCTGGACAGTATAGACTAACCGGCCACATCGCGCGCGCAGTGTCGATGCTGACAAATAACAGATGAAGGACATATTGGAGTCAGGGGTCCAACGCGTTGCCCATCGCATTATTCTTGAAAAAACCTTCGGAAGAGTCGATTTTCAAAAATCTGACGCGTCTATCAGGGTCTCAATCGAATCACTAATAAACCCATCAGCCTTTAGCATAACCAGTCCATGAAGTTGTCCCCATCTCGCATGCGCGGAAATGAGCGATGATGCCGGACTGGATGCTCTAACGCGCTCAAGAAGCGGCTGAAAACTTACTGCCGCCGCACGTGCAAGGAGGCTGTCGGGGGCGGCCCCGGGCACCAAACCGGACGCAAACATGAGGCGGTAAAGCTCCACATTTTTTTCACCAAAAGCAAGGTAGGCAATTGCCATCCGCCGCATCGCATGTGCCTTACCGCCACTTGCTGCGGCTTCAAGCAGGACCTCGGTGAACTGCTCAAAACCATCCGTCGCAACAGCTGCGAGGAGAGCCTCGCGGTCCGTGAAGTGGCGATAAGGCGCTGACTGAGCCACCCCTGCCCGCCGCGCCAACGACGCCATTGAAAGACTCTGCGCCCCATGAGCGGCTATTTCCTCTCGGGCAGCATCCAGTAACACCTTTCGCAAGTCACCATGATGATAGGTTTTGCGGCGCTCGGGTCGTTTGGGTTCTACGTCTCGCTTCATGTGATGATCTATAACATTTTAATTGACACCCAATCAATAAGCGCCAATGTGATTGTCTATCACATCGGAGATCATCATGACTCTGCCATCGAAATCGTCCAAACTTGCGGGTTTGGGGGCGCCTTATCTCGCCAACAATTTTGCGCCGATCGAGGCTGAAACCACCGCTTTCAATCTGGAAGTGACCGGTCATATTCCCAAAGTGCTGACTGGTCGCCTCCTTCGCATTGGTCCCAATCCAGCAGTTGCCCCAGACCCGGTGCGCTATCACTGGCTTTCAGGTTCGGGAATGGCCCATGGCCTGCGCCTACGAAATGGTAAGGCAGAATGGTATCGCAGCCGCTATGTCAGAGACTCCTCTGTCGTGACAGCCCTGCACGTTCTGCCCCTCGGCGGCCCTGGCGAAAACAGGCGCGATGGTAGCGTCAATACGAATTTTACAAGTGTGGGTGGAAAGCTTTATGCCATTGTTGAAGCAGGGAGCCTGCCGGTAGAACTGAACTATGAGTTGGAAAGTATCGCACGCGCGGACTTCAACGGGACGCTGGAAGCCGGTTTTACTGGCCACCCGAAGTTCGATCCGATCACGGGTGAGCAGCATGCCTTAACGTATGAACCCGGACAGCCTGTGCGTTACGTTACGGTCGACCAGACCGGCCGCGCCACAACCAGAGCACGGATCGACCTGCCGCACATTCCCCTGATCCACGATACAGCATTTACCGCCTCATCCATCATCATACCCGATCTGCCCGTGACGTTTCAGCCAGACCGGTCACAGGCGAGATTTCCGTGGCTATGGGACGAGCGGCGAGACTCACGGATCGGACTTCTGCCACGCAACGGAAATGCCGAGAACATTCAATGGTTTGAAACACCACGTTGTTTTGTCTTTCACTTTGTGAATGCCTATGACGATAATCATCTCACGATTATTGACCTCATACGCCACCCACGCATGTTCGACCGTGATCACAATGGACCGAACGAAGGTGCTCCCACACTTGTCCGGTGGACGCTCAACCGATGTTCCGGCCAGTTGACCGAGACGCAGCTTGATGATCATGGAACGGAATTTCCGCAGATCAATGGTCGGTTTGGCGGTCAGCCCTACCGATTCAGTTACACTGCCCATTGGGGTGCCGGTGTAACGTTTGGTCCGGCTATGAAGCACGACATGGTGCGAGGCACCACGGAAATACATGATTACGGCACAGGCCGGATGACTCTGGAGCCAATCTTTGTACCAAAGCCTGATTCATGTGCGGAAGATGACGGCTGGATTTTTTCTTACGTTTATGATTCAGGCCGAAACCTAAGCGATGTCGTCATTCTGGACGCGCAGGATTTTGCTGGCGAGCCTGTCGCTACCATTCATCTGCCTGTGCGGGTACCGTTTGGTTTCCACGGCGGTTGGGTAGCTGACTATGGCGTTACCTCTCCGGTTGTCTGAAATAAATCATCTATTCCGAAATAGAAAATTATTTTTCAAAAACTGTTTCTGTTACAAACCATCTCTTCTGGATAGAAATCTTTTGGAAATACAGACTTTATATGAGAGATCTTGACAAGAATTTTCAAAAATATTTTCTAATCAATGCGTGTTTTTTAGAAAGTATACGACTCTAAAATTTGTTATCTAGAAAAATATTTTCAAAACTCTGGATGGACTGGATAGAAGCACAACCATTGCAATACGCACAATACGTGCAATAAAGCATAAATTTGGGCGTCTTCATTTTTCCTAAAAATATCAAAAACAATTTAAATTTCTATGCAAATCCCTCTATTTAACTCGGCTTTATTAGAAATCGCGCCAATGCTGCAAAGTCTGCAATGGCGCGATCCCCCTCTACAAGACCAAATCTAAACCTGCGCCTCCGTCGAAACCGCAGGCGATCAAGTCCCTATCATCTGCAACGATCTTAAATCACATGGACTGTCGGTCTGAGGCGTCCATGTTATGTTTTTGCAGCACCAGCGCCCTCATGACTCAATTCAACGGTGCGTTAACAAACGAATTTGAGGTGTGGTGTGCGCAGACAATAAGATATTTTCCGATATATAGCATTCAAGATCAGCAATACTTATTTAACGATCATCAGATTGTACAGGGCCGTCATCATTCCAGATATCACGATGCAATTTCCACATATTTCCCTGTTTTAGAAAAATGAGAATTTGCTTGCCACGCGATTTTAATTTTCCATCGTGACTTCTCACAATGGAATCTGAAACTTCAGTTATGACCTTGTCATTGCCGTAGAACTCAAAATTGCTGAAAGTAACCGTATCGGGTGCCTTTCCTGCATATCCTTCGGTAAAGTATTTCGTGATAGCAGCCGCACCGATAATGCGCTTTCCGCCGGGCTGCAATAATGTTCCATTTTCAGTATAGAGACGACCAATAGCCTGATAATCTCCTCGTTTAAAAGCGTCGGCCCATCGCGTATTTTCAGCCTTGATCGCTGATTCTACTGACAGAGGGGGGCTCTCCGCATAAGCCACAATCGGCAAGATAGCATTGGCGATAACGACCGAAAACGAAACAAATTTAACGAAGAATGATTTCATGTGCATTACTCACTCTGAGTTCTCTTAGTAAGTTGATTTTCATCTGAACTGGCCGCAGAAAGTCAAAATACATGCAGCCTAATGACGGCACTTCCGCAATACCATCAAAGCAATGAAACGGCTGTAAAAAGTTGTCGAATTTGTATCAAAGGATGGGTTGCATCAAACCATTCTCAGAGCCGGGCAGCATTTTATAAACAGCATCACGGACCTTTGGGGGTGCGTCGGAAGGATTACCTGCGTGAAATGGCGGTTGCGGATCGTACTGAACAAGAAGTTGCACTTCCTGTGCGGCCTGTACACCACGAAGTTCCGCCGCTATCGCTACGCCGAAATCAATCCCGGCGGTAACACCGCCGCCACTCATGAACCGGCCATCCTTTACGATGCGCGCTGGGTCTGGAATGGCTCCATATTTCTTGAGAACATTCAGAAACGCCCAGTGACATGCGCTGCGCTTTCCTTTCAGAACACCGGCGGCTGCAAGGATAATCGATCCGGTACAAACTGATGTCACATAACGCGCTGATTCTGACAGTCTCCTGATATGAGCAAGAATTTCAGGCTTCATCATTGCTGAAAGATCCAACGCACCGGGAACGCAAATCACATCAACCCGCTCTATATCAGACAGTTTCTCCGTTGGCCCAAAGGTCACGCCTTTTTCCAGAGTCACAAGACCGCCGTCCGGACTGGCGAACCTGACCTTTGTATTAGGAAGGCGTGAGAGAATTTCGTTAGGACCTGCAAAATCGAGAAGTGTCCCATTCGGATAGATCGCGAACAGGAATTCAATAGGCTTCTCGGCTTGAGCAATCGTTGCCGCCTGTATTGTTTCAGGCATGAAATCCACAACTGCGGCGGCGGCAAGAACTGCGCCGCCCATGAGCAGTGCATGACGCCGTGCCCGGCCATCTGCACTCAGTTTTTCCATTGGAATTTTATTGGAATTTTCAAACATATCGCTCTCCAAAGCGCCCTGTTTATACAGGGTCCGTTGCCGAACTCTTTCGACATTTAGCTTTACTCAAAAATTTCCAAAAGGACCTATTTCCCTCATTTTAAGACTCACTTCATCCTGATGTGATTCATGGCTGTATTTGAGGGAAATATGTCCTTTAAGACATTTTTCCTTCGCCTATACACTGTCGAAGCCAACGAGAGCTGCCTTTTGTGGCTCTTGAATATGAGGACTCCAGAATGAGACTTTCAGGAAAAACTGCGCTTATCACTGGCGGCACGAGCGGCATCGGTCTTGCAACCGCCAAGCGTTTCATCAAGGAGGGGGCCCGCGTAGCTGTTACCGGTCGCGACGAATCCCGCTTTGCCGACGTGCATGCCGAACTCGGTGGAGAGGCACTCGTCCTTGCTGCGGATGTCCGATCCCTTGAGGCTATGCAAGCCGTTGCATCCCGCGTCCAGAAGACGTTTGGCGGTCTTGATATCCTGTTTGCAAACGCGGGTTACGTCATTCCAACACCGCTGCCATTGATTAATGAACGCCAGTATGACGACATCATGGACATCAGCGTCAAAGGTGCCGTGTTTACGATGCAGGCTGCGTTGCCGATACTTCGTGAGGGCGCATCCGTTATTCTGACAACCTCCTTTATTGACCAGACCGGAAAACATGCTCTGTCTCTGGTCGCAGCCGCAAAGGCGGCGGTCCGTTCGTTCGCACGGAGTTGGTCTTACGAACTGCTTGACCGAAAAATCCGCGTGAATGCCGTCGCTCCGGGAGGCATTGAAACACCATTACTCGGAAAGCTTGGCCTGTCTGACGCCGAGGTACAGGCTTTCAAAGCGCAGTTTGCCTCGACTGTACCTTTGGGCCGCATGGGTCAGCCTGAAGAAATCGCTGCGGCTGTTCTCTACCTTGCCAGCGATGAATCCCGATACGTCGTTGGAACGGAACTGGTGGTCGATGGCGGCTGCTCCCAGCTCTGAAACTATTTTCCACTTTTAGCAGGTAATGATGATTTCTGGAGATGTCCTAATGACAATCACAAAACCGTTCTCGTTTCTCCTTGGTGCATTGATGGTTCTCGCTCTCCATGACACTCCAGCTCTGGCAGCTCATACGCCATCTGCTGACCCGGCTGAAGTGCAGGCCGTGACAGAACAGTTTGCCACAGATCTCGCCAAAGGGGATCTTCAAGCAATTTCGCGTCTCTACACCGATGACGCCAGCCTTCTGCCGCCTAATGCAGCAGCAGTTTCCGGCCGAGCGGCAATCCTTGCCTATTTTGAAAAAACCCTGCGACCGGACCTCATCGGGGGAGCCCGATTTGACCATTATGAGATCTATGCTGGTCCTGAAGCCGCGACCAGTATCTCCCAGATCAGGATGCTTGACCGAAATGGTCGCGTCGTCGAACGCGGGAGACAAATTATCATCTTGCTCAAACAGGGAGGAAAGTGGAAAATCCATCGTGATATGTGGTCGGACACGTCCTCTACAGCCACGAACAATAGATAATCAATACAGAAGCATGCGGATATTCATTATCCAGATATGAAATAATCAGCACCATAATCCGGGGGGCACGATAAGCTTCAGGATCACTGTGGACCTGTTCCTGTCTACAATGCAGTTTATCGTGAATCCTGTTTGGCATAAGGCGTAAGCCGCCCTCAGTCGGCCCTTTGCATCAAAACATACACCACAAGGGATGACAGCAGCGCCAAACCCGCCGCAGTCAAAAGGGCCGCAGAAAAACCATGAGAAAACGCCTGCCGTGCATAGTCAACGGCTATGGCACGTGATGGACCTTCCAGCCCTGCAACGGCACTGGGAAGATCACCTGCTACAATTGCATCAGCAAATGTCGAAGAATGCTGACACGCGGGACCACATGCAGACACATTGACCCATGCCCTCACTTTCGTAGCCAATATCCCACTGAGCATGGCGAAGCCGAGCAAAATTCCAGAAAACCGTGATGTTGTACTGATCCCTGAGGCCATTCCAGATCGTTCTCGTGGCACCACGCTCATAATCGCTTTCTGCGTCTCTCCGTTCAGCAGACCACCGCCGCTGCCAAGCACAACCATTCCCACCAGAATCACTGGCCACGTTAATATCGCGGCTCCCCATGCGGTTATCCCGTTACCAATGGCGACAAGCGCTAATCCGGATGTCAGAATACCGGCTGAAGACATACGACGCTCAAGGAGACGCCCGATATGCGGGAAGACCAGCATCGCCACGGCAAATGGACACATGGAAAAGCCCGCCTGCAAAGCGGAACGACCCAGTCCATTTTGAAGGAACAGGGGAAGCATTGACGCCATGACCTGAGCGGAGGCCGCATAAGCAAACATTGCCCAGACCGCACCAAGAAAACGAGGATTGGTGAACAGGCTCAGATCCAGCATCGGGCGTGACTGAGCCCGCTCGCCAACGATAAAAACAACGAGCGCTACACCACCACCAATAAATCCGGCCAACGCCTTTGGAGATCCCCACCCCACAGCCTGACCATTGATCATGCCCCATGTCAGGCCGAACATGAAGACTGCAAAAACTATGATCCCGAAAGGATCAAGCCTGCTGGCGGCATTGTCGTTTGATTCAGTCACCAGACCCACTACTGCACCGGCAAGGAATGTGCAGATTGGAACATTGATGTAAAAAGCCCAGCGCCAACCAAGAGTGTACGCAATCAATCCGCCAAGAATTGGGGCGATAACCATGGTTAGACCCATGATACTTCCCCATATGGCCCAAGCACGGTTCCGTGCTTCAGGATCATGAAAGCTGTGACCAATAATGGCGAGTGCCGGAGCCAGAAGGAAGGCAGCGCTTATGCCCTGCAAGGCGCGCGCCATATACAACCCGGAGGCAGACGGCGCGAGCCCGCAGAGGAGAGACGCAACGCTAAACATCGTGATACCGATTAGATAAACACGGCGGCGTCCGAAACGGTCAGCAATCGCACCGGCGGGCAGGAGCAGGGAGGCAAAGCACAGCACGTATGTGCTGATCACCCACTCGATATCCGAAAAGCTCGCATGAAATTCGCGGGCAATCGTGGGGAGGACGATTGCAACCACATTTGTATCCAGAACCGTAAGCGCACAGCCTGTTGAAGCTGTCAGCAGCACCGGGATGAGGCTTACAGTTTTCTCTGACTTATTCAACACGCCCGATGTAGATGGTCTCGTCATAAGAAGGGGCCTTGAAAGGATTAAAAACTGTCCTGACGTTACTGACGGCCATAATTTCTGTCATTCGTCGCTCTTTTCTCTATTATTAGGCATGAGCTAATAATCATCGGCATTCTCATGGAACTCAGACATCTTCGGTATTTTGTAATTCTGGCAGAAGAGCTCCACTTCGCACGTGCGGCGGAACGGCTGGCTATTTCGCCCCCTACCCTCACAGTACAAATACAGGAAATTGAGCGAACCTTATCGGCCCAGTTGCTGAAGCGGACAAAGCGTTCTGTCGCCCTTACGTCCGCAGGCGAGGTCTTTCTGGTCGAAGCACGCCGGGTGCTCCAGCAGTTTGCCACGGCGGAAAATGTCGGACGTCGCGCTGGGCGCGGTGAACTGGGACGGGTAGAAATCGGCTATGTCGGTTCAGCGGCGTACACGGGATTACTACAAGCCCAGATGAGCCAGTTTTCTGGCGACTATCCGGATGTCCATGTTAATGCACGCGAGTTTGAGATGGAAAAACTCCCGAAGCTGATCGCAGATGGAGAGGTGGATATCGGCTTTGTCCGGTTGCCCATGACCCTGCCTGCGTCCCTTGAGCACCATGTTCTGATCCGGGATCACTTTTGTCTCGCACGTCCCGCCGCACAAACGGATAGCCCGGAAGAGGCTGTTGCACCCGCGGACCTCGCCGCTGCGGCTTTTGTATTGCCAGAACAGGCATTTGGGACTTTTCAGGTTGCCAGTCTCGGTGGATTTACACCACGGATTGTCTCCAGACCGGGAAGCCTTCTCGCCGTATTGACGCAGGTCTCCATAGGGCGGGGCGTCGCCGTTATTCCCAGCACATTACGGGCTGTTGTCACACTGCCTGCCGTTGCTTTCCATACTCTTTCCGGCGAGCCCATCATTTCAGAAATAGCGGCTCTCTTTCGCTCGGATGAAAATGCTCCGACAGCTCGCAATTTTATTACGCAGCTGCGGAAACTGGAAACCCGGTCGGTCTCCTGAGCAAAACAGCCATCACGACAGTAGGTCTATTGCATTGATTGTATGGACAATAATCACATACAATCTGCCAACATATATGGAGACCGCTTCGCATGGCTGATTATCCCTATCTCGCACACTGGAAAGAAGACATCAGCCGGAGTCCGAACGCTATTTATCTGACGCTTGCCGATGCTCTGGCCCTTTCCATTCGCAAAGGCGATTTACGGGATGGGGACAAACTGCCTCCCCAACGCGTGATTGCGGAGTACCTCGGCACCAACCTCACGACCGTCACCCGCGCGTTAACCGAAGCCCGGCGACGCGGCCTTATCGATGCCACCGTCGGACGAGGCACCTTTGTCCGTGTCGGTGCCGGGGAAAGCCACTGGCGCCATACTGGTCCTGCCGTGGTTGATCTGACCATGAACTTGCCCCCAATCCCGCAGGATCCGCCACTCCAACGCATGATCCAAAGCGATATTACCGCCATCCTCAAGCAGCAGGATCTGAACAGCCTGATGTCCTACCGCGTAACCGGTGGAACTCTTGAGGAACGCCAGTTTGGCGCAAAATGGATTGCCCCTGTTATTGGCCAGCGCCGCACGGATGAAATCCTGATAGCCCCCGGTGCCCAGAGTGCTCTGGCGGCAATCGTCAGCACACATACCCAGCCCGGTGACGTCATCGTCACCGACCGTATCGCCTATCCCGGCATAAGGACCATAGCCGCACAGTTTGGCCTTATCCTTGTGGGTGTAGACAGTGACATGGAAGGCATGATGCCGGAGGAACTTGACCGGGTGTGCGCCGAACATCACCCCCGGCTGCTTTACTGCATCCCGACCATTCATAATCCCACCACGGCCACAATGTCCCTGCAACGCCGCAAGGATATTCTGAAAGTCGCCCAACGCCATCACCTGCATATTGCTGAAGACGACCCCTACAGCTTGCTCATGGATACTCCGCTGCCAGCTCTGGCGGCTCTTGATCATAGCCGTGTCAGCTATATTGCCACACTTGCCAAAACACTCAGCCCCGGTTTGCGTACAGCCTATGTCGCGCTCCCCAGCACAGACATGACGCGACGGGTGACCGCAGCCATCCGCGCCATTGCATTGACCAATGCCGGCCTGCTCAGCGCGCTGACAGTCCGCTGGATGCAGACGGAACAGGCGCACGCCATACTCCACGCCATTCAAAAAGAGCTTCGGCTCCGGCAGTCAGTCGCCCGCAGGATTCTGGGCGAAGAGCACTGTATGAACCCGGACGGCCCCCATGTATGGCTCAAACTGCCGAACTGGTGGGGAAGTGCCGATTTTGTCGCCTATGCCCGCAGGCGCGGTCTGGCTCTTGTTCCCAGCACAGTGTTCACCATCAGTGGCGAACCGCCACAGCGCGCGCGGATTGCGCTGGGGAGCGCACCAGACGCGGCCAGTCTGGAAAAATCCCTGCATGGCGTGCTGTCGGTTCTCCAGCATAAACGGTCTCCCGGGTTTACTGATATTGTGTGACCTGCTTGTGCATCGGGCATCAGAGACTCCCGCCGGGGCCGTCTCCTGAAATTCTGGATTTGGAAACAAGGAATGACCGCACTCACAAACGCGTGAGAATAATACCCTTGTAAAACAAAGCTTTAATGAGGCTACAACCGATTGCATGGTTGCGTGGCATGATTAATCTGGCTTTGTACCCATGAAATTAGCTTTTATCGCATTTTTTGTTGATTTTGTATGGAGACCATTATCCATACAAAATTTTGAAACGCCCGCCTCTCGTGTCACATCTCTCCCGGTAACGCGGTCACTCCCGACCTTCCGCCGGAGACCGCAGCACACGGGAGAGATATCATGCCAACAATTGAACACGCTCCACACAAAGATGGTGATTGCTTCGTCAATTATGAAAACAAGGTTTTCGAGGACGTTAAAGCCAACCCCGGCGAAAAAGCCCTCATCACCTTCCATACCGTTGCCAATGAAGGGTCCGTTGGGTTCGTAAACCTGCTTCAGGCAACACGCCTTATCCGCAAAGGGTTTGAAACATCTGTATTGCTGTATGGTCCGGGTGTCACCCTTGGTGTGCAGCGCGGTTTTCCCCGCCTAGGTGATGAAGCCTTTCCGGGCCACATGAACTGCAACAAACAGATTGCAAAAATTCTTGAAGAGGGCGGAAAAGTTTATGCCTGCCGCTTCGCGCTTCAGGCTTTGTACGGATATGGCGAGCAAAACCTGATCCCCGGCATTACGCCCATTAATCCGCAGGACGTGCTCGACATTATCCTGCTTGCCCGACGCGACAACGCCTTCATCCTCAATACATGGACTCTCTAAGGCCCTAGGGAGGACCATCAGCCATGTCCCGTATCGTTCGCGCCGCAGCCATCCAGATCAGCCCTGTCCTTGGTGACGATGGTCTGGGGACTGCCCGGAAAGTCTGTCAGACCATCCGTAATGCCGCTGAAAAAGGCGTTAACCTGATGGTCTTTCCTGAAACCTTTGTGCCCTACTACCCCTATTTCTCATTCATTCAGCCGGCATTCCGCATGGGTGCCGAGCATCTGGAACTCTACGAACGCGCCGTTATCATTCCCGGACCGGTTACAGACATGGTGGCCGAAGCGGCCCGTCAGACCGGCACAGTCGTCGTGCTAGGCGTGAATGAAAGGGATTTTGGCACCCTCTACAACACGCAGATCATCTTTGATGCAACAGGTGAAATCTTGCTCAAACGCCGTAAGATTACCCCCACCTATCATGAGCGCATGATTTGGGGACAAGGGGATGGCGCGGGCCTGAAGGTTGTTGACAGCGCCGCAGGACGCATCGGGGCGCTGGCTTGCTGGGAGCATTACAACCCCCTCGCCCGCTACGCGCTGATGACGCAGCATGAGGACATCCACTGCGCACAGTTTCCCGGCTCTCTGGTCGGCCAGATTTTTGCCGACCAGATGGAAGTGACACTTCGACACCATGCTCTGGAATCCGGCTGTTTTGTCGTGAACGCCACCGGCTGGCTGACGGAAGAGCAGATCAAGGACATCTCCGGTGATCCGGCACTGGAAGGACCACTACGGGGAGGCTGCTTCACGGCCATTGTCTCTCCTGAAGGCAAGCTGCTCGCACCGCCCCTGACTGAAGGGGAAGGCATGGTGATCGCGGATCTCGACTTCGCCCTGATCACCAAGCGCAAGCGCATGATGGATTCCGTCGGGCACTACGCACGCCCCGAACTGCTCAGCCTGCTTCAGGACCGACACCCCGCCCGGACCGTTCATTACGCCAGAGAGCCGGAACAGGAAGTCCCGCCGGCCCTCTCCCACAATGAGGTTGCGCCATGACCGTTCCGACACTCGGCTCGTTCTCCGGCCGCAAGCTCGTGACCGACCTGCAATCCTTCGGGTTGCAGATTGGCGAACAGACCGGAGGCATCGCCCGCAAAGGCGGGGCTGGTCCTTCAGATCACAAGACGATCACCATCGCAGGGCAGACCGTTATGGTCCCGGTCTATACATCCGGCGCGCGCCGATCACCGTTTCAGGCAAGCCCACCTGACCAGAAAGGTGCCAGCACGCTGCTGCGAGACGGCCACCCCCTCGGCACGATCCATTTCCCGGCGGCGCCACGCTTCTACGGCCTGACAACAGCAGATGGTATTCCCTACTGGAAAATAGCCCTGCTGCACGGACGGGACACGCTGGCCACGACCGTATATCAAACCTGCATTCGTTATGCTGACCGACGCACCTCCTGCCAGTTCTGCGCCATCGGCCAGTCTCTGGAGGCGGATCGGACAATCGCCCACAAGACACCCGCGCAACTGGCTGAAGTTGCGAAAGCCGCTGTAGAACTGGACGGCGTGCGTGACATGGTCTTGACCACCGGCACCCCTAACATGGTGGACCGGGGTGCCGCCGTGCTGGCTGCCTCTGCCCGTGCCATCAGGGCGGCTGTTGACCTCCCGCTTCAGGTCCAGTGTGAACCACCGCGTGACCATGCATGGTTCCAGCGCCTGCGCGATGCTGGAGCGGACAGTCTGGGCATGCATCTTGAAGCCGCCACGCAGAGCGTGCGCGAAAAAATCATGCCCGGTAAAGCCACTGTCAGCGTCGATCGTTACATGGAGGCGTTTGCGTCCGCCGTGCCACTCTTCGGGCGCGGGCAGGTCAACACCTACATTCTGGCCGGTCTGGGAGACAGTGCCGAGGACATTCTGCTTCTGGCCGAACGCCTTATTGCACTTGGGGTCTATCCCTTCGTGGTCCCATTTGTGCCCATCTCCGGCACACCGCTTGAAAATTATGCACCGCCTTCTGCTGATTTCATGAAATCGGTTCTGGCGCCTCTTGGACGAATGCTACGGGAGGCGAACATGAAATCCACAGACATCCGGGCAGGATGTGGCCGTTGCGGCGCCTGTTCCTCACTGTCGGCCTACGAACAATGAGCACGACACTTGAAGGCGTGGAAGACCGACACTTCATCCCAACGGAATATGTCGTGCGCCTTGCCCGCACACCGTGGGAACGCGCCGGGTACCATGCGCTACGCCGTGAAATCTTTTGCACCGAGCAGAAGATTTTTGCAGATGATGATCGGGATGCTATCGACGCAACCGCTATTCCCATCATTGCCGCCTGCTGCATGGCGGGTATGCCGGACCGGATTGTGGGGGCAGTGCGCATCCATAACGCTGAACCCGGTCTCTGGCGCGGTTCCCGTCTGGCAGTCCATGCGGACCATCGCAAGTTGGGGCGGATCGGGGCAGAGCTTATCCGCATGGCGGTCTGCACGGCGCACGGTCTTGGAGCGACCCGATTTCTGGCACAAGTGCAGGAACAGAACGTGCTGTTCTTCCGCCGCCTGCACTGGAAAAGCCTTGGGACCAGTTTCCTGCACGGGTTGCCGCACCACGACATGCAAGCTGATCTGTCACGCTATCCGGCCCACGGACAGGATCAGACATGGCTACTGCGCCCGCAACCACGCGCCCGACAGGTGGCATAATGGCACGTGATCTGGCGCACCTGCTCCGCACCCTCCGCAATAGCTGCGCTCTTGCATCCAAGCAGGATATTGCAAAAGTTTCTTCAATTCTAGGAGCTGATGCAAAAGCCATTCGGCTTGGCGATGACTGCGCCGCGATCCCGGATGGTGAGGGTTATCTCCTGCTGGCCAGCGAGGGGTTTCAGGACAGTTTTGTCCAGTCCATGCCGTGGTTTGCCGGCTACTGCGGCGTCATGGTCAATATCAGCGATATTGCGGCCATGGGCGGTCGTCCTGTTGCGGTGGTGAATGCGCTCTGGAGCGACACTTCCGACTCAGCCGCCGCCATCCTGCGCGGCTTACAGGACGGCGCACGCACCTATGGCGTGCCGGTTGTGGGTGGCCATACTAACCTGCGCAGTCCGCACACCGCATTATCTGCCGCCATTCTTGGCCGCGCCCGTCATCTACTGACCAGCTTCGACGCCCGACCAGATGAGGTTCTGATTGCCGCCATCGACCTGAGAGGCCGCTGGCATGACCCTCACCCCTTCTGGGATGCCAGTTCCGCACTCTGCGGCACACACGGCGCAGAACGCCTGCAAGGCGACATCGCACTGCTACCCGGCATTGCTGAAGATGGCCTGAGCCGCGCCGCCAAAGACATCAGCATGGCCGGACTGCTGGGCACAGCCCTCATGCTTGCCGAATGTTCGGGCGTGGGGATGACCCTCACGCTTGACGCCATTCCGCGCCCCACGGACGCCCCCATGGAGCGCTGGCTATCTGCGTTCCCCAGCTATGGTTATCTGCTGACAGCCCGCCCCGAAGATGCGGCAACGATCATGACCCGGTTTCACAGCCGGGACATTGCCGCGGCTGTTATTGGCCAATGCAACAACTCACGCCGACTGGACATCACTTGGGCTGATGAGACAGAGACCTTCTGGGATCTTACACGGACACCGCTCATGGGATTTGCGCCATGAGCCTGTCCATCGGTATTCTGACCCATTCCACCAATCCACGCGGTGGCGTTGTGCATGGCATGGCGCTGGCAGAAGCCCTATGCGAGGCTGGGCATCATGCGACCCTGATCGCCCCGGACGTGGAAGGGAGCGGCTTTTTCCGCACACCCCTCTGCATAACCCACTCTATCCCTGCCGCGCGCGAGACCGACCTGCCAACATTGGTGGAACGTCGCATTGGTGAAATCAGGGACGCCGTGCGCAGCCTGCATTTTGACGTTCTCCACGCGCAGGATCCCATCAGCGCCAATGCTCTGGCTGATCTGATGGATGAAGGCCGGATATCGGGCTTTGCCCGTACGGTTCATCATCTCGATCCCCTGACCCATCCCGTTCTTGCTGCCCGGCAGGAACGCGGCTTCAAGGCCGCGACCGAACTGTTTACCGTCAGCACCCTGTGGGCAGACATCCTGCGCAACACCCATGGGTGCCATGCCCCCGTTGTGGGCAATGGGGTCGATCCCGTGCGTTTTTCACCTGTTCCGCACGGGCGGGATGCCACGCTCCGGGCACGGTATCATCTACCTGCCAGCCGGCGATTGATCCTATCTGTTGGCGGGGTCGAGCAGCGCAAAAATACCCTGAGCCTGCTAGAAAGTTTTCTGAGCCTGCACCGTGAGCAGATAGATGTTCATCTGGTCATAATCGGTGGCGCCTCGCTGCTGGATCATTCTGCCTATCGCACCCGGTTCGACGCCTGTCTGCGTGAACGCGGTGCCAGCGATCATGTCACCGTAACCGGACCGGTCGTGGATGAGGATATGCCTGCCTTCTACCGACAGGCGGACGTGCTGGCCTATCCATCCCTCAGCGAAGGGTTCGGCCTGTGTCCACTGGAAGCTCTGGCCTGCGGCACACCCGTCATCGTGCCAGAAATCGCGCCATTTACAGAACATCTTGAGGAGCCGGACGCTCTGTGGTGCCACCCTGACCGACCAGACACTCTGTTACGGACTTTGCGGCACGCCCTAAACGTCAAAACCCGTGACCGTTTCCAGAACAGTGGCCCGGCGACAGCCCGCCGTTTCGACTGGCGCAACGTCGCTAGCCGTCACCTTACTGCCTATCGACGCCTCGCGGCCCTGCCGCGTGCCAGTTCTCCTCCCTCAGGAGCTCTTAACCATGCCTGAAATGACTTTTCGTGTGCGCTGGCCCGATGGGGCAGAAACGGAATGCTACTCTCCATCTCTGGTCATTCAGGACCATTTTACGCCCGGCATGACGTATCTGGTCCCGGAGTTTCTGAAAAAGGCTGATACCGCACTGAACGAAGCCAGTGAGCGGGTTCGCTCACGTTACGGTTTCCCTTGTAGCCGTGCCCTTGGGCAGCTCCAGACCATTCGACAGACCTGCGCACAGTTCAAAAACAGTCAGGACGCGCAAATACGTGTTCTGTCCTTCACTCTCTGAAACGGATCTTATGATGACACAGAATGAGAAAAACATCCCCGTCGTTATTGTAGGCGGCGGACAGGCAGGCCTCTCCATGAGCTGGTATCTCTGCAATGAGCACGTGGAGCACATCATTTTTGAAGCCAGAACGGCCTGCCATTCTTGGGAAGATGAACGCTGGGACAATTTCTGTCTGGTTACACCGAACTGGCAGTGCGAACTGCCCGGTCACCCCTATAAAGGGAAAGACCCGCACGGCTTCATGATGAAGCAGGAAATCATCGATTATGTCCGGGGGTTTGTGAACTCATTTTCCCCTCCCCTACGTGAGCATATGGCTGTCACCTCCATCACACGGCATGAAGCCGGCGGATATCGCGTGGTGGCGGCCGATGAGGTCTGGCATGCACAGCATGTCGTGATTGCATCGGGTGCGTATCATGATGCTGTCATTCCGGGTTATGCCAGTGCTATTGATTCTGCTATTTTCCAGCTTCATTCACAGGATTACCGCAATGCATCCCAGCTTCCGGAAGGGGCTGTTCTGGTTGTTGGAAGCGGTCAGTCCGGTGCGCAGATTGTCGAGGACCTGTTCCTTGAAAAACGCAAGGTGCATCTCTGCGTCGGTTCTGCGCCGCGTGTTTCACGTTTTTACCGTGGCCGCGATATTGTGGACTGGCTTGCAGATATGCGCTTCTATGACCTTACGGTGGACAACCACCCTCTGCGTGACGGCGCACGGGATAAGACCAATCACTATGTCACCGGCCGTAATGGCGGGCATGATCTTGACCTGCGCCTTTTTGCAAAGGACGGCGTAAGTCTGCACGGCACACTGGAGACAATCCGAGATGAGGTTGCGGACTTCAGGCCGGATCTGAAAATCAATCTTGATGATGCAGACAAGACCAACGCTGACATCAAAAAATCCATTGATGCCTATATCGCCCGCGAAGGCCTGAGTGCACCAACAGAAACGCCTTACGTGCCCGTCTGGGAACCCGATGGCAGCAACACTCCGCTTGATCTGAAAGCTGCGGGCATCACCTCGATTATCTGGTGCATTGGTTTTCGCCCGGATTATCACTGGATTGATGTGCCGGTCTTTAACGGAGCCAACAAGCCAATCTGGCATCGGGGCGTGACTGACGCGCCGGGCTTCTACTTTCTCGGCCTTCCGTGGCTGCACACATGGGGATCAGGACGGTTCTCTGGCGTCTCGCGCGATGCCGCGTGGCTGGCCAGTCAGATCACCGGAAAAGACGTTCCCGTAGCTTAAGGGGGAGAGTGCACAATGCTTCCATGGACAACATACGACGCACTCCATAAGGCGGCCCTGAGCCAGCCAGACCAGTTCTGGCTGGACGCAGCACAACGCATCTCATGGAAGCAGACACCTGTTACCGCATGCCGGACACGCCCAGATGGCTGGCATGATTGGTTTCCCGGTGCCACGCTCAACACGTGCTTTAACGCTGTTGACCGGCATGTTGAAAATGGACGTGGCAAACAGGCCGCCCTGATCTGGCATTCCTGCGCAACGAAAGAAGAGCGAATTGTCACCTATCAGGACCTTCTCGACAGGGTCGCCGGATTTGCTGGTGGTCTGCGCGCTCTAGGGGTCAACAAGGGTGATCGGGTTCTGATCACCATGCCGACCATGATCGAAACCGCCATAGCCATGCTGGCCTGTGCGCGGATCGGGGCTGTGCATGTCGTCGTTTTTGCCGGCTATGCAAGCCCGGAACTGGCCCGACGCATTGATGATGCAACCCCAAAAGTCGTTATTATCGCCAGTTGCAGCTTTCAGGGCCAGACGGTAATCCCATCCTTACCCATGCTGAATGACGCGCTCACCCTAGCCGCGCACAAGCCACAGGCCTGTGTCATCGTGCAGCGCAAACCCTGCCCGGCGACACTTCTGCCAACGCGGGATCATGACTTCCATATGCTGGAACGGTCCACACCAGCAGAGCCTGTCGCGCTGCACTCCGAAGATCCGCTTTATATTCTCCATACATCCGGCACAACAGGTCAGGCAAAAGGCATCGTGCGAGACAATGGCGGCCATGCCGTAGCACTCGCTCTGTCCATGGAACTGATCTATGGGTGCCACCCCGGAGACACGTTTTTCACAACATCGGACCTCGGCTGGGTCGTCGGCCATTCCTATGGGGTTTACGCCCCCCTGATCTGCGGCGGCACCAGCGTGATCGTGGAAGGTGGCGCATCTGCATCCGCCATCCGTGCGCTCTGCCATGAACATGCTGTAAAATGCCTGTTCACAACGCCAACACAGATGCGGCTTATGCGGCAGGAGAGTCGCCATCTCTCAGCAGCGTTGCTGCCTGCACTGGCCCGCATTTTCGTTGCCGGAGAATATGCGGACCCGACACTGCTGGACTGGGCGCGATCCTATTTCCGTAAACCTGTTGTGAATCACTGGTGGCAGACAGAAACAGGATGGAGCATCACGGCCCATTTCTTCGGCCTGCCGGAACATGCCCCCATTTCACTCATCAATGATATTGGACGGCCTGCACCGGGATTTCACCCCGCTATCATGCCTTCAGAACGCGGGGAATTGTGTGGCGAGATTGTTTTATCCCTGCCGTTACCGCCCGGTTGTCTTGCAGGGCTATGGAAGGATGGAGCTATCCGTGTTCCTTCTCTCTATCTTGATGAAACAGGCCAGTATTACCGTACGTTCGACGAAGGCATGATTGATGCGACACGCGCGGTTCATATGCTCGGCCGCTCCGATGACGTCATTAAGGTTGCAGGACGGCGGATTTCCGGTGTGCAGATCGAAAAGGTCATCGCAGCCCACTCAGATGTTCATGCCTGCGCCGTTGTCGCGATCCATGATGACCTGCGCGGACAGCGCCCTGTGGCCTATGTCATCCCTATTTCCAAGATGCCGTGCAGACGCTTATCCGATGAGGTTATTGAACTTGTCCATAAAGTGCTTGGTCGGTGGGTTGGCCTGAAGGAAATCCGCTTCGTCTCTAACCTTCCCACGACCACATCTGGAAAAATCCAGCGGAAACGTCTTCTTGTTTCCTGATATAATCAGATTGTCATCGGATAGTCTGAAATTTTAAAAATCCAGATCAGATACGGAACCTTCTGCAAGGGTGCGTAAAGGTGGTCATAGCTGATTGAGCATATATCACCATTAATCCATCAACTCCCCGGACGAACCATCTGACCTAATCTTACGGTTTCCTATGCTTCCAGCCTGACAAGAATACGACCTCTGATTTTCCCATCAAGCAGATCAGATGCCGCCTGTTTAACCTCAGAAAGGGTAATTTCTGTCAGAATCCCGTCCAGCTTTTCAGGGTCAATCAACTCCGCCAGTTGCTGCCATGCGGCCAGACGGTCTTCTTTCGGGCAACGGACGCTATCAATCCCCACCAGCGTGACGCCGCGCAGAATAAATGGCGCGACTGTTGCCGGGAACTCCATCCCCGCGGCAAGACCGCAGGCTGTCACCACGCCTCCGTACTGCATGGAGGCACACAGAGCCGCCAGCATAGCACCCCCCGCGACATCCACAGCCCCGGCCCACTGTGCTTTTTCCAGCGGGCGGGTCAGCCGTAACAACGCCTGACGGGACATCACGTCCGACGCCCCCAGCCCGCGCAGAGTTGGTTCTTCCTCCGGGTGACCTGTAATGGCCGTAACCTGATAGCCCAATTTACTCAGCAGCATCAGGGCCACGCTTCCCACGCCGCCGGAGGCCCCCGTGACGACAATCGGGCCGCTTTTGGGTGTGACACCCTCCCGCATCAAAGCGCGCACGCAGAGCATGGCGGTGTACCCTGCGGTTCCAAGTGCCATGGCCTGCCGCGCACTTAGCCCGGATGGCAACGGAATAAGCCACTCACCCGGCACGCGGGCGCGTTCCGCCAACCCGCCCCAATGGCTTTCCCCCACGCCCCAGCCATTCAGCACAACAGGCTGACCAACGGACAGGCCCGGATGGGACGAGCTTTCAACTGTTCCTGCAAAATCAACGCCGGGCACCATTGGGTACTGGCGCACAATCGGCCCTTTGCCGGTTATGGCCAGAGCGTCCTTATAGTTCAGGGTAGACCATGCCACCCGCACCGTCACATCGCCTTCTGGCAGTTGGTCTTCCGATAGAGACTGCTCGTGGACAAACTGGTGCCCTTGGGCATCTTTTTCAATCAACAACGCTTGGAACATGGCCTGTCTCCTCCCGCACTCTCAACGCCACACGGGCGCCAGAGATCATCCCACTACGTCATTTTCTGGAAACTGCCAGTCACAAAGCTGCGGGCGCGCCCCTGCCACTCGGCCAAATTTGGGAAAATAAATTAGGATTTTAAAAAGCCTACAGGTATAACCTTGTCCAATAAGCTGTTTCTTATTGAACTCCGAGCGTGTCTTGATTCTTTTTCTTACAGGTTTTGTCGCACTTTTCCTGCTGATTGCTGTCAGCATCCTGATTTCTCTCTCTGAGATTTCCTTTGCCGCCGCCCGTGATGTGCGCCTCCGCTCCCGCGCAGAAGCTGGCGATAAGCGGGCGCAGGCCTTTCTGGCCCTGCGGCGTAATAGCGGTCAGGTTATTACTGTCCTTCAGATCTGCCTGAACGGGGTGGGGATTCTGGGCGGTATTGTCAGCTCGGAAATGCTCTCCCCCCCGTGCGGCGCGCTGCTGCGTTACTGGGGTCTGCCAGACGGATTGGCGGAAAAAATCGGCTCGGCGGTCAGCTTTATTATGGTCACCGGCCTGTTTGTGCTGTTTGCCGACCTGCTGCCCAAACGCGTAGCTATGAATGCGCCGGATAAGGTGGCGCTGTCCATTGGCTGGTTCCCCAAACTGGCTCTGCGGGTACTGTATCCGTTTGTGTGGATTTTCTCCAAAGTGTCCGACGCTGTGCTGCGGGCCATGAAAATCCCCGCAGCCTCCGCTGTGGAGCCTGTAACACCGGAAGATTTGCGCGCCATTCTGGCGGCTGGCACCGCCTCTGGCGTGCTGCTAGAGCAGGAACACCAGATGATCCAGAACGTACTGGGTCTTCAGGACCGCTCCGTAACATCCGCCATGACTCCGCGTGATGAAATTGTCTATCTGGACGTGCAGGACAGCGCTGAAAACAACCACGAAAAGGTTCGTGCCAAACCTTATTCCCGTTACCCGCTGTGTGATGGCGGGCTAGATAAGGTCATTGGCTCCATCCGTGCGGAAGACGTTCTGGCGTCAGTCGTTGATCCCGCCAGCATCCCGGAAGGTCCGGCCCTACGTGGCAACCCGATTTTCCGCATGCGGCGGGACGTGCTCTCCGTGCCGGAAACGCTCAACCTGTGGGACACACTGGCCCAGTTTGATACGCATGGCGTAGGCTTTGCCCTGATTGTCAATGAGTACGGGCTGGTTGTCGGGTTAATTACCTTCAAGGACATCATGGGTGCGCTCATGGATGGTCTGGCCAATCCGTTTGAGGAACAGGCCATTGTCCGGCGCGATGAAAACTCATGGCTGATTGACGGAGCGGCACCGATTGGCGATGTCATGCGTGAACTGCATGTGATCGAACTGCCCGACAGTACGCATTTTGACACGATTGGCGGTTTTGTCATGCATCGCCTGCGCCGTATGGCGCGCAAGGCTGACCGCGTGGATGCCGGTGGGTTCCGGTTTGAAGTGGTTGATGTGGAAGGTTTCCGTATCAACCAGTTGCTCGTCACCCGTCTGACCTGATGCAGGCCGGTTTGTCCCTTGAGGGCAAGACCGGCGCAGCATTTTGCGAACGACCAAAGCATTTACCCTGTGCTATGCACGGGGATGCTTCGTGTTCGCTTCTTTTATTATCTGATCCTTGCTTTGAGTGCTGCCGTCCCGGTTGCGGCTACCTCTGCGAAGGCTAACCCCACGCCGTCTCGGCAGCCTCCATCCGGCGCAATGCTGGAGAAAGTTGTTCTGGTTTCCCGGCATGGCATCCGCAGCCCGACCAAGCCGCTCAGCACATTAGAAAAAACGACAGGTCGTGTCTGGTCCGCTTGGCCCGTGCCACCGGGAGAATTGACGGACCATGGCCGCACCAATCTGACTCTCATGGGGCAATTCCTCCGTGATTGGTATGCCCCCCTTCTCCCAGCGGCATCGCAGACCTGTACTTCATCAAGCGCTGTTTTCGTCTGGGCTGATGCCACCGACTCCCGCACACGCCAAAGCGGTGACATTCTGGCCAAGACCCTGAGCCATGGCTGCACCAGTGCCGCGCACGGCCTATCTGCTGGCCAGCATGACCCTTTGTTCAATGCGCTAGCTGCGGGAAAGGCTCATCTTGACCAGCAACGTGTTATGCCAGCGCTCACTCTTGCGTTTCAGCAGGACGTGCCTGCGGTCAGCACAGAGGCAAAGGCGGAATCTGCCTTGCAAGCCGCATTCGCGCCCAACGGATGCCAGCAGCAGAACGGTCCATGCTTTTCTGCACCCACCACACTTTCATGGAAAAAGGGACAGCCTCATGATGCAGGTGGTCTTAGCCTGAGCGCCTCCACGGCGGAAAACCTGTTTCTGGAATATGTGGAAGGCTTGCCGTCTACTGTTTTTGCTCACACACCCACCTCAAAAGAATGCTCCCATGCTGAGACACGCGAGCTTCTGGACACGGTTCTACCCGCCCACGCCTTACAAAGTGACAGGCTGAGACGCCTTCCAGCCATTGCAATTCCAAGAGGGTATGTTCTGGCGGAAACACTCATCGAGAGTCTCGCAGGTCAGCCAGTTTTCCTGCCCGACCAGTCGCTCCTTCCTCCCTCAGCCAGACTGACCATGCTTGCCGGGCATGACACAACACTGGACATGTTGGCCACACTGTTCGGGTTGGACTGGTCGTTTGCCGACCAGCCTGATCGCACGGCTCCAGACACTACTCTAGCTTTTGAACTCTGGCGCCTTCCTGATGGGCAAAAAGATGTGCGGTTCCGTATTTTCCATCAATCTCTGGAACAATTACGGCAGGCACAGCCTATGACGGCACAGACGCTCCCTCTTCCACTTCACAGCCAGCTCTGCCCGTCTTCAGCGCTGGCGGTTTGTAGCCCGGAAAGGCTTGCACACAGTGTGCAAAAACTAACAGAACAGTTTTTATAGTTTTTTAAAGCAGCGTGATTTATAGTGTGAGATGCGCACTATAGCCTTGAAATCTGTCCTCAGGATTTTTAGGATTTACAGAGTACACGGTTTTCTTTTCACTTTTTACAAGGATAAAAGCCATGTCTTCTCACACGACGCCAGAAAAACCGCCTTCAAAAAATCTGGCTTCCATTGCCGCTAAAGGCCTGCGTCACCCTGCTTCTTTGACAGAAGAAGAAATCAAGGAACTGTGTGGCCGCGTGCTTTCCGAAGAGAACAAACGCACTCACCACGACCACGCCTGACGCTTGTGGCACGGGCCCGCAGGAGCCTGTTGATAGGCTCCTGCTGATTAAAAATTTTGCTTTCGCCCAAAAAAATGCCAGAATCTTCAGGTTTACAAGCGTCCAACGATAACAAGAGTGTTTGTCATGAGCTTCAAAAAAGCGTCCCTCGTCCTTCTTCCGGCGCTTCTGCTGACTGCCTGCGCAGAAACACCCATGGGCCCGACCGCAATGGTTCTACCGGGTCCGGGCAAGAATTACGCGACCTTCCAGCAGGAACAGAACTTCTGCCGGTCTCAGGCCACTGCTGCCGTACAAGGGCAGGCTGGCAGCCAGAACCGTAAGGCTCTGTATGGTGGTCTGGCCGCAACAGCTCTGGGTGCTGGTCTGGGTGCTGCCGCTGGCGGTGGCGCGGGTGCTGGCATTGGTGCCGGTGCCGGTGCTCTGGGTGGCGCGCTGGGCGGTGGGCTTTATTCCCGCAACCAGCAGGGAGGTCTCCAGACCCAGTATAACAATGCCTATGTGCAGTGCATGGTTGCTTACAAGAACGTGCTGCCCCGGTAAAACTAGCCGAATTCGGCTTTATTCTGCCGCATGGTCAGGTGGCCCGATTTGTCGGGCCACTTTTTTTATGAGCTGTGCAAAATATCCTGCCCGATCAGCGGTGTAAAAACACTTGCCACCCTTGGGGAACAGGTCAATGTTTGGCCGCATGAGCGCCCATCTTTCCTCTCCTCGTATTGCCGCACTTGTGCTTGCTGGCGGCACGGGCTCCCGCATGGGCGGGTGTGATAAAACCCTGCTCCCCCTTTCCAGAACCCTGACCGTTCTGGATTATGTTCTATATGCTCTGCGCCCACACTGTGCGGCACTGGCTATCAGCGCCAATGGAGACGCCTCTCGTTTCGCACCTTGGAACCTACCTGTTCTATCGGACATGGAGAGCGATACCGGGCCGCTTGCTGGTATTCTGGAAGGATTGCGTTGGGCAGAAGCACAAAACTGTTCCGTTCTGATCACCGTTCCCGGCGACACACCGTTTATCCCGGCTGATTTACCGCAGCGTTTACTTCCGGCTCCGGCGGTTGCCGTATCAGCTAACCGGCACCATCATCTGGTTGCCAGTTGGCCCACCTCATGCCGTTCTGCGCTGGAAGCGTGGCTTAGCCAGCCCGAGTGTAAAGATAAACGCCGTATCCGCGCTTTTGCTGCAACGTTGGGTATGCGCTCTATCGTCTTTCCTGATCAGTCACCGGATCTGTTTTTCAACATCAATACACCTGATGAGTACGCTTATGCCCGCACGCTGGCTTATGAAGGGCTAACACATGCCTGAATCCGTCATGACCTATTGGCCAGTACAGCGTTTTACCGAAACAGAGGCTGAAACCACTACACTCGCCATTGCCGAGGAAACGCCGGTCAATTTTGTCTATAACAGCGTGCCATACGCTGTGATGATGGCAACGTGTCAGGATCTGGAAGATTATGCCTATGGCTTTTCTATAACGGAACGTCTGGTTTCCCATCCCTCCTCTATCCGCAGTATCCGAACAGAAATGGGAGAAGACGGTGTCACCCTGTTTCTCGATATTGCAGGAGAAGATTTCCGGCGTCTGTTACAGTCCCGGCGCGCCATGACGGGTCGAACAGGGTGTGGCGTCTGCGGCAGTGAAGATCTGAAAAGTCTTCATCAGGCGCTACCTGCTGTGCCAGTCATGCCTCCCGTACCCCTTTCTGCAATTCGACATGCTGTGAAGACACTGGCTGACCATCAGACACTGAATGCACAGGTGCATATGGTCCATGGGGCAGCGTGGTATGGTTCAGAGGGTGCCTTGCGCATGATCCGTGAAGATGTCGGCCGCCACAACGCTCTGGATAAATTGATTGGAGCGGGGCTTCGTCAAAACATCTGCTTTGCAGAGGGGTTTTGTATCATTACCAGCCGATGCTCTTACGAAATGGTGCAGAAGGCCATTCTGGCTGGTTTTTCCACGCTGGTTGCCGTATCTGCCCCCACAACCCGCGCCGTGCGACTGGCAGAGCAGGCAGGACTAACTATTGTAGCATTAGCGCGGCGGTCCTCACAGCATCTGTTTACAGGTGCTATCGGATGAACTCTGCCCAGCATTGTTCTATTTCATATGCAGTATTTTTCATAAAATAATCCAAACAAAAACCCCCTTCAGGCTGCCCTGAAGGGGGTTTTGCATCAGATCACATATGTAGTTCTGAAAGAGATTTGTTCAAACCTCTTTCAGACTGTCACGAAGACCAGATTAGAAGCCTGCCTGCACACGAACAGAGACGGCGTTGCCTGTGCGGCCATAAATGTTGGTCGGCTGCTCACTACGAGAAACAATGAAGTGGCTGTAATCAAGCATCATGCGGAAGTGACGGTTCGGATACCAGTTGACACCACCTGTCCAGACTGTCTGCTGACCACCACGGATTACGTTCTTGGCGTAAGCATCCGTCAGGCGGCTGTTGAGGTCGATCACACTGTAATGACCCACAACTTCCATCGCACCCCAATGATTCGTAGCGGGATCGAACTCTTCACTTTCTTTCACGCCCGGTGCGCCGAAGGCCCCTTCTTTTTCGTTATACATACGCGGGTTGCCAAAGAGCGTGTAGGATGCAGCGCCATACCAACCTTGGAAACCAGCAGATTTCAGGCCCGGCGCATCACGCTGAACACCAACGTGATAGTATTCACCCTTCACGATCAGGCGTTTCCAGCGGACACCCAGTTCAGGGCCAGCAGCCCAGACCTGTGCTGCGTTGCTAATACCACCAGTTGCCGAAAGGTTGGCTTCACCAATATCAAATTCAGGACGCTGACCGAAGGACGTGGAACGCGAGCAATGATAGGCATCTGTGGAGTTACAGGCCTGACGGAAGGACGCGATTGAGGAGATACCCGTGTGGACATCCCAGTCTTTCGTCGCAACCGGACGCCCGGCAACACGCAGCATGCCGCCTGTCTGGCTGTCCATGGTTGTGCCGCTACCACCGCCGTAATAGGTGCTGTTCATGTCAGATGCGTTGCGGTGGCCCCACTCCTGACCGGTGAAGTAACCAGCAATCCACCAGCGTTTTTCATAATGCAGAGCGCCAACGCTAAAGCGGGCGTCACCTGCTGCAATGTTACGCACCATGTCTGTAATGCTCGGACGTTCGAGCGTGAAGAAGTCGTTGGAGCTTTCAGAATCTTCTTCAGTCACGCGCGGCTGGAAATAACCAACAGTCAGAATGGTATTATGCAGACCGGTATAGTTCAGGTTGCCTTCATACAGCCCGACATACCCATCGTTATGGTTCGCGCCGAAGTCAGGCGTGACAGCCGCAACCCAGTTTTTGTAACGGAAGGTGAAGGGAATACGGAGACGGCGCATGTTAGTGGTAAAGCTATTGAAAGCCCCACGCGCTTCACCCGGCCGCGGCCCTGAGTTGAAGAAGCCACCGAAATCTTCATGGAAGGCAAGGCCAATGGACAGGCCGTAAGCACCGTCTTCAGAGGCGACCGTGAAACGACCTTTCGGGAAGCCGACGATCATGCCGCCGACATGCACGTTTTCATCGCTTCTGGTAGCGGCGCGGAAAGACTTCCATGACATGACATCCCCACGGTCAGACGTGGGCGTGCCTGCATTGGCCAGATGAATGCGGTTGGCTGAGGCAGGCTGCTCATTGAACTGCACACTTGGGTCAACCGGACCGGAGGCAATGTCATGATGACCGGCTACACGACCACCATGAGCCGATGCGCTGCTCATGTGGTCCTGCCGATGAGATACAGTTTCAGTCTTAGCCAGACGACTTTTAAGCGTCGTGATCTGCCCCATCATTTCTTTCCGCATCTGCGCCATTTCAAGGCGAAGGGCACGGATCTGGGCGTCGTCAGAAGACGATGCCATTGCGACAGGTGCCGCGCCACCCATCAAAAATGAAGCAAAAGCTAGAGATGAAATAACCGGTTTACTGCGCATCTTTGCCAATCCAGAGGAGATAAGATGATTGCTGAATATCCTAGCGAACATCGCTTGTGCGTGATGGTTTCATGATGGTTTCGTTACAGTCCTATGACAAAAAAGGCGGGCTGGATAATCCAGCCCGCCTCACTTCTGAAAAGACTTTTTTAAGAAGATATCTTAAAAAGTATTCTGAAAGGGATTGATAGAATAATGGGGTTTTTTACTTCGCACTTTTCCATGCAGCCAGAATGCTGGTCTTGACGGCCTGCGGCAGAGCCACATAGTCCAGCTTCTGTGCTGTTGCATCACCCTTTTCAAAGGCCCATGTGAAGAACTTACGCACGGCTTCACCGCGTGCAGCATTTTTCGGGGCAATCGGGGTCAGCACGTAGGTTGCAGAGACGATCGGCCATGCGCCTTTACCCTGCGTGTCCAGCAGGTTCACTGCGAAATGAGAGGCATGCTGCCAGTCAGCAGCTTCCGCAGCATGGGCAAAGCTTGCCTGATTCGCAGAAACATCTTCACCCGCACGGTTGTGCAGCTTAACGGTCGTCAGGTGGTTACGGCTGGCATAGGCATATTCAACATAGCCAATCGCGCCTTCCGTGTTCTGCACGGTGGCGGCCACGCCATCGTTCCCACGGGCGCCCAGACCACCGGGCCATGAGATGGACGTGCTGGCGCCCAGAGAATCGTGCCATGAAGCAGAAGAGCCAGACAGATAGGACGTGAAGACGAACGTCGTACCGGAACCGTCTGCACGGTGCACGGGTGCGACGGCCATGTCCGGCAGCTTTACACCCGGGTTAAGGGCGGCAATCTTCGGGTCATTCCATTCCGTGATTTCACCAGCATAGATACCAGCCAGCACCGCACCGCTCAGGCGCAGCGTGTCAGCTTTCATGCCCGGAACATTGATGACGGGCACAATACCGCCCATCACTGTCGGGAACTGGAAAAGACCGGCAGAGTCGATCTTTTGCGCATCCATCGGCGCATCGGACGCACCGAAATCAACCGTTCCTGCCAGAACCTGATTCTGCCCGGCGCTGGACCCAACGCTCTGGTAGTTCACCGTGACGCCAGCGGCGGTTTTGGCTGTCTCACCCCAAGCCTCGTAAATCGGGGCGGCGAAGCTGGAACCGGCGCCAGTGACGCTTTCGGCCCGGGAGACGCTCGGCAGTGCAGCGGTCAAGCACGTTGCAGCGAGCAGACACAGAGCAGGCCTGAAGGAAAGACGCATTTCGGTTTTATCCCTGGACATCATAAATAACGACGCAAATCGCCACGTCGGGAACAACCCTTACTGGGTTTGCGCCTCACGCGGGATGACATGTTGAAGACTATTTTTTGAAGGTTTTATGACATCCGGCGCAGCCGCCACCCGCGGCAACCAGATGAGGCAGGTTGTGCCCTTGCCAACCGTGCTTTCAACCACAAAACGCCCGCCATGGCGGGTGACAACATGCTGGACAATGGCGAGCCCCAACCCGCTGCCCTGCACCGTGACCGCTGTTTTGGGCACGCGGTAGAAATGCTCCGTCAGTCGCGGGAGGTGCCGTGCGGCAATACCCGGCCCGGTATCCGCAACACTCAGCACGACCCCCGGCACCGCAGGCCAACGGGAATCGAGGGGGGCTGGCCCGCAGGACACCGTAACCTGCAAGCTACCAGACGCAGGCGCGCCATCCGTCAGGGTGCCATATTTGATAGCGTTCTCAATCAGATTGAGCAGCACCTGCACAAGCTGGCCGATATCCGCGGCGACGCACAACGCGGGGTCCGGGACAGGCTGGATAGCCAGTTTTGCCTTTTTCTGACGAAACAGAGCCTGAGACTCGGCTTTCAGGCGGGCAAATAAATCTGTCAGCGCAACAGAACCACGCGGGCGCTGGTGCTCCACGCGCTGCACGCGGGACAGATAGAGCAGATCATCCAGCAAATGCTGCATCCGCTTGCCTTGCGCGGCCATGATCCCGAGAAATTCCTGCTGTGCTTCCGGGTCATCCGCAGCGGGGCCTTGTAGCGTTTCCACAAACCCCATTAATGCCGCGAGCGGTGTGCGCAGTTCATGGCTGGCGTAGGCTACAAAATCGGTATGCTGGCGCTCGGTATTGTCCGCTTCCGTTTCATCATGCAACGCCACAAAAACCAGCACATACGGCGGCCGGTCTGACAATGCGCTCCGGCCACGAGGGTCTGCACAGAACGTTGCGGGCAAGACATGCTGCTGGAAAAGTGCCCGGATAACCCGATGATGCGGAACATCCAGGACGATACGTGCTGTTTCCGCACCGGACGGCGCATCCAGATTTTTTTCAGCCAGCCGGTCTAGCGCTGTCTGAAAAGCAGGATGCCGTTTGATACTGCCCAGATTGTCTTCAAAAATCCGATGCGCTTCCGGCGAGGCATAGTGCAGCCGACGCTCTGCATCCAGCACCATCGTGGCTGCCGGCAGACAGGCCATGACCTGCTCCACCGCTTCCAGCACAGCGGTTCTGGCAGATGTCGGACTATCTTCATGATGATAAGGTCGGGCCACGTCTTTTCCCGGCCGCAGCCGCGCCGCCAGCATTGTTGCTGTCAGCCCGCTCCCCACCAGTATCCCTGCCACAGCAACAAGTGCCTCATGCATGATTCAGGCACTCCGCTGCGTCAGAACGTGTGTTAATCCTGTGGCATATCAAGTGCATATCCCCGGGCGCGGACAGTTCTGATCAGGTCTTTCTCATCCCCTGCGTTCAGCGTCTGCCGCAACCGTCTGATATGCACATCAACCGTGCGCAATTCCACACAGGAGCTGCGCTCCCATGCCTGTTCCAGCAATTCCTCGCGCGAGAACACCTGACCGGGATGCGTCATCAGGAATTCCAGCAATCTATACTCGGTCGGCCCCAAAGGCAGGAGCCGCCCGCTGCGTTCCACTTTATGGGCAACACGGTCTAGCACCAGCGTGTCAAACTTCAGCACGTTGCCGGAAGGCGGGAGCCGACGCAGCATGGCCTTGACCCGCGCAAAGAGTGTTTCCATGCCGAACGGCTTGATCAGATAATCGTCCGCGCCAATTTCCAACCCGCGTACGCTGTCCGTCTCCTGCCCGCGCGCGCTGAGCATGATGATGGGAATGGATTTTGTTTTTGGCTGTTCTCTCAACTGCCGACACACTTCCAGACCGGAAATCCCGGGAAGCATCCAGTCCAGCAGAATCAGATCAGGCGCACGGCGACTCACCTGATCAAGAGCAGTATGGCCATCCCCAGCCAGACGGACATCATAGCCCTGCTTTTCCAGATTATAGCAGATCAGCCGGGAGAGCGCCGGGTCATCCTCAACAACGAGAACGCTTGCATTGTTTGACATGAACACCCCATAGCGATTCGGGCGCAGGATAAGCCGGGAAACACGGGAAAAACAACCAGTGTCATAAAAATTACACATATCCGGGACCCGTGTTCCGAGGCTCTGACCGGATGTAACATTATTCTCTACAAAGGCTGGCGTTCTGGCTTATGAACCGCTTAGGAGCTGGGCCGGCAATTGTACCGGGTTCCCCCTCCCGAAACGTATTTTTCGCCCCCTCTGCCTCAAAAATGCAGACGCGGTTTGCTGTCATGCGCCTCCGCCATGAAACCTTTCACAACCGGGTTTCCCGCTCCTTCTCGGAACGCGGACTTTTAGAGCCGGGGATGCTGAAGGGATCTGCACAACGCTGAAAAACAAGATACAGCGGGAGCGTATTTACGCGCAGTATCCAGCCCTCGTCGTTTTTCAGGCTTTTAGGGGGTGAAATCATCACGGCCATGCAGCAGGCCCCATATACCCGCTGAACTTGGGTTTGCACGCATACGGAGAAATCTTATCTGTATTTTTCTGAGACTGTGCCGCCGCCGCTCCGATTACGCCTTAGAAAAACTTTTCGGCACGGCGACAGATTTCCTCTGTTTTCACGGGTAGGATGATAAGTGTCGTCAGACCCACAGCGCCTTGGTGGCAATAAAAAACCGCTGCATGACCCTTTTTTCAAAGGGCCACACAGCGGGTCAAACCACACTATTGAGTGGCGGATAGTTACTTAGTCTTCAAACGGGTCACGCATCAGGATGGTATCATCCCGATCTGGGCTGGTGGAGAGCAGCGTGACAGGTGCGCCGACCAGTTCTTCAATCCGGCGTACATATTTGATGGCCTGTGCCGGAAGGTCCGCCCAGCGCCGTGCGCCGTGCGTGGTTTCTTTCCAGCCTTCCATCGTTTCAAAAATCGGCTTGATGCGGGACTGAGCCGCCGGGGAGGACGGGAAACGGTCCGTCTTCTCACCGTCCAGTTCATACCCCACACAAATGCGGATTTCGTCAAAACCATCCAGCACGTCCAGTTTGGTGAGAGCCAGACCATTCACGCCACCAACGCGCACGGCATGACGCACCAGAATGGCATCAAACCAGCCACAGCGGCGCGGACGCCCCGTAACCGTGCCAAACTCATGGCCGCGCTCACCAATTTTGCGGCCAACATCATCAAAAAGTTCTGTCGGGAACGGCCCTTCCCCCACGCGGGTGCAATAGGCTTTGGCAATACCCAGCACAAACCCGGCGGCATTCGGCCCCATGCCAGACCCGGTGCCCGCATTGGCGGCGACCGTGTTGGAACTGGTGACGAACGGATAAGTGCCGTGGTCCACATCCAGCATGACAGCCTGCGCACCTTCAAACAGGATACGGCGACCGCCGCGACGGGCTTCATCCAGAATATCCCATGTCGGAGCCATAAACGGCAGAACCTTGGGCGCTATGTCGGTCAGGAAGGCCATCAGCTCTTCCTTTGTGAACGTCTCGGCACCCAGACCCGCCAGCAGCGTGTTATGGTGCAGCAGCAGTTCGTCCAGCTTCCAGTCCAGCGTTTCAGGCTCGGCCAGATCACACAAGCGGATGGCGCGGCGGGCCACCTTATCTTCATACGCCGGGCCAATGCCGCGGCCTGTGGTGCCAATCTTGCGGTCCCCACGAGCGGCTTCACGCGCGCGGTCCAGCGCGCCATGCACCGGCAGGATCAGGGGCGCGTTTTCCGCAATTTTCAGGGTGTCCGGCGTGACTGTCAGCCCCTGTTCCTGAATACGGCCAATTTCCGCCAGCAGAGCCTGCGGGTCCACCACCACGCCGTTGCCAATAATGCCCAGCTTGCCGCTGACAACACCGGAGGGCAGCAGCGAAAGCTTGTAGACCTGATTACCCACCACCAGCGTGTGCCCGGCATTGTGGCCACCCTGAAAGCGCACAACAATGTCTGCCCGGCTGGCCAGCCAGTCTACAATCTTACCTTTGCCTTCATCGCCCCACTGGGCGCCGATCACCGTGACGTTGGACATAAAACGCTCTGCTCCTGGAAAATCTACCTGAAAAATCCTGCCAAAAAGGCCTGCAGCAGGCCTCTGGCATAGAGGGTCAGTCAAGCTTTGTGCATGTTGCACCGGAAAGAAGAAAACCGCACTCCAGACGCAGCGCCTCGGCCCGGTTATGCTCCGGGTCTGTGCCGTGAGACGGGCCGGACGGCAGGGCACCCAGCGTGGCATACCCTTCTGCCCGCAGTCGGGCGGCCACCTGTTGGTCTGCATCCGGGGCGAGATAAACCCGTGGGCGGGGGGCCGCTGCCGGAATGGTGCGAAACAGCACATCCGGCCGGAAGGTCACGCCGCAAGCGGGTTCATTATCACTGGAAAGATAGCGCCCGCCACGGCCGAGCTCTTCAGCACGGCCTACGGCAAACACCGTAACGCACACGCCGGTATGATATTTCCAGCCCCGGAATTCCACCGGATCAACCGTCAGCCGCAAGTCCGGGTTGGTTTTGCGCAGGGCTTTGACGGTGGCCGCCAGCCGCTCACTAAAGACGCGGGCGCGTGGCGGCAGGCTGATATGGGCAAGTTGCTCAAGCGCCTGATCCGCTGGTCCGGTGGCACGCAGCAGGGCAATCAGTGTTTCCGCAGCAGCGCCCCCCAATTCGGCCACGGCGGCGGCATCCTTACGGTCCAGTGCGCGCATCAGCACGGGGCGTACGGAAGCGGAAATTCCGGCTTCTTCCAGCAAAGCTGGAACCAGCGGGGGCATGGTGAGGTCAAACGAGACATCCGGCACACCCAGCAGGGCCAGCGCCTCCGCCCCGACGGAAATCACTTCCGCATCCGCCTGCGGGCTGTCCGGGCCGATTAGCTCAATACCCGCCTGCATGATCTGCCGCCCGCTTTCCTCAGCCGCAGCGGGCACCACCACCACACACGCGCCAGCATAGGACACGCGCAGGGGCCGCGCCGCCGCGCCAAGACGAGTCGCGGCCATGCGGGCAATCTGGGGCGTAATATCGGGCCGCAGGACCATCATCTTGCGGGTATCCGGGTCCATGACACGGAAGCTCTGATCCGCCAGAGTCGCGCCGGAGCCCGCCAGTAATGTCTCTTCAAACTCCATGAGCGGCGGCCGCACACGGTCATACCCGTGCGAGGCGAACACACCCATAAGGGTTGCAACCCCTTCTGCCTCGGTCCGGGCATCGGGGGTCAGAAGGTCTACAAAGCCAGCCGGGAGCAGAGCCGGGCTAAAGGGCGGGTCATCCGTCATGTTTCGGCCTATAGCACCGCAGGGCGCGCCCGTCATGCCTGCACGCCTGCACTTTTTTAACGCAACTCACCCCTGTGGGACGCCGGGCAGCGTCTCCCACCCCGGCCCGATGACCGTAATCACCCTCCGGCCCATGCCATCAGCCCGCAGGACAATGATATTCCGGTCTTCCAGCCATTCCACCAGACGGCGGGCACGGCCTTGGGAGGCGGTGCCGTAAACACGTGCAATTTCGGCATCAGACGGGCACGGCTGGCGGGCAATGGCGGCACGCGCCAGAAACAGAAAAACGGATTGCAGGTCTTCGGGCAGGGCGTTGGCCAGATCTTCCGCCTGCTGCCAGTCCGATGAGGCCGACATGTCCTCACTCACACCGCTGCGGGCTGTCGCTAAAGCACGGTTGAAAGCCTTGAGGTCCAGCGCGTTTCGGCCCAACCCGGCAATACGGCAGCGCACCAGAAAATCCTGATACAGCACGGCCGGGGCGCGGAAAGAGGTTTCATCATCCGCCAGCATGTCGCGCAAAATAGCGTTCATGCGGGCTTCCCGCTCAGCCTGATCTTCCGGCGCTTCCTCCTGCGATGGCTCGTCCTGCATGGCCGTGGCCTGAGCCTCTCCATGGGCGGCTAGCTGTGTCAGCAGGTCTGGCTGTGGCGCGGCGGGCGCTTTTCTGGGCCGGGCGAAGGTTTCCGCCAGAGGCACAGGGGCCAGAATCAGATCATGCACGGGGGCGGAGGCTGGCTCAAACGGCGTCAGCACCGGACCGGCGGAACGACTTTCCGTCTCCACCACGCCAATCCGCACCGGCATAGGTCTGCGGCTCAGGGCCGGGCCAAGGGCCACGAACGTGCCCCGCGCCAGATCCCGGAACGCTTCCGCCTGACGGCGCTCCATGCCTAGAAGGTCCGCCGCGCGGGCCATGTCGATATCCAGAAAGGTGCGGCCCATGAGGAAATTGGAGGCTTCCGCCGCCACGTTCTTCGCCAGCTTGGCCAGACGCTGGGTGGCGATAATGCCTGCAAGGCCGCGCTTGCGACCACGGCACATCAGGTTGGTCATGGCCCCAAGCGAGGCGCGGCGCGCTTCATCCGAGACCTCACCCGCCGCCGCCGGGGCAAAAAGCTGGGCCTCATCCACCACCACCAGCACGGGGTACCAATACTCCCGCGGGGCCTCGAACATACCGCCCAGAAAAGCCGCCGCCCACTTCATCTGCTGGTCCGCATCCAGACCTTCCAGATTAAGCACAACAGAGGCGCGGTGCATCCGCATCCGCTCTCCGGCAGCATGGAGTGCCATTTCCGAGCACTCCGCGCCATCAATCACCAGATGGCCGAATTTTTCCGCCAGACTGACAAAATCACCTTCCGGGTCAATAATGGCCTGCTGCACCGTACGCGCCGACTGCTCCAGCAAGCGCCGTAGTAAATGGGATTTACCAGACCCGGAATTGCCCTGCACCAGAAGGCGGGTGGCCAGAAGTTCGGCAAGGTCCATCTGTGCCGGGCCACCCCCCGGCACATCACCCATCACGATCATATTGCTGCTCATAGGGGCATCCGATACCGCTCCGGATGGGTCTCCCGCAACCATGCAAGCGCCCCCTGCGCAGCGCCTCGCCCGGTTGCGAGACATGCGTGCAGTAGATAGCCGCCGGTCGGGGCCTCCCAGTCCAGCATTTCTCCCGCAGCAAAAACACCGGGTAACGCACGCAGCATCAACCGGGAATCACACGCATCCTGCGCAATCCCTCCGGCTGTGGAGATGGCGCGGGCCAGAGGCTCCGCACCAGTCAGACGCACAGGCAGGGCCTTCAACCGGGCCGCCAGAGCGGGCATGGATGTCGGTACAGGTCCGGCCTCCCGCAGCAGCGCCACAGCGACCGGCGGAAGGCGAAGGGCTTTGCGCAGTTTGTTGGACAGGCTTTCTCTCGGGCGCACAGCCGCCAGCCGTTTTGTCAGATCATCCACCGAAAGATCAGGCCGCAGGTCACACGAAAGGTCCGCCGCGCCATGCTGCGCCAGATGCTCCCGCAAAGGGGCCGACAGAGCGTAGAGCGCGCCGCCTTCCAGTCCAGAGTTTGTCACCACCAGTTCCCCGCGCACGGTCAGGCCGCCGAAGGTCAGAGCCACCGGCTTGAGCGGTGTTCCGGCAAACCGCTCCCGGACCGCGTCTGACCAGTCAACCTGAAACCCACAGTTCGCGGGACGCAGCGCCGAGACAGCAACACCCTTCTGTTCCAGCAGGGAAACCCAGCCGCCATCACTCCCCAGACGCGGCCAGCTTGCCCCGCCGAGGGCAAGAATGACGGCATCCGGTGCGGTGCATAACGGAATATCAGCCGCGTCACGCTGCTCTTGCAAAAATGTCAGGCGCCCTGCCGCATCCCAGCCCATCCAGCGGGCACGAGGATGGAGTGTGACGCCCTGCGCACGCAACCGCGCCAGCCATGCCCGCAGCAGAGGAGACGCCTTCATGGCACGGGGAAAAATACGACCGGATGAGCCGACAAAACTCTCCTGCCCCAGTGCCTCCATCCAGTGCTGGATATCCTCCGTTGTCCATGCGGCCAGAAAGGACGCAAGCCACGGTGTGGCCTGCGCATAGCGGGTCAGGAATTTTTCTGCGGGTTCGGAGTGGGTAATATTCAGCCCGCCACGCCCGGCCATCAGCAATTTCCGGCCAAGGCTTGGCATGGCGTCCACAACCTGCACAGCGCAGCCTGTGGCAGACAGCACCTCGGCGGCGGCCAGTCCGGCTGGCCCGCCGCCGATCACAACAACACGAAACGGATGCGTCATGCCTGCGGGGCTGAACCGGAAACGGGCAGATAGGAAAAAAGACAGGTCATCCCGCCTTTTTCTCCCCGGTTTTGCCCTTGGCGCGCACAGCGGCCGCCAACGCTTTGATCTGTTCCAGCACATGTGGCAGGGTCTGGTCCGTCGCACGGCCCTCCGCATCCAGCGTATCCGCCAGCGTGGAGAGCAGTGCGGAGGCCACTACAGCCCCGTCCGCAATATGTGCTGCCGTGGCGGCCTGTTCCGGCGTGCGGATGCCAAAGCCAATGGCAATCGGCAGGTCCGTCGCGGCACGGAGGCGCGGAAGAACCGCCTGCAAATCATCAGCGCTTGCGGTGCGGGTGCCGGTAATGCCGGTAATGCTGACATAATAAACAAAGCCGGACGCATGGGAGAGCACATACCGCAGGCGCTCGTCCGACGTGGTGGGGGCCACCAGACGAATGATATCAAGACCCGCATCCTGTGCGGGCTGTTCCAGAATATCGGCTTCTTCCGGTGGCAGATCGACCAGAATTAGACCGTCCACACCTGCTTTAGCGGCATCCGTGCAGAAGCGGGCGTGGCCATAGGCTTCCACAGGGTTGAGGTAGCCCATCAGGATGATAGGCGTTTCCTGATCCTGCTCACGGAAGGCCGCAATCATTTTCAGCACACCCGCCAGAGTAGCCCCGGCCTTCAGCCCACGGCGAGCCGCAAGCTGGATCACCGGACCATCGGCGGAGGGATCGGAAAACGGCATTCCGACTTCAATCAGGTCCGCCCCGGCAGCGGGCATGGCCTTCAGCAGCGCCAGAGAGGTGTCCAGATCCGGGTCAAACGCTTCCAGATACGGGATCAGCGCGCCACGACCCTGTGCGGCCAGTGCTTTGAAACGGGCGGCAATACGGCTCACAGCTTCACTCCCAGATGCTCGGCAACAGTGAAAATATCTTTATCGCCCCGACCGGAGATATTGACGACCAGCAGGGTTTCCTTTGGCAGGGTGGGCGCGATCTTGGCGGCGTAGGCAATGGCGTGGGCAGATTCCAGTGCTGGAATAATACCCTCCGTGCGGGTGCACAGCTCAAAGGCTTTCAGAGCCTCATCATCCGTAGCGCCGACATACTCCGCGCGCCCAATATCACTCAGCCAAGAATGCTCCGGCCCGACACCCGGATAATCCAGACCGGCGCTGATGGAATGGGCCTCATCAATCTGCCCATCCGCATTTTGCAGCAGATAAGTGCGGTTTCCATGCAGCACACCGGGGCGGCCACGCTCAATAGAGGCCGCCGTTTTGCCGCTATCGAGACCACAGCCTGCTGCTTCCACCCCGATCAAGCGCACGGAGGCATCATCCAGAAACGGATGGAAAATCCCCATGGCGTTGGAGCCCCCGCCAATGGCGGCCACAATCACATCCGGCAGGCGACCTTCCTGCGCCTGCATCTGCTCCTTCGTTTCCTCACCAATCACGCTCTGAAAATCGCGCACCATGGCCGGATATGGATGCGGACCCGCCACAGTGCCCACCAGAAAATAGGTGTCTGCGATATTGGCCACCCAGTCGCGCATGGCTTCATTCATGGCATCTTTGAGGGTTCCGGCTCCGGCGGTTACGGGCACCACCTCCGCCCCCAGCAGACGCATACGGAACACGTTGGGCTTCTGCCGCTCAACGTCTGTCGCCCCCATGTAAATCACGCATTTCAGGCCAAATAGCGCGCAGACCGTGGCGGTCGCCACCCCATGCTGCCCGGCCCCTGTTTCCGCAACAATCCGGGTGCGACCCATGCGGCGGGCCAGAAGAATCTGCCCCATGACGTTATTGAGCTTGTGGGAGCCGGTATGGTTCAGCTCTTCGCGCTTCATGTAAATTTTGGCGCCACCAAGTTCTTCCGTCATACGGCGGGCAAACCAGAGGGGGCTGGGGCGGCCGACATAGTCTCGCAGATAGAAATCCAGCTCTTTATGGAACGCGGAATCTGCTTTGGCGGTCTCATACGCCTTATCCAATTCCAGCAGCAGGGGCATGAGGGTTTCCGCAACAAAACGGCCACCATAGCGCCCGCCAAAATGGCCGCGCTCATCCGGCCCGTTCCGGAGAGAATTGGGCTGAGTTGCTGCCGCGCGGTGCTGTGCTGCCGGATCTGCCATGGGTGGTTCTACCGCTCCTGATTTCTGCGTACGATGTCGGGGCACGATGCCGAAGTGCGATGCCGGGGCCGCCCTACCCCAAAAACAGACTTCTGGCTTACCAGAAGCCGCAAGCTCTTGCCCAGAGGCCGGTTCACAAAAAACAGACGGAGGCACCGTTACAAGAAGGGGCCTTTGCTTCAAGCAAGATGCACTGAGCTGATAGAGAGCAAACACCCGCCGAAAGTCGCTATACGGCTATTCTGGACTGTCACTTGTCACTGTCGTGCCGGTCTGGTCATATCTGCGGTGCCCGCGCTGCGGGAGCGCATTAGAATGACACGATAAGACCGCCCTAGGAGATGTCCATGTTTCTGGCCCACAAGCCCGGTGCCCCTGCACGGGCCATTGAAAGTGAGGCCGATGCGGAAGGTGTTGCATGGATTGACCTGCTAAACCCCTCGCAGGAGGAGCAGGATCTGGCGGCCCGTATCTGTGGCCAGCCACTCCCCACACTGGATGACCTTAACGAGATTGAAAGCTCCTCACGCATCAGCGTGCGTAATGGCGCGGCGTTTCTCTCCACCCCCCTGCTCAAAAAAACAGGGCTGGAGTTTGAGGCATTTCCGGTTGGTTTTGTGCTCACCGCAGAACGGCTGATTACCATCCGGTACCAGCCCTACCCGTCTTTTGAAAATGTGGCGCAGCTTGTTGCTGAACATATCCTGCCCCCCGCACCTGCCGCGACCCCCGCACCCAGCACAGTTGTGACACCCCACCAGAAAGAGACCTCCACCCCGGACACAGAGGCTCCCCCGCAAACACTGGTGGCTGCTGCCATTGGCCCCGGTGAAGTGCTGGTGGCTCTGATTGAAACCATTGTAGACCGGCTGGCCGATATTCTGGAAAGCGTTGGCATGTTGTTGGACAAACTGTCCCGCGACATTTTCAAGCGGCGACAAAACGCACCCGCCGTACGGAGCATTGCCGCATGGCAGCGGGAATTGCTGGAACGTGTTGGCAGTTCGGGTGACCTATGCTCCCGTGTGCGGGATACATTGCTGGGCCTGGAGCGCATCACGATTTTTCTGAGTGAAAGTAAAAAGGACGGCATGGCCCCCGCCTCTGGCCTGCCTGTTTCCGCCCGGCATTTTGATGCAGGCGTGACGACACTCCCGACGGCAAACGCGCCCTACGCGCTGTCCGGCGCACTTCGCTCCCGCATGGCCACAGCCAACCGGGATCTGGCCTCCCTGAGTGACTATGTTTCTCAGGCAGCCAGCAAGGTCGAATTTCTGCTGGATGCGACGTTAGGCTTTATCAGCATTGAGCAGAATGGCATGATGAAGGTGCTCACCGTTGTCAGCTTCATCGGCGTGGCACCCACCCTGATTGCCGGGGTTTATGGGATGAATTTCAAGGACATTCCGGAACTTAGCTGGTCCTTCGGCTATTGGTATTCACTCGGACTTATGGTCGCATCCGTCGCCTTACCGCTGCTGTGGTTCTGGCGCAAAGGATGGCTTGGAGGCATTAAATGACGCACCGCACACAGTTTCTCCGCACTCCCCAAGTGCTCGTAAGCCGCTCGGTAAAAATCATGCGCCGTGCACTAGCAGTCGGGATTGCCTGCCTTATGGGACTGGTTGGCAGTCAGAACAGTTGGGCCGCCTCCAAACCCGCACCTGTACCCGATCAGACTGCCTATCAGACGCTCTTCAACCAACTGAGTGCGGAACCACTGCGCTACGGTGGCCTTGTCTCTGCGCGGAACAACCGCATTCTGGTTGGGCTGCACCCCACTGGACCGGGCACTGTGGCTGGCGAGATGATGCGACTGGATTCCGCCATGCGCCCGCTGGATGCCGGGCCGATAACCGGCACGTTGACACCGCCGACATCAACTCAGCTAAGCCACTGCCACCTGAAGGTAACTCTGTCCGACCGGGATATTCTGCTGGATGGCCCGTGTTCGGGCAATCTGCTCTCCGGCGTGCTCACCTCCCACCCCAAGCCGAGCCAACTATGGTCTCAGGTTACAAACTTCATCTCGCCTGATACCTCGGTTTCTCAGTATTGGCTTAGCCGGGACACGTGGCAGGCGGCCATCACACCCAGCCTCGCCCACTAACGCTTGTCAAAGTCTGGCGCTCTGTCACAGTCCGGCGCTCTGTCAAAGTCTGGTTGACGAACCAGACTTACGGATTTATTCTCCGCCTCCAGAACTGGCTGACTTCACCTGTCCAGTCCTTCCCCCTCTGTCAGGATCATCCTGCTATCCGGGCCGCTGTGGCGCACATATGCTGTGTCACCCCGTGTTTCCGGGCTTTGCGCAAGACTGGTTCGGACCCTCCCCTTTGTAAACTATTTGCCAGTCAGGGCATTCCTAAATGCATCTTGCGGAACTCAAGGCCAAGTCTCCGGCCGATCTTCTGGCCTGTGCCGAAGACCTGAATATCGAAAACGCATCGTCCCTGCGCAAGCAGGATATGATGTTCGCCATTCTCAAGGCGCTGGCCGATAATGACCAGGCGATCTATGGTGATGGCACCCTCGAGATCCTGCATGACGGGTTCGGCTACCTCCGCTCTCCCGAATCAAACTACCTCCCCGGTCCGGATGATATTTATATCTCCCCCGTTCAGGTGCGCCGCTTTGCCCTGCGGACGGGTGATACGGTTGAAGGGCAGATCCGCGCCCCGCGGGACGGAGAACGCTATTTTTCCCTGCTGAAAATCAACACCATCAATTTTGAAGCCCCGGAAGCCGTCCGGCATCGCATCAACTTTGATAACCTCACACCGCTCTACCCAGAGCGCCGCCTGCAGATGGAAGTGGAAAGCGCTGCCCCGCCGGTAAGTGACGCCAAGGGCAAAAAGGGCAAGAGCACACAGGATTTCACGCCCCGCGTGATTGATCTGGTCGCGCCCATCGGCATGGGCCAGCGCGCCCTGATTGTCGCCCCGCCCCGCACCGGTAAGACGGTCATGCTGCAAAGCATTGCCTCCTCCATTTCCGCCAACCATCCAGAATGCTTCCTGATCGTGCTGCTGATTGACGAGCGCCCGGAAGAAGTGACGGACATGGCCCGCTCCGTGCGGGGTGAAGTGATTTCCTCCACCTTTGATGAACCCGCCCACCGCCACGTGCAGGTGACGGAAATGGTGTTGGAAAAAGCCAAGCGTCTGGTGGAACACAAGCGCGATGTGGTGATCCTGCTGGACTCCATCACCCGTCTGGCCCGCGCCTACAACACGGTTGTGCCGTCATCCGGCAAGGTGCTGACCGGTGGTGTGGATGCCAACGCCCTCCAGCGCCCCAAGCGCTTCTTTGGTGCGGCCCGTAACATTGAAGAAGGCGGCTCTCTGACCATTATCGCCACGGCGCTGATTGATACCGGCAGCCGCATGGATGAAGTGATTTTTGAAGAGTTCAAGGGCACGGGCAACTCCGAACTGATCCTTGACCGTAAACTGGCTGACAAGCGCACCTTCCCCGCGATTGACATCACCAAGAGCGGCACGCGTAAGGAAGAAATGCTGGTGGACCGCGCCACCCTGTCCAAAATGTGGGTGCTGCGCCGTATTCTGGCCCCCATGGGCACGATGGATGCCATGGACTTCCTGCTGGACAAGCTTAAATACAGCAAATCCAACAATGATTTCTTCGAGGCCATGAACAACTAAACGTCTGGTCCCGGACGCGTTATCAGACCCCGCACTGGCGGCTGCCTTCAGCCTGCTGCTGCGGGGTCTTTTTTCTGGATTGTCAGCACAATGCTGCCATCCTCTTCCGTCTGTTCAGCCAACACAGCGTGGCCTAATGCCAGCACGGACCGGCGGACATTCCGGTGTGGTTCCTCCCCCCGCAACCGCACGGCCAGCAGACGCCCTGCCTCCAACACGTCCAACGCCAGACGAGTGCGCACAAATGTCATAGGGCATTTTTCATGGGTAATATCGAGCCCGAACGGCGCAGCATCCGATGGCTCTGGTGCCGGAATTGCTGACGGGTCTTTTGTATTTTGCATAAACCATCCTCATCACACCCACCGGGCCAACGGCAGAAATCATTTGAAATCAGACCTTAAAAAACCTGCGCGTCTGTGTAAAATTGGACAACCCTCTCCCTTTTCGGCTACCAGATGTTTCATGCATGCAGGTGGTAACAAGCAGGATTTGCGCCCTTGAAGTCACAGTCGACAGAATCGCGGATTGCGCAGCTGTGCGTTGAACATGGCCTGAAAATGACGGGACAGCGCCGTGTTATTGCACGTGTTCTGTCGGACGCGGATGACCATCCGGATGTGGAAGAACTCTACCGCCGCGCCACCGCGCTGGATTCCCGCATCTCCGTTGCCACTGTGTACCGCACCGTGCGCCTGCTGGAAGAAAAAGGGATTCTGGAGCGCCGAGATTTCGGCGGAGGCCGCGCACGCTATGAAGCCACAGAAAACGGCCGCCACCATTATCATCTGATTGATGTTGATAATGGGAAGGTGATTGAGTTTGAAGACCCGGAACATGAAGAGCTGATGCGGCGCGTGGCGGAACGGCTGGGGTTTGACTTTGTTTCCATGCGGCTGGAACTGTTTGGCAAAAAACGCCCGCAGCCCGAGCAGGCTGGCAAAACCGCGCAGCCGCCCAAACGTAAAGGAGCTGCCTCATGAGCGCCGCCCAGCGCCCCTCTGACCTCCCTTCTGGCTCCCTCTCCACGTTGGAACTGGACCGCACGAGTTTTCCTGAACTCCGCGGCGGCAATCTGAGCGTCCGTATTGCTTCGACCGATGCTGAGCGCGATGCCGCACAGGCTCTGCGCTACCGCGTATTTTATGAAGAAATGGGGGCGCACCCGGACGCGGAAACCCTGCGCCTGAAGCGCGATATTGACGAATTTGACGCCGTAGCAGACCATCTGCTGGTGATTGACCACGCCATTGCGTCCGACGCGCGCGGTGTAGTGGGCACCTATCGGCTCGTGCAGGGGGATGCAGCGGCCAAGATCGGTCATTTCTATTCCGCAAGCGAATACGATATTTCACCCCTGACGGACTTTCCCGGACGCCTGCTGGAAGTCGGTCGCTCCTGCGTGGATAAGAACTATCGTGGCCGGGCGGCCATGCAGCTTCTGTGGCGCGGCATTGCCTCCTACATCTTCCTGCACCGTATTGATGTGCTGTTTGGCTGTGCCAGTCTGCAAGGCACTAATCCGGACGCCATGGGGGACCAACTCACCTATCTGTACCACAACCACCTCGCGCCTCCAGCTTTGCGCGTAAAAGCCCTTCCCGAGCGGCGCGTGGACATGCTGCGCGTGGACCCGCATTCCATTGATGTGCGCAAAACGCTGGCCAAACTGCCACCGCTTATTAAAGGCTATCTGCGGCTAGGCGGTTATGTGGGCGATGGTGCTGTGATTGATGCCCAGTTCAACACAACAGACGTCGCTGTGCTGGTGAAAAGTGAACTACTGGCTGACAAATATTATCGCCACTATGAACGCCGCCTGCGCGATGCGCTCGACTAAGCTGTTTTTTCCACGCGTAGCTTGCCCCTCGTGCTGAGCCGTCTGGCGTTCTGGCGGACCTCTCTGCCAAAAATACCGGCAAGCGATCCAGACCCGCAGCAAAGCCCAAAAAGCAGAGCGCGTCAGGCGGGCCTCATGCTGGGGATGGGCGCGCTTTCGGCGCTGGCTCTTCCGCCGGTCCATTGCCTGCCTATCCTCCTCCTTACCTTTCCTATTTTGGGCTGCGCGCTCAATACGGCACCAAACTGGAAAAAAGCAGCTTGGGCCGGAGCGCTATTCGGGTTCGGATTTTACGCTGCCAATCTCTACTGGTTGGTCAATGCGGTGATGATCCGCGCGGAAGAGTTCTGGTGGTTTGTGCCCTTTCCCTCTTTGGGCTGCGCGCTCATTCTGGCCCCCATGGTTGCGGCCCCCGCAGCCTTGAGCCGTCTGGCTCCTGCCGGGCCGCGACGACTTCTGGCGTTTGCCGGGAGTTGGACGCTCTTCGATATGGGGCGTGTGTTTCTGTTCAGCGGATTTACGTGGAACCCCCTTGGTAGCGCTCTGGCGATTCCCGGCACAGTTGGAGACGTGCTCATTCAGCCCGCCGCATGGATTGGCGTGGATGGGCTGACCCTTTTTGTTGTGCTGGGCGCTCTGTTTGGTGGCGCGGCACTACAGGATGCCATCCGCGCCAGAACTGATCACCCATGCCGGTTTTTCCCTCACCGGGTTGACCGCCTGCGCATTGCAGCGTGTTTCGTCGCAGTTATCGGTATCAGCTTGGCAGCGAGTATGATCCGGCTGCACAGCGTGCATCCTGTCGGCGAGCCCGGCCCCATTGCCGTGCTGGTGCAAGGCAATGTGCCGGAGACGGAAAAAGTCGGGCACCTGAACCCGCGTGATATTTTTACCCGTTACCTGCACCTGACAGCAGACGGTGTTCTTCAGGCCCACAAGCTGCAACCACGCTCCGATTTTCCGGACGCCGTGACGCGGCCTATCGTCTTTTTATGGCCGGAAACATCTTTCCCCGGTTCCACACTGTTGCAGGACAGCCCGCGCGCGCGCCGCATGATTATGAACTGGGCACCGGGTGCAGATGCCGGATTTATTGGGGCTCTGCGCGTTGATGAGGATGGGCGCTACCGGAATTCCGTTCTGGCACTCGCCCCTGATGGCGATATTACCGCTATTTACGACAAAGCCCGGCTGGTTCCGTTTGGTGAATATCAACCGCCCTTCATTCCGTTGCAAATTGTCCCTCAAGGCGGCATGGCAGCAGGACCCGGTGCACAGACATGGCATGTGCCGGGCCTCCCACCCGTGGGGCCACTGGTCTGTTATGAGGTTATTTTCTCCGGTCTGACAGTCAATGGGCATGACCGCCCACGCTGGCTGGCCAACGTGACAAACGATGGCTGGTTTGGGAACAGCGCAGGGCCACGTCAGCACCTTTCCTCGGTCAGGCTGCGTGCTGTGGAAGAAGGGCTTCCTATCGCGCGCGCCGCCAATACCGGCATTTCCATTGCATATGATGGGTTCGGGCATGAACTCGCCCGCCTTGGGTGGGGAAAGACCGGCACCCTTGTTGTGTCACTACCCGCAGCCTTGCCCGCGCCCCTGTTTGCACAATATGGCCGCACCCTACCAGCTCTTCTGAGTCTTGCTGTTTTTCTGGCTGCCTTTATCCGTCCGCGCCGCAAATCTGAAAAAACAGGCCGATAAAGCAAATTACTCTTTTCCGTTTAAAGACGTTTATTGGCCGAAATGACACCATGAGATGTTTTAATTTCAAATTAATCTTTTATAGTATTATGTAATAATATCCCCACAAAAGTAATGTTATATTTATTTTAATGTTTTTTATAATCTTCATTTTTAAACATCATGATTCTTCACAATTTTTAAAAATAAAGCCTCATCCTGCTTTGGGAAACTTAACGAATGGTTTATAAACCTTGGTGCTTTGGTGTATAAAATAGCCCCTCCTCTGACGAGAAACGTCGTGATAGAAACAGCCTCCCTCTTACCTACTAACAAATCTTCCAACCCTCGGGCCGGTTCTGTTGATATGCACGTTGGGCGTCGTATTCGGCTCAGGCGTACGCTCTTAGGGCTCTCGCAGGAAAAACTGGGGGAAGCCCTCGGTATTACATTTCAACAGGTGCAGAAATATGAACGGGGAGCCAATCGAGTAGGAGCTTCCCGCCTTTATGATCTGGCATCCGCTCTGGATGTGCCAATCAGCTTTTTCTTTGATGATATGCCAACTTTTGGGAAAGCACCGGACCATAAAACTCAGTCGGCTCCCTCTGGTGGCTTTGCACAAAACCGCAAGCCATTTGAAACGCCTTTTCAGACCGGGACAGCCTCTGTGTTTTCAGATCAGGAAGCGTCCCTGTTCTCCCGCAAGGAAACAATTGAGCTGATCCGGGCTTATTATCGTATTCCTGATCCGGTAGTACGGAAACGCGTTCTGGAGTTGGTGCGCTCCATGGCACCCGCCCCGGACGAAGATACATCGCCCTAAAAACAAAAAGGGACGACCACAGTCGTCCCCCTGTTAATGGAGATCAGAATTCCTGATCGCCACCCCAGTCACCACCGGCGTCTCCGCCCCAATCACTGCTTCCGGCGTCAAAGCCCGGATCAGCCGAAGTCCCGGCCCCGGCAAATGGGTCAGCCCCCGCACCGTCTCCATAATTGTTATTGATAATGGTTTCACCCGGCTGGCCAGCGCCCCATCCGGCATCTGCTCCACCGCCGTGATGACCGCTGAACAGATCCGTCAGAGCATTGGCTGCCAGCATCCCACCAGCAACACCCGTTGCGGTTGAAAGAGCGGTGCCAAGAAAACCCGTGCCACTCCGGAACATGCCGGGCTGCGCCCCATAAGGCAGCGGCTGTGGCTGATACTGCGGGGCTGCCGCCGGACGACCATCCCAGCCCGGAGGAGCGGCCTGCTGCGACTGAGGCTGTGCGCCACGCTGACCGCCCCCAAACAGACCACCCAGAAACCCACCGCCACCAGCGGGAGCCTGCTGTGCCTGTGACTGCGCCTGTTGCACCGCCTGCTGGGCTTGCTGAAGCTGGAACTGAAGTTGCTGGATGCGGTTCTGTGCTTCTACCAGCGCCATTTCCTGCACGACCGCCATCTGCGTAATGCGGTAGCGGGCTTCCGGGTATTGTTGGAATTCCTGCGCCAGAAATCTGTCTGCTTCCGGGTCTACCGGCGGCAGACTAGGCTGTGTGCTGGGCACACTCCCAAAGCCGGACTGGGACGCACCGCCCACTCTGGCTACAAATTTCGCAATGAGGTCACGTTCCTCGTTGGTCATCTCTCTTTATCCCTGCCTGTGGCATATGCTGCCAGCGTGATGCACTATACACACCGTTACCGCCCTACTCTGTCCAAGATGTGGCGAGGCGGCAAGAGCGTTGCAAGAGGCGAACGGCTGGGAGTTTCATGCCTTCTCTTCCTGAATGCCTCGTGCCCCTGTATGGTAGATGCGCCGTGCGCTGTACGCGCACATTCTAACTGCCACATTGACTGTCATACTGCGGAGTTTCACCCTGACCATGGACCCGGCGTCTCCCCGCCCTACCGAGCGGCCTCTCTCCTTTCAGGACCTGATCCTGACCCTGCACCAGTTCTGGTCAAAACAGGGGTGCGCCATTCTCCAGCCCTATGATCAGGAAATTGGTGCGGGCACGCTCTCCCCCCACACCACGCTGCGCGCGCTGGGCAGCACGCCATGGAAGGCCGCCTATGTGCAGCCCTGCCGCCGCCCGTCTGATGGCCGTTATGGTGAAAACCCAAACCGGCTCCAGCATTATTACCAGTATCAGGTTTTGCTGAAGCCCACCCCGGAAGAAAGCCAGAAACTGCTGCTGGACAGCTACCGCGCCATCGGGATTGACCCGAACCGGCATGATATCCGCTTTGTGGAAGATGACTGGGAAAACCCGACCATCGGCGCGTGGGGTCTGGGCTGGGAAGTCTGGTGTGACGGCATGGAAGTCACCCAGTTCACCTATTTCCAGCAGGTTGGCGGCATTCCCGTGGTTCTGCCCTCCACGGAGCTGACCTACGGACTGGAACGTCTGGCTATGTATGTGCAGGGCGTCGAGAACGTTTATGACCTCGATTACAACGGTACCGGCCTGACCTACGGGGATGTCTTCCTGCGCGCTGAACAGGATTATTCCCGGCACAATTTTGAACTGGCGGATACGGACCTGCTGTTCCGCCATTTTGCCGATGCGGAAAAAGAAAGTGTGGCACTGGCGGAAGCCGGTGTGGCCCAGCCTGCCTATGACCAGTGCCTAAAGGCCAGCCATCTGTTCAATCTGCTGGATGCGCGCGGCGTGATCAGCGTGAGTGAACGCGCGTCTTATATTGGCCGTGTGCGGACGCTGGCGAAATTATGCTGTGAGACATGGCTGGCTGGCGAGGACAAATAAGATCATGCCCGAACTGCTGATAGAACTTTTTTCAGAAGAAATCCCCGCCCGCATGCAGCAGCAGGCCGGTGAGACCCTGCTGCGCCTGCTGTCTGACGCACTGGCTCCGCTGAACCCGAAAGATGCTGTGGCCTATACCGGCCCGCGCCGTATTGCGGCCTCCTGCACGCTGGACGCTAGTGTGCCCGGCCGCACCGTGTCTGAACGCGGCCCGCGTGAAGGCGCGCCGGAAAAGGCTCTGGAAGGCTTTACCCGCAAACATGGCGTGACACAGGATGCCCTGACCTTGCAAAACGGCTTCTGGGTGCTGGAGCGGGACGAACCCGCCCTCAGCGCCAAAGCCCATCTTGCCACCATCATGCCGGACCTGCTGCGCCGCTTCCCGTGGCCCAAATCCATGCGCTGGGGACAGGGCAGCGCCTTTACGTGGGTGCGCCCGCTGCGCCGTATCCTGTGCCTTCTGGATGGTGAGACGGTGCCGTTCTCTCTGGCTCTTTCCGGGACGCAGGGTGACGACAATGGCCACCACCTTCAGTCCGGCAACCAGACGGAAGGTCATCGCTTCCTCTCCCCCGGTGCTGTGGCTGTCAGCAGCGTTGCAGACTGGCAGGACACGCTGAAAACCCGCCATGTGCAAGTGCATGCGGCAGACCGCCGGGAAGCCATTGTGAAGGGTCTGACGGCTCTTGCGACCGCGGAAGGTCTGGCCCTTGTGCCGGATACGGGGCTGGTGGATGAGGTGGCCGGACTGGTGGAATGGCCGGTGCCGTTCCTCGGCCGGATTGATGAAAAATACATGGATCTGCCCGCCGAGGTGATGCAGGTCTCCATGCGCGTCAACCAGCGTTACTTCGCCCTGCGGAACGGTGATGGCTCCGCAGCACCGCGCTTTGCCTTTGTAGCCAATATTGTCCCGGCGGATGACGGCACGCTGATTGTGACCGGCAATGAGCGCGTGCTCCGCGCCCGCTTTGCCGATGCCCGCCACTTCTGGGATCTGGACCGCAAGCAGACCCTAGCCTCCCGCCTCGGTGCGCTGGATGCCATTACCTTCCACGCAAAGCTTGGCAGTCAGGGAGAACGCACACGCCGCATGGTGCGGCTGGCCGGACTGATTGCGCCTATGATTGGGGCGTCCAAAGCCGAGTGCGAACGTGCGGCGGAACTGAGCAAAACCGATCTGACGACCGGCATGGTCGGGGAATTCCCGGAACTGCAGGGCGTGATGGGCGGCTATTACGCGCAGCATGACGGAGAGGCTCCGGCTGTCTGTCAGGCCATTACCGAGCAGTATATGCCGCGTAGCCCCGGTGATACGGTGCCGACAGCTCCGGTTTCCATCGTGCTGGGGCTGGCCGACCGCTTTGATATGCTGGCTGCATTTTTTGCCGCAGGTGAAAAGCCATCTGGTTCAGGTGATCCGTTTGGCTTGCGTCGCGCAGCACTTGGCATTATCCGCCTGATCCGTGAAAACAGCCTGCGTCTGGATCTGGTCAAGCTGTTCCTGCTGGCTGCGGAAGCCTTGCCAGAGTCCTTGCGGGATGCACCCGATCTGGCTCTCCTGCCGCAGTTTATGGCGGAGCGTCTGCGCGTCCAGTTACGCTCGGAAGGGGCACGGTATGACTGTCTAGCCGCCATTTCCACCGGCAATACCGACACGGACATCACCCGCCTTCTGGCCCGCGCGCAGGCGCTGGAAACCATGCTGGAAACGGAGGACGGCAAGAACCTTCTGGCCGCTACCCGCCGCGCCGCCAACATCCTGCGGATTGAAGACCGCAAGGATGGCCCGCATGAGGGCGCGCCGGATGCCACCTTGTTTGCCCAGCCCGAAGAACAGGCTCTGGCCGCAACGCTGGACCGCGTTGAACCCGCGGTGGAAAAGGCGTTTGCAGAAGAACGCTTTACCGACGCCATGCGCGAGGCCGCCAGCCTGCGCGCACCGCTGGACCAGTTCTTTGAAGCAGTGACGGTAAACGCACCCGAGGCTCCCCTGCGCCTCAACCGTCTGCGGTTGCTGGCTCGTCTGGGACGGATGATGCGTCTGATTGCGGATTTCAGCCAGATTGAAGGGTAAGTCCTTTTTCCTGCTTCTGCTGTAAGCAAAAAAGGGAGAGAGAGCAGTCCGCTTTGTCTCCCTTTTTATGAAAATTCTTTTCTTTCTGATGAATTTTTTAGATTTCTAATGCCTATTGTTCTTAGCTTAACCGGGTACCATCAGCCACAGGCTGCTCCAGAGCCGCCAGCACAACGCCCTCTTCCGTTTCAAACCCTGAAAGCAGGAACTGAGAGCGAAACGGGCCAATCTGTTTTTCTGGAAAATTGATAATCCCGATAATCTGCCGCCCGATCAGGGCGTCTGGCGTATAAAGCTGTGTGACCTGCGCGCTGGTTTTAAGAACGCCATAGGGTCCAAAATCTGCCCAGATTTTATAAGCAGGCTTCCGCGCTTCCGGGAACGGTTCTACACGCTGAATAGTGCCTGTCACCATCATGATTTTTTCAAAATCTGACCAGACAATCCGCTCCATAAACACCGCTCCTGCTCTTTCCTGACGCACGCGCATGCTCACTTCCAGCACGCACAAAAAAAGCGTGTGACCGGCAAAGGGCCACACGCTTTCCTATTTTAAACACTCTCGTATAACAAAAGGCTACCCACACATTTTCTCAAAAATAGTGAGCAGACTCTAAACTACACACGCGGGCGGCCAAAGAAGAAGCTCACTACCAGCAGCACGACAAAAACAAACAGCAGGATTTTAGCAATACCTGCAAAGCTTGATGCTGCCCCGCCAAACCCGAACAGCGAAGCAATCAACGCCAGAATCAGAAAGGTCAGAACCCACCGTAAAATAGCCATCTCATCTCTCCATCAAGACCATAGCAGTTTCTCCGGAAAAACATCCGGCTTTGTGCTTCTCCGGTCTAACGCAGAGAAATCAGAAAAGTTCTCTCGGTTTGGAAACGAGATGCGTCATGCTGTCTGTCAGAAAGATCAGCACACCTCGCGAGCCTCCGGCCCGAGTGGTATAACAGACCGCGCCGGACAGACTGCTCGTTAGTGGCCTTCAGCCCCCGGAATGATGTCATACCCCGCACTCCCCGGAGCTGGCCCCCGCGGCACGACACTGCCCCCATCAACGCCAACCATCTGGCTGGAGGTGGGACCAATTTCGCGTGCGTCAATCGCTGTTCCCAACTCCCCACTGCTGCCGGTACCAACAGCGTAGAGCGTCTGTCCCGGCTTAAGCCATGCGGCAAGACGAGCGGCCTCACGCGGCAGCAGATAGATCACGGAATGGTCTTTCAACACCGCGCCGTTCAACTGGCCATCCAGATCATAAAGCGGCATCCAGACTTCCCCATGCAGAACCAAATCCGGCCCGGCAATCATCTCGGTGGAATGGCGCGGCATAGCGATAAACGTATCCTGCATGCCACGGCCACGCGGGCTGGTCAGCCCGAAAGCCCGGATAATAGGCAGCGTGCGACCTTTCAGGCCGCGAATGTCCACTGTGTCACCGGGTTTGATCAACCCGGCCAGCGTGTGGCCCTGATCCGGCGAGATAAACACCTGTGTGCCGTCATTCAGCACAAAGCCCATCACGCTACCATGGGAGGATGGCAAAAACTGCACAACCTGACCGCTGAAGTGAGGCAGGCCTGACAGGTCATAAACCCCGGCAGCTTCCTTTTCTGTCACCGTCTGATGAGAGGCGAAATTTGCGGCATTCTGCTGCCCAGCGGGAGCCTTTTGGGCTGGTGCGGCAAAGGCGACAGAAGAAGCCAGAAGGAAAGCAGGAAGGGAGAACAGATGGCGCATGGATCAACCAGTTAGAAAAACCCGGCCTGAAATGTGACACAGTTCAGGCCAGAATAAGGAAGACTTTGCGCCATTGTTCGTCAGGAATGGCTTTCCGGCAAGAGCCGGAAAAGCGTGTCAGTGGCGGAAATGACGCATACCGGTAAAGACCATGGCAATGCCTGCGGCATCGGCAGCAGCAATCACCTCGTCATCCCGGATGGAGCCACCCGGCTGGATGACCGCCGTTGCACCAGCCGCCACAATGGTTTCTAGACCATCCGCAAAGGGGAAGAAGGCGTCAGACGCCGCAACAGACCCCCGCGTGAGCGGTGCATCCAGACCCGCGGCCTTAGCGGCCTCACCACTTTTGCTGGCGGCAATACGGGCGGAGTCAACGCGGCTCATCTGGCCCGCGCCGATGCCAACCGTGGCATCATTTTTTGCATAAACAATCGCATTAGACTTCACGTGCTTCGCCACACGGAAGGCAAATTTCAGGTCTTCCATTTCCTGCGCGGACGGTGCGCGTTTGGTCACCACCCGTAGGGACTCGGGGGCGATCTGCCCGTTGTCGCGCGTCTGCGCCAGAAAACCACCCGCCACAGAACGCACAACCACACCAGACGCAGCAGGGTCCGGCAGGCCGCCCGTCAACAGCAGACGCAGGTTTTTCTTGCGGGCCAGAACTTCTTTTGCGGCGTCATCCGCACCCGGGGCGACAATGACCTCGGTGAAAATACCCGCAATTTTGGTGGCCGTTTCTGCGTCCAGCGTGCGATTAAGGGCGACAATCCCGCCAAAAGCCGAAACAGGGTCACACCGCAGCGCGCTCTCCCAGCAGGCAGAAAGCGTATCACCCACAGCCACACCACACGGGTTGGCGTGTTTGACAATCACCACAGCCGGACGGTCAAACTCGGCCACAGCTTCAAACGCCGCATCCGTATCATTGATATTGTTGTAGGACAGAGCCTTGCCCTGTACCTGCACAGCCGTCGCCACGCCGGGGCGCGTGCTGCCGTCCTTGTAGAAAGCCGCCTGCTGATGCGGGTTTTCACCATAGCGCAGCACTTCCGCCCGCTGGCCCGCCAGCACAAAGCGTTCCGGCAGCGTGTCCTGCGCCTGCGCGGCAAACCATGCGGCAATCGCAGCATCATAGGCTGCCGTGCGCGCATAAGCGGCCCCGGCATAAGCGCGGCGCATGTCCAGCGTGCTGCCGCCCTGCCCCAGAGCCTCAATCAGCCCGGCATATTGCGCCGTATCGGTCAGCACCACCACATGGCCATGGTTCTTGGCTGCGGCACGGATCAGAGCTGGGCCGCCAATATCGATATTTTCAATACAGTCTTCAGCGCCTGCGCCGGAAGCGACCGTTTTTTCAAACGGGTAGAGATTGACCGCCACCAGATCAATCGGCGCGATTTGGTGCTCTTCCATCTGCGCGACATGGGCAGGCAGGTCACGCCGCCCGAGAATCCCGCCGTGGATCTGCGGCACGAGCGTTTTCACGCGGCCATCCAGAATTTCCGGGAAGCCGGTATGGTCAGAGACCTCTGTGACGGGAAGCCCGGCTTCACGCAGAGCGCGGGCAGAACCACCTGTGGAAAGGATTTCCGCACCGTGCGCAACCAGCGCGCGACCGAGGTCAAGAAGACCTGTCTTATCGGAAACAGAAATTAACGCGCGGCGCACGGGTTGCGTCGTCTGGCTCATGGGGCGGACCTTTCGCACAGCTAAACCTGAAGTAAAGCGGCTCATTAACCAACAAGCCGCTTCAGGGCAACCTTGCGCGCTCCGGAAAGAGCCTTAACGGCGCGTAAAGGTCCAGTAGAGCGGCTGGCGGCCAGCGGCAATCGCCTTCGCTTCATAACGAGTGGGAAACCAACCGTCCGGCCGTTCGGCCACAGGCGGCGGGGCTTCAAAAAAGGGCTGTGCAGCCATGACTTCCTCAACCCATGCCTGATAGGTCGGGTCATCGCTCGCAACACGCCAGACAGCGCCGGGTTTGAGCACGCGCGCAACAAGCGCCACGTTTTCCGGATGCATGAAGCGCCGCTTGGCATGACGCGCCTTGGGCCAAGGGTCCGGGAACATCAGGAAGAGCCGGTCCACTGAGGCATCTGGCAGCGCACGCAGCAGCAGGCGAGCATCTTCATCCCAAAGCCGCAGCATATCCGGGACAGCGGACGTTGTTTCCTCCCCAACCGGCACAAAGCGAGTCAGGAGAGAGCATAAGCCGTTATCAAAAACTTCGGAGGCAATATAGCCAACATCGGGGTGGGCAGTATGCTGCCCTACCACATGCTCCCCACCGCCAAATCCGACTTCAAACCAGATGTGTTGTGGCGGGTGGCCAAAGGCTGTGGCCGGGTCCGCTGCGCGATCCAGCGGAAAGCGCAGGCGGGGCAGCGCCTCATCCAGAAGGCGCTGTTGACGGGGACGCAGCGAATGGCCGCGCGGTCGCCCATAAAGTCGTTCGGGCGACGGCTTAACGTCCGGTCCGCTCACTTCCTCCGTCATCGTGCCGTCAAACCTTAGCGGTTGAACGCGCCACGCAGGGCATCCACCAGATCGGTGCGCTCCCACGTAAAGTCATCACGCGCATCATCCGGCGTACGGCCAAAGTGACCATAAGCAGAGGTCTGAGCATAAATCGGGCGGTTCAGACGCAGGTGCTTACGGATACCACGCGGGGAAAGATCCATCACCTCACGCAGCACAGCACCCAGACGGGCTTCATCCACATCCTTGCCGGTTCCATCCAGATCCACATACACGGACAGCGGATGAGACACGCCAATGGCGTAGGACACCTGAAGCGTGCAACGGTCCGCCAGACCAGCAGCTACGACGTTTTTGGCCAGATAGCGGCAGGCATACGCTGCGGACCGGTCAACCTTCGTCGGGTCCTTACCGGAGAACGCGCCGCCGCCATGCGGAGCCGCACCGCCGTAGGTGTCCACAATGATCTTACGGCCTGTCAGACCGCAATCCCCATCCGGGCCGCCGATGACGAAAATACCGGTCGGGTTGACGTAGAATTCGTCTTCCGGCGGCATCCAGCCTTCCGGCAGCACGCTACGGACAATGTCACCCAGTTCTTCACGCAGCTTCTTCTGGCTTACGCCTTCGTCATGCTGGGTGGAAATCACCACAGAGGTCGCGCCAACAGGGCGACCGTTGGAATAGCGCAGGGTTACCTGACTTTTGGCGTCCGGCTGAAGGCCAGCCGCACGCGGGTCACCCGCACGGCGCAGGTCACGAATTTCGTGCAGGATGCGGTGTGCATAGTAAATGGTGGCCGGCATGAGCGTGTCGGTCTCGGTGGAGGCATGACCGAACATGATGCCCTGATCACCAGCGCCTTCGTCCTTATCGCCAGCACTGTCCACGCCCACGGCAATATCCGCGGACTGAGCATGCAGGTAGTTCGCGGCATCAGCCGTACGCCAGGAGAAGCCATCCTGATCGTACCCAATGTCCTTCACCGCAGCGCGGGCAGCCTCAATCAGGCCTTCGGACGTGATGGAAGCGGGGCCACGGACCTCACCAGCCAGAATAATCCGGTTGGTGGTCACCATGGTTTCACAGGCCACGCGGGCTTCCGGGTCCGCTGCAAGATAAGCATCCAGAACAGTATCGCTGATCCGGTCCGCAACCTTGTCGGGATGACCTTCGGAAACAGATTCCGAAGTAAACAGGAAATCGCCGTCTTTACGCATGATGGTGCCGTCTGCCCCACGCACTATGAATTAGGAATTGTGACCGCCACCTTAAGAAAAGGCGACGGGATCGTGTGGCGGAATAGTGGCCGATGGTCAAGTGTATTGCGGCTATGCAGCCATCAGGACCGTATCTCTTTGGCCCGCATCCCTGCTGTTCTCAGCATCCCGTTGCTGCTGGTCCTGCTGTAAAGGTCGCGGAATTCAGCCCTTTAAGAGCGGATAAATGGAGAAACCACGATTACGAATGCGTATAAAGAATGGTTCTAAAAAAAACGCAATCTCTTTAGCAGGGCGGCAGCCCCAACACCTCTTCCATCCCGTAATAGCCCGCCGGACACTCCCGCACCCAATGCGCTGCCCGCACCGCACCGGCCGCAAACACGCGCCGGTCAAACGCCCGATGAGTCAGAGTGATCTGCTCATCCGCAGAGGTAAACAGGACCTCATGTTCCCCCACGATCTGCCCGCCTCTCAAGGCGGCAAAGCCGATAGCGCCCGGTCCGCGCGGGCCGGTATGGCCATCCCGCCCGCTCTCCTTCACGTCAGCTAGCTTTACGCCTCGGCCTTTTGCCACAGCCTCGCCAATAGCCAGCGCTGTGCCGGACGGCGCATCCACTTTCTGCCGGTGGTGCATTTCCACAATTTCGGCGTCGTAAGAGTCGGCAGGAAGCGCCTGCCCCATCATCTGCGCCAGACGCCGCACCAGTGTCACACCAGCCGAAAAATTGGCGGCATGAACAACCCCTATTTTCTTTGCGGCTTTCAGCACAGCGACCTGCTGCTCTGTGGACAGGCCTGTGGTGCCTAGAACCCACGCCGTGCCCTGTTCCGCCAGAGCTTGCGCATGCGCGATAACAGTGTCCGCATGTGTGAAATCAATCACCACATCACTCACCGCCGCCAGATCCGCCATATCGGTAAACAGGGCCAGTCCTTCCGGCAGACCGGCTGCTTTAGCCGGATCGCGCACCGTGCCACCTGCCAGAACAGCCCCGGCAGCCTGCACTTCGTCCACCAGCAAACGGCCCACGCGCCCGGAAACCCCGGCAATGCCGATACGCAGCATCTGATCTGTCATGCGGAATAGTCCTTATGTTTTATAGACGCCACCCTACCAGTAAAGCCGGACACACGCGGTGCCCGGCTTTCTAGTAAAACCATCATCATGCCTGCCGGAGTAGGCTCAGCCTTTATTTTCAAAAAAATCCCGTACCCGTGCGAAGAAACCCGTATGCTCCGGGCTGCTCTTCACGTTCTCGCCGGCTTCTTTTTCAAACTCTTCCAGCAGTTCTTTCTGGCGCGCATTCAGATGCTGCGGCGTTTCCACCGTGACCTGAATATACATATCCCCCCGCGCGCTGGAACGCAGGACTGAGAAGCCTTTTCCACGCAGGCGGAAATGCGCGCCGGTCTGTGTCCCCGCCGGGATTTTAACCTTAGTGCGGGTACCATCAATAACCGGCACTTCAATTTCCGTGCCCAGAGCCGCCTGCCCCATACGGAGCGGCACGCGGCAATAAATATTGGCCCCGTCACGCTGGAAAATGCCATGTTCTGAAACAGACACATGGACGTAAAGATCACCGGCAGGCACGCCCTGCCCGCCTGCTTCACCTTCGCCCGTGATACGGATACGGGTGCCGTCTTCCACACCGGCTGGAATCTGCACGGCAAGGGTCCGCTCCTTCTCGACCGTCCCTTCTCCGTGGCACACCTTGCAGGGGTCTTTTACCGTACGACCAGCCCCATGGCAGGTTGGGCACGGCCGCTCCACCACAAAGAAGCCCTGCTGTGCCCGCACTTTCCCCGCACCATGGCAGCTTGGGCAGGTCTCCACCCCAGACTCACCAGCGTTGGACCCTGTGCCATGGCAGGACTCACACGCCACACGGGTAATGATCTTCACATCTTTTTTCACGCCGGAGAAAGCTTCTTCCAGCGTGATTTCAACATGGGTCTGAATATCGTTGCCTGAGCGGGTCCGGCCACCGCCACGGCGGCCACCCATCATGTCCCCGAACATCTGTTCAAAGATGTCACCCAGACCGCCACCGCCGCCAAAACCGTTAAAGTCAAAGCCGCCGGGGCCACCGCCGCCGCCATTTTCAAATGCTGCATGACCAAAGCGATCATACGCTGCGCGCTTCTGCTCATCTTTCAGAACGTCATACGCCTGACTGATTTCTTTGAACTTGGCCTCGGCCTCAGCATCACCCGGATTGCGGTCCGGGTGATATTTCATGGCCAGCTTACGATAAGCTTTCTTGAGGTCATCGGATGAAACTGTCCGGCTAACTTCAAGCGTTTCGTAATAGTCAATCTTGATGGCCATGGAAGTCCTCTTGCAGGAAACTGCCTTTTACAAAAGCGCAGCAGATGTCTGAAAATGACAAACGGCGTCCGCCTTCCAAGAAGCGCGGACGCCGGAGAAAATGACCAGAGCCACCCTGCTTCATGCAGGATGACTCTGAGTAGCAGCGTCCGATCAGGACTTTTTGTCGTTTACGTCCTCAAAGTCCGCATCGACGATTTTTTCGTCGTTCGGCTGGGCACCAGCAGCACCGGCTTCACCCGCCGCAGCGCCTTCACCAGCCTGACCGGCTTTATAGACGGCTTCACCAATCTTCATGGCAGCCTGCGTCAGGCGATCGCTAGCAGTCTTGATCGCTTCAGCATCCGTGCCTTCAAGAGCGGTTTTCACCGCAGCGATGGCGCTTTCTGCTTCCGTCTTGTCAGCCGCCGGAACCTTGTCACCCGCTTCGGTCAGAGACTTTTCAACCTGATGCACGAGGCTTTCAGCGTTGTTCCGCACTTCAACCTGCTCGCGCTTGGCTTTATCGGCCTCAGCGTTGGCTTCAGCGTCTTTCACCATCTTTTCGATATCGCTATCGGACAGACCGCCAGACGCCTGAATCTTGATCTGCTGTTCTTTACCGGTCGCCTTGTCTTTAGCGGACACGGACACAATGCCGTTGGCGTCGATATCAAACGTCACTTCAATCTGCGGCACACCGCGCGGCGCCGGAGCAATACCCGTCAGGTCAAAGTTGCCCAGCAGCTTGTTATCAGCCGCCATTTCACGTTCGCCCTGATAGACCTTGATGGTCACGGCGTTCTGGTTGTCTTCCGCCGTGGAGAAGGTCTGGCTCTTCTTGGTCGGGATCGTCGTGTTCCGGTCGATCAGACGGGTGAAAACACCACCCAGCGTTTCAATACCCAGAGATAGCGGCGTTACGTCCAGAAGCAGAACGTCCTTCACGTCACCCTTCAGAACGGCACCCTGAATAGCGGCACCAATGGCGACCACTTCATCCGGGTTCACGTTACGGGCCGGGTCTTTACCGAAGAACTGCTTAACGGCTTCAATCACCTTCGGCATACGGGTCATACCACCGACGAGGATGACTTCATCCACTTCGGAAGCAGAAACGCCAGCGTCTTTCAGAGCAGCCTTACAGGGTTCCAGTGTGCGCTGGATCAGGTCATCAACAAGGCTTTCCAGCTTCGCGCGGGTCAGCTTCAGCACCAGATGCTTCGGACCAGACGCATCAGCGGTGATGAACGGCAGGTTGATTTCCGTCTCCTTGGAGGAAGACAGCTCAATCTTCGCTTTTTCAGCGGCTTCCTTCAGACGCTGGAGAGCCAGCTTGTCAGAGCGCAGATCAATGCCCTGCTCACGTTTGAACTCGTCTGCCAGATAGCTGATGATGCGGTTATCAAAGTCTTCACCACCCAGGAACGTATCGCCGTTCGTGGATTTCACTTCGATCACGCCGTCAGAAATTTCCAGAACGGAAACGTCGAACGTGCCACCACCAAGGTCATACACAGCCACCGTGCCGCCACTTTTCTTTTCCATGCCATAGGCAAGGGCAGCAGCCGTCGGTTCGTTGATGATACGCAGGACTTCAAGACCGGCGATACGACCGGCGTCTTTGGTGGCCTGACGCTGGGCATCGTTAAAGTAAGCCGGAACCGTAATCACGGCCTGCGTCACTTTTTCACCGAGGTAAGCCTCGGCGGTTTCTTTCATTTTGCCCAGCACGAAAGCGGAAATCTGAGAGGGGGCATAACCTTTGCCGCGCGCCTCAACCCATGCATCCCCATTGTCACCTTTGACAATGGCGTAGGGCACCATTTCCTTATCTTTCTGAACCGTCGGGTCATCATACCGGCGGCCGATCAGACGCTTAACGGCGTAGAGGGTGTTTGTCGGGTTGGTAACAGCCTGACGTTTCGCGGCCTGTCCGACCAGCATTTCACCGCCTTCGGTGAACGCGACCATGGACGGCGTTGTGCGTGCGCCTTCGCTGTTTTCAATAACGCGGTTTTCATTGCCTTCGCGCACTGCAACGCAGGAGTTGGTCGTGCCGAGGTCAATACCAATAACTTTACTCATGTCTGCTCCTTTAAGCGACCCTGTCTGGCCCGAAGCACCGGACGGGGTCCTATCTCTTCCGGCCTGCTTTCACGCTGAAAACAGGCCAAGACTGTTAAGTCTGATGTATGGTGCCCCAAAACCTCTTTCAAGAGCCAGACACCGGGCAGGAAACAATTTTTTGAGCCCCTACCCCGTGCTGCGGCACCATAATACCCGACTTTATTCGCCCGCTTTGGCCACCACGACCATAGCTGGCTTTAGAAGGCGGCCATGCAGTGTCCATGTTGGTGTCCATGCCTGCATGACGGTGCCCGGCGCGTGGTCCGGGCTCGGCTGTTCCGCCATAGCCTGATGCAGATTGGCGTCAAACGTCTTGCCGGACGGGTCTTCACACTTAATGCCGTGTCGTTCCAGAATGGAGATAAAGGACCGTTCGGTGCTTTCAATCCCCTCACGCATCTTGGTGATAACCCCGTCTTCTCCCTCCTGCGGTGCGGGCAGGCTGGACAGGGCGCGACGCAGATTTTCAGCAGCTTCCACCACATCCCGTGCAAATTTCTGCACGGCATACTGGCGGGCGTCATCCACGTCACGCTTGGCGCGGGTGCGCAGGTTCTGGTTTTCAGCTTCCGAACGCAGCCACTTTTCCTTCATCTCGGCAGCTTCCTGCTCAAGAGCGGCAATGCGCTGCTCTTCAGGAGACTGTTCGGCGGCCTGCTCTGCCCCGGTTGCGGCGGCATCGTGCGGCTGGGTGACATGGTCAGACGCAGCCGTTGCGGCCTGCGTCTCAACCTGTGTGGGATCTGTATCTTGGGTCATGCTTAAAGAAGTAAGCAAGGAGATGGGACGCGACAAGACCCGCAACGCCTGCCATGCTGATTTTGCACTCAAATTTACAGGGCCGCCGCTACGTGCTCAAAATTGGGACAGACTGGAAATCGTTGCCCATAGCGCACGAGCACGGATACGCGTATGCTGCGATGGCTTGCGCTGACCGCGAGGAAGGAAAACGCACACCATGGCAGACCGCACCAAGCAGACGATTGCTCTGGTTGATGATGACCGCAACATTCTGACATCGGTCCAGATGACTTTGGAAGCGGAAGGCTTTCACGTCCGCACCTATACCGATGGCGAATCCGCCCTGCAGGGCCTGACAGCCTACCCGGTTGATCTAGCCGTGCTGGATATCAAGATGCCCCGCATGGATGGCATGGAGCTTTTGCAGCGCCTGCGCGCGCGCTCCCAACTGCCGGTGATCTTCCTCTCCTCCAAAGATGAGGAAGTTGACCAGTTGATGGGCCTGCGCCTCGGCGCGGACGACTATATTACCAAGCCCTTCTCCCAGCGGCTGCTGCTGGAACGCATCCGCGCCCTGCTGCGCCGGAACGAGGCCAGCCGCGCGGAAGCCAGCGGAACACCCGGCGGGGGTGCCTTGGTGCGTGGCGCGCTCTCACTGGATGAACTACGCCATAAATGCACATGGAACGGCGAGGACGTGCCCCTGACGGTGACGGAATTCCTGCTGGTCAAAACCCTTGCCATGCGCCCCGGCCTCGTCAAATCCCGCGACCAGTTGATTGATGCTGCCTACGGGGACACGGTGTATGTGGATGACCGCACGATCGACAGCCACATCAAGCGCGTGCGGAAAAAATTCCGGCAGGTGGATGATAATTTCAACCAGATTGAGACGCTCTACGGCATTGGCTACCGGTATCGGGAAGACTGAGCCGGGCCTATGAGCAGCCGGAATCACATGTCTGTTTCCTCCACCCTGTCCTCCGGGCTGCGGCGCCTCCGTATTCCCGGTCAGGCCCCGCGTAAAGCCGGGGTGGAAGCGACTGCCGCGTATGAGGCCTCGCGCACGCGGCTGATTTCCCCGCTGATGCGCCGCATCATGCTGGTCAATATTCTGCCGCTGGTGCTGCTGGCTATCGCCATGCTGTTCCTCAACCAGTTTCGGAACAGCCTGCTGGCAACGGAAGTGACCGGACTGCGGGAACAGGCCCGGATTTATGCAGGCGCACTGGGGCAGATTGCCGTGCGCGGCACCCATATCAAGAGCACTGGGCCAGACGGCTTCACGCTTGAATCGACGCTCGCCCGCCCTCTGCTTCTACGCCTGACTGAACCCAGCCCCAACGCCCATGCCCGCCTGTTTGGCCCGGATGGCCAGATTCTGGCGGACAATCTGGCGGATGCGCAGGAAGCGGCCTCGGCTCACAGCAGTTTACAGAATTCCGAGGAAGACCGTCGCTCCCCCTCGCTTCACCATCGGCATACCGCCCCCGGCCTGTATGAACGGAGCTTGACATGGCTGTGGAGCCCCCACAGTTCCAGCATTGTCACGCTGGATACGGATGAGGCCGACGTTCCAGCCGACCCGGCCCGCCCAACGGACGCCAGCAATCCGTCCTCGCGCCCTCCGCCGGAAGCCCCGCCCTATATCCGGCGCACGGCTAATGGTCGCCTGATTATCACTGTAGCCGAGCCTGTAATTCACGATGGCCGGACCGTTGGCATCATCCAGCTTACCCGCGCAGCCTCTCAGGTGGATCGGGCGCTATTTGCCATTCGCTCTTCCATTCTCTCCCTGTTCCTGATGGTGCTGGTCATTACCGTGCTGCTTTCATGGTATCTGTCCCTCACCATTGCCCGGCCTCTGTTGCGGTTGGCAGCCTCCGCACAGGTTATGCGGGAATCCTCCGGCCGCACGGGCACGGTGCCAGCACGGCTGCTGGCACGGCGGGATGAAATTGGCGATCTAGCCCGCGCGCTTCAGGCCAGCGCACAGGCTTTGTGGAAGCGTATGGACGCCATTGAGCGTTTTGCCGCCGATGTCAGCCACGAGATTAAAAACCCGCTTTCTTCCATCCGCTCCGCCATTGAAACACTGCTCCGGATTGAGGACCTCAACCAGAAGCGCCGCCTGCTGACTATTATTAATGATGATGTGCTGCGGCTGGACCGTCTGATTACCGATATTTCTGACGCCAGCCGACTGGATGCGGAAATGTCCCGCGCGAAAACAGAGGCCATCGCGGTGGTCCCGCTGCTATCTGTTCTTGCGGAAATCCATCAGGCCACCCGCAAGGATGGGGATGCGATTATTCTGACGCATAGTGAAGGGGATTCTCAGGAGAATCCGCTCCGTGTTCTTGCTGTGGAAGATCGTCTGGTACAGGTGCTCCGCAACCTGATTGGCAACGCCATTTCCTTCTCCCCCCCCAACGGTCGCATTCTGCTGGAAGCCGTGCCCGTCGGGAATATGGTCACTCTCTCTGTTTCGGATGAGGGGCCGGGAATTCCTCAAGCCAAGCTCGACTCCATTTTTGACCGCTTCTATTCAGAACGTCCCAAGGAAGAGCATTTTGGCCAGCATTCCGGCCTTGGCCTGTCCATCAGCCGCCAGATTGTGGATGCGCTGCACGGCACAATTTCTGTGGAAAACAGGCATGATGCGCAGGGCCATGTTGCCGGAGCGCGCTTTACGGTCCGCCTGCCGCGCGTTGTCGCCTGATATCAGGCCAGAGGCGCTTCAACACCCAGTTCAAACTCAATTTTGACATGGGGGTCGGAAAATTTTCTGACCCACATCAATGTGACGGAGGGCGATATGTCTGAAAAAACCTGCCGCAAGGTGGGAAAACAGGACGGAAAATCCTGCGTGTCTGAGACCAGATAGGTCACGCGCGTCACATCCTGCATAGAATAGCCATAATCGGCCAGCAGAGTCACACCCACGTCAAGAGCTGCGCGACATTGCTCGGCGATGCTCTCGCCCTCCGGGTGTGGCGCGCAAAGGCCCGAGAGCCTGAGCCCTCCGGCTGTATGGTCCACTCGGGCGTGTGAGTCAGACAGATGGTCTATCCTGTTTTGAACGATATTCCCCATAACCCCAAAGCATACTGCTGCACTGTGGAAAACGGCAAATTTCTCTTTCGTAACAATCAAATACCTTAAAATCTGGTATAGTCCAGCGGTTTTGTTGTGCAGCCCTGCCAGCTTGTATGCGTGGTTGTGTGTTGCGCAGAGGTGGCGGAGCGGAGCATACTGCTCCCGCACATGCCAGAAACAGGCTTTTTCAGGCAATGGCCGACCAGACGCGTAATGACACTGAAGGGGAAACCGCTGTAATGCGCACGGTGGATGATACACTTGTCCCACGCCGCATCCTGCTGGTTTCCGGCCTGTCCGGTGCTGGAAAATCTTCTATCCTGCGGATTCTGGAAGACCTCGACCACGAGGTCATTGATAACCCCCCGCTGGGCATGCTGGATGACATTGTCGCCCGCGCAGAACGCCCTGTGGCGATTGGTGTTGATTCCCGCACCCGTGGTTTTGATGCCTCCGCTGTGCTGGAAGCCATTGCCCGCCTGCGCATGAACCCCAACCTGCGAGTTGAATTGATTTACGCCACGGCGGAAGAAAGCGTTCTGCTCCGCCGCTACACCGCCACCCGACGCCGCCACCCGCTGGCCCTGCACGGCAGCATCAAAGAAGGCATTGAGGAAGAAACCACCTTGACCGCTCCGCTCCGTGCGGCGGCTGATCTGGTGATTGATACGTCCGACATGCCGCCACCGGAGTTGCGCCATTTTGTGGAAAGCCGCTTCAGCCCATGGGAAGGCGCTGCGGGAGAGGGGCTGACGGTTGCCCTGATGTCCTTCGCATACCCGGCGGGCCTACCACGAGAGGCTGATATTGTTCTGGATGCGCGCTTTTTGAGAAACCCGCATTATGACGCTGACCTTGCCCCCAAAACCGGGCTGGATACGGACGTTGCCGCCTATGTGGCGGAAGATAGCGATTACCTGCCCTTCCTGAACCAGATTCACAGCCTGCTTCAGCTTGTCCTGCCGCGCTTTGTGCAGGAAGGTAAAAAATATGCTACCATTGCCATTGGTTGCTCGGGCGGTCGCCATCGGTCTGTGACACTGGTGGAAGCACTGGCCAAACGGCTTTCCGCGCCAGATGGCATGGGAAATTATCAGGGCTCCGGCCAGTGGCCCATTATGATCATGCATCGGGAACTGGCCCGACTTGGTCTGGGGAGCTGGCGCTGGGCACGTAGACCAGACCAGCCTGCCACAATGGAACCGGCCTCTCCGGCTTCTTAATCTCCCCGGCGCATTTTGCGTCAACCTTGGGGGCGTGTCCCGCAAGAATTGGGCACGCTTAGTAGAACTCCTCCGGTCGTCTAGACGTTTTGCCCTGACGGGAAAGCATGAGGCGTTTTCGCGCAGTCAGTCCATCTCCGGCCTGAGGCTGCTGATTTTCATACGCAAGGATATTTTTTCTTCTTTCATGTCTATTTCAGAAACGGCCCTGACACATGACCCCCTTGCCCGAACGCTTCAGACGCATCTGACCCCTGCTGTCACGTCTTTTAGAAGCTGGTTAAGCTGGTTGCCCGCACCATTTGTCTCCATGCTGGTGCTGTTTCTGGTCGGGCTGGTGGCCGCCTTACTCAGCAGGCTGGTCACGGACCGTATTCTGATGCGTATCCCCGGCGCACGACGCGGGGCCTTTGTCCGCTCCCTTACGCGGTCACTCAGAAGGCCGGTCCGGCTCTCGGTTATCATTCTGGCGATGGGGCTGGCACTTCCAGCGTGTGGACTGCACGGAAGTCTGCTGGATAGCGTCGCTCATCTGCTCTTGATGATTTTTGTCGCCGTGATGGGGTACGGAACAATTGTGACCGTGCGGGTGGTGTCCGACGCCTATCTGTCGCGTTTTGCGGAAGCTGATCAGGATGATGATATTCTGGCCCGCAAACACGCAACACAGGTCCGGCTTTTACGACGCGCTGCGGAAATTCTGATCGGTATCCTGACAGTCAGTGCCGAACTGATCACCTTTGACGCGGTGCGAGAATATGGGCTGAGCCTGTTTGCCTCCGCCGGGGCAGCGTCCGTCATTGTCGGTTTGGCGGCGCGGCCCATTCTGGCTAATCTGTTTGCGGGTGTGCAGATTGCCATGACGCAACCCATCCGTATGGGAGACCTGATTGCCTTTCAGGGAGACTGGACATGGGTGGAGGAAATTACCTCGACCTATGTGGTTCTGAGGTCATGGGACTTACGGCGGCGTATTGTGCCCATCGCCTATTTTCTAGACACACCCTTTGAAAACTGGACCTACAATTCCGCGGAACTGATTGGGTCCGTCCATCTCTATGTGGATTACCGCGCCCCCATGGACCGCATACGCGCCAAGCTGGAAGAAATTGTAAACGCTTGCCCGCAATGGACCGGCAAAGACTTCAGTGCAAAGATCGTGGACTGTAATGACCAGACCATGCTGGTCCGTGTCACCGCAAGTGCGCGCAATGCCGTCCGCAGTTGGGATCTGCGCTGTGAAATACGGGAAAAAATTATCCAGTGGATGTGCGAGGAATGCCCGGAAGCCCTGCCCCGCAACCGGTTTGCTCTGGCACCTGCGGATATGGGGGAGCCGCAACAGCCGTCTCCGTTCTCCACCACAGCTCCCGGCACCATGGCTTACGGGCCGTTTAACCCGCCACCAGCATGGACCTCGGCCGCCGCACAGGCAGGCAAAGCCACGCCGAGCACACCACCGCCTCCCCCTTCTGCATTCCGGCCTTTATAAGCCGTTGGCTGTTGCAGGCTTTCAGGAAACATAGGCCGCGTCTGCTTTACCCCCGATAAATCTGGTCGAACACGCCGCCTTCACCAAAATGCTTTTTCTGGACAGCCGCCCACCCGCCAAGACTTGCAATGTCAAAGGTTTCAACCTTAGGAAACCGCGCCGCATTTTCCGCTGCCACAACCGGATCAACTGGGCGGAAATAATGCTTGCCGCCAATTCTCTGCCCTTCGGGTGAGAACAGGAAATTCACATAAGCCTGAGCTTGTGCCTGCGTGCCATGTTTGGTGACGTTACTATCCACCACGGCCACAGGTGGTTCTGCCAGAATGGTGAGTTTCGGCACGACAACATCAAACTGGTCCGGCCCGATCTCCTTTGCGGCCAAAAGAGCTTCATCCTCCCACGCCAGCAGCACATCCCCCAGCCCGCGCTGCACAAAGCTGTTTGTCGCGCCACGCGCGCCGGTATCCAGCACCGGCACATGCGCGAAAAGGGTTTTTAGATAAGCCCGTGCCGTAGCGTCTGACCCACCCGGCTGCCGCAGCGCCCAGCCCCATGCCGCCAGATAATTCCACCGTGCTCCACCGGAGGTTTTCGGGTTGGGGGTTACAATCTTGATATCGTCCCGCACCAGATCCTCCCAGTCCTGAATTTTCTTTGGGTTCCCCTTGCGCACCAGAAAGACGATGGTGCTGGTATAAGGTGTGGAATTATGCGGCAGGCGCGTCTGCCAATCCGCTGCCAGCAAGCCACGCTGCGCCAGAATATCAATATCATACGCCAGCCCCAGACTGACAACATCCGCCGGAGCGCCTTCCAGCACGGACCGTGCCTGTGCGCCGGAGCCTCCATTAGACGTTCTGACAAACACCGCCTCACCCGCATGGGCTTTAGCCCAGAAGGCCGCAAAAGACTTGTTGACTTCGGCATAAAGCTCCCGCGTCGGGTCATAGGAGACATTGAGCAACTGCGTCGTTGCTGCGGATGCAGATGAAGCAAACAGCCCCGCCCCGGCAGCGAGGCCGCCAGTGAGAGAGGCCGCCCCCAGAAACAAGCGGCGGGATAAAAGTGGGAAATTCTGTGTCATTCCAGTTTCTCCATCATGCCTAGAGCCTGACCCAGACCGAAATCTCCACGGGGACAAGTCACTCTCAGCTTCTTAATTCACGATATCATGCGCGTTAATTTCCACAACAGCAACGCCAATTTCTCTCCCTTTTGAAATTTCCTTTTCTTGTGATTTCCCATGATGTTTTCGCCGTAAAATTTTTGAATTTATCTTTTTATCCATAAAAATATCTTTTTGAATGCACCGCTTTTAAGGCTGAAACTCTAATATGATATCCTATCGGTTTATATATTGCGATTTGTATCGTGTTATGTTTAATTCACTAAATACTAATTGTTTTAGTGGTTAAAGACTCTTCTTAAATCCCGGATCTTCCGCTTTTTTTTGGATCGCCCCATGAGTCGCCTCGGTGCTTACATCGTGTCAGCCGGAAAATCCGGCTTCAATGCCCCTCTTTTGCTGGCTTCCGCTGTGGCATCCGTTTTTTCACTGTCCTGTGCGGTGGCAGAACCGAGTGGCGCCTCTCCTATGGTTTCACAAGGCGCATCTGTCTCCCGACCGCAAGATCGGGAGCATATTCTCGTCAAGCCTTCGTCCAGCAAGCCGCCGCCACAGTTACCAGCCATAGTCCTCTATCCGCACGCCAACCCGGTCGGACAGCCTGTCCGCACCACTGGCGTGCAGGGGCGCGTCTCTGGACATCAGTATGATTGGGGCGTTTTCAATCGCGGGAATGGTGAAGCCGCGGGTTTCGGGCCGGTTGGCGACTATGGTCTTGCCCCATGGGCTGAAGACTGGAGCCGTCTGCGCAACAAATCGACACGGAAAGACCCGTTTGATCTGTTAAAATATATCGCTCTGAATGAAAGTGGCTCAATATGGCTTAGTTTTTCAGGGGAAACGCGCCTGAGAAACTGGTTTGAAAGCCGTCCCAACCTCGGCACACAGCCCCATAATGATTCCGGGCGGTTTGCCGTGCGCAATCTTTATGGGGCGGACCTGCATCTTGGCACTCACGTCCGACTGTTCGGGCAACTGGTCAATGGAGATGCCGCGGGATGGAATGCCTATGGTTATGGGAGCACATACCGTAAACGCCTTGATGTGCAGCAGGCTTTTATAGAAACAAAATGGTCTATGCTCGGTGCCAAAAGCGGCTTTATGTTTGGGCGACAGCAGTTTCTGGATGCGCCCTCTTACATGCTGTACAACCGGGAAACGCCCAATGTACCGCTCTCATGGAACGGCTTTCGCGCCTATATGGTCTGGCCCCGCATCCGCATTGATGGCTGGGATTTTGTGCAGACAAATGACAGCCAGAACAAAATGTTTCATGACACGGAAAACTATAATACCCGCCTCTATGGTTTTAACATGACATGGGCACCCCCCGATGGGCGTTTTATGGGCGATAGATACAACACCTTTCTGGATGTCTTTTATGTAGGCTACAAACTCTCTGGTTCATCCGGGGCAATTGCCACCGCCAAAGGCAGCCAGAACGGTTCAAACACCCGCAACAATTTTGGTGTCCGTTGGCATGGTATTGCTGGTCCGTTTGAATTTTCTGTTGGTGGAATCTGGCAGGGTGGTGTTTTCAAATATGCCCGGAACAATCAGGCGCGCACTGTCAACGCCTACGCACTGAACACATTAGTGGGCTACCGAGTTCCGCATGATCGCTTTCATACATTCGCGGGATTACAAACGGATGTCTATTCTGGAGGTAACGCCCGCAAAACATCCGGAGCCATTGGCACTTACATTTCCCCTTTCAGCCCCCAGACCAATTATCTGGACACCACGACGTATATGACCGGCTCAAACCTGATCAGCGTAGCACCCCTCATCCGGGCAACCTTTCTGAAATCTCTCAGTTTTCAGGTTAAATATCCGTTTTTCTGGCGTTATAACCCGAATGATCCTGTTTATAGATCCTCCGGCACGTACACCTTTCCCCACCCGTTCAAGGGAAAGTTTGTAGGAATGGCCCCGCAGGCGTCTCTTGCATGGCAGATTACCCAGCATCTGTCATGGACGCAGTATGTCTCGCGCTTCATGACATCAAATGCGCTCAACCGTGCCGGTGGTTCAAGCGGCACTTACTATCAGTCCAACATCGTTTTTCGTTTTTAAGAGCTTGCCTCAGGCGTGACCGGCCCGCCCGGTCAACCGGAGGGGGTCAATATTGATAGAGGCCAAAGCGTGCCGCCATTTGGCGGGATGGTCATGCCCGAACACAATCTCGCGGCTGGCGGGGGCCAGTAACCATGCATCATGCTGGAAAATTTCCTCCTCCAACTGCCCGGCCTCCCAGCTTGCATGCCCCATGGCCAGCAAGGCATCCTGCGGGCCGCCACCCTCGGCAATAACCTTCAGCACGTCCAGACTGGCGGTAAGCGTCGCAGCACCCGTGACAGGCATGCTGCCTTCCCCTTTCCAGTCGGAAGAATGCAGAACAAAGCCGCGTGCTTCCTCCAGTGGGCCACCCGCACACAGGCCAAGACGACGCAAAGATGGTGCTGGCGGAATATCCAACTGCTCAAGCAACTCTTCAAGATTTGGCTTGGGCAGACGGCGGTTGATAACCAGCCCCATAGCGCCCTCTCCCGCAGCATGGGCGCAAAGATATATGACACTTCTATCAAAAGGCGTTACGCTGAGTGCTGGCGTTGCCACCAGAAGAAGGCCGGTTAACGTGCCGCCGGGGCGGACAGAACGTTCAAGAAGGGAAATATGCGGAAAAACCATAGGGTGCATATGTGGTGCCCGCGTTTTTTTAGCAACCTCTGGCCCTATCCTTGCCAGTAGGCAGCACACAAGGATGATGAAGCAGAACCATGACTCAACTTGCCAAATTCCTGCGCGCGCTCGACAGCTACCATGTCACGGACGGGGAAAATTTCGACCTGACACAATTCAATCCAGATGATGATGGCAATCTGGGACTGACCAAGCAGGACGGCGCAAAGCTGCTGAAAGACGTGAAGGAGCAGTTGCAGGAGTTGCAAGACCTCCTCTACGCCAACCAAACCAATTCCATGCTCATCATCCTGCAAGGGATGGACGCTGCCGGGAAAGACGGCACCATCAAACACGTCATGTCCGGGGTTAACCCGCAGGGTGTATCCGTTACGTCCTTCAAGCAGCCCGGCCCGGCGGAACTCCAGCACGGCTTTCTGTGGCGTATTCATGCCGCGGCCCCACAGGTTGGGCGTATCGCCATTTTTAACCGCAGCCAGTATGAGGATGTGCTGGTCACACGCGTCCACCCGGACATTCTGGAGCGGGAACATCTGCCCCGGCCCATCAATACGCCGGAGTTCTGGAAAGGCCGCTACAGCGATATCCGCCATCTGGAACATTATCTGAACCGGCAGGGCACGATTGTGCTGAAATTCTTCCTGCATATTTCCAAAGAAGAGCAGCGCGAACGCCTTTTGGAACGCCTGAATCTGCCGGAAAAACGCTGGAAGTTCTCTCCCGCCGATATTCATGAACGGGAATTCTGGGACGACTATACCAGTGCCTATCGGGACGCCATTGCCGAGACAGCGCGCCCGCATGCCCCATGGATTGTGGTGCCCGCTAACCATAAGTGGTATGCCCGACTGGTGGTGATTGGAGCCATTATCCGCGCCCTTAAGGCACTGAACCAGACAATCCCGAAAGCCGCGCCGGAAGTTTCCAAATCTCTGGATGATTATCGCGCCCGCCTCATGGCGGAAAAAGAGTAAAAGGTCTGTCTCTTATGATGGCATATTCCCGCCTGCTTCTCGCCGCCCTGCTGCTGTCGGGCCTTACAGGGCTGACACAGCCCGCAAACGCCCGCCACTGGCGTGATGAGGCCCCCTTTGCCGCAATTCAGACAGTTTCCCCCACCTGTGACAATCAGGATTTTCTGTCCAAGCAGCTTGCGTTTGAAAATGGCGGAGCAAAAGCGGATACACCTGTGCATATCTGCGGTAAGGTTCTGGCTGTCAGCCCCAATGCCAAACGCACCCGCAGTGGTTGGCATGGTTATTTCTACCTTGCGGTCAGCCCGTCCGTCTCCATCCGCATCGTCTCAGGCTTAGATGAAATGCATGCTCCCACTTGGCCGTGGGTCAGCAAGGGCGATCAGGTGGAAGTGGTGGGGCGATACTACTATGATTCCATCCGTCGGCAGGGCGTAGACTGGACGCATCACGGCACTGGCCGTTCATGGCATGTGCCGGGCTATGTGACCGTTAACGGTACCCGTTACGACTAATGAGACCTGTGCGCGGGTAGTTTGTTTTGTATGACTGGGAGTAGTATTCTGGTTACAAGTTCGCAGATCTGGGGCGGGTAGAACGCGATATCCAGCAGCTGATGGATCTTTCTCTTTCCGAAGCCGTCTCGATCAAGGCGGTCAAGGAACGCAGACCAAAGCTCGAAACTCGTAAGGCAGAAGCTACTCGCCACAACCAAAGCGTGGACGTGTCACGGTTTAGTTCCTGACCATGGGTTATCTGTTAAGCGGCGTTGCGCTCATAATCCAGAGGGCTTTTCCATTGAAGTGCGGAGTGCAGCCTCTGCGGATTATAGAAATCATTAATGTAGCATGTGATGGCCTGCTCGACGTCCTGACGCGTCATCCATGCTTGCTACCACAGGAGTTCCGCTTTTAAGGTCTTAAAGAAACTCTCCGTCACCGCATTATCCCAGCAGTTTCCTTTCTGCTCATGGACACGCGAAAGCCATGAGCAAAAAGGAGCTTCCGGTATACCTCTGAACAATACTGACTGCCACGATCCGCATGATAGATGCAGCATGGTGGTGGCTGACGCAAGATCCGGTAAAATCCAAGGGATTTCTAATATCTAAAGAATTTTTGCACTGAGGCCC
>NZ_LHZV01000037.1 GCF_001581005.1 Acetobacter orleanensis
AATCACACTTCAGCGAATTTCCAAACAGGCTCTAACGGTGCTCAGTGGTCCGAAAGCGAGAGTGTCACGGTTTGCTTCCAGACCGTTAAGACCGAAGATCGTCATGAAGGAAAGGAGACATGGGATGGGACGAGTTTACAAAGCAGGAAGGGCTGAATTGATGACTGCTGTCGAGCCACCTTCACGGATGCGCTACAGCGAATGGATACGCGTTTCGCCCTGCAGCGGGACGACTGGATCTGCAACAGCCTCGACTACGACCTGCGCCTGAACGAGTTACCGGCTGCAAGGCGTCGGGCGACCTACATGTGTTGAACGATGCTGTGGTGAGGCCAGACAGCGTTCCATTATTTGAAGCCAAAGGGGGCGGGAGACATCGCTATTCAGGGATAATTCGAATTGGCGATGAGTTCATTGAAGACACCAAGGCTTTTTACGAAGGCCATTTTTCGGCTTTGGCCGACATAAGCGCGTCGTTTTCTTATTTACCGACTGGCTCTGACGAGCCGATCGAGTTCGCCTTAACCGACGTTTTATTCTGGACCGTATCCGGTAGCGGAGGTCTCGCAGTGTTCGGGGGCACACAAATTCGCTGTATGCGTGGAAACGGTAACGCACAGAGGTGGACTTATAACAAATCAATTGACTTTAGACGATAATATCTATTTATCGATATAAAGATAATTCCATGGTGGTGGAGAGATAATGGACGATATCCAAGCCAGTGTGTTTCGTGTGGCAGAATTGCTGAAAACATTGTCGCATGCTGATCGTCTCCTTATCGCTTGTGCGCTGGCTAAAGGTGAGATGTCGGTTGGACAGATACAAAATGAGTTGAATATACATCAACCCAATCTTTCTAGGCATCTGACGGTCCTAAAGGCGGCGAGAATAGTTACATTCCGGAAAGAGGGTCTTTCAGTTTTCTACCGTCTTTCAGATGAGAAAGCAGGACAGGTTATCGCTGCTCTTCATCATATTTATTGCGAGAGGCAGGAATAAAGATGTCCCTGACATACTGGAACAGCCTTGCTGGAGGAAGCTTGATAGGTCTGGCTTGCTCCGCCTATCTGCTGCTGAACGGCCGTATAGCCGGTATCAGCGGATTACTTGCTCAAACACTTTCGGGGAGAGCTATCTGGCCCGGGGCAGCTTTGCTGTTCGGATTGGTCAGTGGCCCGCTGCTATGGCATCTTATGACTGGTGTCTGGCCCGAAATGACAATCCGCGCGCCGTGGGGCGTTGTCTTTATATCTGGCTGCTTTGTCGGTTTCGGTACGCGTTTGGGGAATGGCTGTACCAGTGGTCACGGCGTGATTGGGCTGGCTCGCTTATCTCCACGCTCAATAGTGGCTGTAATCTGTTTTCTCGGAGCGGGAATGGCAACCGCTACAATCGTTCATCTTCTCACAAGGACTTAACATGTTTGCAGTTATGAGAACTGTTGCAGCATTTTTATGTGGGATTATATTCAGTCTGGGGCTGATTCTAGGCGGGATTCTTAATCCTTCTAACGTCTTGTCTTTTCTGAATGTTTCCGGGAATTGGAATCCTGCTTTAGTATTTGTTTTGGGCAGTGCGGTCTTTGTGACATTCTGCGGTTTCTGGCTAAAAAAGAATCTATCGCATCCACTCCTTGACGCGACCTTTCAAATTTCGACAGCAAGACAAATCGATAAATCGTTGATTGCAGGAAGTTGTTTGTTTGGGTTGGGGTGGGGTTTGACCGGTCTTTGCCCCGGTCCCGCCATTGCCTCATTTTTTCTTTTGCAGTCAAAGAGTTTATTGTTTTTACTAGGTCTTATCGTAGGGACAATGGTTTTTTCTTATCGCAATTCTGTGTGGAGAAACTTTCTCCGCTTCCGTTGAGTAAAAACTTAGGGGGGATGAGTGGAGTGCCCGCTGTCTCACCAAATCATTAAGGGATTTCCCTCATATTCCTCGGTCATGATGCCGCCTATACTCCGTTATATGCCACACTGCCTGCCCATCACAGGCGGCTGGCTTACCAAACAGGAGAAGCCCCATGAGCGATGAACAACTGAGCCGCGCTCCGGTTCCCGACCGCGCTGAAGACAACGCCTTCTTCCCGTCTGCATATTCTCTGACCCAATACACGTCTTCAAAGACGGATTTCGACGGCACGACCTACCCGAAGCCTTATACGGGTGGGAAGTGGAAAATCCTTATGATCGGCTCGCAAGAGCGCTATCTGATGATGAAGGGTGGCGAGTTTTTCTCGACCGGCAACCATCCGGTTGAAATGCTGCTGCCGATGTATCATCTTGACGCGGCGGGGTTCGAGATTGAAGTCGCGACCATTTCCGGTGATCCGGTCAAGTTCGAGTGGTGGGCGTTCCCGCACGAGGACGAAGCCGTCAAGGCGACCTATAAAAAATACGAAAATCAGCTCAAACAGCCGAAGAAGTTGGCGGATGTGATTGGTGAGGGTTTCACGGCCGAAACACCGTATCTTGGCGTCTTCATCCCCGGTGGTCACGGCGTGCTCAACGGCGTTCCGTTCAGCAAGGACGTGGGTGACATCCTGCACTGGGCGCAGGCCAATGAGCGCTTTACGATCTCACTCTGCCACGGACCGGCCAGCCTGCTGGCCACTGCGGTCGATGGCGGCAGGTTCGCTTATGAAGGCTATGAGATGTGTGTGTTCCCAGACAGTCTGGACATCGGAGCCAACATCGAGATCGGCTATATTCCCGGACCAATGGCGTGGCTGGTAGGTGAAAACCTGCGCAAGTACAACGTCAAGATCGTCAACACGGGGATTACCGGGAAGGTCCACCGCGATCGTCTGCTGCTGACGGGTGACAGTCCGCTGGCGTCGAACAATCTTGGTAAGCTTGCGGCCGAAACACTTCTCAAAGCCGTCAACGCATAACATCAGGCCGGGAGGTTGAGGCGGTTACGGGCGGATAGATCGCCTGCAATCGTCTGGACCTCCCGGTTTTTCCTCGGACGTGCGAGCGGGCGTGGATATCAACGCCGCTCCTCCGATCCCTCGGACGCCCATGGGGTCATACTCGACGTGCGTCCTGAGCAGAAAGCAAAACATATGTCGCATGCATGGACTCTCGTATCTCGTCCGAAAGGCTCTCCGACCATGGAGAACTTCGCGCTGCGGGATAGACCCGACCAACCATTGAAAGACGGGGAGGTCAGAGTCTCAAACAGCTTCTTCTCCGTCGACCCGTACATGCGCCCCCGCATGGACGAGGGAGACAGCTATATCGCGCCGTTCGAACTGAACGAACCCATGACGGGAGCTGCGGTCGGACGCGTGGTTGAAACGCGCTCCGAGCGTTTCAAGATCGGTGACAGGGTCGGTCATTTTCTGGGCTGGCGGGATATTGCCACTCTTAAGGCTGAGGGTGCGCGCCTGCTACCGCACGGAGGTCTGAAAGACGAATATTTCCTTGATACTCTTGGCACTATCGGCATGACAGCCTATTTCGGGCTGTTCGACGTTGCTGAAGCCAAGCCGGGCGATGTGGTGTTCGTCTCGGCGGCCGCGGGTGCTGTCGGATCACTCGTGGTGCAGATTGCAAAGTTGCGTGGCATGACGGTCATCGGTTCAGCCGGTGGTGCTGAAAAATGCGACTTCGTACGGTCTCTGGGTGCGGATCATGTCATCGACTACAAATCTCCCGGTCCGTTCGAGGATAAGCTGCGCGCGGCGGCACCAGACGGTCTGGACGTCTATTTTGACAATGTTGGCGGCGAACAGCTCGATGCGGCGATGGGTATAGCGAAACGCAACGCCCGATTTGCGATCTGCGGTATGATCGGTATGTATAATTCCGATGCACTGATCGGGTTTTCCAACCTGTTCACCGTCATTTCCAAGCGCCTGCAAATCCGGGGATTCATCAACAGCGATTTCATGTCCCGCCGCGATGAATGCATGGCGCAGATGGGATACTGGGTGTCCAAAGGACTGATTCAGAGCCGCTATACAATTTTTGACGGTCTGGAAAACGGGCCGAAGGCGTTTTTCTCACTCTTCAGTGGTGGCAACACCGGTAAGGCGCTGGTGCGTCTGGACGCGTAACGTCCGCACGTTCAGCAAGGAGAAAACGCGACGTGTCACTCTCCGAAGTAAGACAACATTGGCAGCCCTGACGGGCAGTCGCGTGGATAATGGTTTATTAGACCAATGCCGCGTGGTTCACGGTGCTGGCTGGAATATACTGACATGGTTTTATCGGGAGATGACAGAATGACGACCGGAAGAGGATATCAGGACGGTTCCCTATGACGGCTTCGATTGCCGAAACAGCTTTTGGGACCGCAACCTTGATCGTTCGGTCGGAAACGAAAGAAGCTGTCGAGGACGGCATCCGATCATTCGGGCAGCGGCTCGGGTATGACCGTTTCGTCTTGTTTGCCGCATCCTCGACGCGCGAGGAGATTGTCGACCGTATATACTGGGTCGAGGGCGACTGGTTCGGGGACAGCAAAGAGGTCGATGCCGCCAGCTACGTCCGCCGCTGTCCCGTGACTCATCACATGCTGGAGGCTCACGAACCCTTCTTCTGGACCAAGACATCTGGCGCATCGGGCGAGTGCTACAGGATGGTTGATACGCCGCAGGGCGAGGGGCTCCACGGCATCCAGATTCCGATCTTTGGGCCGCTTGGCCTTGAAGGGGCCATGAGTTTGGGTGGGATAAGGATTGATGCGTCGGTTATGGCGCGCCTTGCCCTGTCCATGGTCGCGAGGGCTGCCTTTACAACTGTACGCAAACTGGTTGATGGCCCCAGCGAAAAAATCGCCACCCGGCTCTCGGAGCGGGAACGGGAGGTACTGTCATGGACCGCCGCCGGCCGCCGTCAGGTCGATATTGCAGCGATCCTCGGACTTTCGGAACGCACAGTCGAGAACCATCTGCGCCGTATTCGCAAGCGTCTGGGTGCCACGACCACCGCGCAAGCCATTCGTACCGCCATACAGAATGGCGATATTGAGAGCTAAGAAACGTCAATCCGGGGACGTCATGAAGTGGAGAAGAGGGTTCGCGACATAACCCCCTTAAACGTATGGCTGGTTACGAATGAATAGCGCCGGTCTTTCTGTCTCCTAAAAGACCGGCGCCATTCACAAAGCCAAATCAACCATTCTGTCAGAATGTGGCCGTCAGGCTGAGGTTGAACGAGCGCCCGAGGCCCGCGAGGGGACTTAGCACTCCTGAGGCGCGATAGTCTCCCAGAGAAAGACCACCGAGAGGCAGATAGTATTTCTGGTTCAGAAGGTTTTCGATGCTGGCATCCAGTGTCAGCACCCGCCATCGGTAGCTGCCGCCCAGACCTAGCAGGGCGTATCCGGGGGTGCGCGGCTCATTACGCAACCAGTCTACAGTGCTCTTGGCTTTAACCAGCGTGACTTCCACCCGGCCTGTCCAGTTTTCATAGGTTTCATGGAGGCTGATGGAACCGTTGGCAGGCATCTGGTGATATAGGCCAGAATGTGTGACCAGATCCTGCCCGCGCACCCAGTTCAAGTTGGCTTTCAGTTCGCCCATCCCGAACGCGGTGGTGTTCCACAGTTTGACAAAACCGGAACTGTTAATGCCGTAGCTACGGGCGTTGTGGTTAGCAAATTGAAGTTTGGAAAGCCCGTTAGGAAGCGTACCAATGCGCACCACGTTAATATAGTTGTGGGTATATGTATAATAGGGCTGAACCTTGACTTCCCATGCATGATTGACGGGGTCATGCCATGTTAGTGTGGTGCTGAGCGTATTGGCAATTTCTGATGTCAGATGCAGATTGCCGACATACCCGTTGCCGTCTCCAAACCAGCCTATCATGGTGGTGCTCATAGCACCCTGACCCCATGCGTAGCGTTCATAGAGGCTGGGGGCACGGCTTTTGCGGGCGTATCCGCCTTCCAGTGTCAGGCTGTCCAGCGGTGTCCAGCGGGCAAGAGCCGTGACATCAAAATTTGTGTCCGTGCGCCCGCGGGAGGCGGCATTAAAGCGTTGGGCGGCCATGGCGTCCGCCATGCTCATCATGCCGTGCCATGAATAGGGGGAGACCGGGCCTGTATTCATCATGACCAGATCATTCCGCAATCCCAGTTCGGTCGAAAAGCGTGGCAGCCATTGGGCCTTCCACTCAATATAATGGCCGAGACGGTCACGGTGTCCCTGATTGATGTTATGGAAGGTGTTCGGTCCCATCATCATGCTGCCCTGTAGGGGCGGCCACCAGTCGTTCAGGCCGTTATGGTCAAACGAACTCCCTAGCCCGAGGGTATGCTTCCGTCCGAGTGGAATTGTGGCTTTGAGGGCATAACCCGCAGTGCGGGTGTCCGTGTTCATCGGCATGCCCGTTGTGGCGGTGTGACCACCTTTGTCGGCTAACATATTCATGGCGTGGTCGACCCGCTGCCAGAACCCGCGCGCCTCCAATGTGCCCCAGTTGAAGTCTCCCTTGTATTTGCCGTTTACAAAGGTGGAGCGGTTGTTGGTCATATCCATATACTGATTGGGGAAACCTTCATACGGAATGTCCTGCTGGCCAGCGGTAATGGCGAGCAGATGGTTGTCTTTTTTGACACCCAGCGTCACAGCATGATTGAAGCTGAGATAGCTGGTGGAGAGCACGCGCCGTTCGTTGCCGCCGGTGTGATAGTCACTGGCGTGGCTGTAGGAGCCGGTATAGCGCAGACTCAACCAGTCATTAGCAGTGGTGATTGAGCCGGATGCTCCCGAACCGCCGCCATTACTGCGATAGTCCCCCCGGACATGGCCGGTCACCAGAAGTTTGGAGGACGACGAGAAAATGGGGTCTTTCCGGTTGACTTCCAGCGTGCCGCCAGTGCTGTCTCCACCCTGGCTGACGGATGTAATGCCCGCAATGGCAACGGCGGAAGAAACGGCATCCGGGTCGATATAGGACAAGGCCGGATTCATGTGGTTGGGGCAGGCGGACGGAATGCGCATGCCATCGACAAAGGTTGCCACGCGCTCATCCGCCATACCGTTCAGAACAGGCAGCGAGGACACGCCACCGCCAGAATAGGCGCTGTAACCCAGACTATGCCGGAAGAGGTTGGCTGTATCCGGGCCGGTAGAGAGCTTGCGACGGACACCGTTGACCGTGAGTTGTTCTGTTGATGTGCTGACGTTGGTCTCCTGCATGTCTGTACTGGGTGATACAGCCAGAGCGGTTGGGGAGACAGGTGTTGCGGATGGACGGCTTTGTGCGTCCGCAGAAGAGGAAAGGGCGGTCGTGCAGGCCAGTGCGCATGTACCAGCGCACAGGCAGGCGCAGAGGCCACGCCGAATAAAAAGAGAAAACATGGTGCTGAGACTTTCCATGAAACGGAAACAGCCAGCACTACAGGTGTTCAGCTCTGCTGAAGGCTGCATGCCAGCGCGTATCGTTTTCAGAGGAAAGCAGGTGGCCCCGTTGGAGGGGGCCGAAAGGCCAGAGCGTAAACCGGCGGCGCACGTGGCAGCAGCGCGCTATAGGAGGATCGTGACCATGCAATCAGAATCAGGGCTGCGATAAACGCAACGCTGAAAATGACAGCGGGAAGATGGAGCAGCGGGCAGAGCGGGCACGAGCCGTCATGATGATGGCCGGAAGGGTCAGGCTTTCCGGTGTGCGTCATACCAGACATCATGCCCGGCATGGCGCCATCCGCATGGTGCATGGGGGGCATGGTAGAGGGCTGGCCCGGTCCGATATGCAGTCCGGTCAGTCGTTCAAAGGTGACGCGAGGTGCTTCATCCGGCAGCGCATTGCTTTGCAGCAGAAGCTGGCCGCACAATCCAAACAGAACGCAGCACACCATCAGCCAGCGACAGAATGTCGCCAGTATAAGGGGTGCTGGGTCTGAACGATGCATGGCGAAGGGTCTGCCTCCAGTCCGGGAAAGTCTCTTTAAAAAAGCACCGGGGGATTATTGTAAAGAGCATAAAAGCAGTGGAGGCATGTTCAGACCCCCCATAGGGTATCATGGTTCTTTGATAATTTTTACGGTTGTGAAGCCGCCCGTATTCAAAATCGGCGACCTGAAAGATACGCAGAATTTCCTTGTGTTCCTGTTTTGTTCTTCGTATAAAAAACGGAGCAGAAGGGATGCAGTCATGGCGCCATCACACTCGGATACACTGGATTTATTGCGAGATCGGATTGCCCGGATGGATACTGGTCCAGCCCGTGCCGTTACGCACAGGTTTTCTACCGGCATTGCGGATATTGATGCCCGTCTGGGTGGCGGGCTGGAAAGAGGCACTGTTCACGAATTTTTCGGAGCCGGGAGCGACCGTCAGGCATCTGCCAAACCGTCCCGCTTTGTGGCGTCTATGCTGGCGCGCACGACAGGGGTCGTTGTCTGGATTGGCGAAGACTATCTTGACCTGTGCGTGGCTGGTGTCGAACAGGCCGGACTGAGCCCCGGACGCCTGATCTGTGTGACAGCTACGCAGACCTCTTTTGTGGATTTATGCGAGGTCGTGCTGCGGGAGCGCGGTGTGTGCGCTGTGGTCGTTGATAGTCGCACTGCACCTGATCTTGGAACGACACGTCGCCTGCAACGGGCGGCGCATGAACGTGGCGCGACTGGCTTTTTGCTCTACCGTTCAGCGTTCCTGATGAAGACGCCTTCCCAATGCCTGAGCGCAACACGCTGGAAAATTGGTTCGGCCAGTCCGTTCAGTCTCAGGGACAATCCCGTTGGGGGTGTCGCTGCGGAAGAGCGGTGGTCAATCGAGATGCTGAGCCACCATCATGGAGGCACTGCGGAGTGGGTTGTTGACCCTTCGCGTTATGAAACGCATCCGTTTTCGGGGGCGTCTGGAATAGACCGTCAAAAAAAGCAGTCTGATGCGGTGCGGAGGCCATGGTGGCGTAGCGCGCTTCGTGCCTAAGGACTGCTAAAGGACAGAGTCATGCTATAAGTGTATGATTGGAGCGGCAGGCACTGAAGGGATGACAGCATGCGTCTGGATGGGGAACGGGAAAGCACGAATATTGATGATGAGCGGACATCCGGTGGTGGTGGTCGCGCTCCTCTGAAAATCGGTATTGGTGGGATTCTTCTGGCGCTGGGGGCGTTGTATTTTGGGGTGGACCCAAAACTCGTTTTCAGTCTTCTGGAGGGCAGTGGCTCATCCGGTCAGCAGAGTGCGGTGGTTGCCCAGCAGCCTGTGCAGGGACCAGATCCGCAGAAGCAGTTTATCGCCCGTATTCTTGGGTCCACGGAAAACGTCTGGACATCCTATTTCCAGCAGATGGGGCGCACCTATCATGAGCCGCGTTTGGTCCTGTTTAGCGGAGGCACGCAGTCGGCTTGTGGATATGCCCAAACCTCTGTCGGGCCGTTCTACTGCCCGGCGGATCACAAGGTCTATCTGGATCTCGCCTTTTTTCAGGAATTGAAGAACCGTCTGGGCGCGGGAGGTGATTTCGCGCGGGCATATGTGGTGGCGCATGAGGTCGGGCATCATGTCCAGAATGAATTGGGGATTATGGCCCAACTGGACAGGCAAGGGCTTGAGGGCCAGCGTGGTGCCACCGGAGCGTCCGTCCGGACCGAGTTACAGGCGGACTGCTTTGCCGGTGTCTGGGCTCGGCGGGCTAATGACGCCCGCAATATCCTGCAAGCTGGCGATATCGAGCAAGGATTGAATGCAGCGTCCGCCGTTGGGGATGATCGGCTGGAACGGCAGGCGCAGGGGTCTATCGTGCCGGACAGCTTTACACATGGCACGTCGGCTCAGCGCGTTAACTGGTTCAGCCGCGGTCTGAAAAGCGGTGATATCCGGCAGTGTGATACGTTTAGCGCGCCTGCTCTTTAAAAAGCGGCATAAAAACTCTTTATCTGAAGCGGGAGATACCGAAAGCCATGAAGCCGCGTCGTATTGCGATGACGTCTCCTTCGCTGGACGGAAAAGAGACTGTGCCACAGATTGAGGCGCTGAAGACGGCAGCCTGACGGCGTGAAGAAACTGTCCCCCGGCCAGCCACGAGGCCGGGAGTGTTTCGAAAGGTTATGACCATGAAAAGAACAAGACGGTTTGTATGGTGTGCGGCCCTGCTGGTCCCTTTGCTGGGTGTGCCGGAGGCTTATGCTGGTGATCTTGTTCCAACCGGACAGACACCGCTCAAAGTGAATGCGGCGTCTTCTGCGTCTGCGGCGCAGAAAAGCGCAGGGCACAGCCGTTATGTCGACGGCACGGGCGATATGCTGGTCGATAAATTGAATGCCAGCCAGTTGAACCAGAATTACAAGGGGCCGGTTTATTACCCGGGACAACCCATCCCACCGTTCCAGCCGATCGACACAAAGCGTCTTCTGCATCCAGAAGCAGGGCATGGGAAGAATACGGGGTCTCCATCGTCCAGGTAATGACGAAAGTGGTGGAAGCGGCGCAGATAGGGCGTCGCTTCCACCTTAGTTGGTCAGAATGAAGCCTTTTCAGGCCGCAAAAACCTTGGAAATGGCTGCCTGTGCTTCTGTCTGGATCGCCAGCAGGTGTTCCTCGCTTTTGAAGCTCTCGGCGTAGATTTTGTAAACATCTTCCGTGCCGGAGGGGCGGGCGGCAAACCAGCCGTTTTCCGTCACGACTTTCAGGCCGCCGATGGGAGCATCATTACCCGGCGCGCGGGTCAGTTTGCTGATAATTTTGTCACCAGCCAGTGTTTCCAGCGGGAACTGCTCCGGGGATAGTTTGCTGAGTTTGGCCTTCTGTTCCGCATTGGCGGGGGCATCAATGCGCGCATAGAACGGCGTGCCCAGACGGGCACTGAGTTCGTGATAATGCACACTCGGGTTCTTGCCCGTTTTTGCCGTGATTTCAGCCGCCAGCAGCCCCAGAATGATGCCGTCCTTATCCGTGGTCCATACGGTGCCGTCACGCCGGAGGAAGGTGGCGCCAGCACTTTCCTCGCCACCAAAGCCCAGTGAACCATCCATCAGGCCCGGTACAAACCATTTCAGTCCTACAGGAACTTCCACCAGTTTGCGGCCAAGGTCTTTCGCAACCCGGTCAATCAATCCGCTGCTGACCAATGTTTTGCCAACGCCCAGTTCCGGGCTCCAGTCCGGCCGGTTACGGAACAGGTAAGCAATGGCAACGGCCAGATAGTGGTTGGGGTTCAGCAACCCATCCGGTTTGGCGACAATACCGTGGCGGTCAGCATCCGTGTCATTCGCGAACGCCACGTCAAACTGATCGGCCATGCCAATCAGGCTCTGCATGGCGTAGGGGGAGGAGCAGTCCATGCGGATCTGCCCGTCCCAATCGGCCGTCATGAAAGAGAAGGTCGGGTCTACGGCTTCATTCACCACTGTGGCGTTGAGGCCGTAGCGCTCGATAATTGGTTTCCAGTAATGCACCGCAGCACCACCCAGCGGATCAATGCCGATTTTTACGCCAGCATCCCGAATGGCTTTCATGTCGATCACGGACTCCAGATCGGCCACATAGGGTGTAATGTAATCATAGCCTTTGATACAGGTGGCCTTGCGGGCTTCTTCATACGGTAGGCGTTTTACCTCTTTCAGGCCCTCAGCCAGAAAGCCGTTCGCCATGTCCTGAATGGCTTTTGTAATTGCGGTATCCGCCGGGCCACCATTGGGCGGGTTATATTTAAATCCACCATCAGAGGGGGGGTTGTGAGACGGCGTGATGACAACCCCGTCCGCCAGACCTGTCGTGCGGCCTTTGTTGTAGGCCAGAATGGCGTGGGAGATAACGGGTGTGGGTGTAAAGCCGTCATTCTGGTCCACGCGCACGTCCAGCCCGTGGGCTGCAAACACTTCAATCGCGGAGCGCTGGGCCGGGCCGGACAGAGCGTGGGTATCCATGCCGACAAACAGCGGCCCATCAATGCCTTCTGCCTTGCGGTGGCGGCAGATGGCTTCACAGATAGCCAGAATATGGCCTTCGTTAAAGCTGGTATGGAACGAGGAGCCGCGATGCCCGGAGGTACCAAAGGAGACGCGCTGGGTCGGGATGGAGACATCAGGCTTGCGGTCATAATAGGCTGCAATCAAAGCCGGAATGTCAGTAAGCTGGGACGGATCAAGTGTCTTGCCAGCTAACGGGCTGAGTGAGGCCATTGCTTTAAAAATCCTTGTAGAACCTGAGGGTATCAACGGTCTGCCAATACGCTTTCTGTCAGGAGGAAAGCGTGTGTGTGCGGGGTTGTCCAGAGAGGAAAGCGGGTTTTCCACGTGGCGGAAGACAAAAACTGTCCTGATGGTAATAGTTTTATTTTCTTTATCGAAGATGTGCGCACACAAGAGGCTCAGAAAAACAGAGGCGTGACTGAAGACTAAACAGGCATAAAAGTCTGGCCGGAATGAGGCCTTTTGGCAGTGACACCTTTGATAGGTCTCACGGCACTATGCCTCTCTATCGGCCCGAGCATAGACCATGCGGCCATCAACCCATGTGGCCTTAATACAGCGGTCGTCTCCCAGCGTCATGAGCACAAACAGGAGGTCGGCCAGACTGGAGCAATCCCTGCTACGGAGTGCCAGTAAGGGTGTTGCCGATGGGTCGAGCACACACAGGTCCGCTTCCATGCCGGGTGCGATCGTGCCGATTTTGTTTTCCAGATGCAGGGCTTTTGCGGCGCCAGCGGTGGCCAGCCAGAAAGCCTGAATAGCATGGAGCCGCTGTTTTCCAGCCATGAGAGAAACCTTGTAAGCCTCTCCCATCGTGCTGAGCAGAGAAAAGCTGGTGCCTGCGCCAATGTCGGTACCCAGACCGACATGGACAGGGCGGCGAGGATCTACCGCATCAAACAGCCGAAACGCGCCACTTCCCAGAAACAGATTGGAGGTGGGGCAGTGGGCGAGGCTGCATTCTGTGTCATGACACCGCTGAAAATCATGCTCGTGCAGATGAATGGCATGGCCGAAAATAGCACGCGGCCCGACCAGACCGGCTTTGTCATACACATCCAGATAGGAGGCGCGGTCAGGGAACAGGGTTTTGACAAAAGCAATCTCATCTTCATTTTCCGCAAGATGGGTCTGCATGAACAGATCGTCCCTGCTCTGGAACAGAGCGCCTGCACAGTCCAGTTGCTCCGGCGTGCTGGTAATCGCAAAGCGTGGCGTTACGGCGTAAAGCTGCCGCCCTTTGCCGTGCCATGTGTCAATCAGCTTTTGAGACTCATCAAAGCCTCGCTGGGCTGTATCGCGGAGGGTGTCCGGCGCGTTACGGTCCATCAGGACTTTGCCCGCGATCATCCGTGTGCCGAGTTTTTCTGATTCCTGAAAAAATGCGGTGACGGATTCAGGATGCACGGTGCAATATACAGCCGCCGTGGTCGTGCCGTTGCGGAGCAGTTCTTGCAAAAAGGCGCGGGCAATGGTCTGCGCGACCTCCGGGTTTGAGAACTTTGCTTCCGTGGGGAAAACGTAGTGTTGCAGCCACTCCAGCAACTGCTCCCCCCATGAGGCAATGACGGGAAGCTGCGGGTAGTGGACGTGTGTATCAATAAACCCCGCGCTAATCAGGCTGTCTGGGTAGTGGGTGACGTTAACGCCAGCCGGAATATGGGCCCGCAGGGTATCATAGGCACCACATTGCGTAATTTTCCCGTTTTCAATCAGGATCAGGCCGTCTTCTTCCACATGCAGGCTGTCTTCCGGCGGCATGGTGAACGGATTGCCAGTAAAGGTGACAAAACGCCCTCTGAGAGCGGCAGTGCGGGATGAAGAGGGCATGAAACCTCGCAGAGATGAAATCGGCATTAAAGAGCAGAGTGGCAAAAGCTGGATCGGGTGCCAAAAGCGCATAAATGGGCAAATCTGGCATGTTCTGACCCTCTATCAACACGGCGCATCAGCGTGAAAGGAAAGGTTTTCCCTGCTGAGTAGCCATGACAGCGCGTGGATTTTAGGCGAGTTTGCCCCCTGCAGCTAGGAGGGGAGGGAGTATCCTTCCGGTTCTGGAAGCACATTACTCTGCGCAGCCATACGAATGGCTTGGCCTGATGTTGTGTTCTGGCTAGTGGATGCCCTTGCCTCTTTACGCTTGCAGGATAAAAGGACTGGTATGATGTCTTTATCAGAACATGGTCCGGATGTGGTTTTCAGCCATTCTGCCGCAGGTGCGCAAGTGCGTTGTCTATCAGGCGCGTGCGTGCTGCCTGTAAGGGAGAGTGGCAGGGCGCTTTGTGCAGACTTCTGGCGCTTTGGCCCTCAGCAGGAGGTGGGCGCGTGAGCCACGATAAATCTCGCACTGCTGAAACGGTCCATCCGGTTGACCAGATGCTGCCGTTTTGGGAACTCGCGATTTACGGTTTCCAGCATGTTCTGACATTTTACGCCGCCGCCGTCATTGTTCCCATCCTGCTGGCCAGTGCGCTTGGCCTTTCGCGTGACATTCTGGAACATCTGATTGAGGCCGATCTCTTTACCTGCGGGATTGCCTCGCTCATTCAGGCGGTCGGTATTGGTAAAATCGGTGTAAGGCTACCACTTCTGCAAGGGGTAACATTTACGGCCGTAATGCCGATGATTGCCATTGGCCTCTCCGCCGGGGGCGGTATCGACGGGCTGCGTGAGATTTTTGGGGCCGTTATTGTTGCCGGGATATTTTCTTTTGGTGTTGCGCCCTATTTTTCCCGACTGATCCGGTTTTTCCCGCCAGTCGTGACTGGGTCGGTCATTCTGGTGATCGGGTTGGCGCTTCTCCCCGTCGCGGCTAATGACATTGTAGCGGGCGCGGGCACAAACGCCATGCAAAACCCGGTCAATCTGCGCAACGTGGCGTATGGTCTGGGCACGCTCTTCTTTATTCTGGCTATTCAGAAATTCTTCCGTGGATTTATTGGCACCATTGCCGTGCTAATCGGCCTTGTGTGCATGACACTGGTGGCGTGGGTTCTGGGTGATGCACATTTCACGGATGTCGGCACAGCACCGCTACTGACCTTTTCCAAGCCGTTATATTTCGGAATGCCGACATTTCATGTTGTGCCAATTCTTTCTCTTATTATCGTCATGGTCATTTCCATGCTGGAAACAACGGGCGATGTTTTTGCAACGGGCGCAATTGTCAAAAAACCCATCACGGCTGGTGATATTAGTGCTGCAATTCGCGCGGATGGACTGGCGACGTTTATCGGCGGCCTTTTCAACTCTTTCCCCTATACGTGTTTTGCAGAAAATGTCGGTCTAGTGCGGCTGACGCAGATCAAAAGCCGCTGGGTCGTGGCCTCTGCCGCAGTGTTTATGATGATTTTAGGCTGCATCCCTAAACTGGCTGCCATTATGGCAAGCGTGCCGCTGCCTGTTTTGGGCGGGGCCGCGCTCGCCATGTTCGCGACGGTAGCCGTGGTGGGTGTGCAGACCCTCGGACAAGTGGATTTTGAAGATCAGAACAATATGATCATTGTAGGCACCAGCATTGGGCTAGGAATGCTGGCGACCGCGCAGCCCCATATAGCTGATAATTTTCCAAACTGGGCGCAGATCATTTTTGGAAGCGGGATTACACTTGGCGCGACTGCCGCGATGGTTCTGCATCTGGTGTTCAATCACTTTATGCCCGCCAGCAAGCAAGGTGTGGTGACGGCAGACCAGTCCGCCGCAAAAGAATGTGACGATGCGCGGTAGAGGCACCTGTTTCTTGAGAACTGTGAGCCGTAAACCCTAATTTGTATTTTAGGGCGTTCTATAGGCGTTTTTTCGGTCCATAAAGAGGCGTTTTATGCGTCCTTTAGACGAAGGGCAGCGGTTATTGGCCGCTGCCTTTTTTCTTTCTGACAGAGAACGATAGGCAAGGCGATCGTTCTGAGTTCGGGGAGTGGTGTCAGCACAAAACATCCTTAATCTCGCGTTGGCGAGCAGGTATGGTGGCAAGGACGCCAAAAGACATTATGCATAAAAATCAACTTATAGTTGTTCTTTCTGTATCCGTAAGAATATAGAAAACTGCCATAGTTCCTTTATTTTACAGGAAAAATGATTTTCTCTGCGCGCAATTAAATGATTTGCATCAATTCAGATTGTAGTGAAATTATTTAGATATCGACTATACAGCGTATGAGATGCGTAACTGAAGGCGTGGCACAATGACTCTGGGTAGACGGCAATTTTTGAAAGCTGGTGGCACATGCGTTGCCGGGGCCAGTGCTCTTGCTCTGGGCTTTGCACCGCCTAAGGCTTACGCTGGAGATTCCCGGCAGTATAAGCTACTGCGTGCTAAGGAAACCCGTAACAACTGCACCTATTGTTCCGTTGGTTGCGGCATCCTGATGTATAGCCTTGGGGATGGCGCTAAAAATGCCAAACCGAGCATCTTCCATATTGAAGGTGACCCGGATCATCCCGTCAGCCGTGGGTCTCTGTGCCCGAAAGGGGCGGGGCTGGTTGATTTCATTCATAGTGAGACCCGCCTGCAATATCCGGAATATCGTGCTCCCGGAGCCAAGGAATGGAAGCGCATTAGCTGGGACGAGGCGACGGACCGCATCGCACGCCTTCTTAAAGATGATCGTGACAAAAATTTCATTGAACGCAATGAAAAAGGCGAACTGGTCAACCGTTGGTTGAGTTCCGGGATGCTGGCATCGTCCGCCGCCAGTAACGAGACCGGAGTGCTGGACTTCAAATTCGCCCGCTCCTTGGGGATGCTGGGGCTTGATTGTCAGGCCCGCCTTTGCCACGCCCCGACTGTTGCGGCCCTTGCGCCGTCCTTTGGCCGCGGTGCCATGACCAACAACTGGGTGGATATCAAGAACGCCAACGTGGTGCTCATCATGGGTGGGAACCCGGCGGAAGCGCATCCGGTGGGTTTCAAATGGGTGATGGAAGCCAAAATCCGCAACGGCGCGAAAGTGCTGGTGGTGGACCCCCGCTTTAACCGTAGCGCCGCCGTGGCGGATTTCTACGCCCCCATCCGGGCTGGGTCGGACGCGGCGTTCATGCTGGGGGTTATCAACTACCTGCTGTCACATGACAAAATTCAGCATGACTATGTTAAGGCCTATACCAACGCGGCCCTGATTGTGCGGGAAGACTTCGCGTTTGAAGACGGACTTTTCACCGGTTATGACGTTGAAAAGCGCAAATACGATAAATCCTCATGGACGTATGAGCGGGACGAAAAAGGGTTTGCCCGTCAGGACCCGACACTCCAGAACCCGCGCTGTGTCATTAACCTGCTGCGGAAGCATGTGGAGCGCTACACGCCGGAAATGGTGACGCAGCTAAGCGGCACGCCGGTCAAAGACTTCCTGTATGTCTGTGAAACACTGGCCTCTACCAGCGCGCCGGACCTGACCTCCACTTTCCTGTTCGCGCTTGGCTGGACGCACCATACCAATGGTGCGCAGGTAATCCGGTCTGCCGCAATGGTTCAGATGCTGCTGGGCAACATCGGTATGGCGGGTGGTGGCATGAACGCCCTGCGCGGCCATTCCAATATTCAGGGCTTTACGGATCTGGGATTGCTTTCTCTGCGTCTGCCGGGTTACCTCAACCTGCCGTCCGACAAGCAGCAGGACATGGCGACTTATCTGAAGGAGACCACGCCCGCAGCGGACGTGCCCGGACAGGTGAACTATTACCACAACACGCCAAAATTCTTTGTCAGCCTGATGAAGACTCTATGGGGCGAACACGCCACAGCCGCTAATAACTGGGGCTATGACTGGCTGCCAAAATGGGACGCCAGCTACGATATGCTGGCCTATTTTGACAGGATGTATCAGGGCAAGGTGAACGGCTACATCGCGCAGGGCTTCAACCCTCTGGCCGCCATGCCGGACAAGAACAAGACTGCGGTCGCCCTCTCCAAATTGAAGTTCCTTGTCTCCATTGACCCGCTTAGCACGGAAACAGCCTCTTTCTGGAAAAATGAGGGGCAGTTTAATAATGTGAAGACAGAAGACATTCAGACAGAAGTCTTCCGTCTGCCCGCAAGCTGCTTTGCGGAAGAAAACGGCTCCATTGTCAATTCCGGTCGCTGGTTGCAGTGGCATTTCGCTGGGGCTGAACCGCCGGGTGAGGCGTGGCACGATAGCCGGATTATCGGCACGATTTATAGCAAGGTGCGTGATCTCTACAGGAAGGAAGGCGGTGTCTGCCCCGAGCCTGTTCTGAACATGCAGTGGAACTATAAAGACGCGGAAGACCCCACGCCTGAAGAAATCGCTCGTGAATGTAACGGCACTGCGCTGGCTGACATCACGGATGATCAGGGCCACATTGTCGTGCCAAAAGGCCATCAGTTGCCGGACTTCTCCGTCATGAAAGATGATGGCACGACAGCAAGCTTCTGCTGGATCTTCGCTGGATCATGGACGGATGCTGGGAACCAGATGGCCCGTCGTGACAACACCGATACTGGCCTTGGCAATACACCGGGCTGGGCTTGGGCTTGGCCTGCCAACCGGCGTCTTCTGTATAACCGCGCCTCCATGGACCCGAATGGTCGCCCGTGGGACCCCAAACGCCAAATTTTGGAGTGGGACGGCAAGCGCTGGAGCGGCTCAGATGTGCCGGATTACCCGCCGACATCCCCGCCGGGCAGTGGGGTCGGTCCGTTTATCATGCTGTCGGAAGGTCTGGGTCGTCTGTTCGCCTGCGATAAGATGGTCGATGGCCCGTTCCCTGAACAGTACGAGCCGACAGAAACACCTCTGGTCAATAATCCGTTGCACCCGAAGGTGACCCATAACCCGACAGCGCGTGTGCTGAAGGATGATCGGGCGCGGATGGGGGACCAGAAAGACTTTCCATACGTGGCGACAACCTATTCCATCACTGAACTGTTCCGGCATTGGACGAAGCATTCTCGTCTGAACGCCATCGCGCAGCCGGAACAGTTTATTGAAATTGGGGAAAAGCTGGCCGGACGTCTGAATATTGCGGCCGGAGACATGGTGAAAGTGTCCTCCAAGCGCGGCTATATCGAAGCGAAAGCCGTGGTGACCAAGCGCGTCCGAACCCTGACGGTGATGGGCCGCGAACTCGACCAGATTGGTGTTCCCTGTCACTGGGGTTTTGAAGGGGCAACGCGCAAAGGCTATCTGGCCAATACGCTCAGCCCGGCGGTAGGGGATGCAAACACCCAGACGCCTGAATTCAAGGCTTTCCTTGTTAATGTTGAAAAAGTCTGAGGTGGAATGATGGGAATGCAATCACAGGACATCATCAGACGGTCCGCAACAAACGGTCTGACACCGGCCCCGCAGGCGCGTGATCATCAGCAGGAAGTCGCCAAGCTGATTGACGTCTCCATTTGCACCGGATGCAAAGGGTGTCAGGTCGCGTGTTCGGAATGGAATGACCTGCGGGATGAGGTCGGCCATAACGTCGGCGTTTATGACAACCCCGCCGATCTCACGGCAGAAAGCTGGACAGTTATCCGCTTTGATGAAGTGGAAGATGAAAGCGGCAGGCTGGAATGGCTGCTGCGTAAAGAAGGCTGCATGCATTGCGAGGAGCCGGGGTGCCTGAAGGCCTGCCCAAGCCCCGGCGCGATTGTTCAGTTTGCAAATGGCATTGTTGATTTTCAGTCCGACCAGTGCATTGGCTGTGGTTACTGCATTGCCGGGTGCCCTTTTGATGTGCCGCGCATCAATAAGAAAGACAACAAGGCCTATAAATGTACGCTGTGCGCGGACCGCGTGAGCGTTGGTCAGGAACCTGCCTGCGTTAAAACCTGCCCGACTGGCGCGATTTCCTTCGGCTCCAAGGCCGAAATGAAGGATCTGGCGGCTTCCCGCGTTGAAGAGCTGAAAAGCCGTGGACATGAGGGTGCCGGACTGTATGACCCGCAAGGCGTTGGCGGCACGCATGTGATGTATGTGCTGACTCATGCTGACAAGCCGGAAATGTATCATCGCCTGCCGAAAGACCCGCATATCAGCCCGTTTGTACGCGGCTGGAAAGAATGGCTGAAGCCTGTTGGCGCCATTGGCTTTATCGCCACGCTGGCTGGGGCTTTTGCGCATTACGTGGGGGTAGGGCCGAATACGGTTGATACTCCGGAGCCGGAGCCAGCAAAGCAGCCGGAAGAAAAAGAGAGTGTGGCAGCGTCTGACACTGCGCAGGGTGATCGCCCGGCAGGGAGAGAATAACCATGGACACCAAAAATCTTATCCTGCGGACTAAGTTTATAGACCGCATGTGCCACTGGACCATGGTGGCGTGCTTCTTTCTGGTCGCCCTGTCCGGGCTTTCGTGGTTTTTCCCGAGCCTGAGCTGGATGAACGGTGTGCTGGGCACGCCGCAGCTTGCGCGGATGCTGCATCCGTTCCTCGGTACGGTGGTTTTCCTGCTGCTGGTCTGTATGTTCTTCCGCTTTGTGCATCATAACATTCTGGTCAAAACGGACATGACGTGGTTCCGGAATGTTGGCGATGTTCTGGCGAACAAGCACACAAAGCCGCTGAAAATTGGCAAATACAATGCCGGACAGAAAATCCTGTTCTGGTGCATCATGCTGCTGATCAGCGCCTTGTTTGTGACAGGTGTGGTGGCTTGGCGTCCTTATTTTGCGGGCTATTTCCCCATTCCGGCCATTCGTCTGGCGTTGCTGGCGCATTCCATGGCCGGTCTTGGCCTGATCCTGCTGGTGATTGGTCATATCTATATGGGCATCTGGGTGCGCGGCTCGGTGACAGGTATGCTGACAGGCTACGTCTCCCGCGCATGGGCCAAGCAGCATCATGACCGGTGGTATGAGGAAGAGGTTGCTCCCTCCAACGATACTCCGGCAAAACACCATCCATGATCAAAGACCACTCAGATATTCCGGCACTCGATAAGCGGATCCCCGGCGTTCCCGCTATCGAGCCTATTATTTTCCCCAAGCTTGAGGTGCTATATACGCGGCGTGCGGCACGGCTAGAAGAACTGGCCTTTCAGTTGGTGAAAGAGGCGGCTCAGAACGAGCCGTCTTCTGTGCCGGAGGATGAGGTCAATGCCGGCTATTTCAGCTTTCTGTCGGGCCTTGTCGCCGCACAGCGGTATATCCTGCTGACCACGCCACTGAGCCTTGCAGATGCGGAGCCCATCCGCGCTATGCTGCACGGTCAGAACACATCCCCGGATAGCCCGACGCTCGCCATGCTGGAGGAAAGCGTCTACTGGCAGAAAGCTTTTGCTGCACTTGTGGCAGAGGCTGGCGCGCACCTTCCGGCGGAAACGCAGGACGCTTTGCAGGCTCTAGCAGCGGAAAAACCGTCTGCTCTGGCTGCACAGGCTCATGCGCTGTTATCCGGCGGGTATGATGAGATAGATGCAGGGGCGGCTGTCTTTTTATGGGCTGGTCTTTCCGTTTTCTGGGCGCAGGCCATTGCTCTGCTGGCGGCAGGGGATGATGCGTTGCATCACCGTCGGTCAGAAGGCGGAGCCTGTCCTTGCTGTGGTGCACCGCCTTCTGGCGCACTGGTATTAACGGGAGACCGGGAAGGGCTGCGTTATCTTCAGTGCAGTCTGTGTGAGACACGCTGGCACAAAGTACGTGCCACATGCAGCGTGTGTGATGAAACCGGGCATATTGATTACTGGTCCTTTGAAAACACCACGGCCCCCATACAGGCGGAAACCTGTGGAGATTGTAAAAGCTACGTAAAGCTTTTCCGGTTGGATCGTGATCCTGAGCTGGAAATTCTTGCGGATGATCTGGCGACAGTTGTGCTGGATGCCGCGCTGGAAGATCAGGGCTTTATCCGGGCGGCGCTGAACCCGTTTTCTTTCCCGGCCTGACCTTCAGAGCCACTTTCCGGGATTGTGTGTTTCAGGACAGGATTTTTTCTGACAATGCGGAACAGCTTTACAAGCATGGTGGATTGCGACACCGCATTGCAACTGATTGCAGCCTATGCGGAGGGCGCGTCTGTTCGTCCCCTTATGCATGTTCCGCTGGCGGAAGCGGTAGGGCGTATTACGGCTCACGATGTAAGAGCCGTTAGTGCCAGACCGGAAGCCGATATTTCCGCGATGGATGGTTACGCGTTTAGTCATGCGGCGATGCAAGCGACGGAAGCAGGCCTGCCCGTGGTCGGGCAGATGGCAGCGGGAGATCTGCCCGTGCCACTGCCAGTAGGGCAGGCGCTTGGCATTTTAACGGGTGCGCGCATTCCGCAGGGCGCTGATTGCGTCATGGCAAAAGAGCGGATGTATCTGACCGAAACAGGTCTGGTGCAGCCTGCAAAAATGTTGGCGGAGTGCGGGGCTAACATTCGGCGGGCAGGGGAGGAGTTTCCGCAAGGCGCAATGCTGGTAACACGCGGCACGCGCTTGGACTGGCGGCATACTGCTTTGCTGGCCTGTCAGGGTATCACGGAGGTTGCGGTTATCCGGCCAGTGCGCGTTGCCGTCGTCTCAAACGGTGCGGAACTTGCAGAGGATGCCTCAGATACCCGCGCAGATTCAAATTCCCCCATGCTGGCCGCCTTGCTACGTGAGGCGGGCGCGGAGGTCGTGCTCTATTCTGTTCCGTCTGACGATGAACAGAAACTGAGCGAGACACTCGCGCAGGCTTGGGCTGAAACCGATGTGTTGGTAACAACCGGGGGCATCTCTGTAGGCCAGACAGATAACGTGATGGACGCTCTCCGCAGCCTTGGAGCGGAAACGGTATTTCGAGGGGTTACAATCCGCCCCGGTAAACCGCTGACTGTTATGGCGCAGGGCAAACGTCTGGCTTTTTGCTTGCCGGGTAACCCCGGTGCATCAGCCATTTGTGCGTTGGTCTTTCTGCTGCCTTATGTGCGAACCATGATGGGAATGGTGGCTTCTACCAGCCAAGTACCGGGCATTACAGATTTCGCTTTTACACCCGTGGCTGGCACAACCCACTTCATCCCCGTTTCTTTTAAGATCGAGCCGCAAGGGTTGCGTCTGTCTGCCGTGCCGACTGTCGGGGCGTCTGACATCATCGTGTTTTCCCGCGCCTCAGCGTTATTGCGGATAGACCCGGACTATCCGGTTGAAGCAGGACAGACACGCTGGGTTTTGCCGTTTTAGAGATCACGATGTAATTTATGACAGTTTGTTGGAAACGATTTCTATATAAATCTTTGAATTTTATTTATTATTTGTAAAACTTGTCTTTATATTGCTCATAACAGACGCGACTTTCTGGCTACAAGGATTGTTTTCAGCATGCAAGCCGCTAATTATTTCGGAGCGGTTCTGCTCGGAGTGATGTTGGCTCATCTTCCAGACGCCCGTTAGCTTGGAAACTCGAAGGCGGATACCAACAATCTGCGGAAGCAGTTTATCGATAAAATCTGCTGGCGCGTCTGTGAGTGCCCATGGTTGGGGCCTCTCAGCCTCGACTGCGCCAGACAAAGCAGCAAGATGCTCTAGCAGCCAAGTCTGCTCATTTACCGCTTCAATTGTGCCGTGGGCATGAACGGCAATATAGTTCCAAGTTGGTACGACTTTACCATGTAGTTTCTTAGCCGTAAGCCAGCTTGGCCGGATATATGCGTGGGGGCCTTCAAAGATCGCAACGGTGGGGCTTTCACGCGTTACCTGCCAGTGGGGGTTAGCACGTGAGACATGTGTGTTGAGCCAAATGGTGTTGCCATTTTCTTCTACATCCACCGGTAGATGCGAAATGATCTGTTCCTTATTATATGTGCTGACAAGAGCCCCAAAACGGAGTGTTCTGATCATATTAAGTAAAATAGCAGATCTGTTTTCTTTAAATTGCGGTGGTGGATACATTTATAAAATTCCTTTGCGGGTCATAAACTTAAGTCTGTTGACTTGCTTCCGTAGATCATGATGCGGATATTCCGTGCCTTCTTTAACTTGGATAAAGATGTGGCATAATCAGTACCCACGTCTTCTTCTCTGAATATCAGACAGATGTGGTTTGCGGTGTCGTATTCGTCTGTTTGTCCAGAAATAGTCATGTCCAAAAAGACATTATAGCCCTGATGTTTTTTTGAAACAGTCTTTTAGCCTAACGGAATTTGCACTGTGCGTTCCAGAATAAATGTCATCACTGCTTCTGTGTCATCCAGTTCGAGGGCCGCAAGAGAGGCCGGAATGGCATGCGGCGTATCAGTCGCAACCGCAATGATATTTTTTTGCGTTTCAAAAAGTGGCTCTTTACCCACCTTATGGCGATAAACCTCAAGGCAGGCAGGGACTGTCGCGTGGAAACCTTCAATCAGGATCAGATCAACAGGGGCCATACGGGCAAGCAAATCTGTCAGCGTAAAGGGCACATCGGGCTGGCTATGTTGCAAAACCCAGCGGTCCGGCGTGGCCAGCATGACTTCAGATGCACCAGCTTCCCGATGCACAAAAGAGTCTTTGCCCGGTTTGTCGATATCAATGGCGTGGTGCGTATGTTTAATGGTGGAAACCAGCAAACCGCGAGCCCGAAGTGTTGGCAGCAGGCGTGTTATCAGATGCGTTTTGCCTGACCCGCTGCGCCCCGTAATGCCAAAAACCGCCTGAGTCCGGGTAGTGCGTGTCATGGCTGGTATCCTGCTGTATCCGCGTTCCGTTTATCACGCGTGTCGGGGTATGAAAGGGGTGTCTTTTACAAGCACACTGTCTGTTATGCTGACTAAAACATGCATGGCAAGTCTGATGGATTGGAGGGCAATAGGGCGTTCTTTCCCGTCCAGACCCTGTATAGTGGTCGTATGGATGAGCAGACAAAATCTTCCCCCGTCGATCCACGCACCATGATCCATGTTCGCGGAGCGCGTGAACATAATCTGAAAAATGTCGATGTCGCTCTTCCAAGAGACAGGCTGGTGGTGTTCACCGGTGTCTCTGGTTCCGGCAAGTCGTCACTGGCTTTCGGGACGATTTATGCCGAGGCACAGCGGCGTTATCTGGAGTCTGTCTCTCCCTATGCGCGACGTCTGTTTAACCAGATGCCCGTTCCCGCTGTGGATGCCATTGATGGCCTGCCACCTGCGGTTGCGCTGCAACAACAACGTGGGGGAAGTAGCGGGCGCTCGTCCGTCGGGAGTGTCACGACGCTCTCAAACCTTCTGCGTATGCTGTATTCCCGCGCCGGAACCTATCCGCCGGGCCTCTCGCGGCTGGAAGCGGAATCCTTCTCACCGAATACACCAATGGGCGCATGCCCTCGCTGTCACGGCATGGGGCGCATTTATGATGTGACCGAGCAGACGCTTGTGCCTGACCCCACTCTGACCATTCGCCACCGTGCGGTTGCAGCATGGCCAACCGCATGGCAGGGCCAGAACCTGCGGGACATCCTGATTACGCGCGGCGTGGATGTGGATACGCCATGGCAGGACCTGCCGCAAAAAACGCGGGACTGGATCCTCTACACAGAGGAAACACCGACCGAGCCGGTCTATCCCGGGCTGACCCATGCGGAAGTTCAGGCGGCCCTCAAGCGAGGAGACCCGCCGGGCTATAACGGCACGTTTATCGGTGCCAGACAGTATGTGCTGCAAACGTTTACAAAATCCCAAAGCGCGAAAATGCGGGCCCGTGCCGCGTCTTTCATGGTCAGCGCGCCATGCCCGGTCTGCCATGGGCAACGCCTCAACCCGGATGCGCTGAAGGTGACATTTGACGGGCGCAACATTGCGGAACTTTCGGCATTACCGCTCAAGCATATTCAGCAGGCATTGCGATCTGCATTGACTGGTCTCATGCAGACCGATGCAACAACCCTTGCCGCAAAAGGCATTGTCACCGCATTGATTGAGCGGATTGAGGTGCTGCTTGATCTCGGTCTGGGCTATCTGCAACTCAGTCGTCCTGTGCAGAGCCTCTCTCCCGGTGAATATCAGCGTTTACGGCTCGGCACGCAGATCCGCTCCAATCTGTTCGGTGTGGTGTATGTGTTGGATGAACCGAGTTCCGGACTGCATCCCGCGGATACGCAGGCCCTCTTGCGCGCTCTTGATGGTCTGCTCGCCGCCGGGAACTCTCTGCTGGTTGTCGAGCATAATCCAGATGTTATCCGCCGCGCACAATGGCTGGTAGATGTGGGGCCAGATGCCGGGGAGCAGGGCGGGCGCGTTCTATATAGCGGACAGCCAGAAGGTTTGAGGGACGTTAAAGAGTCCCGGACCCGCCCTTATCTGTTTAACCCACCAGCACATCGGGATACGCCACCACGAAAGCCCGCAGGATGGCTGGAACTTTCAGGCATTTGCTGGAATAACCTGAACGACGTCACTCTTTCTCTCCCGCTAGGTGTGCTGGTGTCCGTCACGGGGGTTTCTGGTTCCGGTAAGTCCAGCCTTGTGGGGCAGGCTCTTGTTTCTGTGGTCGCCAAAGCATTGGGCCAACCCGTTGCGGCGGACGTGGTGCAGGATGAGGAGGATGAAGCTACTCCGCCGGATGCGGAGCCGGGCCAACCCATCGGAACGGTGGTCTCCGGGTTGACTATAATCAAGCGACTGGTGGTCATCGACCAGAAGCCGATTGGCCGCACACCGCGTTCCAATCTGGCGACCTATACAGGGCTATTCGATCAGATCCGGCAGACTTTCGCCGCGACCCCAGAAGCACGCAAGAAGCGGTTTGATGCAGGCTGGTTTTCGTTCAACGTTGCCAAAGGGCGTTGCCCCAAGTGTGAAGGCGTTGGCTCCGTTATGGTGGAACTGCTCTTCCTGCCAAGTGTGTATGCGCCATGCCCGGAATGTCACGGCACGCGCTATAAGCCGGAGGTGCTGGAGATCACCTTACGCGGCAAAACCATCGCCGATGTGCTGGGGATGAGCGTTGACGAGGCTCATGTGTTCTTTGCCCCGGAGCCCACGATAGCACATGGGTTTGATACGGTGCAGCAAGGCGGCCTTGGCTATTTGCGGCTAGGCCAGCCCGCTACCGAGCTTTCTGGCGGGGAAGCGCAACGTATCAAACTGGCGACGGAATTGCAGAAACGGCGCGCAGGCCATGTGCTCTATGTGTTGGACGAACCGACAACGGGCCTGCATCCGTCCGATGTTGATCGTCTAATGCGGCAGTTGCAGACATTGGTGGACCAGAACAATAGCGTCGTGCTGGCAGAGCATGATATGCGCGTAGCTGCCGCAAGTGACTGGCTGATTGATCTTGGCCCCGGTGCCGGTGAGGATGGGGGACATATTGTCGCCGCAGGCATCCCGAAGGATGTCGCAGCCCAACCAAAAAGCAGAACGGCTCCCTTCTTGGCGCGGTATCTTTAGCCAAGAGGTTGGATAGATACGGACTCTGGCAAAAGTAGTAACGGTTATTCGCCTTCAGTTGCGGATAGCGCCTGAGCGCAGGAGCTTGGCAGCCAGAGGCATCAAGGTGTCGCGGGTGAGGGGAGCCAAAGAATCTTGCGGGGCACGAGAGGGATCAACCCAGATGATTTCCGCAATTTCAGCCTGCGCCGCAACGGGTGCTGATAAAACCATCTGGAACACTTCAGCCTGAATGAGATAGCCCGGCTCGTTCGCGGCTGGGGCTGTGAATGAGCCCAGAAAATCATCTTCTTTCAGCGTTACCGTAATTCCTAACTCTTCGTTCAGTTCTCTGGTAACCGCCTGCACAGCGGTTTCACCAGCATCAATCTTGCCGCCAGCCTGCATAAAGACGCGAGAGCCATGTTTACGGACCAGCAATATCTGGCCCTGCTCATTAAAAATCAGAGCTGTCGCGATATGGATAACAGGCAGTTTGCTGGCAGACGTCATCTTAATGTTCCATTTTTCAAGAGGGCGATAAGCCTCCCATATCAACCAGAGCGCCCTTTACGCCAGCGTGAGAGGGGAGGAACCGTGGTTGCCAAATAGGACAAGGGCTGAAGGGCGAGGGGAACCAGCGTTTTTTTGAAAAAATCGCAACATGGATGGATGTTAATGCGACTGATGGCGGAAATTCTCCCGCTATCTGAGTCTTTTTTCCCAGTTTTCTGCGGCTGAAAGAGGGTTTCATGGCATGTGTTGACAGTGAGTGTTTGATCGCTTAGAAACCGC
>NZ_LHZV01000051.1 GCF_001581005.1 Acetobacter orleanensis
GCATCGCATCGCATCGCATCGCATCGCATCGCATCGGGTGATTGCGGCCAGCACAACCGCTTTGTAAAGCTGCCTGCGTGTTCAGACTGACCTATTTTGGAAGTATGAAGCCATGCTTTTGCTCAAACCTCTCCTGATCTATCTGGCCGCAGGCTTTGCGGAAATTGCCGGATGTTTCGCCGTCTGGCTATGGCTGAAGGACCATCGCTCCGCATGGCTGCTGCTGCCCGGTCTTGCCAGCCTCTGTCTGTTCGCCCTGCTGCTGACCCGCATTGAGTCGGACTCCGCAGGGCGGGCTTATGCAGCCTATGGGGGCGTCTATATCACGGCATCATTGATCTGGATGCGCGTGGTGGAAGGCCGCTCGCCGGACAGATGGGAGCTTCTGGGCGCGCTGGTCTGTCTGGCGGGCGCAACCCTGATTCTGCTGGCTCCCCGCGGGACGTAGTCTGAACCCGGGATACGTAGTTTGAGAAACGTGCTTCACGCGCAATAAAAAGGGCGGACATGCAGAGGATCTGCCTATCCGCCCTTCAAAAAACCTCAGCCACGCTGAACGAAACGCCCCTGCCCGTGCGCGTCTGGCACAAGCAGAGAGTTCGGGTTTTACATGCTGATAACGTAAAAGAGTGTCGCTGCGATCAGGATGGTGATCGGCAGAGTGAAAATCCATGCCAGAGCAATTTTGGTCAGCATCTTCGGGTTGATCCCGCTGCCTGAGCCCAGCATGGTCCCGGCGATACCTGCCGTAATGATGTGCGTGGTGGAAACCGGCAGGCCGGTATAACCCGCCGTGGCAATCAGGCCCGCACCCACCAGTTCGGCAGAAGCTCCCTGCGCAGGGGTAAGATGCGTGTTGCCGATCTTTTCACCCAGCGTATGCACAATGCGTTTATAGCCGACCATGGTGCCGATACCGAGGCACAGAGCACTGAGCAGACGCACCCACCAAGGGGCATATTCCACTGTCGGGCGCAGGCTGGCACCGATATCTTTGGCGGTTTTCTTCTCCGCCGCGGAAGCCTGCTCACTGGAAGCCACGGATTTCAGACCCGCCAGAACTTCATAAATATCTGCGCGAAGCTGAGAAGCTACAATCTTTTCGGGGTCAGTCGCCTGCAGGCGCTGGACAGACTCCAGAGCTTCCGCACGCAGGCCGTCATGATCATACTGTTGCAGCAGCGGGGCTGCGATAATGGCCTGTGGGGCCACGTGCGGGATGTGGGAGCCTGCTTCCGGGCTAAGCGCAAACGTGGCGGGCAGAATGCCGATAATGGTCAGCATAATCAGGCCGATACTCTTCTGGCCATCGTTGCTGCCGTGAGAGAAGCTGACCCCAGTGCAGGTCAGGATCAACAGGCCACGCACCCAGCCATGCGGGGGCTTTTCACCCTGCGGCGGCTGGTAGAGTTCCGGGTCCTTCACCACATGCTTCATGATGAAATACAGGCCACCGGCCCCGATCAGCCCCAGAATCGGAGAAATGGCCAGAGCGCGTAGCACTTTCCAGATCTGGGACCAGTCCACACTATTGCCCAGTCCGCGTGTGTGCAGGAAGGCATCGCCAATGGCCACGCCAATCAGAGCGCCAATAACGCAGTGAGAGCTGGAGTTGGGAATCCCGAACCACCAAGTAAACAGGTTCCATGCCAGCGCCGTGCCGAACAGAGAGATCAGCATCGGGATGGCCGGGTCTCCATTGGGAGGAGACAGCACGTCCGCAGGCAGCAGTTCCACCAGCCCGTAGGCCACGCTGATACCGCCCGCCAGCACACCGATAAAGTTCATTAGGCCGGACCAGATAACGGCCACGCGCGGTTTGAGGGAATGGGTGTAAATGACTGTCGCCACCGCGTTGGCGGTGTCATGAAAGCCGTTTACAAATTCAAAAACGCAGACCAGCAGAAAGCATGTGGCCAACGTCAGGAGGGAAAGCACCGAATACGGGGCAAAATGAAGCATGGAAACCAGTACCTGTGTTACACTGTTCCGCATTAAGACCAATTTTGTACTTTTTTCATCGCCCTGACAGTGGATTTCACAAAACCTTAATCGTACCGATCTTGCATCACCCAGCCTCATGTCAGGAAATGCGTTGTGTTTTCAATGGGCTGTCAACAGTCTGTCAATTAGGGCTTCCGCTTTAGAGAAATAGACAGCGCAGCTCTTTTGGCATTCAATAGCCCAGCCACCAGCCTTCTAGAGCGCCAGCCTGTTGCGGTTTGCCCCCGTCTGACCGATCTGGCGCTCTTTTCAGCCGTTGGGAAACATCACCAAAGACCTGACCATGCCTGCCAACGACGCTGAAAACGTAAAGACGCCAAACACGCCAAAATTATGCGTATTCCAAACGTCTGCCCCCCTATCATAAAAGAGACGGTAAAATGATTAAACAGGCTTTTCTTCCAGCGCTTTTTGGAATTTTATTCTATAAAATATTAGAAGCGCCCATGCATACTTATCCCTATATTGCCGAGATCGCTGGAGCTTTGGGAGGATGCTTCATGGTCTGGTTTTGTGATCGCATGAGCTTTTTTCTTCGCAAGAAGAAAATCTAAAAACCTATATCATTTCTCCGCCCCTTCCCCCGGATCATGCGGGTTCGGGTTCTGATACGGGCATGACTGCTCCTGTTGCCCGATCCTATAGCTCTACGGCATCGCCTTATAAACCTGCGAAGAACACAAACAGGGAAACGATGTCGCAGAAGCTCTCACCTGCGGAACGCAAAGCTGTCTCTTACAGCAGACGGGTGAACTTAAGCAGCACCCATGTTCCCAACATGATGGCAAAGCACAGCCCCCCGGCCTCCACCGTGCCCCATGATCCATTGGTCAGAAACATACCGCCGGTATTCATGCCGAAAAAACCGGTGACAAAGGTGGCAGGGAGCATCAGCGTTGTACCAAGGGACACGATATACAGCCGATGGTTGGTTTCTTCCGCCTGATTGGACGTTAGTTCATCCTGCAGGGAGCGCGCGCGGTCCTGCAAGGCGAGAAGGTCATCCAGCGCGGCGTGAACCTGCCGTTGGGAACGGTCACGCAGGTCATCCTCCGCCCATTCCGGCAGTTCCAGTTCCTCATCATGAAAAAGACGATCCACCGGAGCCAGAACACGGCGCAGTTCCGTGGACCGACGGCGCACAAGGCCGAGTAGACCGCTCATGCGGCCCAGATCAGTATCCCGGTCCAGCATCAGCAGGACATCTTCCGCACGGTCCAACTGATCATCCAGCCGGGCGAAGTCCCGTCGCAGAGTATCGGCAAATTCTAGCAGGGCACGGTCGACCAAATAGGCGGGAGAGCGCGGCACCAACCTGCGCCGGAGTTCATGAAACACCACGCCAAGGGCTGGAATCGGGTGCCGACGGGTTGTCACCAGCAGATCGGGCTGGAGCGCAAATCGCCATGTGCTGACATTACGGTCATCATCCGTCGTGGTATCATCAAAGGCAGGCAGTGCGCCAAACACTGTCTCGTCCTCACTATCCAGACGGATACTGCGCTCCAGATTGGTCAACACCTGCCGCACTTCTTCCGGCAGAGAAGGAATGCTTTCAATCTGTGTACGAGAAAGCGTGTGGACAATATCAAAGTGAAACCATGCCCACCCGTCTGTTTCCGCCAGTTCTGGCGGAAAAGCGCCGGTTAGCAGACGTTGGGTGACAACACTGCGTTCCAGTTCAACCGGCTCATGCCCCGGGCGACAGAAAATGGCCCAGATCAGGCCATCACGCAGGAGCGTTCCCCCTTCCGAGATTGGCTCAGGTAAAGTGGATGAGGCTGTTCCGGCCATCATTGAACTCCCTGTTTCCCGAAAAGGGCGATCGTTACCTGTCCCGTAAGGAAGCGCACTGTCCACGACCGGTCGCCGCAAACTGGTCCGCTTCATATCACAGCAGGCTTACAGGACCAAGGCTCTGTTCTTGCCTCCGTTTTAACGCGGGCGCATCGGGCGGGCGGGACGACGCGCATCCCCACCAGCCCGAGGCGCAGCCGCGGGTTTGTTGCCCGGCTTAAGGGCGGGGGCCGCCGTCACTTCCGCCTCAAGCTGGGCAATCCGTTTCCGCACGCTTTCCCGCAGAGCCGGAGACGTATGAGATTTCATTGCGGCCAGCGTTTCCTTCAGGTCCCGAAGCTGCTTCTGCTTTTCCTGCAGGCTACGGCGGATAGGCTGGTTGTCTGACATCTGACCATGAAAGGCACGCATGGGTTTACTCCCTTAATATTGTAACAGCCCTTCAGCAGCCATCAGGCTGCCAGAGCACACAGACACACGCCCGCCACCGGGTTAAGGCCGGACTGGCGGGGAAAACACTGTTTTTTCATGTAAGGTACGCACAAAACCTAGTCGGCGGGTTCAAGCCAGCCGGACCACCGCATTCAGCGGTTGTGGAGAAGACACTCCCGCAGGGCGGAGAGAAGCATCTCGCTCTGCTGGTCCGTCCCAACCGTGATCCGCAGCCACGAGGATGTGCGTACACCGCGCAGATGCCGGACGATAATGGCGCGTTCCCGCAGGGTTGCCGCCAAGGCCGCAGCATCGCGGTCAGCATGGTGAATATACACAAAATTAGCCTGTGATGGCAAGACCTTGAAGCCCAGTTCCGCAAGCTTTGTGGACAGGATTTTGCGCGTGGCCATTACCTTTTCCACACTCTCCAGAAACCACTCCTCATCCTCCGCCGCAGCCGTCGCCCCGGCCAGCGCAATGCGGTCCAACGGGTAGGAATTGAAGCTGTCTTTCACCCGCGTCAGACCTTCAATCAGCTCTGGCTGAGCAAAAGCAAATCCCACGCGCGCCCCGGCCAGCGCGCGGGATTTGGAGAAGGTCTGCACTACCAGCAGATTCGGATAGTCTTTCACCAGTGCGACAGCACTCTCCGCGCCGAAATCCACATAGGCTTCATCCACCAGCACTACGCGGTCCGGGTGGGCGTCCAGCAGACGGCGGATTGTGGCCAGATCCAGCGCAATGCCGGTGGGAGCATTGGGATTGGCCAGCACCACGCCGCTGCACGGGCCGGTATAATCCACCACATCAATCGCCATCTCCGCGTTCAGCGGCACGAGGCGATAGGGCAGATTATACAGACCGCAATAAACCTTATAAAAACTATAGGTGACATCCGGAAACAGAATGGGCTCGCCATGCGCGAAAAAGGCCTGAAAGGCATGGGCCAGCACTTCATCCGAGCCATTGCCGACAAACACGTTTTCCGCCTTCAGCCCCACGCGCTCCGCCAGCACCGTGCGCAGGCGGGTCGCTTCCGGGTCTGGATACAGACGCATACTGTTATCCGCCGCGGCCCTCATGGCGTCCAGAGCGCGAGGGGACGGGCCGTAAGGGGATTCGTTGGTGTTCAGCTTGATGAGGTCTGCCATTTTGGGCTGCTCACCCGGCACGTAGGGCGTCAGGCGATGGACAAGAGGGCTCCAGAAACGGCTCATGGCTGAAACATCCGCAAAAAGAAAAGGTAGCCCGAATGGACTGCCTTCACCCCTAACCGATGCGTTTCCGCCTGAAAAGCCTGCCTGCCGTCAGCCCTGCCCGGCGTTCTGCTCTTTTATAAGCGCCACCAATGCCGCGTTGCCCTGCCTCTGGGCAAGATCCAGCGCGTTCAGCCCTTCTCCGTCCCGGCAGGTGGGGCTGGCCCCCGCCTTGAGCAGGAGTTTTGCCATATCATCCCGCCCGAACATAACGGCAAACATCAGCGGTGTGCGGCCTACGGCGTTAGGCACATCAACCTTTGCTCCTGCTTCCAACAGCATATGTGCAATAGGCATAAACCCCTTGAACGCCACACCAGCCAGTGCGGTCGCTCCTTTTTCATCCTGAAGGTCAGGCAACGCGCCACGCATCAGGAGTGTGCTGACAGCCTCCTTATGGTCGTTATAGGAGGCCAGAATGAGCGGGGTGTAGCCTTTTTCCGCCCGCAAATTGGGGTCCATCCCGGCATCCAGAAAGCTGGAGAGCAGATCGGCCTCCCCTTCTCGCGCGGCGTTGACAAACAGGGCTTCAACCTGCGCCTGCGTAAAATCACTCAATGCGCCGGCTCCCGGGGTCTGGGCACCCTGAGAACGCGGGTCCTGAGAAGAAACCTGTGTCATGCTCGACCTCCGGTGAAATTCATACATCTGACATAAGCAGTCACACTCTATAGTGCAAACGGCCCGCCCTGTGCAGCGTTTCCTGCCCGTGCCACGGCTGACTTTTAGGAGAGGCTGCGCAGAGAGGGTTCAGCCTGCAAGCAAAGAGCGCCAATAAAGAGCGTAAGGCATATCTGGCGCAGGCCGATCGACGGCCAATCAGGAGTCTCACGAGCAAGTGATGACCGCTACTTACGCGCGCTCTTTAATGGCCGATTTACCCGCCAAACCCACGAAAAAACAAAACGCTATCCGTTCAACCATCAAAACAACACTGCCCGTTTCAAGCGGTGTTATTTCTCTCAAAAACGAAATTATTGGTGTCTTTCAGGCAGCCTGCACCCTGCGGATTGCGTTGCGTGATAGAATAACAGCTCCTCACCCACACGGAAGAGGCAGGGTCTCGCATCAGCTCTCTTGCTCATTACGGTCGGACCGTGTGATTGTATTTCCCCCGACCCGGCCGGGTTTCCGGCTGCGTGCTCCCACCGGGCCAGAACAAAACGTCCATTCTGAAGGATTAGGTTTGCATGTGTGCTTCTTCTCCCACTCCTCTTCACGCACCAAACAATCTGGAAGCCGGGGGGACATCCAGCCTCGATAACCTGTGCATCAACACCATCCGCACACTCTCTATGGATGGGGTCCAGAAAGCTAATTCCGGCCACCCCGGCACGGCCATGGCGCTGGCACCAGTTGCCTATACGCTGTGGCAGGACGTTCTGAATTACGACCCGGCAGACCCGCTCTGGCCCAACCGGGACCGCTTTGTGCTGTCTATCGGCCATGCGTCCATGCTGATCTATTCGCTGATCTATCTGGCCGGTGTCCGGCTGGTGAAGAACGGCAAAGTGACCAATGAGCCCGCTCTGACACTGGCTGACCTTGAGCAGTTCCGCCAGCTTGATTCCAAAACGCCCGGCCACCCGGAATATGGTCACACCTCCGGTGTTGAAACGACCACCGGCCCGCTCGGGCAGGGCTGTGGTAACTCCGTTGGCATGGCGATGGCGGAAAAATGGCTGGCCGCGCGTTTCAACAAGCCGGGTTTCGAGCTGTTCAACCACCATGTTTACACGCTGTGTGGCGATGGTGACATGATGGAAGGCATCTCCAGCGAGGCCGCCTCCACCGCAGGCCACCTTAAGCTAGGCAATCTGGTCTGGATGTATGATGCCAACCGCATCTCCATTGAAGGCTCGACCGATATCGCGCTGACAGAAAATGTCGCCGCCCGCTTTGCCGCCTATGGCTGGCAGGTGTTGGAACTGAAGGACGCGAACGACACCGCCGCCCTGAAAGACCTGCTGGCACAGGCCAAAGCCGAGACGGAACGCCCCACCTTTATTGTGGTCCATTCCGTGATTGCATGGGGTGCCCCGCATAAGGCGGGCACCGCCGCTGCACATGGTGAACCGCTGGGCGCGGAAGAAATCCGTGAAACCAAAAAAGCCTATGGCTGGCCGGAAGACCGCAGCTTCTATGTGCCGGATGGTGTGCAGGCCCACATGCAGGACGGCATGGGCGCTCGTGGCGCCAAAGCCCGCGCCGCGTGGGACAAGCTGTTTGCTGAGTATCACACCGCTCACCCGGAACTGGCGGCTGAACTGGATGCTATCCTGAACGGCACCCTGCCTGAAGGCTGGGATGCGCAGATCCCTGTTTATGACGCCAATGCAAAAGGCATTGCCTCCCGCGCCAGTTCTGGCGAGGTGCTAAATGCCGTCGCAGGCCGTCTGCCGTGGCTGCTGGGCGGCTCGGCTGACCTCGCCCCCTCCACCAAGACCCTGCTGAAGGGCGAAGAAAGCTTCCAGCCCGCCGCATGGGGTGGGTCTTATTCAGGCCGCAACTTCCATTTCGGGGTGCGTGAACATGCCATGGGCGCCATTGTCAACGGCATGGCGCTGTATGGCCTGCGCCCCTTCTGCGCCGGGTTCCTCATCTTCTCCGATTACATGAAAGCCCCCATCCGGCTTTCCGCGCTGATGCACCTTCCCGTCACCTACATCTTCACGCATGATTCCATTGGCGTGGGGGAAGACGGGCCAACACATCAGCCGATTGAACAGCTCGTCCAGCTCCGCGCCACACCGGGCATGACGACTTTCCGCCCCGGCGATGCGAACGAAGTGGCCGAAGTCTGGCGTTATCTGATTGCCAAACAGGACGGCCCGGTAGCGCTGGCCCTCAGCCGTCAGGACCTACCAACACTAGACCGCAACCGCTTTGCTCCCGCCTCCGGCGTGGCCAAGGGCGGCTATATTCTGGCCGACAGCACGGAAACGCCTAAGGTGATCCTGATTGCCTCCGGCAGTGAACTGGCTCTCGCGGTTTTCGCCTATGAAGCCCTGACCAGCGAGGGCATTCCCGCCCGCGTGGTTTCCATGCCAAGCTGGGAAGTGTTTGAAGCCCAGCCATATTCTTACCGTGATACGGTGCTACCGCCCTCCATTACAGGCCGCGTGACGATTGAAGCGGCCTCCCCCATCGGCTGGGACCGCTATGCCGGCCCGACGGGTGAGATTATTGCTATGCGTGGCTTCGGGGCTTCTGCGCCCGCAGGTCTGCTGGCGAAAAAATTTGGCTTTACGCCGGAAGCCGTGCTGGAAGCGGCGCGCCGTCAGGCGCGTTAACAGCGCAGTTTTCTACCCGTATCAGAGGCTTCTAGGCTGCTCCGCCCCGCTATTCAGGCGGGGCAGCATACAGATTAAAGGACATTCGTGATGACTGCTTCTTCACACAAAGGTGCCAATCCGCTGCGGGATCTTGCCGCTGTGCAGCAATCCCCATGGTTTGACTTCATTCGCCGCTCCTTTGTTGAAGACGGCTCTCTGACCCGCCTTGTGCAGGAGGATGACGTGCGCGGCGTGACCTCCAACCCCGCCATTTTTCAGAAGGCGATGGGCGAAGGCACGGAATATGACGCCCAGATCCGTGAGGTTCTGGCGCATGAGATTGTCTCCCCCGGCGCGCTGTATGAAAAGCTGGCCGTGCGGGACATTAAAACCGCAGCCCATATTCTGGCTCCGGTTTATGAAGCGTCCCATAAAAAAGACGGGTTTGTCAGCCTTGAAGTCTCTCCCTATCTGGCGCGGGACGGCAAAGGCACAACGCATGAGGCCGCCCGCCTGTGGGCCGATGTGGCTGAATCCAACCTGATGATCAAAATTCCGGCCACGCCGGAAAGCATCCCGGCCATTCGGGAAACCATCGCGGCGGGCATCAATGTTAACGTCACGCTGATTTTCGCCCTGTCTGCTTACAAGGCGGTGGTGGAAGCATGGCTGGCCGGACTGGAAGACCTGCATAAAAAAGGCGGGGATCTGTCCAAAGTCGCTTCCGTGGCGTCCTTCTTCGTCAGCCGCATTGACGGCAAGATTGACGCGGACATTGATCGCCGCGTGAAAGCGGGTGACAAGGATGCCGAAACCCTGAAAGCCCTGCGCGGCAAGGTCGCCATTGCCAACGCCAAAGAAGCCTACGCTTACTGGCAGGAGATGGTCAAAACCCCGCGTTGGAAAACTTTGGAAGCCGCTGGTGCCCAGCCGCAACGCCTGCTGTGGGCCTCCACCGGCACCAAGGACAAGGCCTATAGCGATGTTCTGTATGTGGACAGCCTGATTGGCCCGCACACCGTCAACACTGTGCCGCCCGCGACCATGGATGCTTTCCGTGACCACGGCACTGTTGCTGAAACACTGACGAAGGGACTTGAAGACGCCCGCCATGTGTTGGCGGAAGCCAAGCGGCTCAAGCTGGATCTGGACGGTGTGACCGCAACACTGGTGGATGAAGGCGTGACCTCTTTTGAGGAAGCGTTTGATAGCCTCCTCGGCTCCGTGGCTGCCAAACAGCAGGCCATGCTGGCGGACAAGCTGACGGACATGAAAACCAGCCTGCCTGCCCCGCTGGAAGAGGCTGTGCAAAAAGGTCTGGACGCATGGCGCAAAGACGGCACCATCCGCAAACTGTGGGCTAAAGATGCCTCCGTTTGGACCAATGGCCCGGAAGGGGACTGGCTGAACTGGCTGACTATTGTGGATGACCGTCTGGCCCACCTGTCCGAACTGGAGAGCTTTCAGGCCGAGGTAAAAGCCCGCAACTTCCATCAGGTTCTGCTGATGGGCATGGGTGGCTCCAGCCTTGGGCCGGAAGTGCTGGCCATGACCTTTGGCAAGCATGAAGGCTTTGGCCACCTGTACGTGCTGGACAGCACGGACCCGCAGCAGGTTGCCACATTTGAAAAGAAGATTGATCCGGCCAACACGCTGTTCATCGTCGCCTCCAAATCCGGCGGCACGCTTGAGCCGAACATTATGCTGGCGTATTTCCATGACCTCGCCAAACGCGCGCTGGGTGAGAAGGCTGGCTCCCATTTTGTGGCCATTACGGACCCCGGCTCCAAGCTGGAAGCACAGGCGAAAAAAGACGGTTTCTGGAAGATTTTTGCAGGCGACCCGAAAATTGGCGGCCGCTATTCCGTTCTGTCCAACTTCGGCATGGTGCCCGCCGCCGCCGCTGGCCTGCCGCTGAAGCTATTTCTGGAAGACGCCCTGCGCGGCGTGCGCATGAGTGACGCCAGCGTGCCGCCAGCCCTCAACCCCGGCGTGATGCTAGGCACCATCATGGGGGTTGCTGCAACACAGTTCGGGCGGGACAAGCTGACCATTGTCGCCACGCCGCAGATTGCCGATTTCGGCGCATGGATGGAGCAGCTCATTGCTGAGTCCACCGGCAAGCACGGTAAGGGCATTATCCCGATTGATGATGAAACACTCGGCGGCCCGAAACGCTACGGCACCGACCGCCTGTTTGTTTACCTGCGTCTGGTGCCCGAGCATCGGCATGAGCAAGATGAAGCCATTGCCACGCTGATTGACGCCGGGCAGCCGGTTATCACCATCAATCTGCACAGCAAGCGCCAGATTGCGCAGGAATTCTTCCGTTGGGAAATTGCAACGGCTGTGGCCGGGGCGTTTCTGGGGATTGATCCGTTCGATCAGCCGGATGTGGAAGCCAGCAAGGTGGAAACCCGCAAGCTGACGGATGCCTATAACCAGACCGGCAAACTGCCTGCGGAACAGCCTTTTGCGCAGCACGGCTCTTTCTCCTTCTTTGCGGACCCGGCCAACGCGAAAGCCCTGAAAGGCGATAGCGCGGAAGCTATCCTGAAAGCCCATTTCAACCGCGTGAAAGCGGGCGATTATGTCGGCCTGCTGGCCTATATCGAGCGGGACCGCGCCACGATGGAATGGATTCAGCACACACGGCTGAAAATCCGCGATGCTAAAACCATTGCCACGGCAGCGGAATTTGGTCCGCGCTTCCTGCACTCCACAGGGCAGGCCTACAAAGGCGGCCCGGACACGGGCGTTTTCCTGCAAATTACGGCGGATGATGCGAAGGATCTGCCGGTACCGGGCGCCAATTACAGCTTTGGCGTGGTGAAGGCCGCACAGGCGCGTGGGGATTTTGATGTGCTGGCTGAACGCGGCCGCCGTGCCCTGCGCGTGCATATCCATGGCTCTCTGAAAGACGGGCTGGCTGCTCTAGCGACCGCTCTGCACGGTGCGCTGTAAGAACCCCGCACGTCAGACACGATAAGAAACGATAAGGAAAACTGAGTATGCAGATCGGCATCGTCGGACTTGGCAGAATGGGCGGCAACATTGCCGTCCGCCTCACACGGCATGGGCATGACGTGGTGGTGTATGACCGTGACTCCGCAACAGTTGAAAAAGTGGTCTCCCGCGCGGAAGCTGGGCATGCAGTCGGTGCCAGCAGTCTTGCGGATGTGGTGAGCAAGCTGAAAGGCCCGAAACGGATTGTCTGGTCCATGCTTCCGGCAGGCGAGATTACGGAAGAAACCGTAATGTCACTCGCGGGCGTGATGCAGCGCGGCGATATCGTGATTGACGGGGGGAACACCTACTACAAAGATGATATCCGCCGTGCCAAAACGCTGGCTGAAAAAGGCATTGATTATGTTGATGTCGGCACATCTGGCGGCGTGTGGGGGCTAGAACGCGGCTACTGCATGATGTACGGCGGAGCGAAAGCGGCGGCTGAGCATATCGACCCCATTTTGTCCGCCCTTGCCCCCGGTATTGGCGATATCCCCCGCACCCCCGGCCGTGACCGGGAGGGTGTGGACCCGCGCGCCGAGCAGGGTTACCTGTATTGCGGCCCGGCAGGCTCCGGCCATTTTGTCAAAATGGTCCATAACGGCATTGAATACGGCATGATGCAGGCCTTTGCCGAAGGCTTTGACGTGATGTACCGCAAGGACTCCCCGCTGCTGCCGGAAGAGGAACGCTTCTCGCTCAATATGGCGGATATTGCGGAAGTCTGGCGGCGCGGCAGCGTGGTGTCCTCATGGCTGCTGGACCTGACGGCGCAGGCCATGACCAAAAACGAATCCCTCTCCGAATTCTCCGGAGAAGTCAGTGACTCCGGGGAAGGCCGCTGGACCATTGAAGCCGCGATTGAAGAAGCCGTGCCCGTCCCGGTCATGACGGCCGCTCTTTTCACCCGCTTCCGGTCCCGCTCTGGCAATACGTTTGCAGAAAAAGTGCTCTCCGCCATGCGCTATGGCTTTGGTGGGCATGTTGAAACCAAAGAGTAAGAGAGTGTTCCAGACGGTCTGAGTAACGGTCTGGCAGAGTATTTTTTGCTCTGAATAGGCAGTTTTGCACCCTCGGTGCCGTGGCATTAGGGCCAGACTGCACTCTGTTCAGACGCACAAAACATGCCAGCCCCGCCCTTGGGCGACTTTTGACACACTCGCTCAGCCCGTATTTTAAAACGCTGACGCCACAGGGAGCGCAAACGCAGCATGACGGTTATGACGGTTACCGATAACGCCCTTCACGCAGCTCTTGCGCCCCCATCCTCTCGTATCAGGCTGGTGGTGTCAGACATGGATGGCACCCTGCTGACGCCTGAAAAGCAGGTTACGCACCACACACTCGCCGCCGTGCAGGCGCTGAAGGATGCGGGTATTCCGCTCTGTCTTGTCAGCAGCCGGCCGCCGAGTGGCATTGAAATGTATTTTGACGTTCTGGGCCTGCACACGCCCTATGGCGCGCTGAATGGCGGCACGATCCTGAACGCGGATCGCACGGTGCGCTCCCAGCTTGCACTCGACCCCGGTGCCGTGCAGGACACGCTGGATATGCTGAAAGTCCATAATCTGGATGCATGGCTGTTCCGTGGGCATGAATGGCTGGTGGATAATCCCACCGGGGCTTATGTGGAAATGGAACGCAAAACCTTACGGATGGACCCGCATATCGTATCCAGCTTTGCAGGCTCCACGTCCGGCATCGGCAAGATTACAGGCTCCACCGCGGATTATGACGCCGTTGCCCGGCAGGAAGCCGAAATCGGCATGCTGCTGGAAGGCCGCGCCAGCGTTGCACGGTCCAGCCAGTGGTTTCTCGACATCACCCCGCTGGATGCCAACAAAGGGAACGCTTTGCGGGAACTCGCCGCGTTCTACGGGATTGACCCTTCGGAAGTGGCCTGCATCGGCGATATGGACAATGATATCCCAATGTTCAAAGTCGCGGGGCTATCCATCGCCATGGGGCAGGCGTCTGACTCCGTGGCCGCGCAGGCCCATTTCACAACCGCCGCCAATACGGATGAAGGCTGGTCCAAAGCTATTGAAACCTTTGTGCTGCCACGGGCGGTCGCCCTGAATGCTCAGCCCGCCAGCACACCCGCCGCAGGCTCCGGCGGCTCCACCGGGCACTGAATGCGGTTTGTGTCAGGAGAGGACTTGATATCATGACAGGACAGAACACCCGCACGGGCAAAGTCTCCGTTTTTGCAGACAAAGCCGCCGCCTCCCGCCATCTGGCCGACTGGCTGTTGCAGGAAGCTCTGGCCAAACAGAACGGCCCGTTCAGCATCGCCCTTTCTGGCGGTAGCACGCCGCAACTGCTGTACAGCATGATGGCGTCCGAACCCTACGCCAGCCGTTTTCCGTGGGCGCGGATGCAGTTCTTTCTGGGGGATGACCGCTTTCTGGCGCATGACCATGCAGACAGCAATTCCGGCATGCTCCACCGCCTACTGTTCTCCCGCGTGCCGGTATCTGCCGAGAACGTGCATCTCATTCCCACAGCAGACACGGCGGAAGAGGCAGCCAAGGCCTATGAGGCTGAAATGAAGGCTTTTTACGGTGCGGATACGCTTCAGCCCGGCCGACCGCTCTTTGATGTCAATCTGCTGGGGCTGGGCAGCGATGGCCATACGGCCTCCCTTTTCCCCGGCCAGCCGGTGCTGAAGGAACAGACGGCATGGGTCTCCACCTGTGTCCCGCCCGTGGCCCCCTACACCCGCCTGACTATGACCTATCCGGCCATTGACGCCAGCCGCCATGTGATTTTTCTGGTGGAAGGCGCGTCCAAGCGGGAGACCGTCGCCAAAGTCCGTGCGCAGGACCCGGCCTGTCCGGCCAGCGCCATTACCGCCATGGGGGAACTGACCTGGGTGCTGGACCGAGATGCCGCCCCGGCGGACCAGTAAAAGGCGGAGCAGTAAAGGCAGGTCAGTAAAACACCGCCAAATCTGCCAGACAAGAAAACCCGACAGACAAGAAACAAGAACAAGGGAAACACCATGACCGGCACCCAGCCAGACCCCATCGCCAACCTGAAACAGCAGGCCGCCATCAAGGCCGCAGCCCTTGTGCGGGATGGCATGGTTGTCGGACTTGGAACCGGCTCCACGGCATTTTTTGTCGTGGCGGAACTGGGCCGCCGCGTGCGGGAAGAAGGGCTGAAAATCTGCGCCATTCCGACCTCCAATGCGACAGAAGCGCAGGCGCGGGAAGAAGGGATCCCGCTGACCACCTTTGGCGCTCACCCGGAACTGGACATCACCATTGACGGCGCGGATGAAATTGAGCCGCGCACGCTCAACCTCGTCAAAGGCCGGGGCGGTGCCCTGCTGCGGGAGAAAATCGTGGCGTCCGCCGCAAAGCAGCTCGTGATTGTGGCAGACGACAGCAAATATGTTGACCATCTGGGCACGCTGTGCCCGGTGCCGGTGGAAGTCATCCCTTTTGGCTGGGAAAACGTGGCCGTCAGGCTCGGCCAGCTTGGCGCGCATGTCACACCACGCAAGGTACGGGACGGGTCTTTCTATCTGACGGATGAAAAAAACCTGATTCTGGACTGTGTCTTCGGCCCGATTGAAGACCCGCATGCGCTGGGAGCCGCCATCCATAGTCTGGTCGGCGTCGTGGAACACGGACTATTTATCGGCATGGCGACGCAGACCATAACCGCCGGGGCAGACGGTATTCGAGTCATTACTCACCCCCACGCCGAAGAACTGAATGCCGCCTCAACGCATGATCCTTCACGAACTGCGACTCAGGCAATAGCACCGAGTGGCCATGACAACACCCAGACCGTAATGCCCGCGCAGCCGGTGGCGGCAGGGATCAGAAAACGATTACTGATCCTGATGGGTGTTTCGGGCTCAGGCAAGAGCACCCTTGCGGTAGGCCTACGGAATGAACTGGGCTGGCCGTTTCAGGAAGGGGATGACCTGCACCCCCCAGCAAACGTCGCCAAAATGGCCGCAGGCATTCCGCTGACGGATGACGACCGCTGGCCTTGGCTGGCGCGCTGTCAGGAATGGCTGGCCCATTGCGAGCAGACTGGCACCGGCGGCATTCTCACCTGCTCCGCGCTGAAACATGCCTACCGGGACGCACTGCGCAAAGGTGGGCTGAACCCGATCTTCCTTTATCTGCACACCACGGAATCCGTCTTGCTGGAACGGTTGCAGAACCGGACGGGCCATTACATGCCCCCTACCCTGCTGCCCAGCCAGTTGCAGACGCTGGAAGTACCGGGGGCTGATGAATGCGCCCTCGCCCTTTCCGCTGATGCCCGACCGGCGGATACCATTGCGGAAATTCTGTCCTATCTGAAAACAACCTGACTGTCATAGACTGTTTTAAAAGTTAGAGGCACGATTGGCATGGCGTGGTTGTGACTGAACAGGCAAATTTGCCTCCGCCATGTCAGAACGTCGGGGCACCGAAGCTCGGAGCATTAGGGGCAAAAGACAGCACAGTCAGACCCCAATCACCAGACCCGGTCGACTTCAGGCGATTTTTGAGACACGCTCTTGAGACAAAAGGACCTGTATCATGGGCCATAATTACGCAAAACCGTTGACCTCCGGGCAGAAGATGGACCGGTTACTCTCGCGCATTCCACCCTCATGGGCCGTGCGGATTGAACGTGCGGCCGGTACCGCCACATGGCGCGCCACAATCCATGCCCCGGAAAACACCGAAGGCGCGTGGAGTGACGCGCATCAGGACCCGGCAGACGCATTGGAAGACGCATGGCGGCGCAATCGCACGGTTATCGTCTGACGCTTAACGCACCCGCCCACGCCTGCGCGGCTGGCCTGTAAGCGGATTGATCTGCTGTTCCCGGATCGGTTTGGGTGTTGTATCCGGCACCACATGGCAAGGAATACCCTCCGCCCGTCGCGCTGCGGCAAAGCGTTCCGCGTGGCTGAGCTGGGCCGCCTGATAGAGCACCTTATCTCCCAGCATCACTTTATGCTGTCGCACAGGTCTGTCCTTTTTCTGTCCAGAAAGCCGTCCACTTGCAACGGCACTCGCTATATTTTAACGTATATAATACCATCACGCTGGAATATCTCATGCGCTCTTTCATGCCCCGTAGCGGACTGCTCTGCTCCACATCCGTCCTGCTCACCCTGCTGGGTGCCGGGGTGGTCACGCCTCTGGTCCTGCCCCAGCACGCCGCAGCGCAGAATACAGCGGCAGCAAAACACCCGGCGGAGAGCCCCGGCGCACACGTTGTCGCACAGGCCGTGGCCACCATGCCGACTATCAACAATATCCCGGTTTATCCACGCATGGTTACGGATATGAGTGGCACCAGCGTTGCGCTGGACAAGAGTGCAGCCCGCATTGCGGATCTTTGGTTTGCCCATAACGAAATTACCGTCATGCTGGGCGGGGCGGAGCGCATCAAAGTGACGGCTGATAAACCCGTTGATCTACCATGGCTGTTTAAAATTGCGCCCGTGCTGCATACGGCGGAAACCGGCATCCGCCCAGAAAGCGCCAACCCGGAAGACCTGCTAAGCCGCCAGATCGGGCTGGTCTTTGTGCCCACCCACGCCAAAGCGGAAGAACTGCGCCGAACCGGCCTACCCACGCTCGATGCCCATTATATCACGTTGCCGCAGATGCTCACCTCCGTGGATATGACAGCCGATGCGCTGGCCACACCATACGCCCACCTGATCGCGCATCAGTATCGTGAAAAGCTGGACGGTGTGCAGCATCTTCTACAGACACGCACGGCATCCCTCCCGGCGTCCGCCCGCCCGCGTGTGCTGCATATTGCGCGCCTCAACCCGTTGCAGATTGATGGGAAAGATACGCTGATTGACGCTTGGCTTCAGGCAGCGGGCGGCCGTAATGCGGCGGCAGAGGTTTCCGGCAACCATCGGCCCGTCACCTTTGAGCAGATTGCCGCATGGAACCCGGACATGATCATGATCGGGGCCAATGCGGGGCCACTTGCTGCGGACTCTCCCCTGCGCACCCTCACCGCCTTCCGGCAAGGCAAGGTCTGGACAAACCCGCAGGGCGTGTTCCCGTGGGACCGTTACGGGTGTGAAGTCCTGCTCCAGCTTGAATGGGCCGCACAGCATATTCAGCCCAACCTGTTCAAAGATATTGATCTGCGTCAGGACCTGAAAACATTCTACACGCAGTTTTTCCGTTACGCCCTGACGGATGATGATGTGACACGTATTCTGGCGGGACAACCACCGGCCACCCCCTGAAATATCAACCTCCCAGAACAGGAAATAAAATTAGGCCTTCCCTCCGGTAGGAGAAAGCAGGCATTACATGGAGCGTGAGACACCGGACAGACGCCCCTCCGCCTGTGCCTGAGCAGCCATGACCGGTCTGCTGGACCATGTGCGCACCCACAACACGCCCCCCGAACTTCTGGCGGCGCTGCGGGCTCTTGTGCGCAAAGACACCCTGTGGCTGATTGCATTGGCTGCTCTTGTCGGCGTGCTGGCAGGCAGTGTTGTCGCCCTGATGACGGCCACCACTTTCCTCACCCACCATCTTCTGGCCCCCGGCTCCGGTCGTCTCTCCGGCCTGACCAGCGTCAGCCCCACGCGGGCGCTGCTGGTGCCTATGGGCGGCGGCCTGCTGCTGGGGCTGACCAGCCTGTATCTGGCCCGCAAAACCCGCTTCCGCCCGGTTGATCCAATTGAAGCCAACGCCCTGCACGGTGGCCGCATGTCCCTGCGGGATAGTCTAATTCTGGCTGGGCAGACCATTCTCTCCAATGGCTGCGGGGTATCGCTGGGGCTGGAAGCGGGGTTCAGCCAGCTTGGCGCGGCCTTTGGCTCGCGCATCGGGCGACAGTTACGCATGCACCGCTCGGATGTGCGCCTGCTGGTGGGCTGTGGCGCGGCCGGGGCCATCGGAGCGGCGTTTGACGCCCCTCTGGCCGGAGCGTTCTATGCGTTTGAACTGATTATTGGCACCTACACCTTTACCGCCCTGCCGCCGGTGGCTCTTGCCTCCATCTGCGGTATTGCCGTCGCACATCTGACTGACACCGTTCTGCCGCCGGTGCTGGTGGCCACACCACCGAGCATCCCCTTAATGGCCAGCTTCCCGATCATCCTACTGGGTATTCTCGCTGGAATGATGGGGGTTCTGCTGATGCGCGGCGTCACGCTGACCGAATATATTTTCCAGCGCCTACCCATCCCGGTCTGGCTGCGCCCTGCGCTGGGCGGGCTGATGGTGGGCGGGCTGGCGCTCCTTTCCCCTTCTGTTCTGTCCTCCGGCCATATGGCCATGCGGGCGGGGCTTATCAGTTCTCCCCCGCTGCTGCTGGCTCTCGGTCTGCTGGGCCTCAAGGCGCTGGCATCCGCCATTTCCATCGGCTCCGGCTTTCGCGGTGGGCTGTTTTTTGCCTCGCTCTATCTAGGCGTGCTGACAGGAGCGGTCTTTGCCGGGATTATCGCCCCGCTGGCCGTACTGCCTGTTTCCGTCTGCACTATTGTGGGCATGTGCGCGCTCGCCGTGTCGGTCATTGGCGGGCCCATGACCATGATCTTTCTCGCACTGGAAACAACCGGCAGCCTGCCGCTGACAGGCGCTGTTGTGGTCTCGGCCATTGTCTCCTCCATGACGGTACGGCGGACCTTCGGCTACTCCTTCGCCACATGGCGCTTCCACTTGCGCGGGGAGAATATCCGCTCGGGCGTGGATGTAAGCTGGATGCGCACACTGACTGTGGAGCGGATGATGCGCACACAGATTGTCACCTTCCCCGCTACAGAAACCGTGCAGGCCGCCCGTCTGGCCTTCCCCAACCAGACACCGCGCTACATCATTCTGTGTGACAAGGATAACCAGTATAAGGGACTGGTGGAAAACGTGCTGTTCCACGCCAGCCATGTGCCGGAAACCACTCCACTGACGGCCCTTGTGGCCCCCGATGATGTCGCGCTGACTCCCGCCCTCTCCCTCTCCACGGCCATTGATACGTTTGAGCGTCTGGCCCGCCCCGCTCTGGCCGTAGTGGATGAGCAGAACTTCATTCTGGGCCTGCTGAGCGAACGCTATGTGTTGCGCCGTTACGCTGAAGAACTGGAACGCACCCGGCAGGAACTAGCGGGGGAGAAATATCGCGCGTAACGTCAGGCATTGCTCTTCCGCCGGGACTCGGACCTCCGGACATCGGATCAGAAATTGTAAGACGTCATGATTTTAGAAAAAGCGGCCCCCTCTGGCCTTCTATTCCAATATGATACGCTGCTTGTCTGGAAGACGCTGACTATCACGTTCCGACGCTGGCGGGATCGGCTGACCGTTGCCGCTGTGCTCCTCGCCGGTTTGCTGGTCCTTCATCTGCGCATGGCATCATGCCCATGGCGACTTGCTGCGGGGATTTTTCTGGCTATCGGGTTTCTGGGCGCCCTGACTGTCCTGCGGTCCGCCGCTGCCCGCCTGTCCAACCATATCACATATGGCCTGCTGGCTCCGGAAGCCCTGACCCCATCTTTGCGACGGCGCTATCTGGCCACATGGTGCGCCATCGGTCTGGGGAGCCTGACTGCCCTCACGCTGATTATCCGGCCGTCCCTGCTGATTGTCTGTGTGCCGGGTTATCTGGCGGGGTCTGTTCTGGGGTTCGTGGGCCTGAGTAAGGGGCCGGGTTCTGCCGGGCCGGACCATGCGGGCGCTTTCATACAAAAGCATCCTTTCTTCTCACGGTTCCGGCGTCCTGCCGCCCCTTATGCCGGGCTGGTTTGTGCGCTGGGTCTTCTGGCCGTGGCTGATTGCACGCGCCTCTTCCTGCCACCGGCCTTCTTCACGCCTGTTCTGATGACGGTAGCAACCCTGATGCTGTTCAGGCTCAGCGCCACAGACCATGCCGTTGTGAAGTTCCTCTGTCAGTCAGGCTCTTCACCATTACAGAGTATCCAGAGGACCTCGGGGGATGACGCTGCCTTCCTGCTTGCCGCAGGTCCTGCCGCGTGGAGTCTATATGGCTGGTTTCCGGCTGTGCTGATCCTCGCACTCTGCGTGACCGCCGGTCTTCTGAAAACGCTATGGATCTGGACAGCCTGCTGCCATGATAAAAAAAGGACCGATCTGATCATGACGTGTGAGACAGGCGTTCTGATACTGACCGGCTATGAAGAGGCTGTTCTTCTCCCCGCCGTGCTCGCCTTTTTTCTCTGGATATCCTACCGGCGCGCAGCCGCCCGGACATGGCTGATGCCATGACCCCACTCCTCCGGCTTGCCGAAGTCTCCGTTAGTCGCCATGCCGCGCGGGTGGTCACGGATGTCAGCCTCAGCGTCCGGCAGGGCGCATGGTTTGGCCTGATTGGCGCGAACGGTTCCGGCAAGACAACCCTGCTGCGGGCTGTGGCAGGGCGACTGCCCTTTGCTTCCGGCTCCTGCCTGCTGGACGGAGCGGAGACCGTGTCCGACCGCCCGTACCGGGCCACACAGATCGGCTTCTGTCCGCCGGCCGAAACTCTTCCCGACATTCTAACGGGCCGTGAGGTGCTGAAACTCCTTGCCGGGTCCGAGGACACCCTCTGGCGCTGCCTTGGTCCGTTACGAACAGCCCTACAACTCGATACGTTGCTGGACCGGCGGATTGGAGACTGTTCCGCAGGAATGCGCCAGCGCATTGCCCTTGCCACGGCCTTTGCGCGCGGACAAAGGCTGGTCATTCTGGATGAGCCCTTCAACTGGCTGGACCCGGTCGCCATTTTTGACGTACGGGAGACTCTGCGGAGCATGGTGGACGAGGGGCTGACGCTCATCACCGCCCTGCATGATCTGACAACACTGGCGACAAACTGTGACACCGGCCTCCTACTGGCAAACGGTCGCACAGCCCTGACGCTTGATGAACAAGCTTTGAAGACCGCACGCCACGATCTGCTGGACTTTGAGCGCAGGACAATCGCCTTATTAAGGTCTTGACCCCCCACAGATATAAAAGGAAGGAAAACACCCTGTGTCTCGTGGCCCCTCCCTGAAAACCGCGCCCCGCCTGACAGCCCTTACCACACTGGCCTGTGTGCAGGCGCTGCTGCTGACCGGCCCTGCGCTGAGCGCACCTGTGCCTCAGAATGCCGCCCAGCCGTCCTCTCCCCCACCCTCTTCTGCTACCCGATCTTCTGCCACGCCATCAGCACTGGACGCCGCCGCTCTGGCCGCGCAGAGGGAACAGCGTGCTGTCGGCGTCGCCCGTTTTACCGCGCCGGATTACAAACCCGGTCTGCTGCGCCATATGGTGATGTTCGCCTTCCGCCCCGGCACGACTGCCGCGCAGCGGGCCGAGGTCACCCGGCGTTTCATCGCGCTGGCCAGTCTCTCCCGCAGGCCGGATGGCAAACCAGTGGTGACATCCATTGAAACAGGGGCGCAGAACAGCGGAGAAAATACGGACCTCGGGCTTGAACAGGGCTATCTGGTCACTTTTGCCTCAGAAGGGGACCGGAATTTTTACGTTGGCCGCCCGATTGTCACAGAGCCACGCTTTTTTGACCCGGCGCATGACGCGTTCAAAACCTTTGCAGCCCCTTATCTGACTAAGGGTGTGGTGTTTGATTTCACCCCCGGAGCCCCGGCAGTTCCATAATTCGCCCTGTGGAGCCCGCCTTCTGGAATTCACCCTCTGGCCCCGCCTTTTGCCTCCCCCTCTGGCTTTCCGGACGGAATACTGCAAGGATTTCAGAATATGGCATCCCTTTCCAACCGGAGCGGGATGCCGCACCAACCCAGACGCATATCTGTGATCTGGCACGGAAGAAGAAGAGTGTTATAACACCAACCGCATTACTGCCTGACCCAGACGGAGCCTTACCTTATGACCGCCCCTGCCCAGACCCCGGCGAACCAGTCTCTGCTGGGCCGCCTGAAGGATATTGCCGGACACAGCCACGTTCTGACCAGCGAAGCCGACACCTACCGCTTCCGCCACGGTTTCCGCTTTGGCGCGGGCAAGGTGCTGGCGGTCGTGCAGCCCGGCACGCTGGTGGAGTTGTGGCGGGTGGCGCAGGCTTGCGTGGCGGCAGGCAAGATTATCATCATGCAGGCCGCCAACACGGGCCTGACGGGTGGCTCCACGCCGGATGGCAATGATTATGACCGTGAGATTGTGCTGATCAGCACCCTGCGGCTGACCGGTGCGCATCTGATCGGCGGCGGCAAACAGGTGGTCTGCCTGCCCGGTGCCACCCTGTATGAGCTGGAAAGCATGCTGGGCGCCATCGGGCGGGAACCCCATTCCGTTATCGGGTCTTCCTGCATTGGTGCGTCTGTTCTGGGCGGGATCAGCAACAACTCGGGTGGCGCGCTGGTGCAGCGCGGCCCGGCCTATACGGAAATGGCCGTGTTTGGTCAGGTGGGGGAAGACGGCACGCTGCGGCTTGTCAACCATCTGGGTATCCAGTTGGGGAATGACCCGGAAGCGATCCTGAACAAACTTCAGGCTGGCACCTTCTCCGATGCCGATATCGACTGGGATGCAGGCCGAGGGCATGACAACAACTACATCACCCATGTGCGCGATGTGGATGCGGATACCCCGGCCCGCTTCAACGCGGACCCGGCCCGCTGGCATGAAGCCGCAGGGTGCGCGGGCAAGCTGGTGGTATTCGCCGTGCGTCTGGATACCTTCCCGGCTGCAAAAAATCCTGCGGTATTCTACATCGGCTCCAACAGCACGGACGAGTTGGAAGACCTGCGCCGCCACATGCTGACTGCCTTTGAAGAACTGCCGATTGCTGGCGAATACATCCACCGCGATGCGTTCAACATCGCCGAAAAATACGGCAAGGATACGTTTGCCATCATCCGCAAATTCGGCACGAAGTTCCTGCCGAAACTTTTTGCCACGAAGGCAAAATTTGACATTTTCGCCAAGAAATTCGGCTTCCTGCCAGAAAATCTGAGTGACCGCATCATGCAGGCCCTCAGCGTGTTCATCCCGCCCCAACTTCCCCGGCGGATGCTGGACTACCGGGATAAATTTGAACATCACCTGATGGTAAAAACCTCCGCCACGCTGGCAGGCCCGATGAAGGCGTATCTGGAAGAATTCTTTCGCACCGCCACGGGTGAGTTTTTTGAATGCACGCCTGATGAAGGCACCTGCGCCTTCCTGCACCGCTTTGCCGTGGCGGGAGCCGCCGTGCGCTATCGCGCCGTGCATCATAGGGAAGCGGAAGATATTGTGGCGCTGGACGTCGCCCTGCGCCGGAATGACCGCGACTGGTTTGAAAAACTGCCGCAAGAGATTGAAGAGAAAATCATCGTCAAACTCTATTACGGCCATTTCCTGTGCCATGTGATGCATCAGGATTACGTCATTAAAAAAGGCTATAACGCCATGGACGTGGAGCACAGCATGCTCCCCGGTCTGGACCAACGCGGCGCGCGCTACCCGGCGGAACATAATGTGGGCCATCTTTATCACGCCCCGGATGTTATGCTCGCGCATTACCGGGAACTGGACCCCTGCAACTGCATGAATCCGGGCATTGGTCTGGCCACCAAAAAGAAAAACTGGGTGGCGGAAAGCGTCTAAAACGCGATAGAGAGGTCCGGCCCTTTCCTGTTACCGGACTTCTCGCTTTATGCTTCAGATCGACAGCCTCGTGTTCAACGCATGGGGACGCCAGTTTTTCAATCGTGCCAGCGTCAGCCTGCCCAACCCCTCCAAAGTCTCTCTGGTGGGGCGGAATGGGGTGGGTAAATCCACGCTGTTCAAGCTGATCAAAGGCGAGTTGCAGCCGGATTCCGGCGAGATTTCCATCCCCAAAGCCGCCCGCGTTGCCGCTGTGGATCAGGAGCATCCGGCCACGGATATCAGCCTGATTGACACCATTCTGGCCGCGGATGCAGAACGCGCCACCCTGATGGCCGAGCTGGAAACGGCGGAGCCGGAACGCATGGGCGATATCTGGATGCGGCTGATTGAAATTGATGCCGACAGCGCCCCGTCCCGCGCGGCTGAAATTCTCAACGGCCTCGGCTTTTCAACCGAAGATCTGGACCGCCCGATGGCGGAATTCTCCGGCGGCTGGCGGATGCGCGTGGCCCTTGCCGCCGCCCTGTTCTCCGAACCAGACCTGCTGCTGCTGGATGAACCGACCAACTATCTGGACCTTGAAGGGGCACTCTGGCTGGAAGCCCGGCTGGAACGCTACCCGCACTGCGCCCTGATTATCAGCCATGACCGGGAACTGCTGAACAACTCGGTCGATTTCACGCTGCATGTCACGGAAGGCAAGCTGGAACTCTATACCGGCGGCTATGATTCCTTTGAGCATCAGAGAGCCGAGAAAATCCGTCTGCAAAGTGCGACCCGCGCCAAGCAGGAAGCCGAACGCGCCCATCTGCAATCTTTTGTGGACCGCTTCAAAGCCTCCGCCGCCAAGGCCGCGCAGGCGCAAAGCCGCGTCAAACGGCTTGCCAAGCTGACGCCGATTGAAACCACCATCGAGGCTCAGGTCTCCCCCTTCATCCTGCCCTCTCCGCCACGCCCGCTGGCCCCGCCACTGCTGCGGCTGGAAAATGTGGAGGTCGGCTATGGGGATGATCCGGCGATTCTGAAAGACCTCGACCTCCGGCTGGATGTGGATGACCGCATCGGCCTGCTGGGCGTAAACGGGGCCGGGAAATCCACCTTCGCCAAGCTCGTGGCGGGAGCGTTGCAGGCGCGGTCCGGGCGCGTGTCCCGCTCCGCGCGGCTTGAGGTGGGCTGGTTCCACCAGCATCAGATTGAAGCGCTGGACCCGCAGCAGACTCCGCTGGATATCATGCGAGAAGCGCGGCCTACGGACAGTGACCAGTCCCATCGTTCCCGTCTGGCCCAGTTCGGCATTCATTTTGAAAAGCAGGGCACCAAGGTTGAAGCCCTTTCCGGGGGTGAACGCGCCCGCTTGCTGCTGAACATGGTCGCCATGTCCGCTCCGCATCTGCTGATTCTGGATGAACCGACCAACCATCTGGACATCGATAGCCGCCGCGCCCTGCTGGACGCGCTGAATGCGTATGAAGGGGCCGTGCTGCTCATCACCCATGACCGCTCCCTGATGGAACTGGTGGCGGACCGGCTGTGGCTGGCGGCAGACAACACCATTGTCCCGTTTGATGGCGATATGGATGACTACGCCCGCTTTGTGATTGAACGCGCCCGTGGCGGCACAGCCGCCCCGTCCCAGCGCGCCGCGAAAGACAAACGGAACAAGAAAGAGAAAAAAGAGAAGAAGCAGAAATCCTGACCATGCAGGGCGGAGGGCACCCGGCCCTCCGCCCTGCATGAGGCGACCCTGAGGTTTTATGAAAATCGCCATCACCCCCACCCTTGCGCTGGATGACGGGGAACTCTCCTTTACCTATATTCTGGCCTCCGGCCCCGGCGGCCAGAATGTCAACAAGGTCGCCACCGCGGCGCAGTTGCGGTTTGACGCTGCCAATTCGCCTTCTCTGCCCGAACGGGTGCGCACCCGCCTGCTGGAACTGGCGGGCAGCCGCGCCACGCGGGAGGGCGTAATTGTTATCACCGCCCGCAACTACCGCACCCAGCAGCAGAACCGGGACGATGCCACCCAACGACTTGTGGAGTTCATCCGGCAGGCCGCACATAAGCAGGCCTACCGCGTGCCCACCCGCCCCGGCAAAGGCGCCCGCCAGCGGCGGCTGGATGGCAAGGCCCGGCGCTCCAGCATCAAGCAGGGGCGCAGCAAACGGTTTGACGATTAAACTCCGCCTACCCCAGACGTGAAGTCCGCGCCTCTTTTGCGCCAGAGAAGAATGAGCTTTCATGCGCCCTCACGGTTTTTCTCCGCGAGGCGCATCCATGACAGCTTCCCACCGCCCCACCCAGTCCAGCACCATGACAGCCGTCTGTTTTACAGAACCGGGCGGCCCGAATGTGTTGCAGTGTGAAACCCTGCCCATCCCGCAGCCGGGCCGGGGAGAAGTGCTGGTGCGTGTGCTGGCGGCAGGCGTCAACCGGCCAGACCTGATGCAGCGCGCAGGGCTTTACCCCCCACCGCCCGGTGCAAACCCGCGCCTTGGGCTGGAAATTGCCGGGGAAATCGTGGCCTGCGGCGCCCAGCAGGACGGCACCCTTATGCCTGACATTGGCAGCATGGTCTGCGCGCTGGCCAATGGTGGCGGCTATGCGGACTATTGTCTGGTGCCCGCCGGGCAATGCCTGCCCATCCCCAAAGGGTTTGACGCCGTGCAGGCCGCCGCCCTGCCGGAAACCTTTTTTACGGTCTGGTCCAACCTGTTCATGCCAACACCTCCTGCTGTGGGGCAACGGGTGTTAATCCACGGCGGCAGCAGCGGTATTGGCGTTACGGCCATCCAGTTGGTACGGGCCTTTGGCGCCGTTCCTTACGTTACAGTGGGCAGTGCGGAAAAATGCGCCCTGTGTGAAAAGCTCGGAGCCGTTGCCATCAATTACCGTGAGGAAGATTTTGCCGCGCGCCTGCGCGAATTGACGGATGGCGTGGGCGTTAACCTCATTCTGGATATGATCGGCGGCGCGTATTTTGACCGCAATATCAAAAGTCTGGCGCAAGACGGTCGGCTGGTGATTATTGCCCTGCAAGGTGGGGCCAAGGCTGAACAGGCTGATCTGGCACGCATCATGACACGCAGACTAATTGTGACTGGCAGCACCCTCCGTGGGCGGGACACCGCCGCCAAAGCCCGCATCGCGCAAGAACTGCACACGCAGGTCTGGCCCCTGCTGGCCAGTGGCACCATCAGCCCGCGTATTGATACAGTCCTGCCCTTCTCCAAAGCCGCCGAGGCCCACCAGATGATGGAAGACGGGAAACATCTGGGCCGCATCATTCTGGTGCCTGACGCGAAAGCCTGAGTCCTCTACCGCCACGGCCTGCGCATGACGCACACATAGCGGCATGTCCGCACGGCACTCCCCTGCCGGGACTTTTTTCGCTACAAGGAGGGAACTCTTCCTCTCTTATTGAGAAAAGCTCCGTTTTATGGCCCCATCCTCTTCCCTTGCGGACAGGCTTGCTGATGTCCGCGCCCGCATCACGACTGCCGCGCAGGATGCCGGGCGAGACCCTGCCTCTGTCACGCTGGTCGCAGTTTCCAAATTTCATCCGGCCAGCAGTGTGCAAGACGCCATTGGCGCAGGGCAGACGGTGTTTGGTGAAAATCGCGTGCAGGAAGCCGCCGCCAAATTCCCGCCCCTGCGGGCGCATAATCCAGCACTGCGCCTGCATCTGATAGGCGGCTTGCAAACCAACAAGGCGAAAGAGGCCTTACGCATAGCCGATGTGATTGAAAGCCTTGATCGCCCTGCTCTAGCCGATGCTCTGGCCCGCGCTGCCGATAGCGAAGGCCGGATGCCCAGCCTGCTGATTGAGGTGAACACCGGGGATGAACCACAGAAGTTTGGTATCCCGAAGGAAGAAGCAGACAGTTTTATCCGCACCTGCCGCCAACGGTTTGGGGCCAGCTTACAGGGGTTGATGTGCATACCCCCAGCAGAGCAGGACCCGACCCCGCATTTCCGGCTGCTGCGCGGCATGGCGCAGACGCACGGCCTGCCAGTGCTCTCCATGGGCATGTCAGCAGACTATCCGATTGCCATTACCGAGGGCGCAACGCTTGTGCGCGTCGGCACCGCCATTTTCGGCCCCCGGCCACCCACGGCCTGAAGGGCCACCAGCCCGAAAACTTGCCAGCCCCCGGCCTCCGCCCTATGCAAACGCCGGGACCCATTTTCCCCACGAGCGACGTGGAGTCAGAACTGACATGACAGACCCAGCTATTACCCCCGGAACAGACCCGCAGTCTGGCACACCTCCCCACGCTGCGGCACACCCCGCTCCGGCTCCGGCTGAAAAGCCGCAGATTACGGAGTTTGACGCCGACCAGCCGCAACATGCCGCAGCCCCCGTGGGCTTTGCCGCCCTACTGGGTGTGCTGGGCGTTGTGTATGGGGATATCGGTACCAGCCCGCTTTACGCCTTCCGCTCAACAGTGGAAGTCATTTCCGGGCACCATAGCGTGGCACCGTGGGAGATTATGGGGGTTGCCAGTCTTATTTTCTGGACACTCCTTCTCATCGTCACGGTCAAATACGTCATTCTGATCATGCGGGCCGACCATAATGGAGAGGGCGGCATTCTGGCCATTATGTCCCTCGCCCAGCGTATGGCCACCAGCCCCAAAACCCGATGGGCGCTGGGGCTGGTTGGCATTGTGGGGGCCTGTCTCTTCTTTGGGGACGGCATTATTACCCCGGCCATTTCCGTGCTTTCAGCCATCGAGGGCGTGGAAGTCAGCGTGCCTGCCGCGCATGATTTTGTGATCCCCATCGCCATTCTGGTCATTATCAGCCTGTTCAGCGTGCAATGGATTGGCACCGGCAAGGTTGGGACCATTTTCGGGCCGGTTATGCTGCTGTGGTTCGGCACGATTGGGGCCTTGGGTGTTGTGCAGATCCTACACCATCCGGGTATTCTGATGGCGCTTTCCCCCACCTATGCGCTGGAATTTGTGTTCTATCACGGCAAGCTTTCCTTCCTTGCCCTTGGGGCCGTGGTGCTGTGCGTTACGGGGGCTGAGGCGCTCTATGCCGATATGGGCCATTTTGGTCGCGCGCCTATCCGCTACGCATGGCTATTTTTCGTGCTGCCTATGCTGGTGCTAAACTATTTCGGGCAGGCCGCTCTGGTCATTGCGGACCCCAAAGCGCTGGTCAATCCGTTCTTCCTGATGTGCCCGCACTGGATGCAGGGGCCAATGGTGGTGCTCTCCACCTTTGCGACCGTTATTGCCAGTCAGGCCGGGATTTCCGGTGGGTTCTCCGTCTGTCGCCAGCTTATCCAGCTGGGCTATATGCCCCGCCTACGCATGACGCACACCAACGCGGAAGAAGAAGGCCAGATCTATCTGCCGGACTTCAACCGTTTTCTGGCTGTCGGGGCCGTACTGCTGGTGGTGGCTTTCCGCAGTTCTGACGCACTGGCCTCCGCTTACGGCATTGCGGTAACGGGCACGTTCATCTGCACTTCCATTCTGGCCATTGTCGTGTTCCGCAAGCATTTCAACTGGCCAGCTTGGCAGGTCGGCCTCGTCTTCGGCAGCTTCCTTGCGCTGGACGCCACCTTCTTTGCCGCCAACGCCTTGAAAATCCCGGATGGCGGCTGGGTGCCGGTAATGCTGGGCTGCGTGCTGACCCTGATGATGACCACATGGAAAAAAGGCCGCAGCCTGATTGTCAGCCGCCAGCGGCAGGACAGTCTGCCCATGGGCTCCTTCATCGCGCGCCTGCCGCAGTCCCGCATTATCCGTGTGCCGGGCATGGCCGTGTTCATGACGGGCACGCCGGATTTCGTGCCGCCATGCCTGCTGCATAACCTCCGTCATAACAAGATCCTGCATGATCACGTGCTGTTTGTTACCGTGCAGAACCTTGACCAGCCGGAAGCAGACCGCGGCCACCGCGTAGCCGTGGAAGAACTGGCGCCTAATATCTACCGCGTCATCCTGCGCTACGGCTTTATGGAAATGCCCAACATCCCCCGCGCACTGGAAGACCTGAAATCCAACGGCGTGGACTTTGACGCGCTTCAGGCGTCCTACTTTACCTCACGCGAACTCATCACCCGCTCCTCCATGCCGCGCATTTCGCACTGGCGGATGTCTCTGTTCCTGTTCATGGCGCGTAACTCCACCTCCAGCATGGAGTTCTTCCGTATTCCGCCAGACCGCGTGGTACAGTTGGGCGTGAAGGTGGCCATCTGACCGCCCTTCTGCCCACCGCCGCGGCCAAAGCCGAGCCGCTCGCGCTCTACATCCACTGGCCGTTTTGTCTGGCCAAATGCCCGTACTGTGACTTCAATTCACACGTACGGGAACGGATGCCCGAAGCCCGCTTTGCCAGCGCCCTGCGGACGGAACTGGCGCATGAAGCCGCAAAGCTGGGCCGCCGAAAACTCGGCTCCATTTTTTTTGGGGGCGGCACCCCCTCCCTCATGGCGCCAGAAAGCGTGGCCGCGCTGATTGCTGAGGCCACAACCCTTTTCGAGCCGCTGCCCAACCTTGAAATCACGTTGGAAGCCAACCCAACCAGCGTGGAAGCTGGCCGCCTGAGCGCCTTCCGACAGGCCGGGGTCAACCGTGTCTCACTCGGGCTTCAGGCAATGGATGATGCGTCTCTGCGTTTTCTGGGCCGGGAGCACTCGGCACAACAGGCGCTTGCGGCGTTGGAAATTGCTCGTAGCCTGTTCCCCCGCATTACATTTGACCTGATTTACGCTCGCCCCGGCCAGACTCTAGCCGACTGGCAAGCTGAACTGGATATGGCCCTCAGTCTGGTGGCGGACCATGTCTCGCTCTATCAGTTGACCATTGAACCGGGTACGAAGTTTGAAGCGCTCTATCGCACTGGAGCCTTCACCCTTCCGGATGAAGAGACCGCCGCCCGGCTGTATCAGGAAACCGCCGATGTGACCGCCCGCCACGGGCTGGCTGGATATGAAGTCTCCAATTACGCTCGCCCCGGCAGTGAAAGCCGCCATAATCTGACCTACTGGCGTTATGGCGATTACCTCGGCATTGGCCCCGGCGCACACGGCCGTATCACGCAAGGTGATGCGCTGTTTGCGACCCGCCGCCACCGCGCCCCGGAACCGTGGGCCGATCTGGTAGAGCGCACCGGCACCGGCCAGACCTCTCAGGACGCGCTGGACCCGACAGACCGTGCACGGGAAATGCTGCTGATGGGCCTGCGCGTGACAGAAGGCATCAACACCAGCCGCTTTACCGCCCGCACCGGCCTGACTCTGCAAGACGCGCTGGACCCGGTCATTCTGGAAGCTGCCCTTGAGGAAGGTTATCTGGAGCAGACACCGGACACCCTGCGTGCCACAGCGGAAGGCCGCCTGCGGCTGGAAGCACTATTGAGCGCACTGGTTCTGTAAGGTCCGCTCCCGTTTTTGACACAATCCTTCATGAATTATGATGAGTTGCGACAGAATCAGCGTCCAGAGAAGCAAGAAAAATAAATCGTATAGACACGCATAGCGATCCTTAATGACCGCACCTGCTATCAACACAAGACTTAAGGGGAGAAGAAATAGGGAAAATTTCCATCTGTTTTTTATCATGATCTAAAATCCACTTCGTTTATTTCTATTATGCAATATTCCGTGCGTTTTGAAACTCAAAAATCACCGCACCACACATCCTGCTCTGCATCAAACACACAGAGAGAAACGATTTACCCGTCTTTCCACCCATGGCTCGGATGAAATTTTTACACGCCATATTTCCTTATGGTCCGGTTTAACGATACGCTTACAGTCCATTACCCAACCGGGTGTTCTTCTTAACCAACCGAGGCTGTCATGCGTCCGCGCTCCCTTCCCCATCGCCCCTTCCTGCGACTGACCTCCGCTCTCGCCGCAACGCTGGCCGTGCTGTGCGCGACCCCTCATGCCCGCGCGGATGAAAAGACTGACGCCCCGGAACTGGTCATTGAAGATAACGATTTTCTCGGACCGGGCGGGTCAGATATCCAGTCCACCATCCCTCTTCTCGCCAACCCGCACATCAAGGTCCTTGGTTTTACGGTTTGCGCTGGGGATGACTGGGAAAATGCGGAATCCGCGCATCTGCGCCGTTTTCTTGAAATTACCCATCATGAAGATATCCCAGTCGCGGATGGCGCAGTCTATCCGCTGATCAACACGGTGGAACTCATGCGCCTGCGGGAGCAGCAATATGGAACCATTCCATGGAAAGGCGCATGGGGCGGCACCGGATCCATGGCCAAAGTACCGTCCATCCAGCCGCCTTTACCGACATTGGCTGAAGGTGCTCCCAAAACACCCGCGATTGCCGAACCTGCCGCCCTGTTCCTGATCCGCATGGTGCATGCCCACCCGCATCAGGTTACCATTTTTGCGGCGGGCCCCATGACCAATCTGGCACTGGCCATCCGTCTGGACCCAACCTTTGCCGCCACCGCCAAACAACTGGTTTTCATGGGCGGGCTGATTGACATCAGCATGATGTCTCTCACAGGCAGCGCAAACTTCGCGTCTGACTTCAACATGATTTTTGACCCGGAAGCCGCCCATATCACGCTGACAGCCGCATGGCCCTCCATCACGGTGGTCGGCAACGTCTCTAATGATATTATGATGACAAGACCCTACATGGCCCTCATTGCCAGCAAGATCACTCCTGTCACCCGCTATATGAACCGCAACTTCGCACCACTCCCCCTGTGGGATGAAATGGCCGCCGCAATCGCGGCTGATCCGTCACTCGTGAAACAGTCCGTCAAAGCCTACATGGATGTGGAAATCGCCAAAGGCTACAGCTACGGCCACGCGCATGTCTGGCCGAAGACTCTGGCTCCGGTCGCCATGGGTGTACGGGAAGTGACACTCGTGCAGAAAATTGATGCCGAGAAATTTCAGGAAAATTTCGTGAAGCAGGCGCAGAGTCTGTAAGCCTTTTTTTCCTCCTTCGTCTGGCAGATGTCGCAACACCCGACACTCTGCCAGATACCCCGGTAAAACACACAAGCTTGCGTAAGAGAGGCCCAGCCCGGCCGCTGGCTCACGCAGACTTATCAGCCGGATTTTCAAAATCCACGCAATTTGCTGTAGGCTGGCAGCATGCTCAACCTCATCAAACTGGTTGTCGGTGTCAGTTCGGTTGAAGAACTGGCGGAACGGCAGAAAGACCCGCACAACACCCGACAACACCCGCAGCACAGTGCGCGGCTGCCGGTGGTGCATACCCGCACCTTTCCCCGCCAGAGTGAGGAAATCCTGCATAGCGGTTCACTCTATCGGGTGATCAGCGGTCTGATCCAATGTCGCCAGCAGGTGCTGGACCTGCAAACCGAAACACGGGCAGACGGCACACAGGGCACGCTCATTCTGCTCTCCCCGGAGATCATCCGGGTTGAACCCCGCGCCATGCGCCCGTTTCAGGGCTGGCGCTATCTGAAACCAGCCGACGCCCCACCAGACCTGTCGGGCACGCGGCACACCAACCTGCCGCCCCATTTACAAAAAGAGCTTATGCTGCTGGGTCTTTAAAAAAGACATAAAAAAACCCCTTCTCTCGAAGGGGTTTTCTCATTCCGTAGACTAGAAAATTTAGAAGTTCATGCCTGCCTGAAGCAGGAAGGACCGCCCAGCATACCAACCACCATAAGTGGAATCGTTACTGTTGCTTGACGTATTAACCAGGAACGGCGGCTGCTTGTCTGCCAGATTCTGGATTTCAAACTGGAAGTTCCAGCGCTTCAGGTTGTAGTTGAACGTCAGATCCTGCAGTACCATGGACGCGTTCTTAACACGGCCATAGCCATCAGCTTTATAGATGGTGTTGGTGCCATCGTTCCAATGCATCCCACTCATATACTGCATCATGTAGGTCACACTGAAATTGTTGTGGTGCCAGCTAAGAGATGCATAGTCACGCACAGTCGGGTTAGACGTCCCCTGAGCCTGATACGTGATGGACCCCAGAAAGTTGTAGTGCGGGCCACCGGGAACAAACTGCTGCTTGAAGCTGACCAGACGCTGGAAATTATTTTCTACCATAAACCAGTCCGCATCCGTCACACGGAACCGGTAGCTGAGGTCCCAATCCACACCGCTGGTGGTCAGAGCGCCAAGGTTTGCGTTCAGTGCGGAAACGGTATTGATCTGACCATTGCTGAGACGATTGACATTCTGACACATCGTGGGGCTGGAGCCCGTATAGCAACCATCAAGCACATACTGTGTGGACAACGCACTGATGGTGTCAGACACACGATAATGCCAGAAAGAAGTACTGGTGCTCAGGCCCGGAATCCAGTGTGGCGTAAAAGTCGCCCCAAAGGTGTACGTTCGACCGATTTCAGGGCGCAGCTTGGAGTTACCACCATTCAGAGACGGCACCTGCCCGGAGCCAGACTGCTGGAACGTATTCGGATTAATGCCCTGTTTCATGCAGTTCGCCATCACAGCAGCCTGACGACCGCCGTAGCTGGTGATCTGCGTCATATCACACGGGTCATTCGCGCCGTTATAGCTCATGAGCGTGCCACCATACAGTTCGGACACGCTTGGCTGACGGAAGGACGTGCCCAGTGTGCCACGGAACGCAACATCCCGCACGGGCGCCCAATTGATTCCAGCTTTCCAGTTATAGGTCGTGCCGAAGGTATTGTAGCTGGAAAAACGTCCCTGCCCATCGATAGACAGATTTTTGGCGAAGGGAACATTGTGCAGCAGTGTCAGGTTACCTTCTAGGTAAGCTTCTGACACGTTGAAGCCGCCGCCCGTCGGCAGCACGGTATTCGTCAGTGACCCACCCTGCGCAATGAGCGGATCAGGGTGATAGCTCATCTGCTCACCACGATGTTCCATACCCAGAGCGATACCGAGGTCGCCACCACCTTTGTAGGGCATGTGTACAACGTGATCATTGTGGATACGCGCATTGAAGTCACGCAGGGTATATTGGGAATGATCGTGCTCGGTATAGTTGGCGTACTGTGCAGCTTCGGGTGAAAGACGGCTTAACATGCTGGACTGTACGCACCCGGCATATCCAAGGCAGGAATTCGGGTTGTACATCATGTCAGAGCCTGAATCGCCCGGTGTTACCGCGTCCAACCCCCACTCACGCAGCAATTTGCCATAATCGCCAACACCAGATGTCTGGAAAGTAGACATGGTAGAACCATACGTGAAAGATGCATCATACATCCAGCCCGCTATGATTTCACCACTTGCGCCAACTTTAGCCGTCAGACTGTCAACGGCTGTTTCGCTTTTACGGTTCCCAAACTCTCCCATACGGCGATACATCTGGAGTTCTTCTCCAGAAATATTGCCGGGATAATCCTCTGGCAGCATGATCGCATTGGGCAGAGTGGACGGGGCCACACTTCCTGTTGCAGGGATGGGCGCCATCTGAGTCCATGACGTTTTGTGGCTGTACATCACGTTGGAATACAGCGTAAAATGCTTGCTGAAGTCATAATGGGCATCGCCCATCAGGCTCGCATTCTGCGTATTATTCAGCAGAGAGGTATCGTTGTTATAATTATACCGGCTAGATTTGCTATATGGAACCAGCCCCCCGGCATTGTTGCTGTTATAAACCGGATTCCCTGTACTAGGATCAAAAAATGTCCCACTGGTCGAAATAATCGAGCCGAAGCTAGGATGTAGAGAATCATTCGCCTGCGGATTACGGGACCATGCACGATTCTTCATCATCACGCCACCAACGGTGTTGTACTGCCCCATGAGCGTGATGTTGCCGCGATCATGGTCAAAGTTCCAGCCTTTATAAGCGGAAATCAGACCCGTCTTGTTATCGCCACGCTGGCTGATATCACCGCGCATAGTCACTGCGCCGGCGTTGATATCATGGCGCATCTTGATGTTGATCACACCTGAGACAGCGTCAGCGCCGTACAGTTCCGAACCACCATCTTTCAGAATTTCGATAGACTGAATGGCCATCACGGGGATGGTGTTCATGTCCACGCAGGACCCGCCGCTCATCCCGGTCTGGGTCACACGTTTCCCGTCAATCAGCACAAGAACACGGCTGCTGCCAAGGTTCCGCAAATCCACACAACCGACACCGGCACCACCGTTTGTATCCGCGTTCCCAGTGCCGCCAGAACCAATGGACGGCATACGCTGCAGGAAATCCCCTACGTTGGTCACGCCTGTCTGCTGGATTTCCTTAGAGGTAATGATCTGCACAGGGTTCGGGCTGGTGTTACGGCCCTGACGCAGAAAAGAGCCGGTAACTTCCACAGTTTCCGTGCCACCAGCGGCAGTCCCGAGGTTCCGAGCCTGTTGAATGGTTCTGGTTGAAGACGCAACCGGAGCAGCAACACGCGTGCTCACTGTCCGCGGGGCACCTTTCTGCACACCAGACGTCCGGGCATTCACCTTATGCGCAGCCACCTTTTTATGGGATGCCGCATGAACGTGGGAAGAAGACGTGGTCGTGGCAGCCTGCGCCAGAACAGGCGCGACTGCTGCAAAAACCGGCAACGCATACAGCAGGGAGAAAGAGAGCGGCAGGCGCTTCTTTCTACGATCGGGGTGGGACATCAGAGACTTCCTGCGAAAGTGTTACATTTAAAAGTCATTAGTATTTCCGAATTAAGAAACCCCCCGGCACCTGTCACGCTAAAATTTCGATATAAAAACCTTTTATCGGAATATGCGGCATTTAAAACACACTCCAACCGTAATGATGTCATTTTCTTTCCCAAAAAAGCCAAAAAAAGTACTAAATTTTATTTTGATTCAATATTTTCTTTCTGGAAAGAAAAGTCGTTTTGAACCCATTCCTTATGTGACCCAAATACCACAGAGCTTTCTTGACTCGCCACTCTTCCGCCCCCTAACCGTGGAGACCCTACCCCGGCGTAACGGGACTCCTGCTGCTCCGGGGCCTTTGAGGAGAGTTCTGTATGACCCATCGTTCCTGGCTTTACACCCTGACAGCCGCCACCTGTCTGGCAGGATGGAGCACGGTTGCCACAGCCGCCTCCCTGCCTTCCCCTCTGGCCGCATCCAACCCGTTTGCCACAGAAAGCACGCTGCCTTTCCACGCCCCACGCTTTGATCTGATCAAGGACACGGACTACCAACCGGCGTTGGAGCAGGGCATGGCCGAACAGGCCAGCGAAATGGAGCAGATCGCCAACACGTCCGCACCGGCGACCTTCGAGAACACCATCACCGCCATGGAACGCTCAGGCCGCCTGTTGGACCGCACGTTAGAAACCTTCAACGGTGTCTATTCCGCCAATACCAACCCTGTTCTGGATAAGGTGCAGGAAGTGGTGGGGCCGAAACTGTCCGCGCATGAGGACAGCATTTACCTCAACCCCAAACTCTTCGCGCGTGTAAAGGACCTACATGCCCACAAAGAGACGCTGGGGCTGAACGCTGAACAGAAGCAAGTTCTGGATGTTTACTACCAGAATTTCGTGCAGGCCGGAGCTCAGCTTTCTGATGCTGACAAAGCGAAACTGCGTGACCTGAACACCCGTCTGTCGAAACTGGAGACCGTGTTCCAGCAGAAACTGCTGGCCGGCACCAAGGCCTCCGCCCTCATTATCTCAGATAAAGCGAAGCTGGCAGGTCTGGATAATGGAGCCATCACAGCAGCGCTGACCGCCGCCAAAGACCGCAAACTTGAGAACAAATGGCTCCTGCCGTTGCAAAACACCACACAGCAGCCTGCCATGGAAAGCCTGACCGACCGTGAAACCCGTCAGGCCCTGTTTGAGCAGTCATGGACGCGCGTGGAAAAAGGCGGAGATAACGATACGCGCGACACAATCGCCACCATCGCACAGCTCCGCGCCCAGAAAGCAGCCTTGTTTGGCTACAAGAATTATGCAGCCTATGTTCTGGCGGACCAGATGGCTAAAACGCCGGAAGCCGTGCACAATTTTATTGCACAAATTGTGCCCGCCCTTGATGCGGAACAGAAGCGTGAAGCCGCTGATATTCAGAACACCATCACCAAAAATGGCGCATCTTTCCAGCTCAAACCGTGGGACTGGCCCTATTACGCGGCGCAGGTTCGTAAAGCGCGCCTCAATTTTGATGAAAATCAGGTCAAACCCTATTTCGAGCTGAAGACCGTCTTGCAGGATGGTGTGTTTTTTGCCGCCAACCGCCTTTATGGCATTACCTTCAAGCAGCGCACAGATATTCCGACCTACAATCCGGATGTCATGGTGTTTGAAGTGTACGATAAAGACGGGTCTGAACTCGGCCTGATCTATTTCGATTACTTCCAGCGCGATAATAAGAACGGCGGTGCGTGGATGTCCAATTTTGTCGGACAGTCTACTCTGCTGGGCACAAAGCCGGTTGTGTATAACGTGGCCAATTTCACCAAACCTGCAAAGGGCGAACCGGCCCTGATCAGCTTTGATGATGTCACCACCATGTTCCATGAATTCGGGCATGCTCTGCATGGTTTGTTTGCCAGCCAGACCTACCCGATTATCTCCGGCACGTCCGTCGCACGGGACTTTGTGGAGTTCCCCTCTCAGTTTAACGAACACTGGGCGCTGAACCCCACGGTACTGGCGCATTATGCCCGCCATTACAAAACGGGCGCGGCCATGCCGGAAAATCTGGTAGCCCTGCTGAAAAAAGCGGCGACCTTCAATCAGGGTTATCGTCTGGGTGAAGTTGTAAGTGCTGCAGAACTGGACATGGACTGGCACAGCCTTGGTGCCGATGCTCCGAAACAAGATGTCGATACGTTTGAAAAATCCGCTCTAAGCAAAATGGGGCTGGAAACAGACCTCGTGCCACCACGCTACCGGTCCAGCTACTTCCTGCATATCTGGTCCAATGGCTATTCAGCCGGGTATTACGCCTATCTGTGGACCGAAATGCTGGATGACGACACGTTCGCATGGTTCGAGAAAAATGGTGGCCTGACCCGCAAGAATGGCGAACGCTTCCGCAGCATGATCCTCTCCCGCGGTCATACGCAGGATTACGGCCCGATGTTCCGCGCCTTCTACGGCAAGGACCCGGATATTGGCCCGATGCTGACGTTCCGTGGCCTGAACAGCTCCAAAAACTGATTTTGCTCTTTCGGGGGCGCTTTCGAGCACCCCGCTGAACCTTGCAAAACGGCGGTTATTCTGCGCTCTGCGGGATAACCGCCGTTCCTGTATAAGGGCCCTCGCAAAACGTAATCTGGCCCAGCGTCAGATCACACCGTGCATACGTGCCGTGCGGCTCTCGAACGACGGCACGACCAGTGTAAAACCCAGCACAGAACCGCACCGTGCCGAGCGTGACATCACACAAATGAAAGCCCCCCTCCTCCCGCACCACCGCCTGTCCGGTATAGGGGGCGCCACAAAACACCGGCCGCCCGATTGTCAGATCACACCGGGCAATATGGTCGAACTCCTGCTGCTGAAAACCAACCCCGTCGCCTCCAGAAGCCAGTCCGGTCTGTGTCATCAAGCATGTGCCACTCACGATCAGACACAATATCAAGACAGCCACTCTGAGAAGAGGTTTCCGCGTTATCTGACGCCACATCGTTTGTTGCTCTATCCCATGCTGCTCAGTCCCCCGCCCACGACGTGGTCCAAAATGATACGGATGTCTGGCACACACTATAAGAAGCACACACTACTCCTTGCATGATAGCACGCCACAAGGCTCAGGAACCCCATGCCCTGCGAAGCATTGTCCATGCGTTTTCTCTCCGATAAAAAAAATGAAAAAACTCAAAAAACTCGCTTGACGCTCCCCAGAAACCCCTCTAAATCAAGGCCCAACGCAGCCTCTTGTCCCGTTCGTCTAGAGGCCTAGGACACCGCCCTTTCACGGCGGCAACACGGGTTCGAATCCCGTACGGGACGCCATTGTTTTCATTGGCTTTTTTGGCGAAACTCTTCCAAAAAATATTAGTTTTTGCACCATTTTTGCACCATCGCGAGGAACGTCGTAGTATCTTCTCATGGTGGAAGATATCAACACGCCGGCAGGTGATGTCATGAGCGGGCGTACAGATCCCGCCACAGGCAAGGCTTTACCGCGCGGCGTAAGCTATCGTGGCCCCAGGCAATACATGACCCGTAAGGTGGTCGATGGCCGCCGGGTGCAGCAGACTTTCTCCACTGCGGCACAGGCCCGACGCTGGCTCAATGAAACAGCCGCCAAAGCAGAGCTTGGCCAGTTCACAGATACACGCCCTCTCGACAAGATGACGATTGGCACACTTGTTGAACGGTATCGCGATGAGTGCATGGCCGATCGGAAAGCTGACAGGATCGGGCATATCCCGGCCATTCTGCGCGACACCGTACTGTCTTCGGTACGATTATCGAAATTCTCAGCCGCAGACGTCCGTGGCTTCCGTGAACGTATGACCGCGGCCGGATATGCAGCCGCGACTGTGGTGAAACGCCTTAATCTTTTGGCCTCTATTATCCAGCATGCCATCTCGGAATGGGATATCGCCATCGTCAATCATGCGTCTGGCCGCGTTGTAAAACGACCCGAGGGGGCTGACAAAAAGCGTAACCGACGCCTCAAGGAAAATCGGGACTCTTCCCTTCCTGGAGAATTTGAACGCCTGATTGAAGCCGTCAGCGCCTCCCCTCACCCGGATGATGTCTGGCTTGTGCGATGGTCGATTGAGCAAGGCACACGCCGGGGCGAAGCCCTCCAGCTTCGCTGGGGCGACATTGACCTTCAGCGTCGCACCCTGAAGCTGGGCGGCGAAAGCGGAAAGACCAAGACGCATCGCCATCAGGAAGAGCACGGGCCAGAGATACGCCCCCTCACGCCGGGGGCACGTCGCCTCCTGATCGAGAAGCTTGCAACGCTTCCGTATCAGCCCAAGCCAACACAGCGCCTCTTTGATGTCGGGTCTGAAGCGGCGTTCAGTGTTCGATATGGCCGTATGGTACGAGAGGCCGGACTGAAAGATCTGACCTTTCACGACCTGAGACATGAAGCAACCAGCCGGTTAGCAAAATTGCTGCCCAATCCGCTCGACCTCAAACGCGTGACCGGTCATCGCGACCTGAAATCACTGGATCGCTATTATCAGCCCGTTCCTGAAGACATCAGTCGTCAGATTGAAGAGGCTGAACGTGTATTGGGTATGCTGTCAGAAGAGAAACTGCTGAAGGACTGAGGTCTCTTCATCTCCAGTCAGATCCCCCTCACTTCGCCAGAAAATGAAATGAAAGATCAGAGAAAGAATTTTCTTTCTCTGATCTCTCGTCCTGTGCTATCAGGTTTTCACGGTTCAACACCGTTCTTCTCCCCCCAAAAAACAATCTGGAATCTTGTGTCTTTTGGGGAGTCCTGCATCCTTGGCCCAGTCACCCGTCACGCCTAAAGTTTTGCGCTATCGCGATGCCGCAACCTATCTGGGCATTAGCCATGGCCGATTACGGAATCTGGTCAGCGAGGGACGTGGTCCAGCTTCCGTAACCTATGGCAAACGGGACAGGGCTTTTCCAATCGCCGCTCTGGATGCGTTTATCGATCAGCGGACAACTGGCTATCAACCCGCTACGCCAGAACCCGTCACGGTCAAACGTCGACCTGGCCGTCCCCGCAAGACCGAACAACGCAGTCAGAAACAGATGGCGCATTGGACCGCAGTCATGATGGCACTGTTCATGACCTATCTTCTTTGGGCCTATGGTTTTCTTGGTCTTGCAACAGGTTTCATGACAAACTGAGAACCATTAAAAAAACAGCACTCCTCGCTTTTGCCCGCGAGAAAACAAGCCTGTCATATCCGGAAGGTTCTGTTCGCTCTCTGGGTACAATACAGATGCATCAGATATTCTGACGATCACCAAAATGTACACTGAAGATAACTTCCGCTTACGTCTCTACGGAATTCAGAAACACCGGCCTCTCTTTCTTCATTGAAGTGCCTATCTCCAATTTCGGGGTACGGGAGCCAATTTTGACCTGACCTTTTCCCAACATAAACGGCACCTGAACAAGCCAACGCAGGTCACCCTTCATTCCTTTCGCCATCTGGTTTCAACAACGCTCAGAAATCAGGAAAGTCACATTCGAGAGCTTTGGCTTCATGACCTGTTAGGCCGTGAAGCCACCCATAACCGCCAGGACACAACCCAAAGAAAGATTCACCTTCGCTCAACCGAACACCTCTTTCCAATCAATGTATGACAGGAAATCGGTCGCTTAATTCAAGGCCCAACAGCGTGACGTCGGCACATTCTGATCTGTCTGGGGATTAGGTGCAGTTAACACACACAACACCGTCTGCTTACGCCCTTCTATTGTTAAAAGAACCCCTTGCCCCGAATAGTCCGTCGTGCTGATGACCTTGAAGCCCTTGTTCAATAACTCGGTCAAAGACATCGGGAGCGGTTTCAACATCGTGGGAACCGCTAAAGGACTATAGGGAGATTTCACACCTGATTGTGGCAACCAGTCCCCCGATGACTGGGCAAAACAACCAACAGGCCCTAAAAGACCAAGAGCTGTCGCGAGGATAAAACTGGCTTTTCGCATGAGACTTTTCCCTTCTAATGCTGCCATAGCCTGTAACGGACTGTCTCCTGTCTATCATACCAGACTGTAAGGGAGAACTTCTGTGAAACACGCGCCTTTGGAAGCCCAAGCACGCACCTTGGAAGCCACGGGCGCTTACCGGGTCTTACGTCGTATCGCACCCCTTCCGCTTGAGACGCAGGGGCCACGTGATCACACCCGTATAGGCCTTTTTCTGGATCTGGAAACGACCGGCCTCGACCCGGCCTGTCATGAAATCATCGAATTCGGGATGGTGCCGTTTGTCTATACGCTGGATGGCCGCATTCTCGGCACCTTACCAGCCTTCAATCGTCTGAGAGAGCCTTCCCACCCCATCCCTCCCGAAATAACCGCCCTCACCGGCATCACACAGGAGATGGTTGCAGGTAAAACCATAGCCCCTGAAGAGGTCGCCCAGTTCGCGACACAGGCAGCCCTCATCGTTGCCCATAATGCCAGATTTGACAGGCTGTTTGCCGAACGCTTCTGGGAGGGGTTTTCCACAGTGCCCTGGGCCTGCTCCATGGAAGATGTGCCCTGGCAGGCAGAAGGCTTTGAAGGGCGCAGCCTTGGCTATCTCGTCATGCAGGCCGGATGGTTTTTTGATGGACACCGGGCCGCCGATGATTGTCTGGCTGGTGTTACCCTGCTCACCACACGTCTGCCTAAAACACAGACCCCAGCCCTCTCCGCCCTGCTTCAGGAAGCGCGGCAACCCCGCTGGCAGATCTGGGCAGAAAATGCGCCTTTTGATCTCAAAGAGAAACTCAAGGCCCGTGGCTACCGCTGGAATGACGGCACCGATGGTCGCCCCAAAGCGTGGTTTACGGAAGTGCCACAAGCCCAAAAAGAAGACGAACTGCATTTCCTGAAAACGGAAATCTATCTTCGTGAGGTCGCTCTACTCACCCGTGAAATTACCGCATGGGATCGTTTCTCACACCGCGCCTGAAACACACCTTTCCATTCTCATCTTCCCTTACTCTTCGGCATGACAACAGCAGACTGACGGCAATCGCCCTCAAAGCAGAAAAATTCAGCAGAGCTTGCCTGAATTTGTTTTTTTTGGTGACCGCTCAAAGTACAGTCACGTCGAAGGTTGTCGAGGTTCGCGGCTATTTTCTGGGTGGTTGATGAAGCGCGTCGTGAGCAGCAGAACGCCATGAAATAACGCGAGCACTCCAAATGCTTCCGCAAAAGCCTCTGATGGGATATGAGACGGACCGGTTGTCGCGAGCCGCCATCCAAGGAATGTGGCGCACACCGTGGTCAACGTCGGCCCCCCGATCCTTTGCATGATGTTCAGCGCGGTCGTTGCCATGGGAATATCGTCCCGAGCGATCGACGCATACCCCGCGCTCATCGCCGGAATGCCCACGGCTCCTCCGCCACCACCGCGCAGAAGCAGGGCGACGCTCAGCAGGGCAACGTTCAGACCGCTATAGGCAAGCACCACCAAAATCACTGTTCCGACCAACGAGATAAGAGCCCCGCAACCGGTCAGATCGCGCGCGTCAAACCGGTCACTCAGACGCCCAATGAGCGGATAGACGCACATCATCCCCAGACCCAGGGGTGCCATGAACAGGCCCGTCCGCTCGGGCGAGACACCGCAGGCGTGGATCAGCCATATGGGTAGAAGCATCTGACCAGCGAACGATACCCCGTTCGTCAGAAACATGATGATCGCCGACACCGAAAAGGCAGGCGCACGCAGCAGGCGCAGGTCGATCAGCGCGTCATCACCCTTGCGTCGCGCGGATCGGACATACAGGACGAACAGCACGAGGGACGCGCCTAAGGTCGCCTGTCCATAAGGCCGGGCGACATGATCCATGCCGTAAAGAAACGAGACGAGAGCGGGCGCGAGAAATCCTAGCCCTGTCAGGTCAAGTGGACGGAAACGCTCGTCATGTCGATCGTCAGGGAGAAACAGAACGGCAAGGGCAAAAGCCGCAAGCCCGACCGGCACATTGAGAAGAAAAATCCATCGCCAGGACGCGACGGAGAGAATGGCACCGGCGACGACGGGTCCAAGAAGCGGCGCGAGCAGAACAGGTGCCGTCATCGCGCTCGCGACCCTCGGCATCTGTCGGCCCGCCACACGAGCTACTGTCATCTGCGCCATAGGGGCGAGCAGTCCGCCCGCCATGCCTTGCAGCAGCCGGAATACGATCAGGGACGGCGCAGACCACGCTAGTGCGCACAGGCCTGATGTCAGCGTGAAGGCACCGAAGCACCATAAATAGACCGCTCGCCCCCCGAGGCGGCTTACGAGCCATCCATTCAGTGGCAACGTCAGGGCGAGCGCCAGCAGATAGCCGCTGACCACCCATTGAATGTGTGAAAACGGAGCGTGCAGGGTCGCGACGAGATCTGGTAGCGACACATTGACGATCGTGGCGTCCAGTTGCGCCATGAAAGATCCGACCGCCGCGACGCTCACGATTTTCCAGGTGCCCGGAGGCAGTTGATCCGGGTCTAAGGCTGGCAACGACGTTCTGGCGTTCATGAATGATCTCGCGGGAAACCGTGAGACGCGCAGACATGAGCCATGCGTTTACGCATCCAGCGCGATCGCGTCGCTCGTCGTCACCCGGCCAAGACGGGGAAAAATCTCTTCGCAGGCAAAGCGCTGCATCTCTTCGGTGAATGTGGACATGATATCCTCGACGAGCACGACGTTATATCCGTGCTCATGCGCCGCTCTGGCGGTAGATTCCACACCCAGATTGGTGGCGATTCCACCGACCACGATGGTCGTGATCCCGCGTCGCCGCAGTTGGAGGTCAAGATCCGTGCCGTAGAAGGCACCCCATTGCCGTTTCGTGATACGCAGATCATTCGGTCCGGCGAGCCCGTCAACCAGTTCGGTCCAGTCGGGAGCAAAGCCTCCGGGCGGCGAAAAGGAGCGATCGACGACCGCATGCACCGCGTCCGCGAAATCGGGCGCGAACGCGACATTCACCAGAATGACGGGAGCACCGGCGGCCCGGAAACGCGCCGCGAGTTCTTTCGATCGTTCGACGATCGTGGCCCCCGGTATCGGGGCCAAAGGCAGTCCCGTGATTCCCTTCTGGAGATCGATCAGGACGAGGGCCGTCCGGGTGGGCGGAAGTGAAATCATGGCGTGAGCTTCCCTGTTGACGTTCGCGCGACCGTCCCGAAGCGTTGTCCAGACCGCACGGAACCGTTAGAAGTTGAGCATATACTCAAACAGGAGCATTATTTGAGGATGGACTCAAATAAGTCAAGAGCAAAACGGACACCTCTTCAGCCGCTACGCTCGGCCGGACGCCAGCGCGTCGAGGAACTGCTCGCGGCTGCGTCCGACCTGATGGCGGAACGCGGTTACGAGGCGACGACCATGGCGGAGATCGCCGCGCGCGCCGGGGCGAAGATCGGCTCGCTCTATCGCTTCTTTCCGAACAAGGAGGCTGTGGCGGACGCTCTGGTGCAGCGGCATATCGCCATTCTGGAAGACGAATACGCAGCACTTGCCAAACGTGCGGCCACGCTTTCGCCGGAAGCGTTGGCGGATATCCTGATCGAACTGCTTGTCACGCTTCATCCGCGTGTGAAATCGCTGTCCGCCCTGATGGAGGCGCGGACTGACAAGATGGAGATCCGCGACCGCGCGCGAGGTCATGCCGTGGCCGGAATTGCGGCGGCTCTGCGCGTGTGTGCGCCGGGACTGGATGAGGCGCTGGCGAAAGACATCGCGGCGGTCGTTCTGAACACCATGAAAGTCTTGCGCGGCATGCTCGCGAACGACGCGCCCACGACGTCGGGCGCGCCCGATGAGTTGCGGCGGATGAACCGACTTTATCTTTCCGACAGGCTGGCGCCGTTCCGGCGCGGTTCAGACAGCGCAACGGATGGAAAGACACGCTAAATGCGAACCGGAGACGAAGCCACACTCTCCCGGTGTGATGCGTCCTTCGACTGACGACGCGAGAGATCGGCCGCACTTGCGAAGTGCGAGATGCGCAGCGGCGGCTTCCGCCCTCATCTTGGACGTCTTGACGATTTTTGTAGTTTCCCGAAAGCTGACGTCGCCACACCCACGTCAATAGGCCAAGTTTGGGACTTTGCTGCCATTCGCAAGCCTAGTTCTAAATATCTGCTTTTGATATGTAAGCTGCCGCGACGGCCAGCCAACTTTCTGCTTCTACGACAATATTGATTTACGCTTTGGCGGGGAGGGCCGCTGGCTAATCGCGATCCCAGCCCTTGCGGCCGTCACAATAATTGCAGCCCTTCCATTCGCTTCCCTCCATGTCACCGTTGCTACCTTCCCCGCACCAGCCACAGGCGCTGATGTGATCGGTAAGCTCAAGACATCCGGTACAGAGATAATGGTCATGGAAAGAGACGACGGTCTGATGTCCGTCGCAACGCGTGCAATTGGCCGGCGTGACCCGATCATAATAATTGTCCGTAGTGACCGGATCGTCATCGACGATTTCAGCGATATCTGATGCATCAAAGACCGTGTCGCAGACTTCGCAGGTCGACGTTTCGTCGCCATCGGCTCGAAACTCCGCCGAACAATGGGTGCATTCCAGCGCGAGCCAGTGAGGTACGAAATGGCAGACATGGCATTTCGCGCAGTGAAGCTCGTGCAGTACGACCGCCGTCTCGGCAGCCTCGAAACCGCATCGGCCACATGCCGCCAGCACCTTGCCTTCGCCCTTCAGGCTGGAAAGCTTCTCGGCGAGGCTGGTAAAACGCGTCTGAAGATAGAGACGGTGTTCGGCAAACCGGCCGTCGAGCGCCTCTATGTCGAGGTCGAAGCGCTCAAATACATCCCGCCACTGGCCACCGATCAGGCCGACTAGTGCGTGCCACGCGTTGAGCTCCTCCATCGCGATCTGCTCGCGCACCACTGGATCGTCGATGTCCTGAAAAAAGTGGACCATCTTGTTGCGGTGCTTCCGTATGACGTCGAGCGTCTGGCGAACGCGGTCGGTGGGCGGGCTCCCCACGATCTTCGCAAGGCGCTGGCAAGCCTCCTCGAACGTGACCGATACGAAATCGCCGCTCTCGAAGCTCGCCAGATCGGGCGTCTTACTCACGACCAGGCTCCAATGCTCCTCCAACAGCCGCGCTTTCAGAAACAGCTCGACAGCCGAATGAAAGGCGATGATTGAATGCTTCGGCCTTTCCTTGAACTCTTCCGTCGCAAGCGTCAGAAAATCGACGGCGTTTGCGACTAGGTCTCGCATCGGGTCGGGGCGCTTCGCCTTTGCGCGGGTCTTTTTATTACCAGAGGACATACCGCTCTCTAACTCGAACCAGCGCAAACGAGAAGGAAGGATACAGTGCTAACATGCTCGACATCAATGTCATCCGCGACCCAGCGATCCTCTTAAACGGGCTGACCGGCCTCGACCGTGTTTTTACGCTCCATTACGATGAAACCAACAACATTCGACGGCTCCACCTGACGCCGAACGGTCTGAACGTCCGGGCTCCCCAATGTTTCGTGCTGGGCGGAGTCGCTCACCTCGGCCCAGCGCCCGCCCTCGATTTTGAGGAGTTGCGACAGGCCTTCCATCTCCAGAAATCATCGTTGGAACTGAAGCTGGAGCAGCTTGGCAAGGGCGACTTCCTGAGCCTGCTGAACGCACCCAAGATCGGTGCCTTCCTCGATTGGCTATCCGCTGCCAATGTCTTCATACACTATCAGGTACTCGACCCGCTCTATTGGTCGATTGTCGATGTCATTGACTCGATCATTGATGAACATGGCGCCCACGAACTCATGGCAATCGCGCCGCTTTTGAAAAACGATATCTTCACGCTGCTGCGGGACAGTCCTGGCGAGACTGCGGAGTTTCTCGGCCGCTACAGCTATCTTGATGTCGGTCGAGCCAACCGGGCGTCCTTCATTGCAGAATTGCGCGACTTGCTCGAAGCGAGACGAGCTTGGTTTCCCGACTTCAATTTTCAGATGCTCAAGGGGTGCTGAAGATCGCGACGGGCCTAGAAAGCCTCCCCTATCTGGAGGACGAAACCGCCAATGTGCTGATTGACGGCTTCGGCAGCTTTTACCTGCACCGACTGTCGCTGTTCAAACATTCGGCGCACGTCCTCGACATCGAGAAGGTGATCCAGAGTTATCTGGCTGGCCTGAACCTCGCGGATGGTACTTCGCTGCTGACGAATTTCACCTTCGTCGACTCCCGGACTGTGCCCTGGGTGCAGGTTTCGGACGCCCTGACGGGCTTGCTCGGCAAAATGTTCATGTTCGCCGCCAATCACGACGTCAATGAGATTGGTGAAGCGCTATCCGGTCTGAACGACCGACAACGCACCACGCTCGACACGCTCAGAAACCTGATCGAGCGAGCGATCGACGAATGCCAGGCCTTCGTCCACTACGTCATTTCGCTGGAGGACCAGCAGCGCGGATCGCTCATTCTCGGCTTCTAATTAGGTCCAAGGCGGCATGTGGCTCGCAACGAGCTGGCAATGAATCAGGGATACAATCGTAAGGAGACCAATCACGGTCGGTCAATTCGATCATCATGTGCGCCTTTTCCATGCTGCCGGGGTCATTTTTCTGCTCTTGATCTATAAGGGCCCCCGAGATCCCAAAAATTCAAACATATCTTAGGGCATTCCTAGAGCCTACAGACGACTCGGGACGGTGAATTTTGGCGTACCCCCCCCCACCGTCCCTTTCTCCCGATCATGCCGAGTCTGGCGGGGCCGTCACTTACCGCCGCTTGCAGCCAAGATCTTCGCAGCAATGGCGTCGATATAGGCTTCGATATCGTGCGCGCTGAAATCGACCGGGCTTAATTTCCTGGTGCGGAACGCTCTCATGATCTTCCCGATGGCCCTCTCAGGCTGCACAGCAGGCTTGTCGTACTTTTCAAGATAGGTCGCCTCGAAATCCTCGTCGAACATCGGCGGGGTTTTCGGGACAGGATCTCCACGCACGACGAGGCGGTAGTGCGGCCGCGAGATGGCTTCCCAGATCACGCCCTTTCCGATCCGCGGCGTGCCAAAGGTAAAACTCGACACCAAGCGCAGGTTTTTAACTCCGCTCCGATGCAACATGCCGCGATAGTCGTGCCAGGTGTCCGAGTGATATTGCCGCGCGAAATTGAGCGCCAAGGCGCCGCCGAGGCTATGACCGCAGACAATCAGATCGAGAGGTTTGCCATTCACACGCGATCTCGACTCAACATAGCTCTCAAGCAGTTGGACGACCGCTGGATAGAGGTTGGCCGCAAGGCCCGTGAACCCCTTGTGCAGCGTATACCTCTTTTCGCCATGGCGGTCAGGCGGTGCAATTGCATCCCCGGCAAAGTTGTGGATCCAGTCTTGCCAGTTGGCCGTACCACGAAAGGCCAGGACGAGCCGGTCCTCATCCCAGATCATGAGCGCGCCCGCACGATCCACTGCAAGCGTCCGATAGCCCCGCCGCGACTCAAAATCTTCCCGCGCCTCGCCTCCCTCGGGATCAATGGCCTGCTCGATCACCACCGATTGCGCGGCGAAGGAATCGGCAAAGCGCGAGGGAATGCGATCCTTATCTGCGTCATGAGGCAGTGTCGGATAAACACTGTAGGCTGCCCAAGCTGCCTTCGCGCAGAACAGCTCGGCCTCGTCGGAATGACCCGAAGGGACATCCAGTTTTGGGAAGTCGGCGAGACTGACCCCGTAGCGCCGGTAGACGTCGTTTTCGATACCTGCGCTCATTCAAAGCTACCCCAATCAACAACCACTTCGCCATATTGAAAGCCGAGGCCTATGTCCAGACCGACTATCATGGCGATCGCGCGTCCGGCGCGCGATATCGCGGCAAAGACCCCGGACCAATCCAGCTAACGCTGGCAGGCGTCACAGAAAAAAGTAAATCTGCTTGCCTGGACGATCCACCTTATTCGGGCAGTACAATCGATCGTCAGGCAAGGATCATTAAATGCGGAAGCGTTCGGGAGGTCTGGCTTGGGGCGCCGCTTCGTGGCGCCTAGCCCAGATATGCGACGGTAGCACTTGGAAAGCCCCCCGATCGATAATTAGGAATCGTGTGAACCGGCCGACGACGGCCTTAGCGCATGTTGCCGTCGGTCCGCTGAATGGTGTGCGAATGGCCAGTTCCGGGATGAGTAGACATTCAAGCGTCGACCACGGAATGGCTGGAGTTGGTCGGAAGCCGTCATGAACGTGAGCGCTGCGAATGGCAGCTTTCGGTCAGGCCTTCCCGACAACCGACATTCCGTAATCCCCCCCCCTAAACTGTCTGTCTGCCCAGCAATATGGAACCAGACACGCGGCAGTTACCGTTCTGTCGAACATACAGCTTCCCATTAGCTACCCACCGAAGCGGACATTCGGTGAACTTATCGTGTTTGTGTTCACACGGTCGCCTTTCTCCTTGCCGCCCTCTCGCTCCTCTGGTGGAGAACCTATCGTCGAGGAAGGCATACACTCCCCATCACTCACATTGAAACCCAAACCAGTTCAATGAAGTTCATACCGCCAAGGCCAAAGGTCATGCTCAAGGTCGACCTTGACCAGTATGCTGTTACGGGCCAACCTATGTAAGACGCCTCGTCGAAGACATGTACGCTCTACGTGATCGTACGCCCGAGCAGTGGTAGCAGGATTTCTCCGGTCAGATCGACGCTCTGCTGTGCACCATGCCACTTCTAGCTTGAATCGTAAGCGATGGACTACACGCAACTTCGCTCTTTATTGTCTCCGCTTATCATCGCCTTAAAGGACGTCGGCCCGCGTTCTACGCTGCCGACGCTTTGCGAAGAATTGGGGTTGCCCGCGCCTGTTGCTAACGGCACCAAGCGTGATTGTATGGCCTCCAGTATTGAGGCCGTGGCCGACACCGATCTACCTGCAATTGCATGCAAGCTGTTGGATTTTCGTCCACCGGCTGCCGCGACCCGCAATCAGATCCAGGACCTTCTCTGGAGCGACAGAGGGGGGCCGTCGATCCCCAGGCGTTATCGGCGTGAGGTCGCTCGAAGACTCAATGGCGAGGAATTGTATGGGGACGCTAGCAGGTTCGATGACCTTCTGAATCGGTTGTGGATATTAGATACCGACGACTGGCTTCACGTAATGAGTGGCAAGCCCATAGGGTTGCGCGCGGACATTCAGCAGCACGTCCACCAGAATCCAGGGGACTGGTCGGTGGAAACGCTGTTCGACCAATTGGGTGCCTATGATGCTTCCGATCGCCGCTTTGCGCTGTTTCTTGAAGGACTGGCTTCCGCCGATGTGCGGCCCGACGAGGCAGCACAACGCCACTTTGTAGCGTGCGTTAACGAGATGTTGCGCAACTGCGGTGTTGAGTTGCGTGAGACTGATTTGGAGGGAGGTTACCCGGTCTTTTCGATCGTTTCATCGCACGCGGCAGTCAAAGGCCGACCGAAAAATCTTATCTTTGCCTCACCCGACAAGCCCGATCTACGTTTCCGCGATGCGCTGGATAATGACGTCGAGATCGTCACGAATGCCGATAAGGTGCTCGTTTATGACCGTCCCATTGGTAATGATGGACTGCGCTGGAACGATCTGCAGCAGTGGTGGAGTGATACAGAGCAGATCGCTGATGCCGAGCAAGCCAAGCGCTCGCTGTATACGCGTCTCAAAGCCAGCTTGCCTCGCAACTCTCCGCCACAGACCTTGTTGTTCGAGGCCTTCTTTGAGGCGTTCCGCAGTGCCGTACCGAACTTGCCAGCACTGATACCGGAAGTATGGCTTCACTGGGATCCACTTACTGTCAAGGAGCGGGGGCCGGATGCACTTTTGCGCTTTCGCATGGACTTCCTGCTGCTGTTGCGGCAGGGGGTTCGGGTTGTCATCGAAGTGGACGGAAAGCACCACTACGCGGACAGCGTAGGAAATGCCGATGTGCAACGCTATGCACAGATGGTCCGGGGTGATCGCGAACTCAAACTTGCGGGCTATGAAGTCTTTCGCTTTGGAGCTGTGGAACTGCAGGCACCAGAAGCCAAGGCAAATGTGAAGACTTTCTTCGAGGCTTTGTTCAAGCGCTACGGTGTTCTAACAAGCTGATAACCCATCTCCATGGTAACCTGGCAAGCCTTTGGGAAGAACAGGGCGGGAGTTCCTGAAGTCTAGTTGCTTGTTCGGTAGCTGTCCAACAGGAATATCAGTGCTGCGAACGGCTTCTTTCGATCCCCCGTTTCCAATGGCAGACATTCTGCTTGCCCCCCATTGCAGCCATTCCCAAGAATATGGTGGCTCTATTCGACGCCAGCCGACACATAGTGCCTGGCAGACAGATGCTGGCAGCACAGTACGATCCAGAAGGAAGATAACGTAGTGCTTCTCCTTACCAAAGGAGTCAGAAATCTGTCAGGACTTTGAGTGGATGTCGAAATCACTCACACCATGAAGCTGAGGAGCAAAAGCCCCTCGCTCATCCAACACGCCTGAAAAAAACGGAATGCGCAGGCTGCGTTGTTTTGTGCCGTCGCAGAGGTATAAAGCCGTACTGCTTAAAGAGCATGGTCAGATTGGTTTCATTAAACCATTGCAGATGCTCCGGCGGACAGATATCGGGCCATGCCGCCAGATTCTGCGGTGTAGCCCGGTGGCCCGCATCCGGTGCAGAGAGATAGACAACCGCGTTTGGCCGTGTGATGGCCCGAAGGGTTTCCATGAACATCACAGGACTTCTCAGATGCTCCAGCAATTCTGACGAAAACACAAAATCAAAGCGCAGCTCCCGTTTTGCAAAGGCTTCAATATCCTCGGCAAAAAACCTCTGCTCTGGAAAACTGCGCCGTGCAAAGGCAATGCTGTTCTCGCTCAGATCAACCCCCGTGCCACTTCGCGCAAAACGACACAGAGCCGACAGCATGTGTCCACCGCCACACCCCAGATCCACTATGTCACGATGATACACATATGGAATAAACCACAGACTCCGCCAGAATGCGCGCCACCGGCGGGAGCGATCCTTGGGATAGAAATCCGCACACGCGCCCCGGTAGGTCGTCGCATAATAGGCGGCGATAACCGCCTCAGTCGGCATGGGATCAACAAACAGGAACGCGCAGTTTGAACAGCGCACAATCCTGTAACCATTCTTCTCAAGCTGTGGGTGACACACAGCGTGACACACTGGACACGTCACAGCAGGACGCACCGAGACATCAGGCATCGGGGAGAAATCCATTTTTTCAACTGGAGATTATTGTGAGGACATCGGTCGCAACGAGAGACTGGATGTCCTCACAGCACAGCTTTCCTACTGGAAAACCGTTTAGCCGTGGAATGTTCTCAGGAATTTATACTGATGTGTCGGACCATCCCATCTCCAGACAGGCTGTGTGCTGCCCGGTTGCCCAAAAGACAGATCATGCACGCCATCCTGTGTGGTCGACAGAACGGTTATATCGACAGCACCATTGTGCCAGACAACCCGATTGTCACGATCGAGAACAGTGAGTTCACCCCCTGTCTGCCCCCAACATGAATCTGGATCATAGGTCACGGTCGCACCCTGCAGAACACCACCAAGATCAAGATGTAGAACGCCGATCCTGTTCCGGTTCCCACAGACATTTTTATATCCGTGTGCGGTTTTTTCCAGATCAGGAACATGCCGCAATACGGCATCATCTTTTGCTGTTGCAACAGGCAGGTCACTGCCCGGATAGCTTTTTAACTCGTGAAACGCCGTTCCCGCATCCTGTGCCTGCGCTGTCGACACCAGACCACTGGCCGCACAGAGCATGAGAGACAGAGTTATCATTTTTCTTGTCATTTTCTATTTTCCTGTAATCGTATTTTAGAAATAGCGTCTCATTGGTCGGCTGGATGAGAGGTCCCTGCCCTCTCGTCACTCCACACCGTAGAGCTGACGCCTGTGAGCATCAGCGTCGCATTTCTTGCGCACTTCTTTAACGCTCCCCCACAGGCCGATCCCTGCAGCAAAGGCAATGAAGGGGTGCCACCAAAGTCCAATCGCAACACCACACAGAACCTGCCCCATCACACTGCCATGCTGTGCGATCCGGTATTCTTCTCTGTGCTTGGCTTCAATTTCCCCGAATTCGGCTTCATACTCGGCCCGACGCTGCTCCAGCCGACTGGAAGACTGCGCGCCAGATGCATCGTGCTCACCCATGAAACACCTCATGCACAAGACCGGCGACAATCAGCATGATCCCCACTGGTATCATGATGTCCGTTGCCAGAAAGACCGCACCCAGCCCGATGACCGCAATCACAACGAGCCCGCCTAGCAGTGTCAGCATCTACGCCTCCCGTCCTGTTTATTCACTTAAAGCCGCCCGATATCACGACACAGGCCCAGCAGATGCGAGAGCCGCTGCTGCAGGACAGCGCCCAGAACGATCAGCCCTTCCAGCAGACGGGCTCCATCACTATCGCCACGCAGATCATCCAGCCGGCTTCTGAGCAATCCGTGCTCCAGTTCCACCAGCCTGAACACGTCGTGCAGGCCGGCATGTAACTCTTCGAGACGAGGATCCGAGGTATTTTCATAAGACGCAGACATCATAATCCCTTCGACAAGACGAGGGTTTCATGCGAAGTTCAGCTTGCAAACCACGACGCCTCGCACATTAACCTTTCTCAATTCATACGATGTTCCGACTATACATACAAGCGGTTTTCTGCATATTTCAAGCCTCCCTGTTCTTCTGGAGGTTTAATGTCCCGACGCAACCGAAAGCGCCCGCTCATGGATGATCAACTGACCCTCATGCGTGAACGGGGAGAGCGGCTCCGTCAGGCGGCTCAGGCCATCGGTATTACACGCGCAGCCAAAGCAGCCGGCGTGCCCTACACAACCCTGCGCGACTATATGAATGGCGGAGAAATGAAGTTCTCTTCCATCGCCTCTCTGGCACGGGTCTGCGGTGTGTCTCTCGACTGGCTGGCTTATGGCGTCGGAGAAGAACCACCCCCTCACCAGACACCGGAGGAAGCGCCCGCCAGGGGCGGTCATCAGGCCGTCATCCCCTGGCTGGACAACCGCGAAGACGGGCTGCGTATCAGCAAAAGCTGGCTTGCCAGAACCTTCCGACAAGATGGCACAGCCTTACGGCTCGTGAGCGTCATTGGGGATGCCATGCTCCCCACTCTGGTCGAGAACGATCTCGTGATCCTCGATACCGCCAATCAGCAAATTCATGGTAGCGGCCTGTTCGCTCTTGCTGTGGACGACAGTATCCTGATCCGGCGACTTGAACGCCGACTGGGAGGCGGCCTGCGCGTCATCGCTGACAATGACCGCTATCCCCCTCAGGATCTGACACAGGACGAAGCCTCCGACCTGAAGATTGTCGGGGAAGTGCTCTGGACTGGGGGCGTTCCCAAGCGTTAAGAAGCCCCGAGAAAGGCTCCGCAATGCGCTACAAATGATTTTTCGTAGATTATAGTCATTTTTTCGCTTGTTGCATGGGTTTCTTCGCAGTATTTGTTCCTGAGAAATGCCGCCTGTTTTCTGGCGGCGATCTCAGGAGTTCTCTGTGCTGTTCTCCCCTGCCCTTCCCCCGCTGACAGAAACCAGGCCGGGTCAGGCTGCACTTGCCCCGTTCGGCAGCTATCCCATGACACGCCGCCAGCACCTTGCCCGCATGCTGATGCATGAACGCCCGCTCGGACGAGGACGCTTACGGCGTGTCGCAGTCTCATGGTTCCAGCAGGGACCCCAGATCGTAGATGGCACCTTGTTTGGCTATCGGGTCAGATTTTATCCGCGCGATAACCAGACCGATGCCAAGGGTGCGGTCTGTGGTGCACTTTATAAGAGACGTGAACTTTGCTGGCTACGCCGCATTCTCTCCCCGGACGCCAGTTTCGTGGATATTGGCGCAAATATGGGGTTTTTCTCCCTGTACGCGGCCCGTTGCCACACACGTAAAATTTTAGCGGTTGAAGCCAATCCGGTTCTGATGGATCGGTTTCGGGAAACACTCGCCCTGAATGAGCCCCTTCCGATCTGGTGCGTTTCCTGCGCGGCGGGCGCGACATCGGGAAATGGACAACTGAGGCCCCGCCACCATGACCTCGGCAGCGGCCAGATCTCCGCCGTCACTTACAAAAAAACACAGACGGGACAACAGGCGGCAACCATCTCCGTTCGTCCTCTCAAAGATATTGTCCAGGAAGCTGGTCTAAAGACCATCACTCTGATGAAGCTTGATATCGAAGGAATGGAACATGCTGTGCTGGACACCTATTTTAGAAATGTCTCTCCGATGCTTTATCCGCAACACCTGATTCTGGAACGTCCCGTCCACAGAGAGGCGCAACAGGCCCTGGAGCATCTGCTGATTGCCAGTTCACTTTACAGGATCAGCGGACGCACGCGCGTCAATTTTCTTCTGTCACGAAACCTTTCATAAAAAACGATAGATTTCAAAAACAGGCTCATTGTTTCAAAGATTCCCTCTGTCTGGAAAAACTGCTGCCTGCGAACAGGCAGCAGTCGACCGGTCAACTCTGGTTGGCAGAGGCTTCCAGCGCTTCACACGCCCGTTCAAGCTTCTCGGCCAGATCCTCGGCCAGCAAAATCAGGCCATCAAGCGTATCTGTGGACCCATCACGCACCTCTTTCAGGCCGGCGATGAGTGCTGCACGTATGATCAGCATGATTTCGTAAACATCCTGAACCGGCGCTGAAGTCGCGCAGAATTGATTTGACATGGATAATTTTCTTTCTGAAAAGTCGTTATCCTAGAAAATGAAGAAAATCCTCGCGCGCAGTGACACGGGATCCCCGATGCCACGAACACACGATGACCTTTTCCTTTTCTGGGGAGAAGGGCGACAACCCTTCGAAAGCTTCTCAAATTCTCAAAAAGACTAAGGAAAACGCCGAACTTCCACGGGTTAGGTAACCTACGGAAACCAATCAAACGGCATCCACAGATGCCTCAGAGGAAAAAGGGGACTGCACTGAGCAGCCCCCTTCCCGTCCTTATCTTTTTGATCCGTTACTCAAAATCTCGGTAGACGCGGTCTTCCATAACCTGCCACCCCTGTACCTTCCCAAATGGTTCTGAAGTGGGTGGAGGCGGCGTGCGGGCAACAGAAAGCGCTGCCAGCATATTCAAACGGCTCTCCGCAAGAAGGTGACGCAAGACAACACGCGACTGCATCATCCGTGTGAAAGCTTCACATTCAAACCACGGGACTTCAAAACTGGGCTGAAGATACTCGACCAGTTCTGCTAAAGAATAGTCACTGCTTTTGCCGAGATTATAAATCCGCGCGAGCCTGTGGAGACACAGTTGATGCGGTCGTTCTCCCCACGGAGCACCAAGTAGGCGGTGCAGAAACGAGACATTATAACCCGCCAGACACAGGGGAAGTTTCTGATCATGTGGAAACACCGCGTTGAAGAGACGGTCTTCAACAACGAAGTCACTTCCTCCCCGCTCACCGGGGACTTTCTGCAACACGCCTTGGAAAACTCCCCCATTCACGTCGGCAAATGTGTAGTCAGGTCGCATCACAAGATCACAATAGGCAAGCGATATCGGTAGCCCCTCTGCAAGCTGGGGCTGTCCGGGACCTGTGGGCGCAATATCGAGGAGCCGGATTGTGCCCTCGCGCCAGCACGGCAGGATAGTCGTATCTTCTTTTACTATTGTCATAATCAGGCTCCCCGCAGTGCAACATCATCGACGAGATCGATGCAGAGATCTTTCAGCTCCGCGGGACGGGCAAACATGTCGAGCCAGACCACGACTGGTGTTATGTCGAGAGCACGATAAAAGCTGAGACGCTGATCAAGACGTGCAAGCCATCTGCGTTCCTCTTCATTGCGTGTGACACGATCAGAGCCACAGCAGCCCACGACTTCGATATAGCGGGAAACATTTCCTTTCCGTAACGTTATATCGGCACGAAAAAGCCCCTCATCAAGACAGATGGGTTCGTGCACATCAACATGCATGTTACGGCGCTTCAGAGTGCAGAGCATCTGATAGACAATCCGTTCCGGCAGAGAATCCAGGATTGTGCCGTCAGTTGCAACTGGCCCAGAGACAGGCAAATGAGGCCAGCGACCGGCAGCTGTTTTCTGCACACGAGACCATTCAAGCGTGCCGCTCTCGCCAATAAAAACGAGATGCTGCCCGGCTGCTCCCATAAATCGGAACATGTGAGAATTGGGCGGCGCACCCAAGGCGAGAGTCATGTTTTTATAAAGCCGCAGATCCTCTTTGGTAGGATAAAAGATAGAGGACAGGACAGACGAACTGCTGGTTTTTGTTGAAAGCGTAGACATTGTAATTCCATGAAAGGAAGTAAGCCCGTAAAGAAGCCGTGCCATGAGGCACTTCTTCCTTTTGTGGGGAGGCTGGCACTGCAGCCTCAAACACTGCCCTTGTCCCTGGCAGGCTACAGCTCCCACAAAAACACAGACCCAATTTCTCCGTAACGCAGACACATCACTGCCGACCGCACGCTCACTCAGGCACAGAAAAAGTCACGCACGACTTCTGTCGTCTATTTTTCGAGAATTTTATCATTTTCACCACCATTTATGTTTGTGGAAAAATTGTTGTATTTTTTGCTTACAGTAATTGTCGCATTTCCGGGCTTTTCCACGCTCCCGGACGAGCCAGAAGGCGGAGAAATTTCACTACAAATCAATAACTTAAATATGTTCTTTTACTGACCACCTGGCGCCGCAAGGCAGTCAGCACGAAGTGTTTTTCGGTGCCCTGCACCAAAAACACGGTATCGTGCCATCTTTCTCTCTTTTTGACTTATTTAACAGCTTTGTAATGTTATTTATGTCTCTTTCTTTCTCATTCTGGCTTCTGACAAAGCTGTCGTTCTCTTTCTTCAAAAATGATCTAATCACCCCTTAAAACGTCTCTGTATTCGTTTATTTGAGGCTCTAATGTTTATGAGCGAGCTGTATAAAATTCTTCACAGAGGCGTTTTAAGGTCTGTTTTTGCTGTCATGGTTGTGGAGCGGCATGGTCGATTTTGCCGCTTTTTCGGGGTCTTTTTTGTTAAGAATTTTTCCGGAAAAGCGCGGATTCTGTTTTGCCCTCCACTCCGGTTTTTGTCGTGTTTTCGGCGGTTTTTCCTTGGACCAAGGATTTACCCCTGAAAACCGTGCGTGAACCCCTAAAATCGGGGGGGTTCTATAGGGGGGGGTCCTTGGAATAAGGATTTACCCCTGAAAATCGTGCGTGAACCCCTA
>NZ_LHZV01000053.1 GCF_001581005.1 Acetobacter orleanensis
AGTGCCAAGTGCCAAGTGCCAAGTGCCAAGTGCCAATGTTGAATGCGGATACCACAGCGGCCCGAGTGTGCTGGTGATTAAACTGAAAGTTCAGATCGCTTGGGCTGAGGCAACCGGACAGAGCTTCTTTTTGACCGTATCCATCGAAAGACATACTCAGAGCCAGCCGAGAATAGATGAGGGAAGCGTCTCAACGTCCGCCGTAGCCCTTTTTAAGGCCTCTTAGGCGGGGAGAGTGTCTGACAGTCACAAGGGAGTCGGTAGGGCGTCAGGGGGGCACTGCAAGACAACCGGGCATTGCCGGATTGTCTTGCTTACCATCATGCAGGGTAGGGTCTATTTTTTTAGTTTAGCGGCCCACGCGGCCCGGACTTCAGCCGGGGTCATACGGCCTTCTTGCGTATGGGCTGCGGCAGGTTTGCCAGTAGATTTACCCGGCTTTGTCTTTTGGCTGGATTTTACGCTGTTGCGTGTGGTGGCCGGCGCAACGCTGCGTTTGGTGCCAACGGCATGAGAAAGTGCACCGGGTGCGATGCCTGCGGCGGGATTGCTGTTAACCGCCTGCACAGCACGGGTGCAGAGGGAATGATCCCCCACGCCGAACTGAATGGTAGGCAGAAGCGCCAGAGGCGGGAAGACAAAACCCAAACCGGCTGCGGCAGCGGCACGCCCCAGAATTTCAGCACCGGGTAGCACGGTGGGGGATTTTATGAGGCCACTAATGTGAAAGGCACCGGGCAGGGAGGCAATGGTCGGGTTCTGTGAGCGGGTGGTGAGGGCGTAGTCGAGCGTATTGGTTTTGAAGTTGATAGTGCCCCGCCCAAGCGTCCGGGCCTCACCTGTTTCCAGCAGGAGCGTGTTGGTTGAGACAATGCCGTTCTTTAACGGCATATCGGCAATAAAGCATTTGATGTCTGTATGAGACGGCAGGCCAAGAGCTGTCAGAATGGCGTTGCCAAGTTGCAGGCCCATAATATCCGGCAGAATGGCGGTAATGTCGCCACCCTGATCTAGCACCAGTGTCAGGCCACCATTCCCAGCAGCCATCAGGCTCGCTATGGAATTTCCTTTGGCTTTCAGCGTCATGTGACCGCCAATAATACCACGCGCTTTGGAATTGGCCGTCGCCTGCATCACGCGAGCCAGATCAATCCGCGCGAAATCAATTCGTGCGGACGTATCAAATAATGAGCCATCAGGCTTGAGTGTTGCGGTGCTGGCCAATGTGCCGTTGCCGACTGCAAAGTTCAGGCGTTTGAGGTTGATTTCTCCATTGGTGATGAAGAATTCAGTATCGATCTTATCAAGCGGTAGCTTCTTGTTTTCGATATGGGCGCCACGATACGTCACATGCGCGTTAATGGCGTTCAGGCGCGGAATGTTGATGGGTGTATCGGGCAGAACGGTTGTGCTGTTGGCGGCCTGTTTTTTCTCGCTTGCAGTTTCTGTCGGTTTGGCGCCGATAAAACCACCCAGATCCACCAGATTAACCTGCCGGGAGCGCAGGTTGGCTTCCACATTCATGGGCTTCTGGTGTGGGTCCAACTCAAGGGTGCCACCAATATCACTGCTGCCCATTTTGCCTTCAAAATCCTTAAAGAGGATATGATTGCGGCTGTAGTCCAGATTGCCCGTAATGCTGTAGGCAGGGGTCCGGGGAATCGGCACACCCGTCAGCGGGTAGAGCAGGGACATATCCGGCCCGGCAAAATGTAGTTTAAGGTGTGCCCCGGCAAAGCGCATCGGGTGTAGAACATCCCCTTTTAGCGTGGCATTGGTGGGGCCGTTCTGCACAGTGAGGTCAACTGGGTAAGGCGCTTTGTCCGTCACAAAGGAGAGCAACGCGCCGCCAATAAAGCGGGCCGTAATCGGCTGCTGCGCATAACCGCCTTTTGCATCAAGATGCAGCGTGCCACGGTCATTCCCCTTGGGCGGGGTGGTCTGGACGGCAATCTGCATGTCGGCCTGTAGCGGGTCGTAGCGTACATGCAGGGCACCGTCGGTAATCCGCAGTTCACCAATTTCTGGCAAGTTGGCTGAAGCAGAGTTTTCCTGCTTTTCAGGTTTTTTCTCAGGTTTCCCATCTTCAGTAAAAGTGTAGTTATTAACAGTATTTTTTAGCGCGATAATGTCCGCCGTCGGCTGCTCCAGCGCAATAAGTGGCAGGCGTAGCCTGCGGTGCCAGAGGTAAGACCAGACATCCACTGAAACGGTCAGGCTTTTGGCCTGTGCGAACTGGTCTTTTTCTTTTTCAAACGGTTTGGGTTGTTCAATGCGCAGAGCGTCCACCTTTATGGTGGTCACGCGGCCTAGCTGCACATGCAGGTGTGCAATGGTCGTTTTGCGGTGGAGGAGGGCTGTGGCTTTGGAATTGACCAGCGGCACAAACCAGTCCCATGACCAGAAAAGAATCAGCAACAGAACGGCAAGCGCAACGCCCCCGAGAGTTTTTAAAACGGGGTGTCTGGCGCGTTGCGTGTCGGGAGCGGCGGTCATGAAGACACCCCTGACGAGGCCGGTTCTAGAAAAAAGCGGGTAATGAAAATTCTATAGGTCGTGTGAGGCATGAAAAAGTTCGCACTCCGTGTCAGTCCTGAAAGACCCAACGCCCGCCCGAAGAGTTTGGTTCCGGGGGGCATTGACAACGGAGCGCGGCAGGGTTCAGCCAAATGCACCAATATCGTGCATCACGCCGACACTGATTTCACGCAGGAGTGCAAACATTTGCTGCATAGGTATGAAGATTTCCCGATGTTCACGCTCATAGATGCCCTGTTCGCGCGGGCCGCGTGGTTCATGGAAATCAAGGTTTGAGGCAACAGTGCCGGATGGGAAAATATGAACCATTTCCTTCAGGACAGCCGGGATTTCCAGACGCAAAATCTGCTGCATCATCATATCCCGGTTAAAGCCGCCACGCGGCATGAAGAACGGAATGCGGCAGGCCAGAATCCAGATACGCTCTATCAGCGCAATGCGTATGGCGTGCAGGGCGCGGTTGAGGGGCGCACCATGCGGAGCGTCTTCCCACGCTTCCCGCAGGGCGAGATGATCTGCCTGAATACGGCGGAACATCGTGCGCAAATCAGCCGAAAGATTCAGCTTTTCCAAGTCGTGCATCAGGGTAAGGAAGGCCGCGCGGCGCGGGACTTTGCTCTCTACCGTGGCGCGGTCTAGCCAGTAGCTGGGGTCCAGCAGGTTGATGACGGATTGCAGGACCCGGTCATCCGAGCAGGTAAGGGCATGGCGGGCAAAATCCAGTGCGCGATGGAAGCGCGGGCTGGACGTGTTGAAAATTTCAAAGGTTTCCGGGTGGCGACGCACAGCGGCCCCCAAGCCTTGCAGGGTGTTGGCGCACCAGCCGAGCTGTTGGAGAATCGCGTTATTGGGAATGGCGCGAAGCTGGCTGGGGTGCGTCAGGCGGGTGCTGGTGGCCGATTCCGCGCTCTGGCGGGCCGGGGGGCGGGAGCCGGTGCGGTCAATCAGTGCCGGGCCAAACGCACCCAGCAGGGCCGCATAACCGGGGTCTTCCACTAGAGCCTGCATGCCTTCGGAAATGCTGGAGAAGAAATCCGCGGAAAAGACCGGCTGTTCATACACCGGGTCCCCTTCCTGATGCAGCGGGTTGAACAGATTTTCCGCAATGGTGGCGAGCGTTGCACCAGCCAGAGCCGGTGTGCCGAACAGCAGATAACCGTCACCCCCCTGAAAAGCCGTTTCCTCCCGGCAGGCAATCCCGGTTCGGGCAAATTCCGCGCGGACATGGCGTGGCGAAAGATAGCTGAGCCGCCCCGCCATACGGAATGGATGCGCACCGCGCCCGATGCTTTCGCCGTGCGTATCAAAGAAAATGACAGTCACGTCCTGCAAATTCCAGCGAACCAGTTGGTCATGAATTTTCAGGCGCAGACGTTCAATGAGGTACGTGGCCGCGAGTTGCCCGACATAGCGGCCGGAATCGGAATAACCAAACTGGAAGCTGATGCGCCCGGTGCGCTGTACATAAGCCCGCCATGTGGGGGAGCGCAGGGCTTCTTCCACAATACGGTCGCCATTACTCAGCGCCTCTTCTGTTTCAAACAACGGAGAGATTTCCACATTGTCCGCCACCCCAAAATGCAGCGCCGTCCAGAGCGCCGCCAGCAGGGTGTAGCCGGTTTCCGTTTCAGCAATCAGAAAGCGGACGGGGGTTTTGTTATCAATGTGTTTGGTAATCTGCGCGACCGTCATCATCAGGCGGCCAGCAGTAGAAGGATCACTCATCAGCGCGCCGAAATCGACTGGCACGGGCTGCACGGTTTCCAGCCCCTCGTTCAGGCGGTCAAGGAGTGCGCGACGATGAGACGGGCTGGCCGGGTCATCTGGAATATCCAGTTTTTGCCGAACAAAATTATGAATCTGGGTGGCGTTAAGCCGCACATGCGTGTGCGCCAGCGCCAGACCATGCGCCATAAAACCTGCCCGTGCCACGGCGAGCGGCAGGCGAGTGGCAGGAGGCGCGTTCTGCACGGCAGCGTCCAGAGCGTCCGCAAGATCATCCGCGTTCAGCAGGGCTCCTGCGTGGTTGTTGACCAGATATTCCGCAAACCGTGCCACGTCTTCCGCATCTGGTCCGGTCGGTGTGGCGCTGATTTGCGCCTTAACGCAGGCAATGGCCTGATGCAGTCGGTCCGTAAGGGCCGGAACACTGAGGCCTGTTGCACTAATCTGCTGGTCCAGCCTGTCCAGTTGGAACAGCTTCATACGCAGACGCAGGCGTAGGGTGTCCCACCAGCCAATATCGGTGCGGCCATCCGTATCGTAGCCCACCCAACTCGTCGCGATGACTGGACGGGGGATAATCGAGGCCCATGCGTCCGGCCAATGTGCGCGGGCCGTTTCCAGAAGCGCACTGTTTAGCTGGTCCATGGCATCCCGCGCACGGAGGATAGCCTGCGTGGCGAGGGTAAATTCTTCTTCCAAAGTGGGCGGTTCATCCCGCCGGTGTGTTTCAAAAAATGGGGCTACGTCTGGCAGGACAGCCTCGGACGCGCAGTCCGCCAGAGCGGTATAAACCGGATTGCTGACGGCAAAGGTGGGGTGCGCGGTGAATACCGCAGCAAACCGCACCGGGCTGACAGCCGCCTGAAAAGCGTCCGGGGTGGGTTCGGGGAGTGCCGCCATAACACGTTGCGCCACCGCGGCCAGCCGGCTGGTTGTCGTGGCATCTTCCGTGCCGCCAACATAGCGGTGCAGCCGTCTAGCGCGGTGAAGGAAAGCGGAATCGCGCAGGGTCTGCACAAGACTGGTCACATCTGAGAGAGACAGATGCTCTTCCTCCAGCGCATCCTCCAGATGGCGGGCTGTGGAGAGAACCGGGTTCACGCCTTCCACCGGCAGCAGGCTCTCTTTGTCCTGCAAAATAGGTGCAAAAATGGCCTGAAGTCTTGGAGGGAGAGTAGAAAAATCCATCTGTGCACTCGCTTACGTTCGCTGAGCAGTACAGTTTCATGTCTGCTCTTTCGCTGCAACACGTCACGCACTCTTGGGAGGGCGGAAAGGGAGTGCTATTCAGGGTGCATGACGTCATACCCAGAAAGTGACGGCGATCTTGCCGCCCGGAAGACCCTCAAACGCTACCAGCACGCAGCAACAGGTTTGCTGGTTGGGATGGGTGGACTGACCGTTGCGGGATATGCCGCCCCGGCTGCCGGGTGGGTAAAGGATGGGTTCTGGCTGGAAATGTTCCGGGCTGGCGCGCGTGCGGGCGTTGTGGGCGGTCTGGCTGACTGGTTTGCCGTGGTTGCCCTGTTCCGCCACCCGATGGGTCTGCCGATTCCCCATACCGCCATTCTGCCTGCCCAGAAGGAGCGGCTGGGCCGGGCATTGGGGCGTTTTGTTTCCGGGCAGGTCTTTACGGAAAAAGAGGTTGGGCGCGTGCTGGAGCAGGTGGATATTCCCACCTTTCTGGCCAATATGCTGGATGACCCCGCAACGCGTGAGACGCTGACGCGCTCCGTGCTGGGCTCGATGCCCAAAATATTGGACCGGCTGGAAGATGGTCGGGCCAGCGGCGCGATTGGTAAGATTTTCCCGCGCCTGCTGGGAAACAGCAATCTGGCCCCCATTGTGGCGCGTGCGCTGCGCAGTCTGGTGGATGATGACCGGCATCAGGAAGTGCTGTCCTTCCTGCTGAGCCAGATCAAGGATGGGTTGCAGGCCAGAGAAGGCGCTTTGCGCACCATGATTGAAGAGCGTGTGCGAGAGCAGGGCGGGCGTCTGCTTGGCTGGGCGATAGGTGGTTCCATCGCCACACGGGTGCTGCTGGCTGCCAGCAAAGAGTTGGAACGTGTTGACCCCCAGAACTCGACCTTGCGGGAAGGGTTTACGGCGTGGGTCCGCTCCCAGATTGACCGGATTGAGACAGACCCGGAGCGGGGGAGTGATATTTCTCAGGCAATTATGGGTGTGTTGTCTCACGAAAGTGTTGTGGGTTGGTGGGCCGATATCTGGCAGCGTTTCCGGCGTCTGGTGGAAGCAGATGTGGAAGACCCGGATGGCCGTATTGCCAGCCTCGTGCTGGAGGGGTTGACGCATATTACCACGCAACTGCGGGAAGACCCGGTCATGCGGCAGCGGGTTATGGACAGTGTAGATAAGGCCATTGTTAAAGCGCTTCCTTTTGCGCGGGAACGCATGGCGGATTTCATCGCACGGGTCGTAGCCGGATGGGATGCCGTGCAGATTGCGGAAAAACTGGAGCTGCGGGTGGGGAAAGATCTCCAGTTTGTGCGTTTTAACGGGACTCTGGTGGGCTTTGGGGTCGGGGCGCTGTTGTTTGCAGTGCTGCGGCTGTTGTTCGGGTTGAACGCTCAGTAGATCGTTGGCTGGGGTGCGTTGCTTTTGGGTTGACCTTTGGCGCACTTCGTCCCATGTGTCTGAAACAGGACCTAACTGGTCTCCAATCACCTGATGGCTGGATAATGCTGAAACTTTCCCGTCTTGCGGACTATGCGGTTGTCATACTTGTCAATCTTGGCGAACAGGATGGGGTTGTAACGTCCCCCGCTCTGGCAGCCGAGACAGGTGTGCCGGAACCCACGGTGGCAAAAATCCTCAAGGTTTTGTCCTCCAACAAACTAGTATTGTCCCAGCGCGGAGCCAAAGGCGGTTATCGGCTGGCGCGTTCGCTGGCGGATATTTCTGTCGCCAGTGTGATTACAGCAGTGGATGGCAAGATTGCGCTGACAGCGTGTGTGGATGGCGGAGAGTGTGATGCTGGCGTCTCCTGCGGTATGTGCGGGAGCTGGGACACCATCAACAAGGCGATCCGGGACACGCTAGAAGGGATTTCTCTGGAGGTCATGCGCCAGAACAGCGCATGCGGCGCAGGCATGATGAAGAAAAACGCTCTGATGAGCGCCACCACAAGACGCGAAGGGGCTTGAACAATGCCAGCAGTCACCGAAACGCGTGAAGCAGTCGAAAAACTCGGTCAGTCTTCCTACAAATGGGGTTTCGAGACGGACATTGACATGGACGTCGCGCCCAAGGGGCTGAACGAAGACACTATTCGTCTGATTTCTGCCAGAAAAGAAGAGCCGGAATGGCTGCTGGAATGGCGGCTGGCGGCCTATCGCTCATGGCTGACCATGAAAGAGCCGACATGGGCCAAGGTCTCTCATCCGCCGATTGATTATCAGGACCTGCACTATTACGCAGCGCCTAAAAAGAAGCCCGGCCCGAAGTCCCTTGAAGAAGTGGACCCGGAACTGCTGCGTACTTATGAAAAGCTCGGCATTCCGCTGCATGAGCAGGCGATGCTGGCTGGCGTGGAACTGCCCGAAGGTGAGACAGCACGGCCGCCGATCGCGATTGATGCGGTGTTTGACAGTGTTTCCGTCGTCACCACCTTCCGTAAAACGCTGGAAGAAGCGGGCGTCATCTTCTGCCCGATTTCCGAAGCCGTGCGGGATTATCCGGATCTGGTCCGCCAGTATCTGGGCAGCGTGGTGCCGGTGGGCGATAATTTCTACGCCGCGCTGAACTCGGCCGTCTTTACGGATGGCTCCTTCGTGTTCGTGCCCAAAGGCGTGCGCTGCCCGATGGAACTCTCCACCTATTTCCGCATCAATGCGAAAAATACCGGGCAGTTTGAGCGGACGCTGATTGTGGTGGAAGACGGCGCGTCCGTTTCCTACCTTGAAGGCTGCACGGCCCCGATGCGGGATGAAAACCAGTTGCATGCGGCTGTGGTGGAACTGGTGGCGATGGAAGATGCGTCCATCAAATATTCCACGGTGCAGAACTGGTATCCCGGCGATGAAAATGGTCGTGGCGGGATTTACAATTTTGTGACCAAGCGCGGCGCATGCCGTGGCGCGCGTTCCAAAATCTCATGGACACAGGTGGAAACCGGGTCCGCTATTACATGGAAATATCCGTCCTGCATCCTGCAAGGGGAAGGTTCCGTGGGGGAATTCTATTCCGTGGCGGTCACCAACAATCACCAGCAGGCAGATACCGGCACCAAGATGATCCATATCGGGCGGAATACCCGCTCGACCATCATCGCCAAGACCATCAGTGCCGGACATTCGGACAGCACCTATCGCGGTCTGGTGCGTGTGCAGCCTAAGGCGTCCGGCGCGCGGAACTTTACACAGTGCGACAGCCTGCTGATCGGCGATCAGTGCGGCGCGCATACCGTGCCCTATATTGAAAACCGCAATATGGGCGCGCGGATTGAACATGAAGCCACCACCTCCAAGATCTCGGAAGATCAGCTCTTCTACTGCCGTCAGCGTGGCCTGTCGGAAGAGGACGCGGTGGGGCTTATCGTCAACGGCTTCTGCCGGGACGTCCTGAAAGAGTTGCCCATGGAGTTTGCCGTGGAAGCTCAGAAATTATTGCAGATCAGCCTTGAAGGCAGCGTAGGGTAAGGAGTGCATACATGACCCAGTTTTTGGATATCTCCGGTCTGTGCGCCCGGATTGATGCTGACGGGCAGGAAAAAGAAATTCTCAAGGGCGTGGATCTCAGCATCCCGCCGGGTGAGGTTCACGCCATTATGGGGCCGAACGGGTCTGGGAAATCTACCCTGTCCTACGTTCTGGCCGGGCGTGAGGATTATGAAGTGACGGCAGGCAGCGTGACCTTTCAGGGGCAGGACCTGCTGGGCATGGAGCCGGAAGAGCGTGCAGCGGCGGGCCTTTTTCTGGCCTTTCAGTCCCCCATTGAACTGCCGGGGGTCAACAACGCCAACTTCCTGCGCACGGCCGTTAACGCCGTACGCCGCGCACGCGGGCAGGATGAGCTGGATGCCGTCGCCTTCCTGAAGACGGCGCGGGCCGCCGCCAAGGATCTTTCCATGGCCCCGGACATGCTGAAGCGGAATGTGAATGTCGGCTTCTCGGGTGGTGAGAAAAAGCGCAATGAAGTGTTGCAGATGACACTTCTTGAGCCGTCCTTCGCCATTCTGGATGAAACGGATAGCGGCTTGGATGTGGATGCCCTGCGGATTGTGGCGGAGGGCGTAAACCGCCTGCGCTCACCCAGCTTCTCAGCACTGGTTATTACCCATCACCAGCGCCTGCTGGATTATCTTGTGCCGGACCGTATTCACGTAATGGCTCAGGGCCGGATTATCCATTCCGGCGGGCCGGAACTGGCGCAGCAGATCGACCGTGAAGGCTACACACGGTTTCTTGCGGAGGCAGCGGCGGCGTGAGTGCAATCACACAAGATCGATCAGGCACGCTGGCTCCGTTCGGCGCACGTCTGGACGGGCTGACAGACTCAGTGCGCAAGGCTGCGATAGGCGCTTTGCACAAAAGCGGACTGCCTGACCGCCGCGTTGAGGAATGGCGCTATACCAGCCTCCGTTTTCTTGCGGAAACCCCGCTGGCGGCTCCGGCTGATATTTACGATGTCGCACAGGTGCAGGCGCAGCTTGAAAATCTCGGGCTGAGCACTGGCCCACTGGCAGATTTGCCGCGTCTGGTGTTCGTTAACGGACGCTATGCCGAGGCATTTTCCGTGCCGCCAGCGGACGTCGAGGTGTCTTTCTTTGCAAAGACCCAGACATTCGGCACGCTGTCCTGCCCGGACCGTGATCCGCTGACAGCCCTGAATGCTGCTCTGGCAACCGATGGTGCGCAACTGCACGTGCCTGCTGGCAAGAAAGCCGGTCATGTCCTGCTGGTCTCCCTCGGCCAGACGGATGCGTCCGTCTCCTTTCACCCGCGTCATTCCGTGACGCTGGAGGAGGGCGCGGAACTGACCCTTATTAGCATTCAGGCCGGGCAGGGGCGGTATCTGCATAATCCCGTGCTGGAAATCAGCGTAGCGGCACAGGCCAACCTGCGGCATGTCACGCTTCAGGCAGAGGGGCAGGACGCGGCCTGCCTCGCCACCACCTACGCACAGGTGGCAGAGCGCGGCACGTATGACAGCTTTGTGCTGGGTCTGGGTGGCGCGCTATCGCGGCAGGAAATTCATGCCCGGCTGGCCGCCCCCTTTGCGATTGTGCATGTGAATGGCGCACAGATGCTGGGCAGCCGTCAGATTGGTGACGTGACCAGCGTGATCACACATGCAGCGCCGGATTGTACGTCCCGCCAGACCGTGCGGAATGTGCTGGATGGTCATGCGCGCGGTGTCTTTCAGGGTAAGGTCTATGTGGACCGGGTCGCCCAGAAGACAGATGGCTACCAGATGAATCAGGCGCTTCTACTCTCCGAAAACGCGGAAATTGACGCCAAGCCCGAGCTGGAAATTTACGCGGATGACGTAAAATGCAGCCACGGCGCAACGGTTGGCGCGTTGGATGAAGACCAGCTTTTCTATCTGCGCAGCCGTGGTGTGCCAGATGCGGAAGCGCGCCAGATTCTTATCCATGCCTTTCTGGATGAAGCGCTGGGTCTGATTGAGGATGAGACCGCCCGCACCCTGTGCACGCAGATGCTGGCCCGGTCTTTTCCCGTTGCAGGAGAGAACGCATGACATCAGTCTCTATGCAGGACAAAATCCGGCAGGATCTGGATGTTGCAGCCATTCGCAAGCAATTTCCTATCCTCTCGCAAAAAGTGCATGACCGTCCGCTGGTTTTTCTGGATAGCGCGGCATCCGCCCAAAAGCCGGATGCGGTGATTGACGCCATGGCAGAGACCATGCGCACCCAGTACGCCAACATCCATCGTGGCCTGTATTGGATGAGTGAGCGCACGACAGAAGCGTATGAGGCCGTGCGCGATCAGGTGGCGCAGTTCCTGAACGCGCCGTCTCGTGACGAAATTATCTTCACGCGCAACAGCACGGAAGCCATCAATCTGGTGGCGCATTCCTTCGGCTCCCTACTCAAACCCGGACAGGCTGTGGTGATTTCCGAATTGGAACACCATGCAAATCTGATCCCATGGCAGATGCTGCGGGACCGCGTGGGGATAGAGCTGCGCGTGGCTCCCATTACGGATGCCGGGGATATTGACCTTGAGGCTCTGCAAGGCCTGCTGGCAGATGGGAAGGTGGCGCTGGTTGCCGTCACCCATATGTCCAACGTGCTTGGGGCGATAACCCCTGCCAGAACCATTGCCGATATGGCACATGCGGCAGGCGCGCAGGTTCTGTTTGATGGCAGCCAGTCTGTGGTGCATCGTAAAACGGACGTGCAGGCGCTGGGGGCGGATTTTTACACCTTTACCGGCCACAAACTCTATGGTCCGACGGGCATTGGCGTGCTCTGGGCTCGTAAGGATTTGCTGGAGGCCATGCCCCCATTTCTTGGTGGTGGAGATATGATCTCCACGGTCTCGTTTGAAAAATCCACATGGGCCAATGTGCCGCACAAGTTTGAAGCGGGGACTCCGGCCATTATCGAGACTATCGGTCTTGGCGCCGCTATCTCATGGATTGAGACCATCGGGTTTGATGCCATTACCGCGCATGAGGCTGCTCTGACGACCTATGGGCTGAAGCGTCTGGCCGATGTGCCGGGCCTCAAGATTGTGGGGCAGCCCAAAGAGCGCGGCGGGGTGATTTCCTTCACCATGGACGATGTCCACCCGCATGATATTGCGACTTTGCTGGACCGTAACGGGATTGCCGTGCGCGCCGGGCATCATTGCGCGGAACCGCTTATGCGGCGCCTTGGGCTGAGTGCTACGGCCCGAGCCAGTTTTGGTGTTTACACACTGCCGGAAGAGATTGACACGCTGGCGGATACGCTGGTGCGCATCCGGAACTTCTTTGTGTGAACAGCATAGCGGACAGCGGCGCATTATATGATCGGCTGATTGTCGAGCGCGCCCGCACCCCTCAATATGCTGGTCGGCTTGAACAGGCTGACGCACAGGGTGAGGGGAAAAATCCGCTGTGCGGAGACAAGACCCGGGTAGATATTGTGATGGCGGATACCCATATCCGTGACATCAGACATCACACCCGTGGCTGCGCCATCTGTCTTGCCGCAGCCGATTTGATGGCTGAGCGCGTGACAGGGCGGACCGTCGCTCAGGCGCAGGAACTCAGCCAGAAATTTTCCGCTATGCTGGTGGGTGAACCTGCCAGCACACCGGAGACTACGACAGATACAACCGCACTGGGGCCGCTGGAAGCATTCGCCCCGCTGCGTGCGCACCGGGCCAGAATTCGGTGTGCGGAATTGCCTTGGGTTGCTTTGAAGGAGGCCCTTTCTCATGTCGCTGTCTGAAAAGGTGCATGCTCCTGAAATGCAGGAACAGGATACAACAGAGCAGATGACCACAACCGACATCCTGCACGCTGATGCGCCGCAGGCAGAGGCTGAAACCGCCCGGTTTGAAAGCTGGACGCCGGACGCCGATGATGCTGCGTCTGCCAGTGCCAGTGCCAGTGCCAGTGCCAGTGCCAGTGCCAGTGCCAGTGCGGCTACGGCGGAGGGCACCGATCATGCCGTGGCAGAAGCGGATACGGGTGCGACTTCAGCATCCGTGGCTGCGGGCAACGAGGCGACTGGCGCGGTTTCGGAAGACGCCGTGATTGAAGCCATCGCAACGGTTCATGACCCGGAAATTCCGGTGAATATTTATGAACTCGGCCTGATCTATGCAATTGATCTGTATGATGATGGCCGGGTGAAAATCGAAATGACCCTCACGGCCCCTAACTGCCCCAGCGCGCAGGAACTGCCGGTGCAGGTTAAAGAGGCCGTGGAGAAAGTTTCTGGCGTGGCCTCAGCACAGGTCGAGGTGGTGTGGGATCCGCCATGGGATATGTCCCGCATGAGTGATGAAGCCCGCCTTGCCCTGAATATGTTTTAAGTGAAAGGACGGACCGATGTCTCAGACTAGTGTTGTGCCGCCCACAAAAAATGCGTTGCCCCCGTTAATGCGCCTTTCGGACGCCGCGGCGGAACGGCTTGAGCATTTGTATAAGACGGCTCATGCCGGGCACGTGCTGCGCATCAGCGTGACAACCAAAGGCTGCTCCGGCAAAGCCTACGATATGCAGTTTGTGGAAACCCCTCTGGATGGGGACGAAGTCGTCTCAGATAAAGGGGTGACGCTGCTGGTGGACCGTAAGGCCACCCTGTTCCTGATCGGCACGCAGATGGACTATCATCAGACGGAACTTGAGGAAGGGTTTGTTTTCCTCAACCCGAATGAGAAAGGCCGGTGCGGCTGCGGCGAGAGCTTTCATGTTTGAAGCTGCAAACAGCCTCGACCTCGGTTGACCACAGGAACTGGTCGATCACTGTCACGCTGTTCAGGCGATAGCCTGCGGCGTGCAGGGCTGCGGCGTCTTTTGTTAAAGCAGCAGGGTTACAACTGACATAAATCACGTTGCGCGGTTTGCCGAGGGTAAGCTGCGCCATTTGCAGTTTTGCTCCGGCATGGGGCGGGTCCAGCACCACGCATCCGGCCTGAGCAAGTTCCTTCGCCATAATAGGCTGACGGTTCAGGTCCCGGCAGGCGACTTCCAGCCGGGTGCCGCCAGCCGCATTTTTCAGGGCTGTTGCCGCAGGTTGATACCCTTCATAGGCTAGAACCCGCGCGCGGGTGGCCAGCGGGAAGCTGAGCGTGCCGCAGCCAGCATAAAGCTCAATGACAATATCACGCTTGTTTAGCTTGGGGAGCGCATCCAGCACCGCCTGCTGAATGAGCGATTCGCTCTCGGCTGTCGCCTGAAAGAAAGCGCCCGTTGGCGGGCTGACTGTAAACCCGGCCAGCGTATGCTGCACGCTGCGCGTCTGCGCCGCTGTTTCCGGCAGACCTTGCTCGCCCTGTCTTTGCCAGCAGATACGGGGAATGTTCTGTTCTGCTGATAACGCCGCGAGTCTGGCGCGGTCCACGGTGGAAAGCGGGCCATCCGTTACCAGAAGAATATCTAGCCCCGATTCGAGCAGATTGATCCGCAGATCGCCAGCCCGATACAGCCCTTCCAGACTTCTGAGCGTCTGCCGCAGTGCTGGCAGACAGTCCATAATGGCAGGGTGCAGAACAGGGCAGGTTGTCAGGTCAACACTCTCCGTGCTGCCACGCGCATGGAGACCCAGCAGAATATCTTTGCCATTTCTGCGCACGGCCAAATCTGCCCGGCGGCGACTATGCGGAGGAACCTGAAAGGCCTGCGGCTGTGGCAGGTCGGAAAACCCGGCTTTTTTCAGGGCGGCCATAACCCGGTCTGTTTTCCAGACAAGCAAAGCCGCGCGGTCCATGTGCTGAAGCGTGCAGCCGCCACACGTGCCGAATAGCGGGCAGGGTGGCTCGGTTCTGTCTGGAGAAGCAGTGAGAATTTCCTTGGCAATCCACTTGCCGGAGGCGGTGCGTTCTGCCTCTACCCGCTCACCGGGCAAGGTGTAGGGGATGTGCAGCGTCTGGCCATCTGCCAGAACGGCTGCTCCATCTCCCTGTGCGCCAAGATAGGTAATTGTTACATCGCGAAGGTCTGAAGCGTGCTGCTCCGGGGGGTGAGCTGTCACGTTGAGTGCTTTGCGGCCTCTTCTTCAGATACAGAAACATCTGCGGTCGGTACGGGCAAATCCGCCAGATTGGTTGTGCGGCGCGGCAACTGCATGAAGGCAGGCATGGAATTACCGAACCCGACGACATCACCAGCAGGCATAGGCGCCACTTCATCCCGGCGAGGCGGACGGCCCTGTGCACGGCGCGTATCCTGCTGCGCAGCAGGTGCAGGTGCAGGTGCAGGTGCTGCGGGAGCGGGAGCCGGAGCTGGTTTTGGTGCGGCAGGTTTATGCTGCTGCGAGGCATTGGCCGTTTTCTCGCCACGTCCACCATTCTGGTTTTTCGAAGCGGGTTTGTCTTTGCGTCGGCCATGAGCCGGACGCTTTTCGTCCGACCAGTCCAGTTGCTCAATACCGGCAAACTCCAGACGCGGAATTGTTTTGCCGGTCAGAGTCTCAATGGCGTCAGCCAGATTTTTGTCGTACGGAGTCGCCAGACTGTACGCGTGGCCTTCCTTCCCAGCGCGGCCTGTGCGGCCAATGCGGTGGACATAATCTTCCGCGTGGAAGGGGAGGTCGAAATTGAAGACGTGCGAGAGACCGCCAATATCAATGCCGCGGGCTGCCACGTCGGAGCAGACCAGAATTTTCAGCTCGCCATTCTTGAATTTTTCAAGCGTTGCGAACCGGACAGACTGCGGCAGGTCACCATGCAGCGCGCCGACTGAAAATCCATGCTTTTGCAGGGATTGCATCAGCACATCGACATCCCGCTTGCGGTTACAGAACACAATGGCGTTCTGCAGTGTGGGGTCACGCAGCAGCTTGCGGAGTGTGTCACGCTTGCTGTGCTCATCCACAATCACCAGACCAGTGGTAATGGTTGTAGCCACGGAGGACGCACGGCTGACCGTGATTTCCTTGGGAGTCCTCAGGAATGCATCAGCTAGATGCCGGATGGCAGGAGCCATGGTGGCAGAGAAGAAAAGTGTCTGGCGGTTAACAGGCAGCAGGCCGACAATTTTTTCAATGTCAGGAATGAAGCCCATGTCCAGCATGCGGTCGGCTTCATCTATCACCAGAATACGCGTCTGGGTCAGCAGCAGCCCGCCACGCTCAAACAGATCCAGCAGGCGACCGGGCGTTGCAATCAGCACGTCCACGCCGCGGTTCAATACTTCTTTCTGGTCCGCCATGCTCTCGCCGCCAATCAGCAGAGCATGGGTCAGTTTGAGATGTTTGCCGTAATTGACGAAATTTTCAGCAACCTGAAGGGCCAGTTCCCGCGTTGGTTCCAGAATCAGGGAGCGCGGCATACGGGCTCTGGCTCGTGAGCCAGATAAAATTTCCAGCATGGGCAGCGTGAAGGATGCCGTCTTGCCGGTGCCGGTCTGCGCCACACCCAGCACATCTTTCGCCATCAGAATGGCGGGGATGGCCTGTTCCTGAATGGGGGTGGGGTGGATATAGCCCATTTCCGTCACGGCGCGCAGGATCGGCTCGGAAAGGTGCAGGTCAGCAAATGTCGCTTTGGAATCGACTTCTACCACCAGTTCTTTTTCCGGTGCCGGGCTTACGGCTGCGCTATCTTTAGCCGGTGCGTCTGCTACGGGCGCCACGGCTACAGGCTCAGCGGGCGCGGGTGGCTCAACGGATTCTGTTTTGGCCGTCAGCGGTTCAGCGGCTGGCGTCTCAGAGTCTGTCGCGTTTTCGGTTGGGGCCGGAGCAGCTTTAGTCGTAGCCTTTTTGGTTGGCTTTTTGGCAGGGGCGGCACGGCGGCGTTTCGGCTTGGGAGCCTCTTCCGCCACGGCTGCGTCTTCACTTGCGGGCTCGGTGGGAGCCTGTTTCGTTGAGACCTCTTCCGGAGCAGCGTCTGTCGGTTCAGCAGCCTTGCGCCGCCGCCGTACAGGTTTTTTAGGTGGCACTGCCTGTTCGGCAGGGGCAACCTCAAGCGCTTCCGCACCCGTCTCCGTTGCAGCTGTGTCTACAGCCGTGGCTGCCGTTTTTGTACGGCTGCGCGTCGTGGTCTTGCGGGGGCGGGTGGGCGTTTTGGCTATCAATATGCTCTCGGAGATACTTCAGTCGTTACACTAGGAATGGACCGACTGGCCCTGATTTTTCCATGCTCCGGAAGCCGGAGAAGGGAGAGAAGCTGAAGCCGGTCAGGCGCTTGCTGCGATTAAAGGCATTTGCCGCCGGAATCAAGCTTTCCCCATCTTTACGCCTTATTTTACAGGAACGGGTGGCCCAGTGATGCAGCCAGCACGGCAATCACACCCAGCGCCATGATAACAAGGATCTGGTTGCGGATCGAGTCGAACAGGGCAGGCTGCGGACGGATGGCGCGGCGTGCTTTCTGGAACGGCCCGGTAAGCACCCGCACATACAGAGCAGCCATGATCAAACCGACAAGCTGCATGAGGTTGGTGGTCCACGGCGCCTGCGCAAAGCCGCCTTCATGAATGATCATCAGCCAGCCGGTAATCAGGGCTGTGGGGATGACATGCATCAGTACCCGGAAAAAGCGACCTAGAGATTGCAGTTGCACGGAATTGCGCTGTGTCGCGTCCAGCAGGGAGAGACTTTTGCGCATGATAATGGCGGCGTAGGCCGTGCCACCAACCCAGAACATGACGCTGATAATATGCAGAGCGAGGATGACGCTCCAGAGAATGGAATGAGGCATGCAGACTCCGCTCGATAAAAACTGAATTCAAAAACAGAAACGGCAGCCTCAGGCTGCTGTAACTGCGCCAGACACGCTGTCTGATTGCCAAGGGGAGGGCCGGGGTGCAAGTCAGTTATTCTTCCGGCAGTCTTCTGGCTCCCTTCCTTTAGGAGGATCTCCATGCCCGTATCCCCACTTTCACCGCTTAGCCTTTATACACCGGATGAAATGGGGCGTGTGGATCAGCTTGCTTCACATTTTATGCCCGTTACGGAACTGATGGAACATGCGGGCCGTGCTGTTGCGCGGGCCGTGCGTCGCTTCATGCGGCCGTGTCGAGTTCTTGTGTTGTGCGGGCCGGGCAATAATGGCGGAGATGGGTTTGTGGCCGCTCGTTTTCTGGTGGAAGCAGGCTGGCCGGTTGCGGTTGCAGCCATGGTCCCGCCGCAGGTAGGGTCTCCAGCCGCAGAGGCTTCGGCGCGGTTTGACGGTGTGCGGGTGCCGTTTGCTCTTGCGGAAGTAGAGCGGGCCGATCTGGTAATTGATGCCCTATTCGGCGCAGGATTGAGCCGGGATCTCTCCGGTCTGCCTGCTGACCTGTTGCGGGCAGCCCGCAAAATCGTGGCCGTCGATATCCCGTCCGGCATTGATGGTGCGACAGGGCAAGTGTGCGGCTATGCACCGCACGCTGCCCTGACAGTTACGTTTTGCCGCTTCAAACCGGGCCACCTGCTTTATCCGGGCCGAGGTTTCATGGGGCAACTCGTGCTGGCGGACATCGGCATGCCCGAGCAGGCGCTGGCGCGGGTTCCCGCGCAAACATGGCGGAACGCGCCGGGATTGTGGTGCCTGCCTGAGCCGGGGCCAGAAAGTCATAAATATACGCGCGGTGTCGTAAGTGTGTGTGCGGGAGCCACCATGCCAGGCGCTGCGCGGCTTTGTGCTGGCGGGGCGCGCGCCGTGGGTGCCGGGTTGGTGCGGCTTGCCGCTGGAGAGGCCGCGGCTGCTTACAGGTTGGGGGCTCCGGGGTTAGTGGTGGATGAGGGGCCCTTGGAGACCCTTCTTGAGGATGAAAGACGCACTGTGTGGGTCTGCGGGCCGGGCCTGACGGAAGGCGAGGTTGCGCAAACGCTGCCAATGTTACTGGCTGCGCAAAAATCTGTCCTTGCGGATGCTGGCGCGCTTTCCGCTGCGGCCGGGTGTCCAGAAAAACTGAAAGGGGTGTCGGTCATCACGCCGCATATCGGGGAATTTACCAAAGTGTTTGGTCCGCCGGGCCGGAATCCGCCGGAAGCTGTGCGGACGGCTGCGGCGGAGCTTGACGCGGTTGTCGTGCTAAAAGGGGCCTCTACCCTGATTGCAGCGCCAGACGGGCGGTTGGCTATCAATGATCATGCGAGTCCCGCATTGGGCACCGCCGGGTCTGGCGATACGCTCTCTGGTGTGATTGCGGCTCTGCTGGCTGCCGGAATGCCGGTCTGGGATGCCGCTTGTGCTGGCGTTTGGCTGCATGGTGAGGCCGGAATTCAGGCCGGCGCGTGGCCGATAGCCGAAGATTTGGACCGTTATTTGGGCCCTGCGCGGGAAAAAGCGACCCGCTTGCAGCATGAATATGCACAGAAGTGCAGAGGGTCTCTTGCCGGGAGCAACACTCTGGGCTAAGTCCACGCAACTTGCGGCGGGGTTTTTCCGTGCGGGCGTGGTGGAATTGGTAGACACGCCAGATTTAGGTTCTGGTGGCGCAAGTCGTGGGGGTTCAAGTCCCTCCGCCCGTACCATGTTTTTTGGTTTTTTAGTGCTCCCGTCCTGTTCCGCGGCAGCCTCTCTCGGCACAATGCAGCGGGAAATTTGAGTTTGTACCGAAAGGAAGGCCTGGCAGATGCAGGTTACTGACACCCTCACCGAAGGGCTGAAGCGTGGTTTCACCATTACCATTCCGGCAGCAGAGCTTGCAGAAAAGCGCGATGCGCGTCTGAAAGAGGTTGCCGCTAACCTGACTCTTCCAGGTTTCCGCCCGGGCAAGGTGCCGGTTTCCGTGGCTCGTCAGCGTCATGGTGACGCCGTGCGCGCCGAAGTGCTGGAGCAGGCTGTGTCCGACGCGCTGCGCGCCGTTCTGGAAGAACGCGGTCTGCGTCCGGCTGGTCAGCCGCAGGTTGAACTGGTGAGCGGTCAGGACGATGACGGGAAAGACCTTGAATTTAAGGTTGAAACCGAAATTCTGCCAGAAATCACTGTGCCGGACCTGTCTGACCTGTCTCTGACACGTCTGAAGGCAGTTGCCAGCGATGAAGCTGTTGACAAGATTCTGGCCGATGTCGCCAAGCGTCAGCGCACCTTTGAAACGGTTGAGGACGTCCGTCCGGCTGTGATGGGTGACGTTGTTTCCGTCGATTTCGTTGGCAAGCGCGATGGCGTACCGTTTGACGGTGGCACGGCGCAGGACGTCAATGTTGAAATCGGCGGCGAAGGTTTCATCCCCGGCTTTGCTGAGCAGATTGAGGGCATGAAGCCCGGTGAAGAAAAAATCATCACCGTGACGTTCCCGGAAAACTACGGCGCGGAAGAACTGGCTGGCAAGGAAGCAACCTTTGACATCACCGTCAAAGAGCTGAAAAAGCCTGTTGATGCGCCGATTGATGATGAGTTGGCCAAGCTGCTGGGCTTTGAAACGCTGGATCAGCTGCGTGACCTCGTCCGCAAGCAGATTGAAGGCGAATACGATCAGCTTTCCCGTCTGCGCATCAAGCGCGAACTGCTGGACGCTCTGGCAACGAAAACCGACTTTCAGGCTCCGCAGGGCATGGTTGATGCGGAATTCGAGCAGATCTGGCAGCGCGTTGAAGCCGACCGTAAAGCCGGTCAGCTTGACGACGAAGACAAGGATAAAGACGAAGACACGCTGCGCGCCGACTATCGCAAGATCGCCGAACGCCGCGTAAAGCTTGGTCTGCTGCTGGCAGAAATCGGCCGCAAGAACGCCATTACGGTCACACAGGACGAGCTGGGTCGCGCTATGCGTGCAGAAGCCATGCGGTATCAGGGGCAGGAAAAAGAAGTCTTCACCTTCTTCCAGAATAACCCGCAGGCTGTTGAATCCCTTCGCGGTCCGATTTTCGAGAACAAAGTTGTCGATTATCTGATTGAACTCGCGAAAGTGGAAGACAAGGAAGTCACTCCGGAAGAGTTATCGGATATTCCTCCGGCTGATATCTGAGAAAATCGTATCCCGCCGGTGTAAATCGGCGGGATACTTTTTTTCGGGGCAGATTTTCTTTTCCGGGGTGGCATCTTGCCACTTTATCTCTATCTTGATGGAGAGTGCCTGAACCAGTTTGCGTCTCCGGACGGAAGCAGGGGAGGGATGGTGCAGGTTTTTTACGGGAATGACTGACATGAGGGATCGTGATCCCGTTGAGGTTTTCAGCAACGCTTTGGTGCCGATGGTGGTCGAACAGACCTCTCGGGGCGAGCGGGCATTTGATATCTACTCCCGCCTGCTTCAGGAACGGATTATCTTTCTGACCGGCCCGGTCTATGATCAGGTTGCGTCTGTGATTTCCGCACAGCTCCTTTATCTGGAAAGCGTAAACCCGACGAAGGAAATTTCTTTCTATATTAACAGCCCCGGTGGCGTTGTGTCCGCAGGTCTCGCAATCTACGACACCATGCAGTACATCCGCAGCCCGGTCAGCACTGTCTGTATTGGTCAGGCAGCCTCCATGGGCTCACTGCTGCTTGCAGGTGGAGAAGCCGGGCGTCGCTTTGCTCTGCCTAATGCGCGTGTGATGGTGCATCAGCCCTCCGGCGGCGCACAGGGGCAGGCCAGTGATATTGAAATTCAGGCCAAGGAAATCCTTATTATCCGGCAACGCCTGAATGAGATCTATCGTGAGCACACCGGCCAGACGCTTGAGGACATTGAGCAGAAGCTGGAGCGCGATACGTATATGTCAGCCGAGGAAGCGAAGTCTTTCGGGATTGTTGATAAGGTGATCAGTCATCATAAGGCCACAGAAACTGGAAAGAAGGATAAAAGCCATCCTTAATCTGGTGTACACAAATTCTCCTGTTCAGTGTCAGGGGTGGTCTGCCCGCAGCAAGGCAGATAGAGTTGATAACCCGGCGCCTGTTTTCGCGAGGTCCGGGACGTTCAGAGGAGTGGACTGATGAACGCAAAGTCCGGTGATTCCAAAAACACGCTCTATTGCTCTTTCTGCGGGAAATCGCAGCACGAGGTACGCAAGCTTATTGCCGGACCGACCGTGTTTATCTGCGATGAGTGTGTGGAACTCTGCATGGATATTATCCGTGAAGAGCACAAGACGACATTGGTGAAGTCACGCGAAGGCGTTCCGACTCCCAAGGAAATCTGCAAGGTTCTGGATGATTATGTCATCGGGCAGTTTGAGGCCAAAAAGGTTCTCTCTGTTGCGGTGCATAACCACTACAAGCGGCTGACGCAGGCGACCAAAGGTAATGATGTTGAACTGGCAAAGTCCAACATCCTGCTGGTTGGTCCTACCGGTTCCGGCAAGACGCTGCTTGCGCAGACGCTCGCCCGTATTCTGGATGTCCCGTTCACCATGGCGGATGCTACCACGCTGACCGAAGCCGGTTACGTGGGTGAGGATGTTGAAAACATCATCCTCAAGCTGTTGCAGGCATCTGACTACAATGTGGAGCGGGCGCAGCGCGGCATTGTCTATATCGACGAAATCGACAAGATTTCCCGCAAGTCTGACAATCCCTCCATCACGCGTGACGTGAGCGGCGAGGGCGTGCAGCAGGCTCTACTGAAGCTGATGGAAGGTACTGTGGCGTCTGTGCCGCCACAGGGTGGGCGTAAGCATCCGCAGCAGGAATTCCTGCAAGTGGATACCACCAATATGCTCTTTATCTGCGGTGGGGCTTTTGCCGGACTGGATAAAATCATTTCGGCGCGTGGCAAGGGGAGCAGCATTGGCTTTGGGGCCGATGTTCAGTCTCCGGACGAGCGGAAAACTGGTGAAATCCTGCACGATGTGGAGCCGGAAGATCTGATGAAGTTCGGGCTGATCCCGGAATTTATTGGCCGTCTGCCAGTTCTGGCCACGTTGGGCGATCTGGATGAAGCGGCTCTGATCCGTATTCTGACCGAGCCGAAAAATGCTCTGGTCAAGCAGTATCAGCGCCTGTTCCAGATGGAAGATACCGAGCTTTCTTTTACGGATGATGCGCTGAAGGCCATTGCGGATCGTGCCATTACCCGCAAGACGGGAGCCCGTGGCCTGCGGTCCATCATGGAAAGCATCCTGATGAACACCATGTTCGATCTTCCCGGCCTTGATAATGTGGAAGAAGTGGTGGTGAACCGTGACGTAGCCGAGGAAAAAACAAGCCCGGTCTATGTCTATGGCAAAGGGAAAACGGTTCCGGCGGAACAGTCAGCCTGAAGAACTGCAAAACAACTGCCAGCAGGGTGCAAGCCCTGCTGGCCGGGTTTTCTGGTTAACCCATTGCAGAATGGGGCGTTCGTAACGACATGGTAGATGGTGGGAGCCTGTTGGCAGGTTCTCGCGGGTCTGGGTATGCCACAGTTCGGGTGCCCGGCCTGGATCGTCCTTGAAGGAGGTCATGGTTATGGCTGATAATGAAAAACCAGCAGTAAAACGTAAGCGTAAAACACCCGCGAAAACGCCGGAAACGGTCGCTCCGGCCGAAAACGCAGTCAGTGTGGTTGCAGACAACGCAAGCCCGGACACAAAGGTCGCGCAGGGTAACAGTCGTATCGCCGTTCTGCCGCTCCGCGATATTGTCGTCTTCCCCCATATGATTGTGCCGCTGTTTGTCGGTCGTGAAAAATCCGTCAAGGCGCTGGAATCTGTTACGCGGGAAGACCGGCAGATTCTGCTGATTGCGCAGAAAGATGCCGCGCAAGACGATCCGGGTGTGGAGGATGTGTACCGCTTCGGCACTGTCTCTACCATTCTTCAACTCCTTAAACTGCCGGATGGCACGGTTAAGGTGCTGGTAGAAGGTGTGCGTCGCGCACGGGTGAAAGCCCTGCATGATGTTGACGGGCATTTTGAAGCAGAAATTGAGGATGTGGTTGAAGAACCAGCGGTCGGCGCGGAAGCCGAAGCCTTGGGTCGATCCATCGTTTCTCAGTTTGAGCAGTATATTAAGCTCAACAAGAAAATCGCATCCGAAGTTCTGGTTTCCCTGAACCAGATCAGCGATTTGTCCAAGCTGGTGGATACGGTTGCCAGCCATCTCAATCTCAAAATTTCCGAAAAGCAGGAAATTCTCGAAGCGCCGTCTGTCGCGGAGCAGCTTGAGAAGGTTTTCGCACATATTGAAGCAGAAATCGGTGTGCTTCAGGTTGAGAAGAAAATTCGCAACCGCGTGAAGCGCCAGATGGAGAAAACCCAGCGCGAATACTATCTGAACGAGCAGTTGAAGGCCATTCAGAAAGAGTTGGGTGAAGGCGAAGACGGCAAGGACGAAACTACCGAGATTGAAGAGCGGATTGCCAAAACCAAGCTTTCCAAGGAAGCGCGGGAAAAGGCGGTTGCTGAACTGAAAAAGCTGCGTGGCATGAGTGCTATGTCTGCTGAATCGACGGTGGTGCGAAACTATCTGGACTGGCTGCTTGGTATTCCGTGGAAAAAGCGCACAAAGGTCAAGAATGACCTTGCTGCAGCGGAAGCCGTGCTGGATTCGGACCATTACGCTCTGGAGAAAGTCAAAGAGCGTATTATGGAATATCTGGCGGTGCAGAGCCGCTCCCAGAAGCTGAAGGGGCCGATTCTCTGCCTTGTCGGCCCGCCGGGCGTGGGGAAAACCTCACTGGCGCGCTCCATCGCCAAGGCGACGGGCCGTCATTACGTCCGTATGTCTCTGGGCGGTGTGCGGGATGAGGCCGAAATTCGCGGGCATCGGCGCACCTATATCGGCTCCATGCCGGGCAAGATCATTCAGGGGATGAAAAAGGCGAAGGTGTCCAACCCACTGTTCCTGCTGGATGAAATTGACAAGCTGGGTGCTGACTGGCGGGGTGACCCGTCCTCTGCTCTGCTGGAAGTGCTGGACCCTGAGCAGAACGGCACATTTGCCGATCATTATCTGGAAGTGGATTATGATCTGTCGGACGTTATGTTCGTCACCACGGCGAACAGCCTCAACATGCCGCAACCGTTGCTGGACCGTATGGAAGTCATCCGTCTGTCTGGTTATACGGAAGATGAGAAGGTTGAGATTGCCCGTCGTCATCTGATCGCCAAGCAGGCTGAGGCCCATAGTCTCAAGCCGGATGAATGGTCGATCAGCGATGAGGCTCTGCGGGATCTGATTCGCTATTACACGCGGGAAGCCGGGGTGCGTAACCTTGAGCGCGAAATTGCGAATCTTGCCCGTAAGGTGGTGAAAGAGCTTGTGACCGGCAAGGCAAAGAAAGTCGCCATTACCGCGCGCAATCTTGAGAAGCTGGCTGGCGTGAAGCGTTTCCGTTACGGCGAGACCGAAGCGGAAGATATGGTTGGGATTGTCACCGGTCTGGCATGGACGGAAGTCGGCGGGGAAATCCTGACGATTGAAAGCGTCATGGTGCCGGGTAAAGGCGCTGTGGTGGAAACCGGCAAGCTTGGTGATGTGATGAAGGAAAGCGTCTCTGCGGCGTTCTCTTACGTCCGCAGCCGCTCCACGACCTTTGGTATCCCGCCGACTCTGTTTGAAAAGCGGAGTTTCCATGTGCATGTGCCAGAAGGTGCGACTCCTAAAGATGGGCCTTCCGCCGGTATTGCCATGGCCACAGCACTCGTCAGCGTCATGACGGGTATCCCCGTTCGGCGTGATGTTGCCATGACTGGTGAGATCACACTGCGGGGGCGTGTGCTGCCGATTGGGGGCTTGAAAGAGAAACTGCTCGCGGCACAGCGGGCGGGGATCAAGACCGTTTTCCTACCCAAGGACAATGAGAAAGATCTCGCGGAAATCCCTGATTCCGTAAAGACTAATCTGGAAATTATCCCTGTATCCCATGTGGATGAGGTGATTGGCCGCGCACTGGTGCGCAAACCACAGGCCATTCATTGGGATGATGTTTCGGAATCCGTTCCGACAACGGACGGAATTGGCGCAACCCCAGCCCTGCCGCACTAAGGGAAAATTTTACTATGTGGCCTAAGTTTGCCGTTGCTCTGTTGACGTGGCGAAAAACGGCTGCATAGTGCGAGCGGGAAGCGGAGAGGCGGACGTAAAGCCGCCCGCCGCTCCAGTCACGATAAACAAAGAGAGGCGTAATATGGAGAAGCCGCTTAACAAGCAGGAACTCGTAGCGGCAGTGGCCGACGAGGCTGCTCTGCCCAAGGCGAAGGCTGGAGAAGTGGTTGACGCCGTATTCGGTGCAATCGAAAAGGCTCTTTCTAAAAAGCAGGAAGTTCGTCTGGTCGGTTTTGGCACGTTTGTCACCGCTTCACGTAAGGCTGCCAAAGGGCGTAACCCGCGTACGGGTGAGGAAATTGATATTCCTGCCTCTACCTCTGTACGCTTCAAGCCGGGTAAGGCTCTGAAGGACGCCGTAAGCTAAAAGTCTACCAGACTGATAGTTTTTGGCTTCGGCCGGTAAAACTTCTTCAAGAAGGGTTGCCGGCCGCTTCTGTTTGTGACACATACGCATCCAGCGGGCGATTAGCTCAGAGGTAGAGCGTCTCGTTTACACCGAGAGGGCCGGCGGTTCGACCCCGTCATCGCCCACCATAATTTCTTTTCGTAGTCATTATGGTTCCCGTGCAGAGCACCACTAAGTGAGATGCTCTCATTTTTATGAATTTCCCAAAAATCTATAGTTCCCGGCCGTATTCATGATAGTTTCACGCTATCCTGTTGAGTAATCACGGGAAAGTGCCCATTATACTGGCCTTAGGGCATGGTTGTTGAGGTGGCTTGGGTCTACTCTCCTGTGCATGACGTTTGATCTTCATGATCTTCCTCATGCAAGGAATACAGATGCAGTCTGTTCTTGGTGATTACGCCCCCGTTCTGGTGTTCGGTGCAATTTCGGTCGTGATTGCGGCCGCAATGCTCGGTATGGCCCTGTTATGTGGCCATCAGAAACCGTATCCGGAAAAAGTAACGGCCTATGAATGCGGCTTTGAAGCCTTTGATGACACGCGCCGTCGGTTTGATGTGCGGTTTTATCTGGTCGCAATCCTCTTCATTATTTTCGACCTTGAGGTCGCGTTTCTTTTTCCGTGGGCTGTCAGCCTCTCCCGCATAGGCTTGTTCGGGTTTCTCTCCATGCTGGGGTTTCTGAGCGTGCTGGGGATTGGCTTTCTATATGAGTGGCGCAAAGGCGCGCTGGACTGGGATTAAGGGAGCCGCCGATGTCTGCAAATTCGCAAGACGAAACCATTCTATGGAATCGTGAAGCCCTGCCACCCGGCCCAGAGCAGGATGCCGTGGTGCGGGGTATTACGGGTGCCATTGCCGAAAAAGGCTTCGTGGTGGCCAATCTGGACAAGTTGGTTAACTGGGGGCGCACAGGTAGCCTCTGGCCTATGTCTTTCGGGCTGGCCTGCTGTGCCGTGGAGATGATCCACGCTTATATGCCGCGCTATGATCTGGACCGTATGGGCGTGATTCCGCGCGGATCCCCACGCCAGTCAGATGTGATGATCGTCGCCGGCACACTCACCAACAAAATGGCACCGGTGCTGCGTCGGCTTTATGAGCAGATGGCGGAGCCGCGTTGGGTGATCTCCATGGGCTCCTGCGCCAACGGGGGTGGGTATTATCACTATTCCTATTCCGTTGTGCGGGGGTGCGACCGCATCGTGCCGGTGGATGTGTATGTGCCCGGCTGCCCGCCAACGGCTGAGGCGCTGATTTACGGCATCATGCTCCTCCAGAAGAAAATCCGTCGCACAGGGACCATTCTCCGTGGCTGAGGTTTCTCTCCCCTCCCCACAGCAGGGGCGTCTGCAAGGGCGGCTCGGTGCGCTGGCGTTCTCTCTTTCCACCTCATGGTCGGGTATCTCGTCCGCAGGGTTGGAAAATGGTGAACTGGTTGTCCGCACAACGCGGGACCAGCTTTTGCCGCTCATGACTTATCTGCGCGATGCGCCGCATTGTCGCTTTGAGCAGATGATGGATGTGTGCGGGGTCGATTATCCCAGTCGCGTTGAACGATTTGAAGTGGTTTATAATCTGCTGTCCGTCACCCATAACCAGCGGATCCGCGTGATTATCACGACGGATGAAACTGCTCCTGTGGCATCCGTCGCGGGCTTGTGGCCCTCTGCCTGCTGGTGGGAGCGGGAGTGTTATGACCTGTTCGGCGTGCAGTTCTCGGGTAATCCAGACATGCGCCGCATTCTGACGGATGACGGGTTTGAAGGCTTCCCCCTGCGTAAGGACTTCCCTCTGACAGGTTATGAGGAAGTCCGCTACGACGTAGAGCGGCGGGAAGTGGTGAAAGAACCTGTCTCATTGGTGCAGGACTTCCGCAATTTTGACTTTGTCTCCCCTTGGGAAGGCATGATGACCCTGCCGGGTGACGAAAAAGCGCATGAGGTCCGGCAACATATCAAGAGGTCACGCGGATGACAGACCCGGATAGAAACACCGTGCTGCGTGAGGCAGACAATATTCTACGGACCGATATTCCAGAAAGCCTGTTGCCTACGCAGCAGGTTGAAGCGCGCGAACGCAAGACGCTGGAAATTGATTCCCATGCGCTGAACTTTGGCCCGCAGCACCCATCCGCTCATGGTGTGCTGCGTCTGGTGCTGGAAATGGAAGGCGAGCTTGTGGCGCGCACGGTGCCACATATCGGCCTTTTGCATCGTGGCACAGAAAAGCTGATAGAATACAAAACCTATCAGAAAGCCCTGCCGTATTTTGACCGGCTGGATTACGTTTCTCCTATGTGTGAGGAGCAGGCTTTTGCTCTGGCGACAGAGAAACTACTGGGGATTGAAGCTCCAGAACGGGCACGTTGGTTGAGAGTGCTGTTTGCAGAGATTACCCGTGTTCTAAACCATATTTTGAATATTACGGCTCTGGGTCTGGACTGCGGTGCCGTAACGCCCGCTCTGTGGGGCTATGAAGAACGTGAAAAGCTTCTGGAGTTTTACGAAGCTGCATCTGGCGCACGTTTCCATGCCAACTACGTCCGTCCCGGCGGGGTTGCGCGGGATATTCCGGCCGGGTTGGAAGAGAAAATTGGTCTGTGGGCCAAGGAGTTTCCAGCTTGGATTGATGAGCTGGAAAATCTGCTGACCGAAAACCGGATATGGAAGCAGCGCACCGTCGGTATCGGCGTTTTCACGGCTGAGCAGGCTCTGGCATGGGGCTTTAGCGGCCCGTGTCTGCGGGCCTCCGGCGTGCCGTGGGACCTTAGGCGCACTCAGCCCTATGACAATTACCATAAGGTGACCTTCAACGTGCCGGTTGCCCGACATGGCGATTGCTATGATCGCTACCTCGTACGTATTGCGGAAATGCGGGAAAGCGTCAGCATTATTGAGCAATGTCTGGACCAGATCCGGCCCGGTCCGGTCAAGGTGCAGGACCCGAAATTCAGCCCGCCACCGCGCGCGGAAATGAAGCGGTCCATGGAAGCGCTCATTCACCACTTCAAGCTGTTCAGTGAAGGCTACCACGTGCCGCCGGGTGCGACCTATACCGCAGTGGAGAGCCCGAAAGGGGAGTTTGGCGTGTATCTGGTCGCCGATGGCAGCAATCGCCCCTATCGCTGTAAAATCCGGCCTACCGGCTTTGCGCATTTGCAGGCGCTGGATGAAATGACCCGCCGCTCCATGCTGGCCGATATGGTGGCAGTTCTGGGGTCTCTCGATCTTGTTTTCGGGGAGGTTGACCGATGACCACACACCAGACGCCCCAGCAACAGCCAGATACGTTTGTGTTTGATAGTGCTTCCGAAGCGGAAATTGTGACCGTGCTTGCCAAATACCCTACGGAACGCAAGGCCAGTGCAGTCATGCCGCTGCTCTATATCGCCCAGCGGCAGTTGGGGCGGGAAAGCGGGAGCGCGTGGGTGCCATTGGTAGCCATGGATGAGATTGCGCGCAGGCTGGAAATGGCGGCTATCCGCGTTTACGAGGTGGCTTCTTTTTATACCATGTTCAATACAAAGCCAGTTGGCCGCTACCATTTGCAGGTTTGCACCACAACGCCATGCTGGTTGCGTGGGTCGGATGACGTTGTGGCCGCCTGCAAGCGGGCAACGGGTATTGGTGCCTTTGGTGAAACCAGCGCGGATGGCCAGTTTACGCTGACACAGGTGGAGTGCCTCGGCGCCTGTTCCAATGCACCCATCCTGCAAGTGGATGATGATTTTTACGAAGATATGGATGGCCCCCGCACCGTTGCGTTGATTGATGCCTTGCGCAGGGGAGAGCGCCCACCAGCCGGTCCGACAATCAACCGTAGCGGCTCTGCGCCGGAAGGTGGCCGGAAAACGCTGGTGGACGCAGAACCGTCCATTGCTGAAAACAAGTAGGAGAAACGGGCATGTTGCAGGACAAGGACCGGATCTTCACCAACCTCTACGGCCAGAATGACTGGCGGCTGGAAGGGGCCCGCAAGCGGGGAGACTGGCAGAATACAGCCGAGATTCTGGCAAAAGGGCGGGATGCCATTATTGGGGAAATGAAGGCGTCTGGCCTGCGGGGCCGTGGTGGGGCAGGCTTTCCCACCGGGTTGAAGTGGTCCTTCATGCCCAAACAGTCAGACGGGCGGCCGCATTATCTGGTGATTAACGGGGACGAGTCAGAACCCGGTACCTGTAAAGATCGTGAAGTTTTAAGGCATGAACCGCATAAGCTGATTGAGAGTGCGCTAATTGCGTCCTTCGCTATGGGTGCTCATGCAGCCTATATTTACATCCGTGGCGAGTTTTTCAATGAAGCAGCGCATCTTCAGATTGCGGTTGATGAAGCCTATGCCGCGGGATTGATTGGAAAAAATGCAGCCGGTTCCGGCTGGGATTTTGATTTCTTCATCCATCGTGGGGCAGGGGCCTATATCTGCGGGGAAGAGACGGCTCTGCTGGAAAGTCTGGAAGGCAAAAAGGGCCAGCCGCGTATGAAGCCGCCGTTCCCTGCCGGCGCGGGCCTGTATGGCTGCCCGACCACGGTGAATAATGTGGAAAGCATTGCGGTTGCGTCCACCATCCTGCGGCGCGGCGGGGCTTGGTTCGCCGGGCTTGGACGACCTAATAACACCGGCAGCAAACTGATGGCCATTTCTGGCCATGTGAACACACCCTGTGTTTTTGAAGAAGAACTGGGCGTGCCGCTGAAAGAGATTATTGAAAAGCACGGCGGCGGTGTGCGCGGTGGCTGGGACAACCTTCTGGCCGTTATTCCCGGCGGCTGCTCTGTGCCGGTTTTGCCAAAATCCGTGTGTGAGACGGTGCTGATGGATTATGACAGTCTGCGGGCCGAGCGTTCGGGGCTGGGCACAGGCTGCATGATTGTCATGGATAAATCCACGGACATTATCGAGGCGATTGCCCGTTTTTCACGCTTTTTCAAACATGAAAGCTGCGGGCAATGCACACCCTGCCGTGAAGGTACGGGTTGGATGATGCGTATGATGGACCGCATGGTGCAGGGCCGGGCTGAACTGGATGAGATTGATCTGCTGGAGCAGGTCACGCGTCAGGTGGAAGGGCATACCATTTGCGCGCTGGGTGATGCCGCGGCGTGGCCCATTCAGGGGCTGATCCGCCATTTTCGGCCGGAAATGGAAGAACGCATCCGTCACTATAAAGCACTGCATGGCGGCACGGGACTGGTTCAGGTCCCGGCGTCCGGTGTGCCCGTGGCTGCGGAGTAAGAGCGATGGTGAGGGTAATTGTTGATGGCACACCCGTGGATGTGCCGCCCGGTTTCAGCGCGTTGCAGGCCTGTGAAGCCGCAGGTAAGGAAATCCCGCGCTTTTGCTACCATGAGCGGCTTTCTGTAGCAGGCAACTGCCGTATGTGCCTTGTGCAGGTGGTGCGGGCACCAAAGCCCGTCGCCTCCTGTGGGTTCCCGGTTTCCGAAGGCATGGAAATTCTGACGGATACCGAGGTGGTGCGTCGTGCCCGTCGGGCCGTGATGGAGTTTCTACTGATCAACCATCCGCTTGATTGCCCGATCTGTGATCAGGGTGGCGAGTGTGATTTGCAGGATCAGGCTTACGGCTACGGTTCCGGCGTGTCCCGTTATCAGGAAGCAAAGCGGGCGGTTACGGATAAAGATATCGGCCCGCTGGTTAAAACTGTCATGACGCGCTGCATCCAGTGCACACGCTGCGTACGGTTTACGACGGAAGTGGCCGGGACGCCGGAACTGGGCATGGTGTCACGCGGAGAAAACGCCGAAATCACAACCTATGTGGAAAAGGCGCTGACTTCGGAACTGTCCGGCAATCTGATTGATATTTGCCCCGTGGGCGCGTTGACGGCCAAACCCTCCGCATTCCACGCCCGCTCATGGGAATATAAAAAGACTGACAGCATTGATGTGATGGATGCGGTTGGCACCAATATTCAGATTCAGGCGCGTGGCGGCGAGGTGATGCGGATTGTGCCCCGCGTCAATGATGAGGTGAATGAAGAGTGGCTGTCTGATAAAGGCCGTTTTTCAGTTGATGGCCTCAAGCGCAGGCGGCTGGACCGCCCGTGGGTGCGGGTGCATGGCAAGCTGATGCAGGCATCATGGCAGGAGGCTTTTGTGTCTCTTGCGCGGCGTCTGGATGGTGTGTCCGGCTATCAGATTGGTGCGATTGCGGGGGATATGTGTGATGCGGAAAGCCTGTGCGCCCTGAAAGACCTGATGACCGCTCTTGGCTCCCCCAATCTCGACTGCCGGCAAGATAATGCGTGGTATGATCTGAGTGCGCGGGAAGGCTATCTGTTCAATAGCGGTATTCTCGGGATTGAGGACGCTGACGCCCTTCTGCTGGTGGGAACCCACCCAAGGCATGAAGCGCCGGTGCTGAATGCCCGCATCCGCAAGCGCTATCTGAACGCCGGGCGCGGTGGTTTCCCCATCGCCATGATTGGGCATCCGCAGACTGACCCGACCTATGAGGCGGAATTGCTGGGTGATGGACCGGACGTTCTTGAAAAACTGCTGGATGGTAGTCATCCTTTTGCCGAGACGCTGAAAAACGCCAAGCGGCCCATGATTATTCTCGGGCACGGCGCGTTGACGCGGCCTGACGCGGCGGCTGTTTATGATGCCTGTAAAAAACTGGCGGATCAGACGGGCGTTGTCGCAGAAGGCTGGAACGGGCTGAATGTTCTGCATACGGCCGCGTCGCGCGTTGGTGCGCTGGATCTTGGCTTCCTGCCCGGCACGCGTGGACGGACTGCCAGCGGGATGCTGCGTGGCGGCGTTGACGTTCTCTGGCTGCTGGGAGCTGACGACTTCCCCGTTGATAAAATCGGCGCTGAGACTTTTGTAATTTATCAGGGCCATCATGGGGATGCCGCCGCAGCCCGAGCCGATATTATTCTGCCCGGAGCCGCGTACACGGAAAAACCGGGCACCTATGTCAATACGGAAGGTCGTGTGCAGCGCAGCTTCCGGGCTGTCTTCCCACCCGGTGAGGCGCGGGAGGACTGGCGTATTCTTCGCGCTTTTTCAGAAGTGGTTGGCAAAACGCTGCCGTATGACACGCTGGAAGCCGTGCGGGAGCGGATGGCGGAGGTCAACCCGGTTTTCCGGCGGATTGGTGCCATCTCCCGGCCAGAGGCCCGGATTGAAGGGCAGAGTGTGCCGTCTACCAGTGTGGTGAGTGTATCCGCCCCGCAGGAGGACAGCATGGAGGCCAATCCTTTCCGGCCGGTTGTGCAGGATTACTACCTGACCAACGCCATAAGCAGGGCCAGCGCGACGATGGCGGAGTGTTCCCGGGTTTACGGGCCTACCCGTGCAGTGGCGGCGGAGTAAGGGCAAATGGCGCAGTTTTTTTATCACACACTGGCAGGCCAGATTATTCTGATGCTGCTGGAAACACTGGCTGTTCTGGTGCCATTGCTGATTGCCGTGGCGTATCTGACGCTTATGGAACGCAAGGTGATGGCGGCCATGCAGCGCCGCCGTGGACCGAACGTGAACGGTCCGTTCGGGCTGCTTCAGGCGTTTGCTGACGCCATCAAGATGATCATGAAAGAAACGGTTATTCCCGCCGGGGCCAACAGGGCGCTGTTTCTATTCGCGCCGTTTCTGACATTTTCTCTAGCCATGCTCGCGTGGGCAGTCATCCCGACAGGGAATGGTCTGGCTGTGGCGGATATCAATGTCGGTATTCTGTATCTTCTCGCCATTTCCTCGCTCGGGGTCTACGGCATTCTGATCGCCGGGTGGGCATCGAACTCCCGTTACGCCTTTCTGGGTGGTCTGCGCTCTGCGGCGCAGATGGTGTCCTACGAAGTGTCCATCGGACTGGTGATCGTCTCGGTTCTGCTGGCCGTGGGGAGCCTGAACCTGAACGATATTGTGTTGGCGCAGCGCCATATCTGGTTCTGTGTGCCCATGTTCCCGATGTTTATCGTCTTTTTCATCTCGGCACTGGCGGAAACCAATCGCGCGCCATTTGACCTGCCGGAAGGCGAGAGTGAACTCGTGGCCGGGTTCTTTGTGGAATATTCCTCACTGGCCTTTGGTCTCTTCTTCCTTGGGGAATATGCGAACATGATCCTGATGTCAGGCATGATCAGTATTCTGTTCCTTGGGGGCTGGCTGCCGCCGCTTGGGCTGGCGCCGTTTACGTGGGTGCCCGGCCCGCTGTGGCTGATTTTCAAAATTCTTTTCTGCCTGTTTGTTTTTATCTGGGTCCGGGCGACGTTCCCGCGCTTCCGGTATGACCAGTTGATGCGCCTTGGCTGGAAGGTTTTTCTGCCGCTGTCACTGGTCTGGATGATTGCAACGGCTGGTTTTCTGATGGCGACGGGCCTGTTGCCTCAGGTGGGAGGCGTAAACTGATGGGCGCGTTAACACGCACTTTCCGCTCATTTCTGCTGACAGAACTTGTTGGCGGTATGGCCACAACATTCAAAATGATGTTTCAGCCGAAGGTCACGCTGAACTACCCGTATGAAAAAGGGCCGCTCTCACCGCGCTTTCGGGGAGAGCACGCGCTGCGGCGTTACCCGAATGGCGAAGAACGTTGCATTGCCTGCAAGCTGTGTGAGGCGACGTGCCCGGCGGAAGCCATTACCATTGAGGCCGAAGAGCGGGATGACGGCTCTCGCCGCACCACGCGCTACGATATTGACATGACAAAATGCATCTATTGCGGGCTGTGCGAGGAAGCTTGCCCGGTGGATGCTATTGTCGAAGGGCCGAATTACGAATTCGCCACAGAAACCCGGGAAGAGTTGCTCTATGACAAGGATAAGCTCCTTGCAAATGGAGACCGGTGGGAAGCCTTGCTGGCCCGTCGGCTGGAATACGATGCCCCCTATCGTTAATCCCGTGCAGCCCCGGCTGGGGCAGGAGGCTGGCTGATGTTGGCGCAGGTTGTTTTTTACGTTTTTGCCGCGGTGTTGTTGCTGTCCGGGGTCATGGTCATCAGTGTCCGGAACCCGGTGCATGCGGTGCTTTTCCTCATTCTGGCGTTTTTCAATGCGGCTGGACTGTTCCTGATTGCCGGGGCTGAATTTCTGGCGATGCTGCTGGTCATTGTCTATGTCGGCGCGGTGGCGGTGCTGTTCCTGTTTGTCGTCATGATGCTGGATATTGATTTCACCCAGTTGCGTGAGGGACTTCAGCGGAACGCCCCCATTGGGGCCTGCGTCGGGGCCATTCTGTTTGCGGAACTGGTGATGGCAGTCAGCAACTGGACCATGGCGCCCGCCGGTGCCGGGGGAAGTGTGCAGGCGGCTCCCGGCCTGACCAATACGGCGGCTTTAGGCACCCTGATTTATACCCATTACGTACTGCTTTTTCAGGCCTGCGGGCTGGTGCTGCTGGTCGCGATGATCGGGGCGATTGTGCTCACCCTGCGGCAGACGGGCAGCGGGCGGCGGCAGAATATTGAAAAACAGCATGCACGTACACGTGAAGATACGCTGGAGCTTGTGCAACTGCCACTTGGCGAAAACGTGTTGGAGCAGGGTGGTTTCCTGCGCCCCGGAACCTCCTATTACGAAATTGCTGTTCCCGGCTCCTATGGTGCTGCCGAGCAGCCCAAAGAGGCGGAAAAAGAGGAGACTGGCGCATGACACCGGCAATCGCTCCTGTGGGGCTTGGGCCTTACCTTGTAGTCAGTGCGGCGCTGCTGGTGCTGGGGGTGTTGGGTATTTTCCTTAACCGGAAAAATATCATCATCATCCTGATGTCCATGGAACTCATTCTTCTGGCAGCCAACCTGAATTTTGTTGCGTTTTCCTCCGCCCATGCGGATCTGTCCGGGCAGGTAATGGTGCTCTTCGTGCTGACCATTGCCGCGGCGGAAGCCGCGATCGGGCTGGCGATTGTCACGGTGTATTTCCGTAACCGTGGGTCGATTCAGGTCGAAGACGTTACGATGATGAAGGGATGAACGGACTGATGCAGACCGATCTTCACCTGTTTGCAGCCGCTGTAACCCTGCCTCTGGCAGGTGCGGTTGTTGCCGGGCTTGGTGGCCGCCTGATGGGCGATACGCTGGCCAAAATTGTGACGCTTCTGTGCATGGGTGTTGCCGCTCTGTGCGGGGTCGGGGCGCTGTGTGGCGGCTGGACCTCCGGGTTTGGCCCCTTTACCGTACCTCTGGCGGACTGGATTAATGCCGGTGGCTTCCATGCCTCATGGACGCTGCGGTTTGATACGCTCTCTGTCACCATGACAGCCATGGTGCTGTGCGTCTCGCTGCTGGTACATTGTTACAGCCTTGGCTATATGAGCCATGAGAGTATGCCGGTTTATCGGTTTTTTGCGTATCTCTCACTGTTTACCTTCGCCATGCTTATGCTGGTCTCCTCCTCTGACCTCATTCAGCTCTTTTTTGGGTGGGAAGGCGTGGGGCTCGCCAGTTATCTGCTCATTGGCTACTGGTATGACCGTCCTTCCGCAACGGCTGCGGCCATCAAGGCGTTTGTGGTTAACCGCGTGGCGGACCTGTTCTTCCTTGTGGGGATCGGCCTGATTTACGTTCAGTTCCATTCCGTACGGTATGAGGATATTTTTGCGGCTGTCCCGCAGATTGCAGGCGCACCCTATACGCTATTCGGACAATCTTTCCGCATGGTGGAAGTTATCAGCTTCCTGCTGTTTGTCGGCGCAATGGGCAAATCCGCTCAGTTGTTCCTTCACACATGGTTGCCTGACGCCATGGAGGGGCCGACGCCTGTTTCAGCCCTAATTCACGCCGCAACGATGGTGACAGCCGGTGTGTTCCTGATGGCGCGTATGTCTCCGTTGCTGGAAGTCGCGCCCAATACCCGCCTGTTTGTAATTTTTATTGGTGCCACAACCTGTTTTTTTGCAGCGACTGTCGGCATGGTGCAGCCGGATATCAAACGCAGCATTGCGTATTCCACCTGCTCTCAGCTTGGCTATATGTTCGCCGCTGTAGGTGTTGGAGCTTATCAGGCTTCTGTTTTTCATCTGACAACACATGCATTTTTTAAAGCGCTTCTGTTCCTTGGGGCTGGGTCGGTCATCCATGCGCTGCATGACGAGCAGAATATGTTCCGCATGGGCGGTCTGTGGAAAAAACTGCCGCTGACCTATGCGGTCATGTGGATTGGTAGCCTTGCGCTGGCCGGTGTGTTCCCCTTTGCCGGATACTGGTCGAAAGACGCTATTCTGAACACGCTGTGGGCGGCGGATAGTGGCATGAGCCATTATGCGTGGACGCTGGGGGTCATCACGGCCTTCCTCACGGCCTTCTATAGCTGGCGTCTGATTTTTCTGGTGTTCCACGGGGCTCCGGCGGATGCACACGCCAGAGACGCCGCGCATGAAAGTCCGCTTTCCATGGCGCTGCCTCTGGTGCTGCTGGCCGTTGGTGCCGTGGTAAGTGGGGTTGCGCTGGCCCCGTATTATGTGGGGGCCCATCAGGCCGCCTTCTGGCAAGGCAGCATTTTCAACGCGCCCGGTAACAGCATTATGGAAACATTTGAACACGTGCCCGGCCTGATAGCACTCCTGCCGTCACTGGTAGGCTTTGCCGGGATTGCGGTGGCTTATGTGTTCTACATTGCCAAACCGGAACTGCCCGGAGCACTGGCGCGCTCCTGCGGCCCGATTTATCGGTTCCTGCTCAACAAATGGTATTTTGATGAGTTGTATGACCGGATTTTTGTGCGGCCTTACGCAGCGATAGCCCGCACTCTCTGGAAAGACGGGGAAGAAGGCGCAGTGGAAGGTCTGCCGCGAGATCTGGTGCAGGCCACTGCCACCGGCGCGTCAGACGCTGTGCGTCTGCAAACCGGGTCCATCGCTCTCTATGCGTTCACCATGCTGGCCGGTCTGGTTGTGGTGCTGACCGTCGCCCTCTGCGGGTGAAGGAGGCTGCAATGATCAGGTCTGTTTTTTCTGTTTCCTCCTGTTCTGAATGGAGAGCCACACCATGAGCGCGACATCGGTTAACTGGACACTGGCTCTGCCGGAAATCGCACTGGCGCTGGCTGGGCTGGTCATTCTCGTTTTTGGTGTGCTTCAGCGAGAGGGAAAGGGGATTGTCTCCTGCACCATGCTGACCGTGGCCGCTTTTATTGGTTGCGCTGCGCTGGTTGTGGTATCCCCTGATGGCGTGGCTTATGCAGGCACATTTGTGAATGACGGCTTTGCCCGCTTCATGAAGATCCTCGCGTTGCTGGGTGGCGTGGTGGCTCTTGTGCTGACACTCAGCTACCGCACGAATGACCGTGTGCCGCTGCCGTTTGAAACCGCCGTGCTGATCCTGTTTTCAACACTGGGCGCATTGATCATGGCGTCTTCCGCCAACCTGATGACGTTGTTTGTCGGGCTGGAATTGTCCTCGCTCTCTATTTACATTCTATGCGCGCTGGAACGGGATGATGTGACCTCCTCCGAGGCCGGGCTGAAATATTTCGTTCTGGGCTCTCTGGCGTCCGGGCTGCTGCTGTATGGTATGTCTCTGGTGTATGGATATGCCGGGACCATGGCCTATACGGGCCTGATTGCCGCAATTCAGCAGGCAGGCGCTCTGCCGTCCGGGCTGATGGTGGGCCTTGTCTTTATTATGGTCGGGCTGAGCTTCAAGCTCTCGGTCGTGCCGTTTCATATGTGGACGCCCGATGTTTATCAGGGCGCGCCCACACCCATTACGGCTTATATGGCAGGGGCTCCTAAATTCGCAGCATTCGCGCTGTTCCTGCGTGTGATGAGCGGCCCGTTCGGCACCATGGCACCGCGCTGGCAAATCCTGATTGAAGCTTTGTCCATTCTCTCCATGGTGTATGGCGCATTTGCGGCCATTCCGCAGACCAACATTAAGCGGCTGATGGCCTATTCCTCTATCGGCCACATGGGCTATGCGCTCATGGGGCTGGCGGCGGCGTCCACCAACGGTGTGCGGGCGACGCTGGTTTATCTGGCGGCTTATCTGGTGATGAATGCCGGGGTGTTTGCTGTCATTACCGCTATGCGGCGCAAGGGGCGGGAAGTTACCTCTTTGTCTGATCTCGCTGGTCTTGGCCGGACAGACCCCGGTCTGGCGGCGGCATTGGCGATCTTCATGTTCAGCATGGTCGGAGCCCCCCCGCTGGCCGGTTTCTTCGGGAAGCTGATGGTTTTTGCCGCCGCATGGCAATCTGGCCTTTACGTTCTGGTCGTGATCGGGGCAGTCTCCAGCGTTGTTGGTGCGTATTATTATCTGCGGGTGGTGAAGGTGATGTATTTTGATGCCGCTTCGGAGGCGCTGGACCGGCCCGCGCGCAGCCTGCTGTTTGTTTCAGGGAGCATGGGGCTGGCGACGGTCTTCTTCATTCTTGCCCTCGGCCCGCTAATGGCCATGGCCCGTCAGGCGGCTCTGGCTCTTGGCGGATGAGTGAGCGCCATACGGCGTGGCGACTGGAATGTTATGAGGAACTGACGTCAACATCCGATGTCTGTCTAGAGCGGGCTCGTGGTGGCGAAGCGCACGGGCTAGCGCTTCTGGCTCTGCGCCAGACAAAAGGCCGGGGCAGCCGGGGCCGCAACTGGGCCAATGCCGGGCAGAGCCTCGCCTTTTCCGTTTTGCTGGATGCAAAACAAGCCGGGCAGGACGCCTTGGGCGGCTGGCCTTTTGTCGCCTCTTTAGCGTTTTTTGAAGGACTGGCGACCAGCGTTCCCGCAGCGCGGGACCGGCTGATGATCAAATGGCCGAATGATATTCTGCTGGATGGCCAGAAACTTGGCGGTATCCTCATTGAGCGGGAGGGGCCTATGCTGGTGATCGGCATGGGGGCCAATCTCAGCCAACCCCCGCAGCAAGAGCAGATTGGCCGGATCGCCGCCTCTCTGGGGCAATGTGGGCCGGTGCCGCCGCCTGCCGAGGTGGCGCGGGCCATTCTTGCACAACTGACGCATTGGTGTAGCGTCTGGCGGGAGGGTGGTTTTGCCGTTTTATGCGTAGAATGGCGGAAACGGGCACATCCTGTTGGCACGCCTCTTGTGGTAAACGGCGGGACTACTTATGAAAAGGGCCAGTTTGCAGGGCTTGCCGATGATGGACGGCTTCTGCTTGACACGGAACAGGGTATGAAAACGATCGCAACAGGGGATATCCTGCTGGCAGAACAGGGGGCTGACGTTGCTTCTCGTCATTGATGCGGGCAACACCAATGTCGTGTTTGCCGTGCATGATGGCGAAAAATGGCGGGGTGTCTGGCGCATTACCATGCAGGCCCAGCGTACGTCTGACGAATATGCGGTCTGGCTTCTGGCCCTGCTGAAAATGCAGGGGATTGCGGCGGATGATATTGAAGGCGCTGTGATTGGCACAGTGGTGCCCGCAGCCCTCTACCATCTGCGCACTCTGTGCCGCCAGTGGTTTGCGGTTGAACCCCTTCTGGCCTCCGCCCATCTGGACTGGGGATTTTCCATTAAAATGGATAATCCGGATGAAGTTGGCGTGGACCGCCTGTTAAACGGCCTTGCATCACACCATCTGTATGGTGGCCCGCTGGTGGTGATTGATTTCGGAACGGCCACAACCTTTGATGTGGTGGATGCGGAAGGCAGTTATTGCGGGGGTGTGATCGCACCGGGCATCAACCTCTCAGTTGAGGCTCTGCATCAGGCAGCCGCACGGCTGCCACGGATAGGAATTGGGCGCCCGGCGGTAGACTCCGTTATCGGGCGTAATACAGTAGCCGCCATGCGGTCAGGCGTGTTCTGGGGTTATGTGGGTTTGATCGAGGGGATCGTCGAGAGGATCAGGCAGGAAGTCGGGCAGACCATGAAGGTGCTCGCAACTGGCGGTCTGGCTCCGCTCTTCTCGGAAGGAACAACCGTGTTTGATCACGTGGATTCAATGCTGACCCTTAACGGGCTGCGGATATTGGCGGGGCGGAATCCCTTGCCGCGTCTCACAATCGAAAAAGATTTTTTGACAGAAGGATAAGTTGACTGATGACAGAACAGAACGGCGGTCTGGCCTTTCTGCCTTTGGGTGGAACGGGCGAGATTGGCATGAATCTGAATCTCTATCGCCTTGGGGAAACTTGGCTGGCGATAGATTGCGGTATTGGCTTTAGCGGGAACGATACACCGGAAGCGGAAATTCTGGTGCCGGACCCGACTTTTATTGCCGAGCGCAAAGACAAATTGTGCGGTCTGATTATTACCCATGCTCATGAAGACCATATCGGTGCCGTAGCGCATGTCTGGCCGCTGTTGCAGTGCCCGGTCTATGTGACACCGTTTGCTGGGGCCGTGCTGCGCCGCAAGCTGGGGGAAGCCCGGCTGCTCCAGCAGGTGCCCATTCACGTTATTCCGTGCGGCGGCCGGTTTGAAGTCGGACCGTTTGATCTGGAATTCATTCCCGTCACCCATTCCGTGCCGGAAGCGCAGAGCGTTGTGCTGCGCACACCCGAAGGCATCGTGGTGCATACAGGGGACTGGAAGCTGGACCCGGACCCGCTGGTTGGCCCGCCGACAGACATCAAGCGCCTGAAGGAAGTTGGGGATGAAGGCGTTCTGGCGCTGGTGTGTGACAGCACCAATGTCATGAAGCCCGGTGCCTCCCAGTCCGAAGCCGAAGTCCGCCGCAGCATGACGGACCTCATCAGCGGGATGAAGGGGCGCATTGCCGTAACCTGCTTCGCCTCCAACGTGGCGCGTGTGGAAACCATCGCCATGGCGGCGCAAGCTGCAGGCCGTACGGTGGTGCTGGTTGGCCGCTCCCTGCGCAATCTGGATGTGGCGGCACGTGAGTGCGGGTATCTGTCCGGCGTGCTGCCGTTCCTGTCTGAGCAGGATGTGAATGATGTGCCGGACAACCAGCTTGTCATGATCATCACAGGCAGTCAGGGCGAGCCGCGCTCCGCTCTGTCCCGCATTTCTCTGGATATGCACCCGAATGTTTCCCTCGGTGAGGGCGATACGGTCATTTATTCCAGCCGCATGATTCCGGGCAACGAGCGCGCCATTATGGCCGTGCAGGATAACCTGTCCCGCCGTGGCGTTACGGTCATTACGGACCGTGAAGCGTTTGTGCATGTCTCTGGCCACGCAACGGCTGGCGATGTCAGCACCATGTATGATCTGGTCCGGCCGAAATATGCCGTGCCGGTCCATGGGGAATGGCGCCACCTGACAGCGCATGCCGCTCTGGCTCAGGAAAAGCATATTGCCCCGATCCTGCTGGAAGACGGTGACATTCTGCGTCTTGCACCGGGTAAAGTGGAAGTGGTGGATACCGCGCCCAGTGGCCGTCTGGCGCTGGATGCAGGGCGCCTGCTGCCCATGAATGGCGGTGTTCTGGCCGCCCGCCGCAAGATGCTGTTCAACGGTGTGGTGATTGCCAGCTTTGCGGTGGATGACGAAGGCTTTGTGATTGGTGAGCCGAAAGTCAGCGCCCCCGGCCTGCTGGACCCGGATGATCTGGAAAGCGTGCGCGTGCGCGAAGAATTCGCCAACGCGATTGACGTCATTCCGGATGAACTGCGGAGTGATGACCAAGCGTTCCGTGATGCCGCCAAAACGGCTCTGCGCCGTGCACTTGGCCGCAAATTGCAGAAGCGTCCTCTGGTGGATGTTCACGTTCTGCGCGTCTAACGCGCAGAACCTTACCCCGCATTCGGCAGGGTAGAAACGGCGGCTGAAAGAAGACCTGTGTGATGCGGGTTTTCTTTGTCGCCGCACTGTTTTAGAGCAGATAAAGAGTAAAATTCCAGAGTGAGGCCGCCTGTGGTCTCACCTGCCAGACAAGGCTGAGTGCATCATGCGTCTTTCGCGTAGTTTTCTTCCCACGCTTAAGGAAAACCCGGCAGAGGCGCAGATCGTCTCGCATCGTCTCATGCTGCGGGCAGGCCTTATCCGGCAGACGGCGTCCGGTATTTATGCGTGGCTACCTGCTGGCCTGAAGGTGCTGCGCAATATCAGCCAGATCGTGCGGGAAGAGCAGGACCGTATTGGTGCGCAGGAAGTGCTGATGCCCACCCTCCAGTCCGCTGATCTCTGGAAACGCTCAGGCCGGTATGACGCCTACGGCCCGGAAATGCTGCGGATTCAGGACCGGCATAAGCGCGAACTGCTGTACGGGCCGACCAATGAGGAAATGATTACCGACCTGTTCGGGCAGGCTGTGAAGTCCTACAAGGACCTGCCGCAGGTGCTGTATCATATCCAGTGGAAATTCCGTGATGAAATGCGTCCGCGGTTTGGCGTGATGCGTGGCCGCGAATTTCTGATGAAAGACGCCTACAGCTTCGATCTGGATTATGATTCTGCCGTTGCGACCTATCGCCGCATGTTGCTGGCCTACCTGCGCACGTTCCAGCGTCTGGGTGTCCGCGCTGTTCCGATGCGCGCGGATACAGGGCCGATCGGTGGGGAACTGAGCCACGAATTTCTGATTCTCGCCCCGACAGGGGAAAGCGGCGTGTTTTATGATGCCGCTCTGGAAGAGCAGGACTGGCTGGATGAACCCGTCAATGTGGAAGACCCGAAGGCGTTGGAAGCGTTCTATACCCGCGTGACCACGCCTTATGCCGCAACGGACGAAATGCACGATACCGCCGCGTGGGATGCCGTGCCGGAAGAGCGTCGTCGGGAAGGGCGTGGCGTAGAAGTCGGCCATATTTTCCATTTTGGCACCAAATACACCCAGTCCATGGATGTGGCCGTCAGCGGGCCAGAAGGCACGCCGGTTTATCCGGAAATGGGGTCTTACGGCATTGGCGTCTCCCGTCTGGCTGGCGCGATTATCGAAGCCAGCCATGATGAGGCCGGGATTATCTGGCCAGATGCCGTTGCCCCATTCCGTGCTGTGATCGTGAATCTGAAGGTGGGTGATGAAACCTGTGATGCGCTGTGCGAGCGTATCTACAACACCAACAGCGAAGCCTTCCTGTATGATGACCGGACAGACCGCGCCGGTGCAAAATTCGCGGATGCCGATCTGATGGGTCACCCGTGGCAGATCGTGGTGGGTCCGCGCAGCGCCAAGGAAGGCCGCGTGGAACTCAAGCGCCGTGCAACGGGTGAGCGCAAGGATGTGAGCGTGGAAGACGCTCTGGCTCTGGTGCTGGCAGACTGATGATGTTTGGTCCCTTCGAGCGGGCCGTGGCAGGCCGCTACCTTCGGGCACGGCGCGGAGAACGCTTTGTTTCCGTTATTGCCATTTTCTCGCTCGTGGGGATCGCCCTCGGGGTTGCGACCCTCATTATCGTCATGGCGGTGATGAACGGGTTTCAGGCTGACCTGATGGGCCGTATTCTCGGCCTGAATGGTGATCTGAGCATTTACGGCGCGGGCCGCACTATTTCCCATTACGAGGATGTGGCGGAACGGGTGCGCAAGGTGCCGGGCGTTATCAGCGCCACGCCTCTGGTGGAGGGGCAGGTCCTGCTGAGCGCAGGGTCCTACAGTGCTGGCGGGGTTGTGCATGGCATGACCCGGCAGGGGCTGCTGGATCTGAAGGGCGTCAGTTCCTCTCTGGTCGCCGGGACGCTGGATGATTTTGGCAGTGATGACTCCATTGCCATTGGCGTGACGCTGGCGGATCGCGCCGGGCTTTCCATTGGTTCACGCATCACGCTGGTCTCACCCGATGGGGCCGCTACGGCCTTCGGCACCGTGCCGCGTGTCCGGGCCTATCATGTGGTGGCCATTTTTGATGCGGGCGTGAACGACTACAATTCCAGCTACGTCTTTCTGCCAATGCATGCGGCTCAGGTCTATTTCCAGATGCCGGATAAAGTGACCCAGATTCAGATCATGGTGAAGGACGAGCAGAATATCCGCCCAACCACAATGCGTATTGTCAATGCGGTGGGGGAACCCGGTCTGCGGGTGCTGGACTGGACCAACGCCAATAACGCCTTGTTTGGCGCGGTGCAGGTGGAACAGAATGTGATGTTCCTGATCTTGGCCCTGATTATTCTGGTCGCGGCCTTCAACGTCATTTCCTCCCTGATCATGATGGTGAAGGACAAGACGGGGGATATTGCCGTGCTACGCACCATCGGGGCGAGCCGGGGGGCCATTATGCGCATCTTCCTGATGTGTGGGGCGTCTGTCGGCGTGACAGGCACCGTGGCTGGAACCCTGCTGGGTGTGGTGTTCTGCAAAAATATCGAGCGTATTCGTCAGGCCTTGCAGAAGCTGACCGGAACCAATCTTTTCAACCCGGAAGTGTATTACCTCGAACATCTGCCCGCCAAACTGGTATGGGGGCAGGTGGTGGAAGTGATTCTGTTGGCACTGAGCCTTTCCCTGCTGGCCACGCTGTATCCGTCATGGCGCGCGGCAAAAACTGATCCTGTGGAGGCGTTGCGCCATGAGTAATGTCGCCCTCAGCCTGCGTGGCGTGAAGAAAACCTACCGGAGTGGGGAAGACGGCGTTCTGCCTGTTTTGCAGGGCGTGGATTTCACCCTGCATGCGGGGGAGATTGTGGCGCTCGTTGCTCCGTCTGGCACCGGCAAATCCACCCTGCTGCATCTGGCGGGTTTGCTGGATACACCCGACGCGGGCGAGATTGAAATCTGCGGCCAACGCACGCACGGCCTGCCAGAAGTTGGGCGGACAGCGATGCGGCGGGATCAGATTGGGTTTGTCTATCAGTTCCATCATCTGCTGGCAGAATTTACCGCGCGGGAAAACGTCATGCTGCCGCAGATGATTGCGGGGGTGCGCAAGGCAGATGCCCGCCAGAGAGCGGAAAAACTGCTGGAGATGTTCGGTCTGGGCCATCGCGTTAGCCACTTGCCGGGCAAGTTGTCCGGTGGGGAGCAGCAGCGCGTGGCTATTGCGCGTGCGCTGGCCAACACTCCGTCGCTGTTGCTGGCTGATGAACCGACCGGCAACCTCGACGTGCGGACGGCGGACGCCGTGTTCTCGGAACTCATGGCGGCGGTGCGCGGGCAGGGGCTTGCCGCCCTGATTGCTACCCATAATGAGGAACTTCTGTCCCGCATGGACCGTGTGGTCACGCTGCGGGACGGGCTGATTGTTCCGCGTTAAACCCTCTGGGACACGGCCTCCGAGTGACGTAAATCGCTCGGGGTTTTGCGCCGCAGGATAACCAGATCAGGGGTTCAGGATGACACGTTCCACCGCTTTGGTCACACGGTCGGAGGTCGGTGCTGTCACGCTGGAAAACCACGCGACAGGCTGGCCTGTCCGATTTGTCAGATATTTATAGAAATTCCAGCGCGGGCGGGCCAGAAAACCACATTCCTTGTCCAGCCAGCGGAAAAGCGGAATGGTCTGCGGTCCCTTGACCGGGCTGCGCGCCGCCATGGGAAAGCTGACCCCATAGTTCCGGTGGCAAAAGGAGGCGATCTCGGCGGAGGTTCCGGGTTCCTGCGCACCAAAATCATTGCTGGGAACGCCGATAACAACCAGACCCATGCTGCGGAACTGATACCATAGGGCTTGCAGCCCCTCATATTGCGGCGTGAAACCGCATTTGGAGGCCGTGTTAACAATAAGAACAGGCCGCCCACGATAATCAGCCAGATTGATATCCCCACCTTCAAGGGCTGGGAGCGTAAAATCATAGATTGTCGTCACGGTCAGACACTCATTTCAATACAGATAGCAGGGCTTGTCTCTGCCTGTGTAGCGTAAGACAACCAGGGGAGCGAGTCGGGAGGGGAAAATGAGAAGGCGGAACATGATCCGGGGGGAAGCCTGCTGCCCTGTTCCGGGTTCTTGTCAGGCTTCCACCAGATAGTCTGCTTGAGAGGATCGAGTTCTGATTTTTATTGTTCATTATATTGAACTCGATCCCGTATTTGGAATAATGAGGGTAAGACCCCTCTTTGTCAACAAGGAAAATAAGAACCGGCATGTCCAAAGCTCATGATTCCGTGCCCGCCCTGCGCCGTGCTGTGCGCATCCTTGATCTTGTCAAAAGCACGGAGCGCCCGCCGCTTGCGGCGGATATCGCCCGCCAGCTTGAACTGCCGCGCAGCACAGTCCACGGCTTGGTGGCGGTCATGGTGGAACTGGGGCTTTTGGAAAAAACCGTCATGCAGGGGTACCGGCTGGGCACCCGCCTGATGGACTGGGCAGGCGGGATGACGGAGCAGCGGGATCTGGTGACAGAATTTTACCAGACTCTGGAGGCCTTTTCAGACCTCGCCGCCTTTACGGTCACGCTGACCGTGCTGGAAGATACGGAGGTCGTCTATATGGCGTGCCGGAACAGCGCGACGGTGCTGGGCGCGTCCTTCCGTGTCGGCATGCGTCTGCCTGCCATATTTACGGCCACAGGCAATGCCATGCTGGCAGGCATGGATGATAGTGCGTTCAGGGAATGGCTTACGCTCCATCCGGCCTCCTCATGGCCGGACCCGCTGACCCCCAACGGCATCCGCTCTGTGACCACACTGGTGCGGGAAATCGCGGATATCAGAGACCGGGGTTATGCGGTGGATGATGAGCAGATTCATGATGGCTTGTGGTGCTTTGGGGCTGGCGTGAAGGACCATTCCGGTCAGATGGTGGCCGGGGTGGGCCTTAGCCTGCCGCAGACGGAACTGGGCCGTTATGATGTCCGAGAACTTGGGTTTATGGCGGAGAGATTGGCGCAGGCACTTTCGCGCCGGTTGGGGTATCGTCCTGCGCAAGCCGAGTCTGTGTGATCTGGTTTGAAAAGGAATCTTATGCCGCGTTTACGTTTGCTGTCTGCTGCGCCTGCCGTTGTCAGGCATTTCGTGCCGAGCTTGTGTCTTGGTTTTATGCTGGCAGGCGGTTCTGCCCCCGTGGCTTGGGCTGAGGCCACCATCCCGCAGACAGTGGTGCAATACCGGATTTACGCACATGGCTTCAAGGTAATGGATCTTCAGGCGTCCTACCGCCTGAGCGATGCGCAGTACGGGGTTGCTGCGCATGTCAAGACAGGCGGTTTTCTGGGCCTGTTCGTAAAAACCAATTTGCAGATCAGCGCACAGGGCAGCTTTAACGGACAGACTGCGGAACCCGCTCTTTATGACAGTGTGGGCTGGTCCCGTGAGCGGAATCGGCATGTCTCCCTGACGTATCGGGATCATGTGCCGGACGTAACGCGACTTGACCCGCCGGAAACAGACCGCGAACCTGTGCCGGATGCCGATAAAAAAGGGGCGATTGATACGCTCGCAGCGTTGATGAACCTATTACATCAAGTGCGCACCACGCAGAGCTGTGGCGGGCACGCCAAGATGTTTGACGGGATGCGCCTAAGCACCCTGTCCATGCATTCCGCCGGGCTACAGCGTATTCCCTCCGGCGGTCCACGAGAGTGGGGCGAGGATGCGCTGCGGTGTGATTTCGTGGTGCAGCAGACAGAGGGCTTCAAGTTCAACAGCCCGAACAGCAAATTGCGCAACCCGCAACCGGGGCGGGCGTGGTTTGAAAAAATCGGCGATGCGGGTTTTGTGGTGGTCAGAGTTGAGATTGATCACCCGAAGATGGGCCGAATCACCATCATTCTTGATGGCCCGCCACAGCAGAAAACCTGACGACGCCTTTATAAGCGAAAAGCCGCGTTTCTCTAAACGGAGTGTCAGGCGCATTTTCCGCGCCTGACCATGAGAGCGCCTGACTGAACCTCTTATTCGACCGTTACTGACTTTGCGAGATTGCGCGGCTGGTCCACATCCGTGCCTTTCAGCACGGCCACCTCATACGCCAGCATCTGCACCGGGATGGTTTGCAGGATAGGGGCCACAAAATCATGCACATGAGGCAGCACAACCATATGTTCCGCAATGGCGGACACGCGCTCAGCCCCTTTGGTATCGGTAAAGATCAGCAAGCGGCCACCACGCGCTTTGGCTTCCTGCAAATTAGACAGCGTTTTATCAAACAGCGGCGTAAAGGGTGCGCTGGCAACAATCGGCACTGTTCTGTCGATCAGGGAAATCGGCCCGTGCTTCATCTCACCCGCGGCATAGGCTTCCGCGTGGATGTAAGTGATTTCCTTGAGTTTCAGCGCACCTTCCATCGCAACAGGGAACATGCTGCCCCGGCCCAGATAGAGCACATCCCGCGCTTCCACCACCACTTGCGCCATACGGCGGATGGCCTCAGCCTGCGCAAAGACTTCCGCGGCGCGGCTTGGCAGGTCCAGTAGGGCGGACACCAGTGCGTCTTCACCGTGCTCGTCCAGCGTGCCACGCGCCCGGGCGGTTGCGATAGTCAGGCAGGCGAGTACCGTCAGTTGCGCGGTAAAGGCTTTGGTGGAGGCTACGGAAATTTCCGGCCCGGCCACGGTGCCCAGCACAACGTCACTCTCACGCGCCATGGTGCTGTGCTCGACGTTGAGCACGGAGAGAATATGCACGGCTTTCTCACGCAGGCTGCGCAGAGCCGCGAGGGTGTCCGCCGTCTCGCCAGACTGAGAGATCAGCAAGCCGAGAGACCCGGCATCCAGCGGCGGATTGCGGTAGCGCATCTCACTGGCGACATCGATATCCACCGGCAGACGGGCAATGCCTTCCAGCCAGTAGCGGCCAATCATGCCTGCATAAAAGGCGGACCCACAGGCTGTGATGACCGCGCGCGGCACAGAAGCCAGATCAAACGGCATCTCCGGCAGCGTGACGCGGCGGCTGGCCGGGTCCACCATGCGCTGAAGCGTCTGGCCGATGACCAGCGGATGCTCGTGCAGTTCCTTTTCCATGTAATGACGATAGCCGTCCTTACCGATGGACCCGGCGGCCAGAGCCGTTGTCTGCTCCTTGCGGAACACAGGTGTGCCGTCAAACGTCATGAACTCGGCCCCTGCGGGTGAAATCACCACGCAGTCCCCGTCTTCCATGTAGGTAATGCGCCGGGTGAGCGGGGCGAGGGCAAGGGAGTCGGAGCCGAGGAACATTTCCCCATCGCCATAGCCCACAGCCAGCGGGGCACTGTGGCATGCGCCAATCATCAGGCCTTCATGGCCCGCGAAAATCATGGCAACGGCATAAGCGCCTTCAAGGCGATTGAGTGTTTTGAGGGCTGCGTCTTTGGGGGTAAAGCCTTGTGTCAGATAATAGTCCACCATCAGGGCGATGGTTTCACTGTCCGTTTCCGTCTGGCAAACCTGACCGACAGCACTCAGTTCGCGCCGCAGCGCCTCGAAGTTTTCAATAATGCCGTTATGGACAATCGCGACGCGCTCTGTGCCATGCGGATGCGCGTTGCAGGCGGTCGGTGCTCCATGCGTGGCCCAGCGTGTGTGACCAATGCCGGTCGTGCCTGCCAGCGGTTGCTCTTCCAGTAGGCGGCCCAGATTATCCAGCTTGCCTGCGGCCCGGCGGCGTTCAACCCGCCCATCGACCAACGTGGCAATCCCGGCGGAATCATAACCGCGATATTCCAGCCGCCGTAGACCTTCAAAAACAATCGGGGTTGCGTGTCGTAGGCCGACAACGCCGCATATGCCACACATCAGCCGTTTTCCTTTCTGGCTTTCAGAGTTTCCTTGAAGCGCTTACCCAACTCAGGCTTGTTCTCCTGCCGGGGGCGGCCAAAAGCCATGGCATCGTCCGGCACGTCTTTGGTAATCACGCTGCCCGCAGCAATCAGCGCATTGGTGCCGATGCTGACAGGGGCGACCAGAATAGCGTTGGAGCCGACAAAAACCCGGTCACCAATAATGGTTTTATGCTTGAAGAACCCGTCATAGTTACAGGTAATGGTGCCAGCCCCGATGTTGGAGCGTGCGCCAATGGTGGCATCGCCCAGATAGGTCAGGTGGTTGGCTTTGGCACCATCACCCAGCGTGGTGTTTTTCACCTCGACAAAATTACCTACACGCGCGCCGGTCCCGAGACTGGTGCCAGAGCGCAGGCGGGCATAGGGGCCAACAATGGCGTCCGTTCCCACAGTACAGCCTTCCAAATGGCTGAATGATCGGATTTCAGCCCCACTCTCCACCGTTACACCGGGACCAAATACGACGTGAGGTTCTACCAGCACGTCAGGCGCCAGTGTGGTGTCCGCACAGAAGAAAACCGTTTCCGGTGCAACCAGTGTGACCCCATTTTCCATGGCTTTCTGTCGTAGGCGGGTTTGTAGGGCGGCCTCCGCCTCGGCCAGTTCCATGCGGGAATTGATCCCCCGCAGTTCGTCTTCCGCAGCTTCCACGGCATGCACACGCACACCGTCGGCCACCGCGCAATCCACCACATCCGTCAGATAGAATTCGCCCTTGGCATTGTCATTCTTCACGCTGTGCAGCCAACGGCGGAAGGTCGCGGCATCCGCGCACAGAACGCCAGCATTGCAGAGGTCAACGGCGCGTTCTTCTGGCGTGGCATCGGCCCATTCCACAATCCGCTCCACCAGCCCGTCCTGCGCAATTACGCGGCCATATCGCCCCGGTTCAGCCGGACGCATGGCGAGCAGGGCTAACCCAACCTCCGGCGCATGCCGGGCTTCCAGCAGGCGCGTCAGGGTTTCAGAGGAAATCAGCGGGTTATCGGCATAGAGAACGGCAACATCCCCCTCGCCAAAATAGGCTTCCGCCTGAAGGGCCGCGTGGGCTGTCCCTAGCCGTTCATGCTGGATGACAACGGGGTAGGGCGCGGCCAGTTCAGCCACATCACCCATTTCGGGGCCGATCACGATTACCAGCCTGTCAAAAACCTCTGCCGCGCTGGCAATCAGGTGGGCCAGCATAGGCCTGCCTGCTAGGCGCTGCATGGCCTTGGGGCGAGAGGATTTCATACGGGTGCCAAGCCCGGCAGCAAGCAGGACGGCAGTAGCGGGGCGGGATGCGGAAGGAGACGTCATAATCCACTTGCGGTAAGCCAAGCTCAAGCATGTGTCAAACGTCTGTCCAGAGAAAGACGTTATATGTGTATCATAAAACTTTTCCAAAATTTACGGAAGGATAACAGCAGATGGTGCAGTCAGGATTGGCGGTGTTTGATATGGACGGAACCTTGCTCGACTCCTTGCCGGATATTGCCGACTGTGTCCGGGAAATTCTGGCGTCCCACAGCCTGCCGCCGGTAACGGACGCCGTTGTGCGCGGCATGATTGGCAATGGGGTGCAGGCACTGGTGACGCAGTTGATTCGGGTGACTGACCCGGAGGGACACACCGGCATGACCCCGGAAGAGACTGTCACGCAGTTTCTCAGCCTGTACACACCGCGCGCCACACGGCTTTCCCGCCTGTTTCCCGGCACGGAAGGCGCATTAGAGACGCTACGCGCACAGGGGTGGACGCTCGCGGTCTGTACCAACAAGCCCGAAGCTGCCGCGCGGCACATTTTGGACGCGTTTAAATTGACCCCGCTTTTCGCCAGCATCGGGGGCGGGGACAGCTTTCCTGTCAGAAAACCCGACCCTGCGCACCTGCTGGGAACAATTGCACAGGCCGGGGGGCACCCCGCGTCCACTGTGATGATTGGGGATATGATGCCTGATCTTCTGGCGGCAAAAGGCGCTCGGACACAGTCCCTGTTCGCCGCATGGGGCTACGGAGACCCGACGTTTGCGGAACAGGCAAGCGCCAGTGCCGCCTCCATGGCGGACGTGCCGGGGAAAGTGGCTGCTCTGCTGGCGTGATGCGCTGTTTTTACTTGGGACGCGGCGAGATCAGGCTGTGAGGGTGGCCAGTCTGTGCAGGGCAGCGTTGCCCGCGCGGGTAAAGGCATCTTCACTGAAATGGTTCAGAACATAAGCGCGGCCTGCCTGACCCATCTTGGCAAGTTGTTCCGGTTGAGCAAGAGCGCTTGCGAGGGCTGAGGCCAGTGCGTCCGGGTCTTTGGGCGGAACGGTCCAGCCGGTCTCTCCATTGCGGATGGAGTGGGTCAACTCTCCCACCGCAGAGGTAATCACGGGTAGCCCGGCCTGCATAGCTTCATGCGCTCCCATACAGAAGCCTTCCCAGTGGGATGGCTGGAGATAAAGGTGCTGAGCTGCCAGAAACGCCCCCGTGTTCTCACAAAAGCCGGGGAGGGAGATGTGCTCCTGCAACCCGTTCTCCCGAATCAGGGCTTCCAGAGCCGGGCGTTCCTCACCTTCTCCGGCCACAGTCAGATGGAAAGGCGGAAGCCGCTGTTCCTGCTTCAGTCGGGCGAGGGCGAGACAAAGCGTGTCAAACCCTTTGACAGGATGCAGTCGTCCCAAAGACCCAAGACGGACCGGCTCTCCCTGTTGCCATGGGCGAGCCTGAAGGGCATTGGCCCGCGCATGGAAAATCGGCCAGCACAGCAGGCGGTCAGCCGGGATATCAAGTTGCTGGCGGGTGACGTCCGTCACGTATTGCGAATCTCCAACCCAGAGGCAGGAGGCATTGCGTCGCAGGCGGAGCAGTGTGCCATTCGGTGGGCGAAGCCGCGCGGAATGCTGCCAACTGGCAACCGGGAGGCCCTGCATCTGGCCGACAATCTGGCCCAGCAGAGTCGCGCGCGTCAGAGAGGTCCATAAATGCGTGGGCTGCCATAAAGCCATCTGGCGTTTGAGCCAGAGCAGTGCGGCAAGATGATCTTTGCGACCACCCTCGCGGACCCGGACATCCAACTCGGCTTCCTGCATGGGTTTAATGGCCCGGCCGTCCCGTCGCGTTAGCGCGAAAATAGCCACCTCATGCCCTGCATCGCGGAATACGCGTGTAATGGCTGGCACCGGGAAGGCCGCGCCACCGCCTTCGGTTGAATTGATGATGTAGGCAATACGCATGGCAGGTTCAGGGGCTTGCCGTGGTTTCTGCGGCAATCAGCTTTTCTGTCAACTCCAGATCGGCTGGCTTATCAACATCCACAGCAGCCCTGCCGTCTGAAAGCAGTACTAGTTCAGCCGTCGTGCCGCTCAGTGCGCCAATACGGGCACACAGCGCGGCGCGAGTTAGTGTCTTGCACACAGCGCGCAGCAAAATGCCGGGGCCAAGCAGCCATGCTATTCGGAGCGGGTGTTTGCGGTTTTTTTCAACATGCTGCCAGAGTTCGGCAACTTTCAAGGACGCGGGCGTGCGGAAGAGGAACAGATTGCACCCGGAAAACGCCATATCGGCCAGCCGGATAAAGGTGCGACGTGTGCCGGGCACATCCCGCAAAACAACCGCTTCGGGTGCGACTGCGGCTGCAACGTCCGCCTGAGGGCTGCAATGGTCCAGAAATTCCGTAATCCATGCTGGGCGTAGTAACGCGTTATCGGCTGTTGTCACCAGAAGCGGCGTGCCCATCTGCGCAAGCCCGGCCAGCACACTGGCGCTCGGGCCGCTTGGGCTGGCGGGGAGAATATCAATGCCGGAGGGTAACAACCCGGCCAGAACATCCGGGTTATCAATACAGACAGCAATGCGCCCGATAGCGGGTGTGGCCTGAAGCGCCTGAATAACCCGCAGAATCATGGGCGTTCCGGCCACGGGTAAAATGGCTTTGTGAGAAACGCCGCTGGCCTGCGCCATGGGGTCTGGCGCGCCGGGGCGCGTACCTGCCAGAATAAGGGCGGATAGCGCCCCGTGTGTCGTGGTCATGCAGCGGTTCGGGTGTTATCGCGCATTAGCTTGGCTTCGGGCCGAGCGCCATCGGGCCGGTCACGCGGGGGGGAGCCTGTCAGGTCCATTACCCACGGATAATGGTCTGCTTCCTTCACGTCATAGCCCAGATTAAACACCGTCGGGCTACGCGGCCGGGCCTTGGCATCCTGATAGTAGCTGCCAAAAATACGGTCCACCACAAAGCTGGTAATGCCGAAGTTACCATCTTCATCATGGAAGTGATGCAGCACATGCCGCGCTTTCATGCGCTGGATCCATGCCGAGCGCGGCTTGTAGTTCAGATGCTGGATGCAGTGGAAAAACTCATAAATGCAGGTAATGGCGACACCGGTGCCAAAAGCCGTTGCCGCAGCACCCCAGCCCCCAATCAGATAGCCGATGGGGAGCGTAATGGCGCCGATGGTCGGCAATGTGGTGACAGGCGCGCCAAACAGAACATCCAGCAGATGCGGGTCCTGATGATGGTCAAAATGGATGCGCTTCCACAAAGAGGCGGTCCATTTCATTTTATAAAGTGTGCGCCCGTGCAGAACGTAGCGATGCAGCAGATACCAAGCCAGCGGATACACCAGAATCACAGCAACAATGGAAACCAGAGTCGGCCCCCATCCCGCAAAGAACCATGTTGCGGCGGTCACACTGGCAATAACCAGCGCAAAATATAGCAGGATGGTCGGGTATGTCAGATAGGCGATCCACAATTGGCGAAGGTTCATCTTGCCAAGATCAAAACTCCGGCCTGTGCGGATGGTCGCATTATTCAGAGTGCCGCTCATTTTGCCTCGTTCCTCAGGAGCGCTGTGACTGCTCCCAGGGTGAAAATGATCAACCCGGGAATGGTGGCAACGGGTGGAGGGAGCAAGCCCGCATTGCCCATGGCCCGTAGCAGCCCTTGCGCGATAATAAAGAGCAGACCGGCTCCCAGACACCAGACCGGGACCCAACTGCGTGTGCCTGTTCGGGGTGGAATATAGATTACCGGCATGGCAAGCAACAATAATACCATCATGGCCGCCGGGCGTAGGAAGCGTTCCAGCAACCCCGCCTGCAGGAATCCGGGGCTGGAATCGGATGGCAGCCGCCCCCGCAACATGCCGATAATGGTGCCGGAAGAGAGCGGCGGGTTCTCGGCGGAAAGACGGATGAAGTCCCATGGATGCAGACTGGTCTGCCAGATGGTCTCATCCTCTGGTGGCAACCTGTCTGTCTTGTTCCCGTCTATCTGAATGCGGTGAATGGTGCGCATCTGCCAGCCACGGGCATGGGTATAATCGGCGCGGTCAGCATGCAGGGCTTCCTGCAACAGGCCGTCAGGTGTGCGGGTATAAAGGTCAAGGCCGGAGAGCATATTGCCGCCATCGGCAACATACTGGACACGGCCAATATGACCGCCTTCATGAAACCAGAAGGCATGGCCGTTTTCCGGGTGTGGGTCCGTCCGGTTCCACCATGCGGCCAGAGCCTGTTCCGATCGTGGGGTGACCTGATCATCCAGCACCACACCCATCACGCCAATAAGCAACGTTGCGGGAATGAGCCGTTTGTATAGCCCCCACATGGAAAGCCCGGAGGCTTGCAGAATGGCCATCTCGCTGGCGAGCGTCATTTGCGAAAGCATGAGGAGCGCGCCAATCAGCACACTCAGCGGCAGGGCACCCGCCACCAGAAATGGCAGCCGCATGCCCGCATAGGTCAGAATACCCGTAACGCCGAGATGCCGCTGCAAAATGGGTGTGGTCTGTTCCAGCAGAGCCAGAATTTCCATCAGCCCCACCAGAATGGCGCAACTGAACATAACGCGGCCGAACAGCATCCCGGACAGGTAGCGCAGCAGAACATGGGTCGGGGCGGTGGACTGCGTTTTCACGGCAGGGCTTTCTGACTGTTTTGTGCGCCGGTATTTTGTACGCTGGTGTTCCGCTTGCTGCTCCACCGGGCTTTGAGGGTCTGGAAGGTGCCGGATTTATACAGCAGCAGCACAGAACTCATCACGACAAAGACAAGCGCTGGCCCCCAGATAATCAGCAGCGACGCTTTTTTTGTGGCGACCATGCTGTGCCCGAACTGGAGCATATGGTCGAACCCCACCATAATGATAAAGGCCAGAACCAGCCCCGCGCTGTTGCGCTGCCGTTTGCGCATGATGGCAAGAGCCGCCGCTAGTGCTGGAATAAAGGGAATGGTCAGGCTGCGCGCCAGCCGGAAATGCACTTCTGAGCGCATGTGCGGGCGGGAAATGGATGGGTCCTGATGGATCAGGCGGCTAACCAGTTCAAGAGAGGTGAGTTCACGCTCATCCTCGCCACGTTCACGGAAGGGCGCGATATGGTTGGCGCGCGTCAGCAGGCGTGTCGCATGGTTAAAGGTGGTGAGCGTCGGCACGCCTTTTCCTGTGTCGGTCAGGATGGTGCCATCTTCCAGATCAATCTCCACGGCGGAGCTGTCTGATGCCAGACGGATATGTCCGTGCTTTGCCGTAATATCGCGTTCCTGATGGTCAGACGTATCGCGGATAAATACATCATGCAGGTCTGACCCACCTTGTGTGACGTTATCGGCCACAATCGTGAGCGTGGAAGAGGGGCTGGCAAACATGTTGGATTGCAGCCGGGGTGCCCAGCCCGTGTGGCTGGCCGTGTAAAATGTTGCCCGGAAATCATACCGCGCATGGGGCTGCACAAAGCCGTAAAGCAGGAATGTCGTGAAACTCAGTAACGCTCCCAGTAGAATGTACGGGCGGGTAATCCGCACCAGAGAAACGCCGCTGCTGGTAATGGCATCAATCTCTTCATTCTGGCTCATACGCCGGATAATGGAAAACACACCAACGCAGAGGGCCGCAGGGATGGCCAGCCCGAGGTAATGCGGCAGCAGCGTGGTCAGCAGTTCCACAAACACGCCCAGATGGTTGTTCCCTGCAGCAAGCAGATTGAACAGGACCAGCAGGCGCTCAAGCAGGAGTGCTGCCATCACCACAGAAAGGGCAACCAGAAACGGAGGGATGAGCTGCGCAGTCAGATAGCGGTCTAGAGTACTTGGAGTGAAGAACGCTTGCAGTCGGCGCAGCAGGGGCGAGTTCGGCATGAGAGGTCTCATAGCCGCATTGACGGGGAAAGGCGATGGGGCGTGAAGCTGCGTGTCACGCCATCCCGCATGGTGCCGTCTGGCCCAAGTTCCCGCCGCAGAACGGTAATGTCCCAGTGTTCGACCTGTGGCGTTACAGCAATAGCGTTCCAACCGGCTGTGGTGTCCGCGTCGCCAGCTTTATGCGAGGCCGATGTTGTGCCGATAACCGGAATATCCGTGCGTGGAATGCAGGCGAGAGTCGCACGATGGGAATGGCCGTGCAGGACCAGCTCCGCCCCTGTTTCCTGCAAAATGCTCTGAAACAGGTGGAGATCGTCCATGCCTTTGCGGCGGCTGACCAGTTTGGCCACAGGTGGATGGTGGAGCAGCACCACGCGACACAACCCGTCTTGACCTGTTTTGTGGAGAAGAGTGCGTAGCCTCTCGCCTTGCATAGCCCCCATGCGGCCAGAAGCAAAAAAAGGACGGGTCGGGACAGCCGTGTTCACACCAATCAGCGCGATGTGGTTTTTCACCAGCAGAGAGGGGAAGGCGGCATCTGTCTTTAGCCACTCTGCCCACAAGGCTGCTTTCCCGGTAGCGTTCTGGCGGATCAGCGCATCATGATTCCCCGGCACCAGAAGGGTAGGGGGGAGAGCCTGTTCTTCCAGCCAGTCGCGGGCGCGGCGAAATTCAGAGCGTAGACCAAGGTTGGTCAGATCACCCGTCAATGCCATCAACTCGGGGTGAAACTGGCGGATATCCTCCATAATGCGTGCCAGAGGAGCTGCTTTATGCAGATGGCGGCGTTTTAATGTCCATGACAGCAGACTGAGGAGGCGCTTGAAGCGAATTTCATCCCACGCCGGGAATTCCGCCAGTGGCAGATGGGGGTCGGACAGGTGCGCAATCTGAAAAGAAGGCAAGACGGAGTGTCTCCGGCGCAGAGGGTTTGACAGGACGGTATGTGACAAGCGCACGAACTCTAATTATACCACCGCAATAAGCCGGGGCAAAAGCGCTGGCACCGTATCTGCAAAAGCAAGAGTTTCCGAGTGCCCGATCGTTTTGCCTTGATTCACAATTCCCGCAGCAGGCGCAACCTTAAGGCGGATAGTCGTTATCTGGACTGTGCGCGCAGCCTGTTAGGGCCGCTGTTTTTCTCTCCGGACTCTCAGGCTGACCTGCATGATGTCATGAACACTCTGGCGCGGCAGGAGGTGGGCTGTCTTGTCGTGGATGGGGGAGATGGCACGGTCGGGAACGTGCTGAGTGCGCTCTATGCCTCATCGTACCCCAAAGACAAATTGCCGATGCTGGCCGTGCTGCCATCGGGCAATACGAATCTGATTGCCGCGGATGTCGGCTTTGGCCTGCGGGGTGAGGACGCCTTGCAACGGCTTCAGGAAAAAGCCCGCACAGGCCAACTTGCAGCAGGTGTTAAGCAGCGTCAGCCGCTTGTTGTCTCGTGGCCGGGGCAAGACCGAGGAGCGGTTCTTGGGTTTTTCGGCGGTCTTGGGGCTTTTACGCGCGGTGTAGAAATTGCCCATTCTCCCGCCATTTTGACAAATTACGCGCATGATACGGCGGTGCTGATTACGCTGGCAGAAACCCTGCGGCAGATCATCACACCCCGTCTGCGGCAAAGCTGGCTGGATGGAACCCCGGTCGGACTCGGCATGAACGGAGAGGAAGCGGAGGCCCACAACCGTTTTCTGTTCCTGTGTACGGGCCTGCAATGCTTGCCGTACGGAATCTGGCCTTTCTGGCGGGAAGCAGGGCAGGTGGATAATGGTATCAGCTATCTGGATGTCGCGGCTAATCCGCAAAAACTGCTGCGCGCCCTCTGGAGCCTGTTACGCGGGCGCAGCCCTGCTTGGCTGAGAGACAATCCGGCTTATGTCAGCGGATCCGTACGCCAGATTGTCCTGAAAACAGAACAGTCTTTTGTGCTGGATGGTGAGGTTCTGGAAACCGGGTCCGCAGGGATACTGGACATTTCCGCAGGCCCGCTTCTTTCTTTCCTTCAGGCTTGAGATGCAAAAGCAGGTCCGAGCCGCACGGTTCCTTCAGGCGCAGATTTTTGAGGAACTGACGACACCTGTTAGCTCCGCCGTGCTGGATTTTGTGGAGCAGATGGTCGGCACCGCTAATCCGTTGGGTGTGCTATTTTACGGCTCCGGCCTGCGTGGCGGTATTCAAGCGGATACCCTGCTGGATTTCTACGTGATCGTGCGGAAGCAATCCGACTGGCCGCGTGGGCGCGTGGCCTGTCTGGCTAACGCCCTTCTGCCGCCCAATGTCGAATATCATGAACTGAGGGTTGAAGGGCAATCCTTGCGTGCCAAGGTTGCCATTCTAACATTGGCTCAGTTTCGCAGACTAACCGGGTTCAGCGCGTTTGATACGACGGTCTGGGCCCGTTTTTCTCAGCCCGTCAGGCTGGTCTGGCAGCGTGACGCCGCGGCTGCCCAGACACTCTGCCGGTGTGTGATGCGCGCCACCGTAACAGCCGCCCGCTGGACGGCTTTTCTAGGTCCTGAGCGCGGCCCGCGGGAAGCCTTCTGGAACGCTCTGTATCGCCAGACCTATCAGACCGAACTTCGCGTCGAAAAAACCGGGCGCGGTGCGGGAATCGTCGCACGTTATGAGGATCGTTACAAAGACCTGCTGCTGCCCTGCTGGCAGATTGCGGCCGTGGCTTATGAGAGGGAGGGGGAGGATGTCAGGCCAATGATTTCCCCCGCTCAGAAACTTCGGGAGGAGCGGGCGTGGCAGGTGCGTCGGCGGTTAGGTCGTCCGCTGAATATCCTGCGCCTGATAAAGGCGGCGTACACATTTACCGGAGGGGCCCGCTATGCCGCATGGAAAATTGAGCGGCATAGCGGAATAAAAGTGCCGCTCACACCGTTTGCGGAAAAGCACCCCTTGCTGGCCGCCCCACCGTTGGTCTGGTGGTTATGGCGCAAAGGGGCTTTCAGGCGGTCTTAGGCGGCTTCCGGAAGCGCCTTGGCGTCCAGAGCGGCTTGCTTGAAGATAGCAATTGCCTTGTCGATTTGCTCAGCCGTGTGTGTTGCCATCACAGAGCAACGCAGCAGCGGGCGAGAGTCTGGCGTGGCAGGCGGCAGGCTGAGATTAACGTAAACCCCAAGATCAAGCAGGCGGTTCCACATCATGATAGCCTGCCCGATTTCTTCCAGAGTCACCGCAATAACCGGGCTGACCTGCTTGCTGGCATTCAGTCCGAGGCCATGGAAACCCGCATGCAGACGCGCGGCATTATCCTTCAACTGCGTACGTAGTTCCGGATGTTCCGCCATATCTTCAAGTGCTGCCATGGTCGCGGCAATCACTTCCGGCGGGAGAGACGCCGTAAACATGTACGGGCGGCAGTTCAGCCGGACCAGTTCCAGCTCCGGATGGTCAGAGACACAGTAGCCGCCAACCGTGCCAAGGCTTTTGGAGAAGGTGCCGACAATAAAGTCCACATCCGCTTCCACCCCGGCCTGCTCGGCAATGCCCAGACCGCGCTCGCCCATCACCCCGAAGGAGTGGGCTTCATCAACCAGCAGATAGGCGCCGGTCTCGCGCTTGACCGCAACCATTTCGGCAATCGGCGGCACGTTGCCGGTCATGGAATAAATGCCTTCCACAACAATCAGCTTCGCACCGGGGGTCCCATCCAGACGCTTGAGGCGTTTGTAGAGATCATCCGCGTCATTATGCCGGAAACGGATAACCTGCGCGGGGCTCAGGCGGCTGCCATCGTAAATGCTGGCATGGCTGTCCGCATCCAGAATGAGGTAGTCATCCTTGCCTGCAAGCGTGGAGATCATGCCCAGATTGGCCTGATACCCGGTGGAGAACACCATGGCATCGCGGCGGCCAAAATAATCGGCAATGCGGCGTTCAAGCTGGCGGTGCAGGGACTGCGTGCCATTGGCAATGCGTGAGCCAGTTGTGCCCACGCCACAGGCTGCCGCGGCATCCTGCGCTGCTTTGATAGCGCGTGGAGACTGGCTCAGCCCCAGATAGTTATTGGTGCCGAACAGAAGGGTCTCACGGCCTTCAATAATACCAACTGTGGATGAAACCGGCTTTTCAATCACCACGGAAAAGGGATTGCGGCCGCCAGCTTCCACCAGAGAGCCAAGAGCGCCCGCAGTGCCGTCAAACTTGGAAAAAAGAGACGTCATGCGTGTTCAGCCCTTGTTTTTCAGATCAACTACGCAGGCAGCAAGGTCGTTAATGGTCCGGATGTCAGCCAGCTTGTCGAGCGGGACGGAGACATCCATGTCATCCTCCACTTCCATGACAAAGTTCATAACGGCCAGTGAATCAAAGGCCAGATCATCCATAATTTTGCAGTTGCCGTCGATATCGCGCGGCACTTTCGGGTTGGCGAGAAGCTTCTGGATGATCAGCGCAGAAACGCTTTCAACGGTTTCGCTCATTTTAAAATCCTTATTTTCCCGCCTCAGCAGGCAGAGGCTGCTTCAGGCTGCGGTTCAAACAGGCCTGTCTGGAACATTTTACGGGCCTTGGCGCGTGTCAGCTTGCCAGAGGATGTCTGGGGCAGAGCATGCGGGGGCACAAGAACGACGGAAACATCCACACCATGCAGGCGTCGGAAAAGACTGGTCGCTTCTGCACGCAGGGCTTCACGGGCTTCGGGGGATGTTGCACGGCACTGGATAAGCGCCACAATTTCCTCGTGCTCGCCTTTTTCCATGGAGAAGACAGCAACGTCGCGGCTTCGCAGGGAAGAAATATGGCTTTCCGCCGACCATTCCAGATCCTGCGGCCAGATGTTGCGGCCGTTAATGATAATCAGGTCTTTTGCACGGCCCGTCACCACAATCTGCCCGTCTAGCATGTAGCCAAGGTCACCCGTGTTCAGCCAGCCATCCTGATCCAGAACCTGTGCGGTGTCGGCTGGCTTGCGGAAATAACCATCCATCAGGCTCGGGCCGCGTACAAAAATGGTGCCGGTCTGGCGGTCGCTCAGCACAGCGCCTTCCGGGTCACGCACTTCCATCTGGTGGCCGGGCAGCACACGGCCGCAGACAACAAATGTTCTGGTAGGTGTTTCCGGATCAGTCGCCGCGCGGGCAATGCCTTCATTTTCCAACGCGGGAAGATCAATCGTATCGGTCTCAATACCGCTATTGAGCGGCACAAAGCTAATGGCGAGTGTCGCTTCCGCCATACCGTAGCTGGCCACAAAGGCTTTCGGGTTGAAGCCCACGGAGGCAAACCGCTCAGAAAACTCTTTGAGGATGTGCGGACGAATCATATCGCCACCAATCCCGGCCACGCGCCAGCAGGACAGGTCCAGTTCTGTAGAGGCAGGGCGACGAGCACAAAGCTCATACCCAAAAGACGGGCTATAAGCGATTGTCCCACGATTACGGCTGATCAGATCCAGCCAGACATGCGGGCGGCGTGCGAACTCGCGGGTTGGCAGCAGGTCGACGGTGAGCTGACAGGTCATGGGGGTCAGGAAAAAACCGACCAGCCCCATGTCATGATAGAGCGGCAACCAAGAGACGCAGCGGTCGCCCGTTTCACGCACACACAGGCCGTCATGCGCAATGGCGGCCACGTTGGCCATTCCCGAACGCTGACTGACGCAAACTCCCATGGGGGAGCGGGTGCTGCCAGAAGAAAACTGGAGGTAAGACAAGGCTTCGGGGTGGATATTGGGCAGCGGCATGTCTGGCACGGGCCGTTCCATCAGTTCCGCAGGGGAGCCTGCGAAGGCTAGCCCCATGCCGCTTACAATATCGTCGGTCCAGCCTTCAATAATCTGCGGGATAATAACCGCACTGGCCCCAGCACTAGTGATCATCCCACGCAGAGTAGACAGATAGGTTTCTTTCCCGGCAAAGGCGACCGGAAGCGGTAGGGGAGCGGCAACAAGGCCCGCATACTGGCAGCCGAAGAAGATGCGGGCAAAATCACCATCGCTTTCCGCAACAATCGCAACACGGTCTCCGGGCTGTAGGCCCATGCCCAATAGGCGCAGGCCGGTTTCAATCGCCTGTTCACGCAGTTTACGATACGGAAGCGCTTCCAGCAGGACACCCTTGCCAGAATAGATGTTAAAGCCGGCGTCACCCTGAGCCGCATAATCAAGAGCATCAGGAAAAGTTGCAAAATCTCCATAACGGCGCTGCTGGCCAGAACCGGTGGGAACCGGTTGCAGGGCGTCTTCGTTAGAAGGGGAAGATGCAGGATTTAAAACGTTCATTCAGCTGGCCATTCGAAGAAAATCAACAATAGCGTCGGCCCCTACCGGCGCGGTTGGTTCGTCTCCCGTGAGATCGAACGTGTCGCGTATATAGTCTTTTTGGAGATTTACGAAAGCATCATGTGAAGAAAATGCGCCCTCAATATCCTCGGAGAAGCTTTCTACCTGGTTCAGGACGGGGCCAAGGGTCCAGAAACGATAGTTCTCATCGCCTTGCCAAGCTACGTCATGCGCGTTCAGGAACACGCATGGACGGGGATGAATAAGAAACTCCGCAATCTGGGAGCTGGTATCGCCTAGATAAAGGTCGGCCGCAGAGGTGTAGGTCATATCAATGCTGCGCGCGCTGCCTGTATCCACAATCATATGCGGATGGCCGCCAAAAGCGCGTTGCAGTTGGGCCGCTTCCGCGCGGCGATTGTCAAACAGGCGGTAATGCGGCGCAAAAATCAGGTTGTAGCGATCCTGATTGGCAAAATGGCTGAGAATATTCAGGCCCATATTGGGCCAAGAGGACAGGCGCGCATTAAAGTGCGGATTATAAAGAATGGTCGGACGGTTGTTGTTGAACAGGCGCGAACTCGTACTCCGCATCCGCCGCACCATATCAAATTTGGCATAAACGCCCGTATGATAGTGGCCGGGGCGAATGGCTCCCTGTGCCAGAAGCCGTTCTTCGACTTTTTTGCCAGCCATAAGAACGTAGTCGAAGTTCTTTACATCGCGGGCAAACCCAATGGCCCGGTCGCCTGCACCATGACGGGTCCAGATCAGACGTGGCTGACGCACACCAAGCTTTCTCAAGTAGAGCGAGGTACGTTCGGGAACTACAATGCCTTGAAACGTTGAGAAATATTTCTTGTTGAAAAACAAGCTCGCAAGACGGGAAAAAACGGTGTGCCCGTGGCGTTCAACACGTTCCCGGATCAGGTTCGGGAGGTGCAGAAGCTCGAAACTCGCACGCGATTCCGGATAGTAAGCAGCAAGGGACTGAGCGTAGTCCAGATGGGCCTGCGTAGCGCAGGCAATGTGGACTTCTGCTTCAGGGTGTCTGCTGGCAATTTCCATTGCAATGGGCAGAGAATGCAAGGTTTGGTGCGGCTGTGCGATGTAAGGGAAAAGAACGCGCATCAGTGAAATAACACCTCTTGTGTCGAGGCATGACCCATCATGTCTGCTAGCGTCATCGAATGCCTCATCAACCTGTTTTCGTGCGGCAGTATAATCTGCACACATGCACAAATCGTGGCACGCCACGTATAGTCAAGGCCATCTCAAGCGGGGCAGAGCCGACGCGCGTGAATTTTCGTGAGCAGCTTTGATAGGGCAGGGGCCGCCTGAAGCTTCAGGCGGAGGGGGCTTGTGCATATATTATGGACCAGCAACAGAGCAGGCTTCAGTCGTTAGTTCCTGCTTCTATCCCTCCAAAAACGAGCGTGCCCAAGGGGCGCGGGCAAAACCGCAGAGAGTTGGCGTATGATCACCTCCTTAAAAACTGGCGGTTCACCGGGGTTTTTGGGTGTTTGGGATGTTGTGGTGCACTTTTTTGAACTTTTTATGTCGGAC
>NZ_LHZV01000047.1 GCF_001581005.1 Acetobacter orleanensis
CACCACGGTGAATGGCGGCGCGCTGAACCTTGTTGAAGGTGCGGTTGTGTCTAACACCACAGTGGCAGGCAGTGGCAGCTTTACGGTGGCGTCTGGCACGACGGCGCGCAACACGACCGTCAACGCGGGTGGTCTCGCAACGGTGTCCGGTGGAACGCTGACGACGGCGACGGTCTCTGGTGGGGAAGTGGACGTCTTCTCTGGCGGCACGGTGTCGGCCGCCAATGTGACGAACGGCGGCAACCTGTATGTGGAAGACGGTGCGTCAGCGGTGTCCGCCTCTGTCGGGTCAGCCGGATATCTGGAAGTGGATGCGGGTGGTGTCGCCAGCGGCACACAGGTTGGCAGCGCCGGGATTGTGCAGCTTGCGGGAACGGGCGTGGCCTCTGGCACCACGCTGGGCAGTTCGGCCACGCTGTATGCGGGGTCCGGCACCACGGCTGTCGGCACGGTGGTGCAGGATGGGGCCTCCTTACAGGTGCAGCAGGGCGGTGTTGCCAGCGGCACGCTCCAGCAGGGCGGCACGACAACTATTTTTGCCGGGGCATCCGCCACGGACACCACGGTGAATGGCGGCGCGCTGAACCTTGTTGAAGGCGCGGTTGTGTCTAACACCGTTGTCAATCGCGGTGGCAAGCTTGATGTGGAAGCAGGCAGCACGGCATCCGGTGTTACGGTGGCCAGCGGTGGGGAGGCAGATGTCTCTGGCAACCTGTCAAACGCGACTGTGGAAAGCGGCGGCGCGCTGGTGGTAACATCAACAGCAACGATTTCTGGCGTGGTTGTCAGCAATGGCGGTAATGTTCAGGTTCAATCCGGTGGGTCTCTGACAAACGTACATGTTAGCCGAGGCGGCGGAATTGACCTTGGGTGGCTGGCCTATGATAGCGGGATAACGGCAACGGTCGTTGATGGTCACACGCTTGAGATTTCCGGCGCTGGGAGCAGCAAACCCGTTGCGACGCTGGAAGGCGACTACACTAACGATTTCTTCGTTCTGTCTGACGATGGGCATGGTGGCACGCTCCTGACACTGGAAGAAGGCACACCTTGTTACTGCCCCGGCACCGCAATTCTGACTGAGACGGGCGAACGCCCGGTTGAAGAACTGGAAATTGGGGACCGTCTGGTGACGCGTAATGGCACCCTACGCCCAATCCGCTGGATTGGACGCCGTGCTTATGACGGCCGCTTTGCCGCGGGACGCACCGATATCATGCCGGTGCGGATTGCTGCGGGTGCGTTGGGGAATGGCTTGCCGCAGCGGGATCTGGTTATTTCCCCGCTGCATGCCATGTTCCTGCTGGATGTTCTGGTTCCGGCTCAGGCATTGGTGAACGGGGAGACCATTACGCAGCAAGACAATGTCAGTGTGATTGAATACATTCATATAGAACTGGAAACACACGACATTATTTTTGCGGAAGGAGCTCTTTCGGAAACCTTCGTTGATGACGGTAGCCGTGGCATGTTCCATAACGCGCATGAGTTTGCCGAGCTTTATCCAGACATTCAGCACGAGGAGGCCCGCTATTGTGCGCCCCGCGTGGAAGACGGCGAGGCTCTGGAAATTGTCCGTCGATATCTAGCATCGGTTGAACATCCTGCTGTGACGACTGCGGAACTGTATATAGACAGCGTTACCCGCAGCCGGATTGCAGGCTGGGGGTGGGACCCGAAACAGCCAGACGGCAAACTACGCCTGAAAATCTGTGCGGGTGGCGTTGTTTTGTGTCATGCGGTGGCCGACCAGTATCGTGGGGATCTGAAGGCTACTGGAAAAGGCAATGGCTTTTATGCTTTCGAGGTCGATCTGGTCGGTGGGTTGACGGATGAGCAAATTGCAAATCTGTCTGTCTCAGTCGTCGGTGTTGTTCCGGCCGCACGCGCTGTGGCCTGACGCAAAGCCGGACAGGTATGAAAGCACCTTATATTGTCCCGGTGCACCAGACGGTGCTACCGGGATATCTGGATCTGGCAACCCGCACCCGTATTGTAGGCTGGGCACAGCCTGCACGGGGCGGGGAGCCAGAAGCTCTCCAAATCCTTGATAATGGCAAGCCTATTGCACGCGTTATTGCTAATCAGGCCCGTCCGGACGTAGCGCAGGCCGGGTTTGGTGAAGCCCGTTGTGGGTTTGACCTGCTTATCCCTGCCGCGCTGCCAGCGCACGAGCGGCATGTTATTCAGGCCCGTCGGGAAAGCGATGGCTCGGAATTAAGTGGCTCCCCGGTCGTTATTGAGGCTGCCAGCGCGTTTGATGAAGACTTGCAACGGCTTGTAAGGCAAGCGGCGCAGGGTACGCAAACCAACGCTGAGCGGGAAAAAATTCTCGCCTTTTTAGCAGATGTTGCGGACAAACTGCTTGTCGCTCAGGCGCGGACAGAAAGCGGACTGGAACAGAAAGAACGGTATAGCCGCCTTGCTCGACGTTATGGGCCAGCTATCCCCCAGAAAATCAGAACACCGCGAGCCCTGATTATTGATGAAAACCTTCCTGTGGCGGGTCGGGATGCTGGGTCACAGGCTATTTTATCTCACGCGGAAAGCCTTAAAAAGCTTGGCTATAGCGTGAGTTTTGTCGCTTCTAGTGATCTGGACCCCGATCATTCTTCTTGTGGTCGGCTTGAGGCGGATGGGCTAACAATCTGGCGTACGCCGCACTACAGCTCTGTTGAGGATATTTTGCGCCGTCAGGCGGGAACGTTTGATGTCGTGTATTTGCATCGCATCGGGGTGGCGAGCCGTTACCTTGCTCTGGCTCGCCATTATCAGCCGGGTTCTACAGTGCTGTATAGTGTGGCGGACCTCCATCATCAGCGTCTAAACGGGCAGGCCACTCTGGAAAATAGGCCGGAATTGTTGGCTTTGAGCCGGGCCATCCGGTTACAGGAATGCACGGCAGCATGGCAGGCCGATGCTGTGTTGACTCATTCACCGGAGGAGGCTGAATGGCTGACGAGATCCGTTATTCAGGCACGTGTTGCCTGCGTTCCATGGGCTATTCCGGTAAAAGCGTCGGCAGGTGGTTTTGAAAACCGACGGGATATTGCCTTTATAGGAAATTATGCTCACGCTCCCAATCTCGACGCGGTGCGCTGGTTTGTCGAGGCAATTCTGCCCGGCTTACGTGAGAAAAACCCTATATTGAGTCTCTGGCTAGTTGGCGCACATCTCCCTACGCATTTGCGTTGGCCAGAAGGTGTGCGCGTTGTAGGGCATGTCGCTGATCTGGATAAAGACGTTCTGGAGCGGGTTCGTTTGACCGTTGCCCCGCTGAGGTTTGGGGCGGGGATCAAAGGGAAAGTGTTGGAGAGTTTTGCTGCGGGTGTTCCGTGCGCGATGCTGCCAACCGCCGCTGAAGGGCTTGCTTTGCCACGCTCGCTCGCTCCGCTCGTAGCAAAAGATGAAAAAGCGCTGAAAAACCTAATTCTCAAGCTCTATGCAGACCCTGAGCGTTGCCAACGGCTGAGTGAAAAAGCCCAAGCCTATATTGCCTCTACATTTAGCGAAAACTGCACAACCCAAGCTTTACAAGAGGCTATTAAAATAGCTAGTCAGAAAAGAAAGATTTCCTAAAATATCTTTTTCCATCATGCTCGCTAATCACATGCATGGAAATATTTACTTGCGAGTGTTCAGGTGAGCTTTAGGAAATTATAATTTCCTAAGAGCAGATTTCGTGCGTTCTACCATTATTTGCAATAAAGGCATGTTGAAGGCACTGTATAATACGCGCAAACCATGATGCATCTGTTAAGGTGCTTTACCGGAAACGATGTGCCGTAAATCCGCTTCCCAACTCTGGTTTGTGTCGAGTTTGATAGCAGTCGAACTCTGTGTCCATACAATCACGCCGTTAATTACTCTCCTTGTATCGGCTAACTGAGCGAGCCATTCTGCATCGCCCAGAAAACCATTTTTTGTTACTCCGGCTTTATAAGGGGATATATAGGCGTATATCGGAAGTGATTTATTGATGGTGTGATCATTCGTTATGGCGGCTTGCAGACGTGCAGACCAAATATCATGGTTTGGCCAGCGCTGGTACATGGTCGGCGCAAAGAAATCGAAACCGCCTTCTCGGTAAATTTTTGCTCTTATGTCGAGAAATTTTGAATTAAAATCGTAGTCATAAATACCGATTTTTGCTTTTGGATAACTCTCCCGTGTCCATACGATAAACTTTTTGAGTAATTGAACCTCGTTGTTGGCTTGTTCTGCTGAGGTCGCTTTGTCAATTACAATATTCTCGAAATCGAACGCAATAAATGAGCTTGACCGGAATTGAGCCACGTAACTGGCAAGCGTTTTCTTGAACTGGCTTTCAGTCGGGACGTTGTAGCACTGGGTTTCGTCGCACGTCAGTTTCCAAACATCATATATTGATGTGAAGGGTAGCAACCCGGCTCTGTCGAGGTCGTCCGCGTTAGCGAACCGCGTGCCGTTGAAGACTCGGAAATTCGTCTCGTGAGGTTGTCGTTCGGCTCCTGCGTCCGTACAGCCGCTTATTGCTGCTAGCATCGATACTGAGACGCATCGGATAATGAGCATGAACTTCAATGTTTTAAAAACCTTGGAGAAGAAGGTGCTTTCGTGACTAATGCATGCGGCAACATTCTCGTCAAGTTGCGTGAGCGGTAAGTTTAAAACATAGAACAATGGCTCTGTTTGACGTTTGCTTATGTCATCGCGTTTTATCTGTCGTGGCTGATGAAGTAGACGCATTAGAATCAATGAATACCTCGAGAAAATGAACCGAAAGCAAATTGTTCAATTGCTGTTCGAACGGCCGGTGATCCTGTAATGCTAGGAGCTTTTTTGAAAAAAGCTCTTACGAAATAGGCTACGTGGTCAAAAAATATATGGAAAAAATATATCGCTTTTTACGTAGCAACTAAAATTCGTATGTAAATTACGGTGGTTCAAAAAATAGAGTTTATGTTATTAATTGGTAATGATATGTAGTTGTTTTATAATGAAACTGTATAGTGAACATTTTTGAGCGAGATGTTTTCCACGCAAAGATTGTTTTTGTGATTTTCAAGAAATCTATAGCGACGGGAAAAGGAAAAATAGGTTAATTCTCTCGAGGACTTGATTGTGCTCTCATGAATGCGTGGCAATTAATTGTTCGGATTTTCCGACATGTCTTGTCGAGAAACAGCATGTTATTTCATAATCTCATGCGTGATAATCTCTCAATCCGCATAGTACACGTCTGGTCGTCGTGATTGATAAGGGCGTCACTTGTTCTGGAAGAGGAGTGGCTATTGTGAGCAGGCATTCCGAATAAGAGTGAAATGAGAGGGGAGAAAGCGCGTTATGGTTCCGCATCGATTGACTTCCCCAGATATTTTTCAGCATGTCCGCATAATTATGGCTATGGTGGTTGGTTTAAGTGTAACCCGACTGCTGACTGGTCTTGTTCGTATTATTCAACATCCTAACCAAACGCGAATTTATCCGGTGCATATTGGTTGGGTTCTGACATTGCTTTTAATGCTTATGCATTTCTGGTGGTGGGAATTATGGCTGATTGAATTACCAAATTGGAATTTCGAAACTTATTTATTTCTAATTCTATACGCGGTTATACTCTTCTTCCTGAGCGCTTTTCTCTTTCCTGAGTCTGTTAGTGATTATACGGGCTACGAGGATTTCTTTATATCCAGACGGAAATGGTTTTTCTCGTTTTTTGCTTTAACGGTCGTTTTTGATCTGATTGATACTCTTATAAAAGGACCGGCGCACTACGCACTCTTTTCTATCGAATATTGGTTCCGTGTTCCTGTTTATCTCATTCTATGTGGCATTGCGATCTTTTCGGCCAATCGACGATTTCACATTGCGTTCGTCAGCGTGGGGCTGTTTTATGAAATATCCTGGATTATTCGGCATTTTGAAACATTGTCCTGATATACGAAGTTCTCTCAGAAATCAGGATTGAGGTTTGGACGGAAAGCGCTCTCTTGCTTGTGCAGATGAAGCTCTGTGGACCCTGTATGTCACGGGCTTCAGCCCTTCAGGTATGGAGATTAGGAGCGAGCAGGCTACCGACTTTCGGCCAGCAATGATATTATCTGGCTCTTTGGCACAGGTGCCGGATATAAGGTTGTTTTGGTTTAGTTACAATTGGGAATGCATGATGATCAAATACGGTTTACGTCTTCTGGCTGGTGTCCTTGTGGCCGCTCCGGTTCTGGCGGGCTCCGCGCAGGCTGCGTCTGATGGCCTGACGGTGTACAACACCAACTGTTCAGTCTGCCATCAGGCAGGCGGCGTAGGGATGCCGGGGCAGTTTCCTGTTCTGAAGAACCGGATTGATAAAATTGCAGCAACTCCGGAAGGCAAGAAATATCTGGCGGATGTTGTTTTGAACGGTCTGCATGGGCCTCTTCAGGCAGGTGGGGTTGCCTATGCCGGGTTTATGCCTTCACTCAAAGCACTTTCTGATGAGGATATTGCGGCAGTGCTGAGCTATGTTGCGTCTTTAGGCGATACCAAACCCGCCCCGACCCTTACTGCGGAAGATGTGAAGGCAGCCCGTGCAACGCCGAAAAAAGGTCCGGAAATGCAGGCGGAACGAAACGCCCTGAATGCGGCGCATTCCATTCCGTAATGCTATAGGGTTGTAGCAATGCCTTCCGCCAGATTAACGCTGTTATCTGGCAGGGGGCAGAGCGGACCACTCTAATCAGGGATGACAATGCCCGTTACACTTCTTGCCTGCATGATTGCCAGCGCGCAGCATTATCACATTCCTCCGCGTGTCTTGCCGGTGATCCAAAAAGTGGAAGGCGGTGCGACAGGAATGGTGCACCCGAATGGCGATGGGAGTGCCGACCTCGGGCTGATGCAGGTCAATACACGCTGGGTTCTCCCGCTGGCGGATACGCATCATCTCCCTGTTCCACAGGTTGCTGCTCGTCTTGTCTCCGACGTCTGCTTCAATATTGAGGCTTCGGCCATTATCATGCGGACATATATTGATGAGGCCCATGGGGATGTTATCCGCGCTATTGGCTATTATCACTCTCATACGCCTACGCTCGGCGCGGCTTACAGGCGCAAGGTGCTGAATATGGCGACATCCATGTTTGCTAATAAAAAATAGCCGCACAAGGGATGAGGGCCACCAGATCAACTCTAGTTCCTGACCAGTTCTAGTTATGGATAAGCAGGCGCGTTACCCAGATTGATAAGGCCAGACACGGGCCGAATGGCAGAATCATCCGGGCATGTAACGTGCGGCCTCTAACGGCCAGAGCGCAGGCAAACAGAAATCCACAGAGTGAGGCACCCAGCAGGACGGAAGGCAAAGCTTCTGCGCCAACCCATGCACCGCCAGCGGCAAACAGTTTGGCATCTCCCCCGCCTAGTCCATTGCGTTTTCTTATGGCCTTATAGAGGGCGGCCAAGAGCGCAAGGAGAGCCCATCCCGCCAGTGCGCCAATGATACGGCTTTCCAGTGAAGCCCCATCCGGTATGGCTAGGCCTTCCGCAAGGCCGCAGAGCAGCAGGGGAAGGGTGATTGCGTCTGGGAGAAGGAAGGTTTCCACGTCAATCCAGCTTAATGTCAGCAAGCCCCAGCCGAGCAGAACATCCCCCCAGACTAGCGGATTGTCTGCTCCTCGCAGTACAAGGCAGAGCAGAGCGACCGCTGTGGCCGCGAGTTCTATCGCCAGATGGGCCGGGGCAATGCGTGCCCCACAGGCGCTACAGCGGCCCCGCTGCCTGATGTAACTCCAGAGTGGTATGAGTTCGGCCGGGCTGAGCACGTGGTGACAGTGCTCACAGCGTGAGCGATCAAAGCCAACAGGTTCTCCCCGTGGCAGCCTGCGAATAAGAACACCCATAAAGCTGCCGATAAACGGCGCAAGCACCACAAGAAACCAGCCCATAAGGGTTTCTTGTGCCGGACCGCGTGCGTGTCTGCAAGAAGCTCCCGTTCAGACCGAGCGTTTTCCAAAGGCTTTGCGGGAAACTCTGAACAGTGTTTCCCGCAGCCATCTGTGGACCGGGTCCGTATCGCGCCGGGGGTGCCACGCCTGAAATGCTTCAATGCAGGGCAGGGAAAGCGGGAAGTCAAAAACTGCCAGACCGAGCGCATCCAGAGAAATATGATTGATGACAAGGCCGGGCAGGGGGAGCACGAGATCCGTGCCTTTCATGCTTTCAATCATGCAGTGATAATTGGGAACAACCATGGCAATCCTGCGGGTCAGGCCATGCTGGTTTTGCAGCATCCAGTCAATGGGGCCGCGTGCTTTTCCGCGCCGGGAAACACTGATGTAATCATACTGCACCATGCTTTCCGGTGTGATGGGGGTGGCCAGAATAGGATGCTCTTTGCGGACAAGCCCCTGCATGTAATCACGCATAACAGTCTGGCGTCGGATTTCCGGCGTCATCAGTTCCGTCGCGCCGATATAGAGGTCAATCCCGCCATCACGCAGCGGGTCTGATGCCGCTTCATCCATTTCCGGTGCCCAGATGACCTCACAGCGCGGGCAGTCCTGTTTAAGGGCTTCCAGCAGTGGGAGGGCGAGGGCTGCGACAATCAGGTCATTCGCGCGGATTTTAAAAGTCGGACTCATGTTTGCCAGATTGGCGAGAGCACGGGTTTCCAGCAGGCTGTCCGCGTTGCGCACCAACTCCTGCACTTGTGCCAGCACACCTGTTGCAAAGGCCGACGGCAGCATCCGTCTGCCTGCCTGCACCAGAATAGGGTCCGCAAACGCGCTGCGGAGCTTGGCAAGCTGGCGGCTCATGGCGGGTTCGCTCATTTTCATGCGGCGCGCCGCGCGGGACACGCTCTCTTCTTCAACGAGCACCTGAAGGAAGCGCAGCAGATCGAGGTCATAGCCTTTCATTCTTCCAGAAATAGATTGTGTCTGGCGGATTGACCACAGATTACTCTTCCGAAAATCGAAGTCGTTGCTTTCCTTAAATGAGGGTTGTCGGGTGGCCTGCGCTGGGATGATGTGGGCTTATGAACACCGTCACTCCTTCTCAGGCGGTTGGTGAGCCTGTTATCCATGCCTCACCGCCCCGGCCATCTTATATTCCGCCATTTGGCATGCGGACTGTTATCGGCTGCCTTGGCATGCTGCTGGCAGTGCATGTCGCCGGCTTCAATGAGCATGTGACGCAGATTGGCCTGTCCGACATCCGTGGCGCCATGAATATCGGTCACGATGAAGGAACGTGGCTGATCTCTGTTTACGAGGCGTTCAACATTGCGGCCATGGCCTTCACACCGTGGTTCTATGTAACGTTCTCCATTTACCGCTTTTCCATTTTCATGACGGCCATCATGGCGCTGCTCTCCATTCCGGCCCCGTTTATGCCGGATGTGACATCGCTGTGCGTTCTTCAGGCTTTTCAGGGGCTAGCGGCAGGCTGCCTGCCGCCAGTGCTCATGACGGTAATGCTCAAATATCTGCCGCCGCAGCTCCGCGTGTTCGGGATTGGCGGGTATGCCATGAGTGCGACGTTTGGCCCCAATCTCGGTCTGCCGCTGGAAGCACTTTTGTTCGAGAAAATTGGCTGGCACTGGCTGTACTGGGAGGTTATCCCGCTCGCCATGGTGGCCGTGGCCATGATGGCGTATGGCCTGCCGCGTGACCCCATGCATTTCGAGCGGTTCAAACAGTTTAACTGGTTCGGGCTGATTGTGGGCGTGCCTGCTATCTGTTCTCTCGTGACAGTTCTGTATCAGGGCGACAGGCTGGACTGGTTTCGCTCACCCATTATCACCAATCTGACGTTTTGGGGTATGGCGGCCTTTATTGTGTTCGTTATTAACGAGGCCTTTCACCCCAGTCCGTATTTTCGCATCCAGTACTGGCGGTCGCGCAATATTCAGGCCTCCTTGCTCTCGCTGGTGGGGATTCTGGCCATTTGCTCCATCATGGCGGAAATTCCCGCCACCTATCTGGAAGCCGTGCGGGGCTACCGGCCCATTCAGGCCGCCCCTATTTCTCTTGTGGTTGCTCTTCCGCAGTTGATTATGCTGCCGCTGGTTGCGGCCCTCTGTAACAGCCGCAAGGTGGACTGCCGCTTTGTGCTAGCCGGAGGCATGCTCTGTCTGGCGGCTGCGGCGTGGTTGGGCACATGGCTTACGGTGGATTGGGTGCGGGATAATTTCTATCCGCTCCAGATTCTACAGGTTTTTGGACAGCCGATGACGGTCATTCCCACCCTGATGCTGGCCACGATGGCGATGGGTCCGGCGGATGGTCCGTATATTTCCGGCATGGTGAACATGCTCAAAGGGCTGGCGAACGCTGTTGCTTATGCGTTGTTTGCCGTCCTTGTCCGGCGGCGGGAGCAGTATCACTCCACCATGCTGCTGGACCATCACGGCACACAAAGGCTGACTTTGCAGGGCATGGGCAATCCCATCACGCACCAACTGTCCGCCACATCGCCCGATGCCGCGCATGTGGCCCGGAACTCGCTTCAGGTCTTTCATACCTATGTGCATGAGCAGTCTCTCGTGCTGGCGCTGAACGATATTTACGTCGTGCTGATCTGCATCTGCCTTGGCTACGCGGTGATGAACCTGCTGCTGCCGCATCGTGTGTATCCGCCCCGTGCGCCGTCTCCTGATACTCCTGCTCGTTAATTCGGAACTCTGATCATGATGTATAAAAAACCTCTGCTTTATGCAGGCTGTGCCGCAGGTGTTCTCGCTCTTATTGCATGGGGCGGGACGCGACTGGTGAATGGCGATGCTGTGCACCAGTACACGAATGATGCGTACGTGACGGCGGATTTTCCAACGGTTGCGCCCAAGGTTTCCGGGCGGATTGACCGTGTTCTTGCGCAGGATAACGAGCAGGTGCATGCGGGCGAGGAACTCGCCCATATTGAGGATGACGACTACAAAGCTGCTCTGGAAGTTGCCCGAGGTAACAGACTGGCCGCGCAAGGGGATGTGCAGAATCTGGAGGCTGAACTGGCCCGGCAGGACTCCGTTATCGCGGAAGCGCGGGCCGCTGTACTGTCGGATCAGGCCATGCTGCTGTTTGCCCGGCAGAATGCGGTGCGGTACCGCAATCTGTCTTCCGGCGGGGCTGGCACCATTGAGCAGAAACAGTCCTCCGAAGCGCATGAAAAAGAGGCCGAAGCCGCCATTGCGCGAGATCAGGCGGGTGTAGAAGCCGCCATCCGGCAGGTTGCGGTGCTGAAAGGCCAGCTTGAACGCGCACGGGGTATTCTGGTGCGGGCGCAGGGGGATGAAAAGCAGGCCGAACTGAACCTGTCCTACTGCACCATTCCGGCTCCCATAGATGGCGTTGTGGGGGAGCGCGGTGTACGCGTGGGGAATTATGTGCAGCCGGGAACGGGTATTCTGGCTGTTGTGCCAACGCATGAGGCTTATGTGCTGGCCAATTTTCAGGAAACACAACTGACAAAGGTGCAGGCGGGGCAGCGGGCCACCGTCTGGGTGGATACGTTCCCCAACCAGCCGCTCAAGGCGCATGTGGACTCACTGGCCCCGGCGACGGGCGTGGCCTTTGCGCCGATCCAGCCTGACAACGCCACCGGCAATTTTACCAAGGTGGTCCAGCGTATTCCGGTCAAACTGACTTTTGATCCGGGCCAGCCGCTTGCGGCCAGAGTGCGCGTTGGCATGTCGGTGGAAGTGAAAGTTGATACGTCCTCAAAGCCGGAAGGGCCGCACGCCAATGACTCCCGCTATATCTGGCAGTAATGCGATGAAGCGCTTTCTTCTGACTGGCTTGTCGATGCTCGCCCTTGCGGGCTGCACGGTCGGGCCAGACTACCACGCGCCACAGGTCAAGGCTCCAGCGGCATGGCGGGCAACGCAGCCGCCAGCCGCCAGCCGGATCAGCACAGCCTCAGCCGATCCGCACTGGTGGACCCTGTTTCATGACCCTGCGCTAAGCAAGCTGGAAAATGAGGTTGCGACCTCCAATCTGGACCTGAAAGCCGCTAGTCTGCGCCTGATGCAAAGTCAGGCCGAGCGGCGCATTGCCAGTGCGGCGCAGATGCCGCACATGGAGGGCAATGCCTCCTACGCGCGGGAGCGCGCCAGTACCAATGGTGTGCTGGGCCTGTTGGGCACTATGGAGCACGCAGAGGCTGGGTCTGTTGCATCTGGCACGCAAGGATTTGGCCCAACAGCTTTGCCGGGCAGTGTGGGAAATCCAGCGTTCAATCTGCCGCAATACGGCATGAATGCCTCATGGGAAGTCGATTTCTGGGGGCATGTGAGGCGTCAGGTGGAAGCGGCGACTGCGGCAACGCAGGAAACCGAGGAAATGCGGCGCGATACGCTGGTTTCCCTGATGGCGGAAACGGCGCTGGACTATATCGACCTGCGAGCAACGCAGACGCAGGTGGGTATTCTTGAGCATAATATCGAGATCGCGCAAAACAGCGTCCGCCTGACCAGCCTGCGCTTCCAGCAGGGTGCTGCGACCCGGCTGGATGTGGCGGAGGCTACCGGGCAACTGCACACCTTCACCTCCCGTCTTGCTCCGCTGAAAGCGCAGGAAACACATAGGCTCAATGCGCTCAGTTTCCTTGTGGCGCGGGAGCCGGGGGCGCTGGATGCGGAACTGGGTAGGCCGTCCGGTATTCCATCTGTGCCATCTGTGGTGCCGGTTGGCCTACCGTCCCAACTAGCGGAAAACAGGCCGGATATCCGCATGGCGGCGGACCGTCTGCATGCGGCTACGGCCGCCATTGGGGTGGCGATTGCGGATTTCTTCCCGCGTGTCACGCTATCCGGCAGTCTGGATGTTCAGGCTCTTCAGTTTAGCGGGCTGGGGTCATGGGCGTCGCGCCAGTACGGGTTTGGGCCGACTGCCACATTGCCGATTTTTGAGGGCGGGCGTCTGACCGGGCAGTTGCATCTGCGCAAGGCGCAGCAGAAGGAAGCGGCCACACTCTTCCAGCGCACCGTGCTGAAAGCTTGGCAGGAAATTGATGATGCCATGGCGGACTTTACCGCCGCCCAGCGGCGGCGCGATGAACTGGCGGACGCGGTGCATGAAAACCAGATCGCTGTGGACACAGCAAAAGCCCAGTATGTGCAGGGAGCGTCAGACTTCCTGAATGTGCTGACTCTTCAGAATGCGTTACTGTCTTCACAAAGCGCGCTGGCGACGGCAACGGCGGAGGTGGCCGGGTCTGTCACCCATCTCTACCGTGCTGTTGGCGGAGGGTGGCAGAGTGCTTATCCTGAAAAAATTGCCTCCAGAACACCAACCTGAGGAGAGCGCCATGATAACCGTGAGACAGGCAGACACTCTGGGGGTGACGCAGTCGGATACGCTCACGCTCCGGTGCTATTTTGCTTTTGCGGACTATCAGGACCCGGTGCATCAGCATGAGGGGCGACTGCGGGTGCTCAATCAGGGCGAACTCGGTCCTTCAGAGACGTATCATCTGGGGCCGGAAGCTGCGGATGATATCGTGACATGGGTCTGGACCGGGAGCCTCGTGGCGCAGGTAGACGGATTTGAACCGGAGGACATTCAGGCTGGTGGGCTGCATTTCATCAGTGCCGGTTCTGGCTGCACTGGGTTATCATGGCAGGCTGGCGCGGAGGGGGCCGCGTTTCTTCAGTTCTGGTTTTTGCCGGATATGGAGGGGGGGATGCCCCGGCAGGAAAGCCGCTCCTGTCTGGACCAGCAGGGAGATGGCGGGTTCAGTATTCTGGCATCTGGCTTTCCTGAAGATAATGCCGAAGAGAGCGAGGATGTCACAGATGATGGGCCTGTCGCCCTGAGAGCGAGCGCGCGTCTGCTACATGCCGCCATTCCGGCAGGTGAAGGGGCAGCTTACAACACCAGCGCGAGCCGGGATCTTTATCTGGTGGTTGTGTCCGGCACGGTCTCTGTTGAAGAGAGTGTTTTAAAGACCGGGGATGCTGCTGCTGTGCAGGGTGTTCAGACACTCACGGTTATGGCGCAGGAGCAGGCCGTTATTTTGCTGACGGACGTTGCGCAGTCCTGATCTGATATAGTGCCACACCGAGGCAGTTTTTGCAGCGCCACTCCTCATTCATACCAACCAGTGTTTTCTGGAACCCATGGACTGTCTGGCGGTCATTATGAGTGGGCGGCGCGCTTCAGATAGAAGATAGGAAACTTTGTGGGTTCAGGTGCGCATGGATTTGTCTCTTTCTGTGGCAGGGATTTTACAGAGCAGGGCCACTGGGTTTGATTTTTCCAGAGCAGAGGACGCTGATAATAAGGAAAAGTGTGGTTTCGCAAAACGCAAGTTTCCATAAGGCAAGGTCCTGCCCGACAAAACCGACGGCAAGCAGCAGGAGCACACCAATAAGTTGGCTGACGGCCAGACGGCGTGTTGCTACCCAGCGGTAAGCGGTGCTGGCCAGCAGATAGACGGCGGGGCCAAGCGTCATGACCAGTGCCGGAGCGCCTTTTGCGTCTTCAATCGGGTTTTCCAGAAGCATGTTCATGGCGACAGCGGTGACGATAATGCCCGCTATCAGCACAACATGCAGATAATGGAAGTAGGCTCCCATCCGGCCCGGGTCAGAGGAACTGCTGATGGCATGTTCGGCTTCCTCGCTGGATGTTTCAAAATACAGCCACCACATGGCGAGGGTGCAGAGAAAGCTGGCGCCAAAACCGCCAAACTCAATCCATGACCACTGCTTGCTTTCCGCAAGAGAAAGGCCTGAAGCCATGATGGTCTCGCCAAGGGCGACAATCACAAACAACTGGCAGCGTTCTACAATGTGTTTGCCTGAAATGGTCCAGTCCGAGGTGTACGAACGCCCAAGCCCCGGTAGCCAGAACCCGAACATGGGGGAGAGATATTCACAGATCACGCCCGCAGCCCAAAGGGGGACGCGCGCCTCCGGGGGAGCAAGGCCCCCCGCAATCCAGAAGCCGCCCGCAATAACGCCCCAGCCCAGAATACGGCGATAATTTGGGGCGAGGGGATGGGAGGCTGGAAGGTTGAACACAATAAAAGCGGACCGCCCGACCTGCATGGTCACATAGCACAGGGCAAAGACTAGCCCGCGCTCCCCAAAAGCCTCCGGGGCCGCCGCACCGCAGATAAGAGCCAGCGCCATGGTCAGAAACAGCACGCCACGCAAGGCGGGTACACGGGGGTCAAACCAGTTGGTGACCCAGCCGGTATATTGCCACCCCAGCCATGCAGCGAACCACAGGATAAGGGTTTGCACACCGCCCAGCACAGTCAGATGATGCAGCAGGCCATGACTGATTTGCGTGACGAGGAACACATAGACCAGATCAAAAAACAGTTCCTCATTCATCACGCGGGCATTGTCGGCGCCCGGTTTGCGCATGAGGGGATGAAGTGAGGGCTCCTGTGGCGTCATGAAAGGCTCCGTTAAGAAGGGGGCGCTTTAAACGCTTCCGCCGCATATCTGCGTTGCGTAGCACATTCCTGCACCAGAAAGTCCAGAAGAGCGCGTACGGCGGGAACAAGTCCGCGTCGGGATGGGAAAACAGCGTGAATAACCCCGGCACGGGGCTGCCATCCGGGTAAAACCTGCACAAGGCGTCCGGCCTCAATATCCTGCCACATCATCATGGTGGGAAGCTGCACGATGCCGCTGCCAATCAGCGCTGCTTCCCGCAGCACAGCCATATCGTCCGTGGCAAGGCGGGGTTCATGAAAAACCGTGGCGGTCTGCCCCTGCTGGTTTTCCAGCAACCATGAATGGGTGCCGGGGTGGGTTTTAAAGTCCAGACTGGGCAGGCCGCTCAGGTCCGCGGGGGAAGCGAGAGGGTGAGGAACCAGAGCCGGGGCGGCAACAAGGCATTGAGTGCTGGTATCCAGCGTGCGCATCACAAGGTCTGAGGGGGCGAGAGGGGGGAAGCGAACCCGAATGGCGAGGTCAAACCCTTCTTTGAGCACATCCACCTGCCGGTTGGTGCTTTCGAGTTGCAGCGTAACCGATGGATAGCGCTGCATGAACTGGGCCAGCAGCGCACCGAACTGAAAATTGAGAAGTGCAACGGGGCAACTCAGCCGGATCTGCCCGCAGGGTTCAGCTTGAAGCTGGGCGACAGACTGCTCTGCGGCATCGGCTTCGGCCAGCATGCTCAAACAATGCTGATAAAACCGGTGTCCTGTTTCTGTCACACTAAAATGGCGGGAGGAGCGTTGGATAAGGCGTGTGTGCAGCCTGTCTTCCAGCAGGCCAACCCGGCGGCTGAGCAGTGATTTCTGGAGGCCGGTTGCGCGGGCAGCGGCGGAAAAACCACCATGTTTGACGACCTGCGCAAAATATTCAAAGTCGTTAAGATCTCTCATCGTCCTGCCTGTAGAACGCATTGTTCGATCTGGCGCTCTTCCTGCGACAATAAGAGGAACCCATAGTTCTTATCAAGCAAAGAGGCACTGGCCTCTGGCACGCAGGTTAAAGGACAAGACCCATGCAAAAGAAAATTCTTGGTACCTATGGGAATGACCGGGGCCACTGGGTGGGAGATGGCTTTCCGGTCCGCTCGTTATTTTCCTACAGCCAGTTTGGCAAACATCTCAGCCCGTTTCTGCTGTTGGATTATGCGGGCCCGCATGAGTTTGAAACCACCGATGCCCGGCGGGGTGTAGGGGAGCATCCGCATAAAGGGTTTGAGACCGTCACGATTGTTTATGATGGTGAAGTTGAGCACCGGGATTCCTCGGGCGGTGGCGGTACTATCGGGCCGGGGGACGTGCAGTGGATGACGGCCGGTAACGGCGTGCAGCATGAGGAATTTCATTCTTCGGCTTATGCCAAAACCGGCGGCAGTTTCCGCATGGTGCAGTTATGGGTCAATCTCCCGGCAAAGGACAAAGGCGTTCCGGCTGCGTATCAGACCATTCTCGCGGGACACATTCCCACAATTCCCTTGACAGGCAATGCCGGACTTTTGCGGATTATTGCAGGAGAGTATGCCGGAACCGCTGGCCCGGCGCGCATCTTTTCCCCCCTGAACGTGTGGGATGGCGTGCTGCATGAAGGCGCGCAGGTGACACTGGACATCCCGAAAGACCACAACGCCGCCATTGTTTCTCTGGAAGGGCAGTTAATTTTGAACGGGGCGCAGGAACTCGGAGCAGCCCAGTTTGCGTTGTTGGACCATGAGGGTTCAGCGGTAACACTACAAGCGGCCAGAGAAAGCAGTTTTCTGGTGCTGACAGGAGAGTCACTGAATGAACCGATTGCAGGATACGGGCCTTTTGTCATGAACACGCAGGATGAAATCCAGCAGGCAATAGACGATTTTAATAACGGATGCTTTGGCGGCATTCACGCTTGACTGAGTAACTAACAGAAAGGGAGAAAAATTATGACACAGCCAAAACCTCTTCACTTCGTGACACTTCTTGGAAGCCTGCGGAAAGGCTCGCTCAACGGGATAGTGGCCCGCGCTTTGCCAGAACTGACGCCAGAGGGCGTTACCATTACGCCGCTAGGGTCCATCGCTGACGTCCCGCTTTATGATCAGGACGTGCAGGAGCAGGGGTTTCCTGCACCAGTTCTGGCCATGGCGGAGCAGATCCGTGCAGCGGATGGGCTGATTATTGTGACGCCTGAATATAATTACTCCATGCCCGGCGGGTTGAAAAACGCGTTGGACTGGCTCTCTCGTGTCACCCCGCAGCCTCTGGCAGGTAAGCCGGTTGCGCTGCAAACCGCGTCTCCGGGCGCTATTGGTGGCGCACGGGCGCAATATCACCTTCGGCAAACTCTGGTGTTTCTGGATGCGTTTGTTCTTAACAAGCCGGAAGTGATGATCGGGCAGGCGATAAGCAAGTTTGATGTGGAACAGGCAAAGCTGACTGATGAACCAACCCGCGCCTATCTGACACGCCAGATAGAGGCACTTGCCGCATTGGTGCGTCAGGTTGCGGGGAATGCAGGCGCTGAAAAATAAGCGTGAGAACGGCGCTCAATGGTGTTGAAAAAGTGAGAACGAACTCGGTGTTTATCTCCCGTGTCCGTTCTCACTCAGTCATGCTCTGATTTATTTTGCGTTTGGTTTCGGGTTTCCGGTTTCCGGATCAAGTAGCAAAGGTGTCAGGCGCGGCGGGGCGGTGAAATCGAATAGATCATTCAGATCATGGGCAACGTCATCAAAGGACCCGCCGCCAAGGCGCTGACCGTTCAGCCAGTTATCTTCAATAAAACGCGGGATGGAACTCTGGGTAATCTGCACATGGCTGATTGCATTGGTGCGGGCCCATGGGGAAATAAGAATAAACGGGATCCGTGTGCTGGGTCCGCAGCGCCCGTTAACAGGTTTGCCGTTAACCCCGGCAAAGGCTGTGCCCGTTCCACAATGGCCGGGGCTATTCATCTGGTCAGCTTCAGGATCGAACGACCCATGCTGTGGTTTAATGAAAGCGTGATCATACCAGCCGTCTGAATCATCATAGGCAATCAGGATCGCAGTATCGCGCCATTCCGGCTGCTGTTGAAGCATGTTGATGAGCGGTACGATGCCGTGTTGTTCATCAATAGGGTCAGAATACCCGGCGTGGGCGTCCTGAAAAGCTGGCAGTTTTATGAAGGAGACTGACGGAAGGCGATGTGCTGCCACGACGGCTTTGAAGTCTTCCAGATCATATTCATGGTTGGCAGGATCGGGCGTTTTACCATCCGCACTTAGAGTATGACCAATCGCGGCAAGTGAACTGGGCCGCGCATGCGTCGGGTTGGCAGTGCTGGTGTAGTACTGAAACCAGTTATGGTGGGGGATATAATCAGGGATAAGTTCATGCACGACGGGTGAGAAGGTTCCGCGCTTACAGCCGGTTGAGCCGTCACTATTTTTCAACTCAAGATTGAAGCCGCCCATAAATCCGCCCCACGAGATATTGGCGGCGTTCAGCAGATCTCCGATATTTTTACCGGTCATCATGACCTGATTGCTTTTGACGGAGCAGACATCGCCACCCGGATCAATATCATTGATCATCGTCCAACCACCCTGACCGTCCGCAATATAGGGGGAGGCGGCCTCCTTTGTGGAAGGTTTCTGGGTTGTGGTGACAATTTTCATGCCATTTGTCTGGCCGGAAACGGCTTCCAGCGCGCCGGGAGTGGAGGGGCCGTAGGTGTCCGTATAGGCGGCGTCACTCATGGCGAAACGCTGGGCGTAGTTCCAGAATGCCGTGACGGTATTACCGTCAAAATAGCCCATAACCTGCCCGCGGGTGGCAAATGCGCCAGTGCCACCGGAGGTGCCGCGGCCTGTATATTTGGGGAACAGGTCGGCATGCCCATCATGATACGCCATCTGCTCTGCGGTATAGAGATGATTCTGGTCCGCCGTACTAGCCTGTGTGCGGTCTAACCGGAAGGGCAGGGCGGCATTTTTCCCATTTTCCGGATTGGTATTAGGGTTTGTTTCCAGCAAATGCGCATTGAGCAGCGTGTTGGCTCGGGGAGTTTTGGGAGAGGCTTTGAAGGCAGGTTCACCCGGTGGATTACTGGCTACAGGATAAGTGCCGAAATAATGATCGAACGAGACGTTTTCCTGATAGATGACAACCAGATGTTTGATGGGCGTTTTTGTCGGGGTGTCAGTTTCAGTGGCCCATGCGGACGGCATGAGTGTCAGCAGTGATGTGCTCAGGCACAAAATACTGCAAAAAGTCTTGAACATGGGTATCCCTGCAAAATTACCTTCAAAGGCTGCTCTTATAGCATAAGGTCATCATCATGCCGAAGAACAGAAAGGGAACTGAATATATATAAAAATTCAGGATATTTGCTGGGTTATGGATTTTTTAAAGGAAAACCGGCCTTTCAGAGAGTTAGGTCATGCCGTTTTCAAAAAACGGTAACACTCTTTGAATGGGCCGGGCGGGGCGAAACGGGCGTTTGGAAAGCGCCGTGGTTGGATAGCGCTTTGGGGCGCTATCCGTTGTCTGAAGAAAAACGCCACGCAAGATCAAAGCGTGGCGTTGCATTACCCTTGTGCGTGCAGCAGTTCTTTCGCGGCCAGATAAATTGCGGAGAAGCCGCAGACCAGTCCTTCAAAACCAGCGATAGTGGCGAAAATAGGCTGCCCGGTGAATTCTCCTGCTGCAAGAAGCAGGAAGAGAATGACCAGTGTTCCAAAAACAACCTGAAGTTCTTTAGAGGCTTTCAGTGTGCCGACAAAAAGGATGGCGGTAAAAAGCCCCCAGATTGTCAGATAGCTTCCAATAAGAGCGGGGGAGGAGGCCGGGATAACACCAAAATGAGGAAGAATAATCAGCAGAACAAAGGAAATCCAGAATGCGCCGTAGGAGGTAAAAGCAGTCAGGCCAAAAGTATTGCCGTTAAAGAATTCCAGTATTCCGGCAAAAATCTGCGCAGCACCCCCGAAAATAATGCCCATGGCCAGAATGGCTGACCCCATGGAAACCAGCCCGGCATTGTGAAGGTTGAGAAGAACCGTCGTCATACCAAAGCCCATCAGCCCAAGAGGACCGGGATTTGCAAAAGATTTTTCAAGTGCCACTGTATTCATTCCTATTTTTTATTAGTGTTATGCTTCATCCTATGGCCGATACGGTTATGAAAGATATTAAAATCACGCTTAGCGTCGATCACATTCAGGATTGCTCACAAACCCGTCATTACACGGAAGACTGTGTTCTATGAGCGCAGCTATACTTGCCATGAAATACAGAATTTTCATGACTATAAAACTATAATAAATTTTAAGGGGTTTTTAGAATAATGGCAGGCTCCTATTAAAGAGCCTGCCGGGTAAGCGTGTTTAGGCCGGAGCGTCAATATCAACAATGTTGATAAGCTTGTGGTTGACAAATTCCTTGATGCCGAGACCAACCAGTTCGCGCCCGAAACCAGACCGGGCAATACCGCCGAATGGTAGATCGGCTTTGGGGATCAGCGGGTGGTTGATGTTGACCATACCTGTGCGGATTTTTGCAGCAACACGAACACCACGTGCTTCATCCTGAGTGAAGACTGCGCCGCCGAGGCCGTAAGGGGAGTCATTGGCAATACGGATGGCGTCGGCTTCATCTTTCGCACGGTAAAGCTGCGTGACCGGACCAAAGAACTCCCAGTGGCGCGCGGCATTGTTGCCGTCCAGACCCGTCATGAGCAGTGGGCGGAAGAAGGTGCCTTTTTCTGGAACGTCCTGCCCAATGACTTCTACTTTCGCGCCATGTTTGACAGCCTCTTCAACCTGACGGTGCAGGTCTTCAACGGCGGTACGGGAGCAAAGGGGAGCCAGCGTGGTGGACGGGTCCATCGGGTCGCCTGCTTTCAGCTCAGCAACACCTTTTTTGTAGAGTTCTACAAAGCGGTCATAAATGGTGTCATCCACAATTAGGCGCTTGGAGGAAACACAGACCTGTCCAGCGTTCCAATGGCGGCCCATGACAGACCATTTAACGGCTTTTTCAACGTCTGCGTCATCCAGAACTACAAAGGCGTCAGCGCCGCCCAGTTCCATCATGGATTTTTTCAGCGCCTTGCCAGCAACAGCCGCAATGATTGAACCAGCGCCCTCAGACCCTGTCAGAGCAACACCGCAGACGCGCGGGTCATTCAGGATCATTTCCGTGTGGGAACGGGCTGCATACAGGTTGCGGAACAGACCTTTTGGCAGGCCAGCTTCGTTCATCAGGTCTTCACAGGAGGCAGCGCACTGCGGCAGGTTGGACGCGTGCTTGAGCAGCACGGCGTTACCAGCGGAAAGCTGCGGCGCGATAATACGGACAACCTGATAGAAGGGGAAATTCCACGGCTCAATGGCAAATACGATACCCAGTGGCTCGTGCACCAGTTTGGCTTTGCCTGTTGCGGGGTCCGCTACCGGCAGGTCTTCCGGCTTCAACAGGTCTTCAGAATATTTGCCATAATATTCAAAAATTTCGGCTGAAAGAATAATTTCGGCTTTGGCTTCAGCAAACGTCTTGCCCATTTCCAGCGTGGCAAGGCGGGCGTATTTGTCAATATCGCGCCGCAGAATGGCAGCGGCGGCATTGATAATACGCGCACGTTCAGCGAATGAGGTATCGCGCCATTTTTCAAAAGCGGCGTGGGCTTCGGAAAGAGCAGTCTGAACGTCCTGATCTGTTGCCTCAGGGAAAGTGGCAACCACCTCCTCCGTGTAAGGGTTTGTCGTCGCGTAAGCCATCATTACCTCATCAAAACTCAAAAACAGGAAAAGGAAAGCGATCCCGCTTGCGCGGCATCCGATCAGGAGGAGCAGAGTTTCTTAAGCCTCTGCCTTATCGTCAACCCTTGCGCCTGCCTAAAATATAGACTGCTCACTTTCCGTCAGAAAGGGGGTGTGTCTCCGCGTCATGCATGAAAGATGGGTAACGTAGAGAAGCAGACCTTTGAGGAGAGGCCAGAGGCTGTAAAACTTATGACCATATCTGTGTACGCAAATATAATTTATGGAAAAAATTTACAATGAAATGAATATAAAAATTTCCAAAAGCTCTGTAAAATATAATACAATAAAAAATTTAAATAAAAATATTACAATTTCAGGTATTAATATAAAAACATTCTCCTTTATTTGTGGTTTGTTTTTAAATAATATCAGACCATATGGATAAAATATTTTTATAATGTCAAAATTATACAAAAAATATTTTCTTTCCTATTATCTTTAATGTGCTGGTTGCGAGAAAATCGGTAAACAATATGTGATCTGTCTATCTTTTTATTATGTTACCCATCTCGCAGTCCGCCTTTGCAGAGACACACGACAGAAATGAAAATGGGATAAGGGAGAAAACCAGCCTTGCTCTGTCTATGCGAGAAGAATGGCATCTTGAAAGAAAAAGAGGCGTCCTACCCTGCGGGTAAGACGCCTCTTCTAATTCAGTCTGTTTGCTCTCCCATGCCCCTTTTCCAAAGGGCATGGGAGGGCGTCATGATCAGAAAACCTGACGGAACAGGACGTAAAGGAAGCCAGAGATGGCCATAGCGGCGGGGAGGGTGGTGACCCATGCCAGCGCCATGGAGCGCAGCGTGGAAAGCTGCAACCCGGAGCCGTTGGACCACATGGTGCCCGCAACGCCGCTGGACAGGATATGGGTTGTGGAAACAGGCAGACCATATCCTTCAGCCAGACCAATGGTGGTCATGGCGACGAGTTCTGCGGAGGCGCCTTCCGCATACGTCATGTGGGTCTTGCCGATTTTTTCACCGACTGTCACCACAATCCGCTTCCAGCCAACCATGGTGCCAAGACCCAGCGCGATAGCGACGGAGATTTTCACCCAAAGCGGGATAAAGCGCGTGCCGCTGTAAAGAGCTGACTGGAAAGATTTGAGAGACTTCTTCTCGTCATCAGCAAAGCCCTGAGATTCACCCATCACGCGGATGGCGTCGGCAACCAGATACATATCAGTACGCACGTTCGGCACCGCAGCAGCCGGGACGGCTTTCATGGAGCCGTAGGTTTTAACGGACTGAGAGATATCCGCGCTCAGAACAGCCAGAGCGCCAAATGTTTCCGGAGAGGAGACGGCTTTGGCACGCAGGGCGGCCCCGACAATATCACGCGCCTGAAGTTCAGTCAGGTCAGCCGGAGTGCCTGTGCCGTGGCTGGCAAAAATCTGCTGGGCATGGGTTGCGGATTCAATAAAGGCAGGCATCGCACCTTCTGGCATGGCGCGGTTCAGCGCATACGCCGTCGGGGCAGCACCAATCAGAATAAGCATGATCAGACCCATGCCTTTCTGGCCGTCATTCCCACCATGAGAGAAAGAGACGCCTGTGCAGGTGAAGATCAGCAGAGAGCGGATCCACAGCGGCGGCGGGGTGTCGCCTTCCGGTGCGCGATACAGTGCTTTGTTCTTGATCAGCAGTTTCATAACAAACAGCAGGAGAGCTGCCATGATAAAGCCACAGGCCGGGCTGAACAGCAGGGCGGAGAAGACTTTTTCCACCTGATGCCAGTCTACGCCCTGTGTGGCGGCCCCGGCCGGAGCGAGAAACTGATTGGCCAGACCAACACCCATGATGGACCCGACCAGAGCGTGAGAAGAACTGTTCGGAATACCAAAGGCCCAAGTGGCAAGGTTCCAGACAATCGCAGCAATCAGCAGGGCGAAGATCATGGCGTAGCCAGCGTTGCTGCCAGCCTGCAGGATCAATTCAACCGGCAGCAGGGTGACAATGCTGTAGGCCACAGCGCCCGTGGAGAGCGCAACCCCCAGAAAGTTCCAGAACCCTGACCAGACGACCGCTACCAATGGCGGTAGGCTGCGGGTGTAAATGACGGTGGCAACGGCGTTTGCGGTATCATGAAAGCCGTTTACAAATTCAAACCCCAGAGCGATGACCAGCGCAATGCCAAGCAACACAAAGGTGCCAACGGCAAGCGGACCTTCCCCCACGGAGTGCATGTCCTGCATGACGCTGAAAGCGGCGAAACCGAGCGCGCCAATCAGAACAGCAAAGAAAATAATGACATGAAGAGGTTTGTTGCCCACGTCCATATTCGGTCGCGTGGACTGCATACTTTCCTCGGCAGAATTAGTGAGTGTCTGGGACATTGCGCATCCATTATTAAGTGGTATTGCGCCTCTTTACGAAAAATAAACACTCAATACGAGGAATGAAAGATGATAGATTTATGACAGTTTTTTTCTTAACATCTTGGCTTTGACGACGTATTAAAATCGCTTTTAAAAACAGGTAGTTGTTCAGTCTTTGATGTTATGACATCGGGTTTATCTGGAAAATGGGGCTGACGCCCCCCCATTTTTTAGAAGGACGTGCTGACAGTGCCGAAAAATTCCCGCACCGCTCCGCGTTCCATGGACTGATAATCGCCTACGGCGGGGTTATCGTTCTGGCCCATCATGGCGATATATTTGTTGTTAAACAGGTTATAGACGTTGAAGCTGGCCGTGACGTTCTTCAGAACGCTGACATCCCCGAAGCGATATTCAAGCCCGGCGTTTGCCACCCAGTAACCAGCCACAGACGTATCGTTCATGAAGCTATAGTAACGGCGGCCATAGTAATTGGCATCAAAGTGCGCCGTGGCTCCTTTCCACGTATAGGCCAGAGACGTTTTATACATCCATGCAGGGTAGTTGACGATATTTTTGCCTGCCAGAGCGTAATAACCGCCAGCCGTATCCACATTCCGGTCATACGTACCCTTGTTGTAGCTCAGGGTATTCGTAAAATTCAGGCCGCGGATGGGGGTGATGGTAATGGCCCCGTTGGCTCCCGTCATGGAGATCTTCCCGAAGTCGATCACCTGAGAGACCGGGTTGGTCAGAGACCCGACGGCAGCCGCAAGGAGTTGGTGGATAAGGGTTGCATGATAAATGGTCGCATTGGCCTGCAAGTAGCGGGACGTATAGCGATAGCCACCCAGATAAACCCATGCCTTGGAGGGCTCCAGCGCTTTCTTCTGGGCTTGGAATGTGGCCTGATCCTGCACGGAGTAAATGGAGTTGCCAACACCGTTAGCGGACACTTCATAGGCGCGCATGTTTTCAGCCACGTCCACATAGAATTCATGGTGGTCGTTGAGGTGCCAGTCCAGATTGATATGCGGCAAGAAAGCTTGAGAGGCTGTGAGCGACCCGTTGGGTAATGCCGCAGCCCCGGTCCAGTCCGCATTGTTGTAGTTCGCACCGCCAGCCGTTGTTGCCACCATGGATTTGAACCCGGCGTGCAGCACTAGCCCCTGAGTCAGCTGAATGCTGTCCTGTAGGTGGAACTGCATGACGTTGGTTGTCCACTGGAAATTCCAGCCCTGCTGGAACGCCCTGCCGTAAACATCATAAGGACCAATCGCTTTGAGTGGCGCACCCTGACCCAGAACGGGTTGCTGGTAATTGAAGAGTCCGGCCTGCTGGTTGTTGTTTTCATACCAGACGCCGCCTTCAATGGTGTGACGGCCCCATTTGTAGCGCAGGCTGGTATCAATGCCATAGCGTTCCTGACGGTTCTGCCAGACTTCTTCCGAGAACGGTGCGCCATTGGGGGAGGGGTCTCCCGTATCCGTATAACTGTAGTAGCCGGTCTGGCTATGGCCATAGACGGTGGTGTTCCATGTCAGGCGGTCTGTCAGGGCGAGGTCAAAATGCAGCCCGCCCATGAAGTTGGTTTCAGACTGTCCGCCGTCATACATAGCGATTTCATGACCATCTATGCCCGGTACATTATTATATCCGGGTGGCAGGGGCAGGTCGCCCTTGGCAATACCATAAGCCTGCGCATAGTTGGGGTAGAGATGCGGCGTCCGCCAGCCGAGATTTTTCAGGATGCCGATGGAGGTGTCCGGATAGTTCCACTGCGCCAGACTGGACCAGTTGAAGAAAGCGGACATACGGCTGCGGTGGCCAATGGGCTGCACCAGCTTGGCGTCCACCTGCTGCATGAACTGGTCGCCCCGGCCCATCCACATGCCTTCATCCGTGCGGGCATAGGAGGTGTAAAAGCGGGTGCCGGTATCATTCAGTTTACCAGAGTCCAACCGCACATAAGTGCGGTAGGAGTTGTAGCTGCCAAAAGACTGACTGACTTTGCCACCGCGTTTCTCGGACGGATCAGCAGAGCCAATCTGGATGGTGCCCCCGAGTGTATTGGTGGACGGCAGTTCAACTGACCCAGCCCCCTGCGACATCCGCATGGACTGGATATCGTCCGGGATAATGGAGGATGAGAGGCTCATCCCGTTGATGGACTGATAGGTCTGGTCGTTCAGGGGAACGCCATCCACTGTTACGCCCATCTGGTTCATGAAGAACCCGCGTACGTAAAGATTGGCGCCAAAACTGTCGATGCCGAACGGGTCTGTGGAGGAAAAGCTGACACCCGGCAGGCGGTCCAGCATTTTGTATGGGCTGGTGCCCGGTACGTATTGCCGCATGATGGCTTTGGTTACGGCTTGTTCCGCGTCCCGACCAGTGAGTTGGCGGGCCGTAACAGACACACTTTCGGTGCCTTGCGATTCAAGATCCGCCGGTTTGCTGTGCCGGGCAGCAACTGGTTTGGCTTTCGGCTTCGGAGCGGTTTGCGCCGCAGGCGTGCGTAACGGCGCTGGCTGCGCGTGGTGTGCGCGATGCTTGTGCTTTACTGTTGTTTCAGCGGCCTTGGCCGGATTTTCTATGGCAAACAGCGCGATAGAGGACAAAAGCAGATGTTTGGTACGCACTGCGGTCAGCACTCCGGAGGGTGATGCGGATCAAAGAGAAGCGGTCTCTTAGCCGTTGAACCTCCAGATATGCAAAGCTTTCAAAGAAAGGGATGATGTTTTTGTGACATTTTCACATAGTTTTGCCCGCTCTGTTGCGTAAACGTCGCACTGTATAACAATGCGGTCATGGAAGAGCGGGATACTCTCTTCCATTACGCGCAATCGGGACTGCATGCCGTGGAAAAACGTCTCAGGTAATAGGGTGGCGTATTTCCTGCTCGCCGCTTTTTTTCAGCAATGCCAGTGCCAGCAGATAGACCAGTAGTCCTCCGAAAGAGAGGACGGTTCCGCCAATTCCGAGCGAACTATAACCAAAATGATGCGCCAGTAGAATGCTGCCGAGAGACGCTCCTACGGCATTCGCGACATTGAAGGCGGAGTGGTTAAGCGAGGCGGCTAGTGTCTGTGCATCGCCCGCAAAATCCATCAACCGGGTCTGAAGAGCCGGGCCGAGGCCATTAACAAAGGAGGGAACCAGAAAAACAATAATCATGAGGCCAATGGCGCTGTGCAGGACCGCGGCAAAGGCCAGCATGACGACAGCACTCCCTGCCAGTGCAAGAATGACCGCGAGGTTGATATTCCGGTCCACAATCCACGCTCCGGCATTGGCCCCCACCAGCATGCCAGCGCCCCAGATAACCATGAAAACCATGATCTCCCATTCCGGCACGAGAGTGACGTTTTGCAGAACACTTGTGAGATAGGTGTAAATGCCAAACATGCCGCCAAAGCCGATTGCCGCTGTCAGCAAAGTAAGCAGAACCTGCGGATTGCCCAGCGCGGTGATTTCCTTGAGCGGGGAATTTTTCCGGTTGGGTTGATCGGCCGGAATATAGCGCAGAACACCCATAAAGGTGATGGCACCCAGTAGGCCGATAATGAGATAGGCAATGCGCCAGCCAAAATGGTCTGCGGCGAAGGTGGAAAACGGCGCACCAATTAATGTGGAAATGGCGATGCCCGAGAGGACGCGACCAACGGCCCAGCCTCGGCGGGACCGTTCCACCATGGACGCAGCCACCAGAGCAGAAATGCCGAACAGGGCACCATGAGGCAAGCCTGTCAGAAACCGGGCGACCTCAACCAGCCCCGGTGTCGGCATGACAATGCTCAGAAAATTGCCAAGGCAGAACATGATAAGCAGGACAAGCAGAAGCTCTCGCCGGGAAAGCCGGGAGCCCAGAATGGTGATAAGCGGGGCACCAATCACTACCCCCATGGCGTAGGCGGTAATGGCGTACCCGGCATCGGCTAGCGAGAGGTTGAGGGACTGCGCAAATTCCGGGAGCATGCCCATAATGGCAAATTCCCCTGTGCCGACAACAAAGGTGCCGAATGTCAGGATGAACAGTGCTGCGGTTCTTCCGTGCGGCGGTGGAACCACGGTTATGCTGCTCTCAGGCGGTACGGTTTCTGTTGTCATGCAGGGTCTCGGCTGAAAAAGCACTCATGGGAAAGAGCGCAGGAAGGAACAGGGGCACGGATACTCGCCGTTGCACCGGGTAAGGCTGCCGCGATCGGACAGGATGGTGATGGGACTGCCTGACTTACTGCGGGGAGGGGTGGCAGTCAAAACCCGTAATGTCAGAAAAACGACTTTCCCGGAAAACTGCCGATTTGTCACACGCTCCGTAACCCCTTAATGAGCAGACAAGACTATGAGTGCTTGTAGGGAGCGTATGCGCGTGTTGTCACGATATTGCCTGTCTGGTCGTTATCTGTCTGGTCTTTGTCTTTCTGGCTTGGGGCTGGCCTGTGTGTTGGCGAGTAGCTCCGCTCTGGCGGCCTCTTCGGCCCTCCCGGAAAAAACGATGCAGTCCAAGCCCACTGATTCAAAGGCCAGTCAGGCCTTTGAAGCGTTGCTGGATGAGGAATGGCATTATCAGCTCCGGTCTTCCCCTGAACTTGCAACAACCATCGGTGATTATCGCTACAACAAGAAATGGACCGATTATTCTCTTGCACAGGTTGCGAGAGATAAAGCTGAAACAACACGGTTTCTGAAACGTTTTGAAGACGTCAAGCCTGCGACCCTGACGGCACAGGAGCAGATTAGCCGTTCCATGATGATCCGCCAGCTTCAGGACAAGCTGGATGGTATCGCGCTTAAAACGTATGAAATGCCGATTGATCAGGTACAGGGCGTGCAACTGATGCTGCCCGGCTTTGTGTCTTCCATTCCGTTTGAAACGGCAGCGCAGTATCAGGATTATCTGGACCGCCTGCATGCGTTGCCTACTGTTCTGGCGCAGCTCAAAATTCTGGCGCAGCAGGGGATGAAGGACGGTTTGGTTCCCCCGCGCTATCTGCTGGAAAAAGTTGTCACGCAGTTGGAGCAGGTTGCAGAACCGGCTGGTGTGAAAAATGTGTTCGGCCAGCCAGTTGAGACTTTTCCCAAGAGCATCTCCCCCGCACAGCAAGCGTCTTTGAAACAGGCCATCCTGAAAGCCGTTGATACAGAAGTACGGCCCGCCTTTGCGCGCTTCGCGCAGTTTGTCAAAACGGACTACGCTCCGCATGGCCGCACGCAGGAAGGTATCTGGTCTCTGCCGAATGGAGATGCGCTGTATCGCTACGCAATTCGGGTGCAGACAACCAGCCCGATGGCGCCGGAAGAAATCTATCAACTCGGCCTGCAGCAAGTCAGCCTAATTGAAGGGCAGATGATGGATATTGCCCACAAGCTTGGCTTTGCCGATCTGACAGCCCTGCGTGCATCCGTGGCGCATGACCCCAAGTTGTATGCGAAGTCCCGCGAGGAAATTCTGGAAAAATATCGTGGGTATATTGCTCAGATGTGGCCTGCGTTGCCGCGTATTTTCAACAAAATTCCCACAACCAAGCTGGAAGTGCGCTCCGTTGAGGCTTACCGTGAGGCCGATGCGGCTGGGGCTGAGTATCATCAGGGCACGCCTGATGGGTCCCGGCCGGGGATCGTGTTCGTCAATACTGGCGATTATGACAAACGTGATCTCTATACAATTGAAGATACGGCGTATCATGAAGGTGTGCCGGGCCACCATTTCCAGATTTCTCTGGCGCAGGACCTGCCGCTGCCTGCCTTCCGTCAGCAGGGCGCCTATAATTCCTATGTGGAAGGCTGGGCACTTTATGCGGAAGGTTTGGGGAAAGAGCTGGGTTTTTATCAGGATCTCTATAGTGATTATGGCCGCCTGAATGGTGCGCTACTGCGGGCTGATCGTCTGGTATTGGATACCGGCGTGCATTATAAACACTGGACGCGTCAGCAGATGAGTGACTTCTTCCATGCGCATCCGCCCACCAGTGAGCCGGATATGCAGGCGGAAACAGACCGCTATGTAGCGTGGCCGGGGCAGGCTTTGGGCTATATGCTGGGCCAGCAGACCATTCTGAAACTGCGCGAAAAAGCCAGAACCGAACTTGGCAGCAAGTTTGATATCAAGGCCTTTCATGATGTCATTCTGGGAAATGGCGCAATGCCTCTGGATTTGATGTCTGAACTGGTTGAGCAGTGGATTGCAAAAACCAAGGCATCCTGAGTAATCAGGAGCGTTTGACACTCGTTTGGGCGCGCTTGGCGGGGAACCGGGGCGCGGCCGAAAAATCTTCTAGCCTCAGCGTGTTACGCTGCCTAAGTTGCGTCCATGTTCAGAAATTATGGTGTCTCCCGTTTCAGTTTGAAATCCTGTCGTTCTGATGGGTGTGCGCTGCTTGTCAGAAGGAGCGGCTGAAATGTCTTTGGAAAATCTGGCCAGAACCCTAGAACACTCAGGCGATTATCGTGTGCTGCGCCGCCTCCAGTCCCACTGGCTGGAGGGGATGCCGGAAGGCCGAAGAGTGCGCAAAGGTCTGTTTCTGGACCTTGAGACCACTGGGCTGGACCCGGCACTGGATGAAATTATTGAAATCGGCATGGTACCTTTTGCCTTCACTCTGGAGGGGAGGTTGCTTGGCGTGCTCCCTGCGTTTAGCCGCCTGCGTGAACCTTCCGTGCCCGTCCCGGCCCGCGTGACGGAACTGACTGGTCTGACACAGGAGCAACTGGCCGGGCACAGTATTGCGCCGGAAGACGTAGCGGATTTTGCAGCGGATGCCTCTCTGGTCATTGCCCATAACGCCGCGTTTGACCGCCCCTTTATTGAGGCTTTCTGCCCAGCTTTTGCACAAAAACCATGGGCCTGTTCCATGGCCGATGTGCCATGGGAGAACGCCGGGTTTGAGGGGAGAAAATTAGGTTACCTCGCCACGCAGGCCGGGTTCTTTTTTGAAGGACACCGTGCTACGGATGACTGTCTGGCGAGCCTTGCCTTACTGGGGTATGGCGGCTTTCCAGAAGGCCGCACAGCATTATCTTACTTGCTGGACCGTGCTCGCGCTGTTTGGGTAAGGGTTTGGGCTACGCAAGCGCCTTTTGAAAGTAAGGACGCGCTGAAGGCGCGCGGGTATCGCTGGAATGACGGTATGGATGGGCGGCCCAAGGCGTGGTTTATCGACCTGCCTCCAGAAAAACGCGAGGAAGAAGAAGCCTTTTTAAGGGATGAGATTTACCGCAGGGACGTTGACCTAACGGTTAGCGAGATTAAAGCGACAGATCGCTTTACGAGCCGGGTCTAGAACAGGTGTTTAAAGGTTTTTTGGGTGTTGCAGGCAGCCTGTGCCTGTCCTTTACCGCGATGTGTGCTACGGCCCATGCAGCAACCTGTCCGGACCTGTTTGCAAAAGGCGTGCCACCAGCCGTTTTGTCTGAAACCGCGCGAAGTGGCACGGTTATGCTGTGTAATGACCAATATGCTGTAATGGCCTCAGAACAGACACGCGGTCCGCTTTGGTCCGCTGAAGATCTGACGGAAGAAAATCTGGAAATTGCTGACCAGATGCAACGGCATGACAATTTTCAGCCAGATACACGCTTGCCGTCCACCATGCAGGCATTTACGTCTGATTACAGTCGTTCCCATTTTGACCGTGGGCATATGACGCCTAGCGGAGATGAAGCCGGAGTAGAGGCCCAGAAGCAGAGCTTCCTGCTTTCCAATATTGTTCCGCAAACCCCTGAACTTAATCGGGGGCCGTGGGAGGGTGTGGAAAGTGCTGTACGTGGCTGGGCGCGTGAGGAAGGGGAGATCTTTGTCGTGACAGGACCGGGTTATGACCCGGACCAGTTTAGAACCATTGGGGCCCACCATATCCCCGTTCCAACAGTAACGTGGAAAGCTGTGTACGACCCGGCGGGCAATGGTACTGGCGCGTATGTCTGTCTGAACACCGCTCATCCGTCTTGCCGGATGACAAGTGTTGCCATACTCACGCGACTGGTAAATATTGACCCGTTTCCGGCTTTGCCTGCGTCCATGAAGGATCATATTGGCGCCATGCCGCCTATCCGGGAAAGCCCGTATGCGCTGGCAAAACAGGACCGAACACGCAAACTGCTGAAGGAATGGGGCAAGAAAGCCGCGCAAAAAGCTTTGCGCGCCTTGGTGAAGTCTCTTGTGCCGTAGTGCAGGTGTGCGTTACGGCGAGGGCTGCGGGGCCAGAACCCGACAGGCGGCCAGATCCCACGCGGCACAGCCGACCGATTTGAAAAAGATCGGCTGATTGTTCGGTGGAGGGGTGCGAAGTGCTGCCGCCAGGGGCTGCACGGTGTTCCAGTCAATACCCGCCTGAATAAGCTCCCCCGCTTCACCCGGCGCGCCGGCTAGATCATCCACATAGAGCGCACTGTTACGCACAATACGCGGGCCGACTTCAATCATGTCGGGTTGGAAGGCTCCTACGCCGATAACAAGACACTCTGGGCTTGGGGCCTCGTCATAAAGAACAGTCCGGCTGTTTGTTACAGTCAGCACGACATCAAACGGGTCTTCCTGCGGATGTTCTGGCCTGATGTGTATCGGCAAATCGGCTTGCTGCTGGCAGAAGCTTGCCGCGCGTTCCGGTGTACGCCCGCGAATGGCGAGCATACTATCAGGATAGAGCGCAGCAAAAGCTTCACAATGGGCTCGGGCCTGCGTGCCTGTGCCAATCATCAGGGCACGACGAACGGGACCGTGCGCCAGAAGACGGATAGCTAGCAAGCTGATAGCCGATGTGCGGCGCATGGTAACAGTCGGGCCGTCTAGCGAAAAAAGCAGTTCACCGGTGCGAGCGCTTGCGCAGAGAACCTGCCCCTGAATAGTGGGAAGGCTGGTGCTCGCATTGTCCGGGCAGAAAGTGAGCAGTTTCGTGACAAGAAGATCCTGACTGACAGCAGGCATAGTCAGTAACAGCGTGGAGCCGCCCGGTGCAGGCACAACGCTGCGTTCTGGGCAGCGCACAGTGCCATCAGCGTAGTCCTGCGCGGTTCGGGCCAACGCTTCGACCAAGGCGGGAAAGGGCAGGGCTTCGCGTGTCTGGGCGGCGGAATAGTGTCTCATAGGCAAGATAATGCCAGAAAATGGAGAAAAAGGCGTGTTTTAACAGCGTAACAATATTATTTGTTATCTTGAAAAAACGCCAGAACGTCTCACTCTGGCGTTTTTGCAATGTTCTCAGCGGCTGTATTGAGGATTTCAGTAATGCGTTTTAGGGTTTCGGGCGAACAGCCGCGCTTGCGCATCATGGCATGCTTGAGAGCGTGACGGGCCTGTTGCAGGGCATCGGCTGCTTCCGGGTCAATGGCGTCGACACCGGAAAACGCTTCGCGCACCTCACCCATACGGCTGCCAATACGTGCGAGAATTTCCAGAATAGTGTCAGCCTGTTCGCGATTTTTTTCCAGAAAAACGCGCCCTTCATCCGTCAGGTTATACAGCTTGCGGTTTCCCTGCTGTGTGACGGCTGTGTGGTCGATTTCTTCCAGATAAGTCAGAGCCGGATAGACCATGCCGGGGCTGGGAGCGTAAAAGCCGCCGGATTTTTCCTCCAGCAGACGGATAAGTTCATAACCGTGAGCAGGCTGTTCAGCCAGCAGGGCGAGCAGAACGAGCTGGAGTTCCTCCGAGCTAAGTTTGCGCCCTTTTGGGAAATCTCTTCCGCCGGGGCCGCGGCCGAATCTGCCGTCGAAGCCACCGCCAAAACCGCGCCCAAAGCCTCGGCCTCCGCCGTGACGGCCGCCATGCGGACCCACGGCGTGGTGAGGATAGTGGAAGGGGTGAGTATGTTTTTCTGTGTTCATCATATCTTACGATATAAATATCGTAAGATATGTTTCAAGACTTATTTTTAGATTTTTTTTGAGGATTGCCTTTACCGTGTGCGAACGGATGGCTTGATCTGGCCAGAACTCTCCCGCATCATTTTAAAATGTCCAGTATATCAAGCACCTGTAAGGTCGGAATGGTCGGGGCTGGCGTTGCGGCTCTGCTGTTCTCTACGCCCGTTTTTGCAGCAGAGAGCACTGATACTCTGCCCTCCGCAGCCGAAACCGCGATCATGACTCGTCAGATTGCCGCCATTAAAAACCCGCAGGAGCGCGCTGCGGTGCAAAGCCAGAGCCTTGCATGGAAGATGACAACGTTTCTCTGCCAGAAGGCGGCGCACGCGCCATTGAAGCGCCTTGGCGCGGGCAGCCGGTTCTTTTTACAGGACGACAAGCCCGACAGTCAGGTGCTGGTCAGTGCCTCTCTGGTAAAAGGCCGGGGCCAGTTCCGGCGGCCGGACGGTATGAACTGGACAGCGTTTTCATGGTCCTGCCACCTTGACCCGGCAACGGGGCGCGTAAAGAAATTTGAGGCAAGGCCGACTGCCGCCGCTTCTGTTGCTGTCACTGGGGCTGATGCGATGCCAGAGCGATCAACCAGAGAAATACCAGCCTGTCTGGCCTCAAATCTGGACATAAAGCTTGATGACCGGAACGGTGCGTTTGATGGGACGTCACAATCTGGCACGGTACTCGTGGTGCGCAATACAGGCCCGGATGCCTGCGCCATGCCGCCGGTTCCGCATGTGCAGTTTGAGGATAAGGCCGGACAGAAGCTTTCAGTTATAAGTCGGCCCGTTGTTCAGGCTCGTCAGACCAGTCCAGATAACGGGAAAGCCCAGCAGCATGTTGAAGCTGTTATCCTGCCGCCGGGGGCGGAGCGGGAGGAGACACTGCATTGGGTCTCTGGTGAGGTCTATGATGACAGCCATAATTGCGTCCGGCCCGCACGGCTGGTCCTGACGATAGGGCAGAGCGAAAAAAAAGTCGCGTTCAAAGGGCAGATGTGCGCGCCCGCAAAAGCGTCGCAGGTGTTTGATCAAAGCCCCCTACAGGCGCATACGGATGCACAGTAAATATTCTCCAAAGCCGACGGTGCGAGGTATACGGTGTTTCTGCGGCAGTTGACTTATCTGATTGCGCTGGACCAGTGCCGTCATTTCTCCCGTGCCGCGGAAAGCTGTGGTGTTTCTCAGCCTGCTTTGTCGGCCGGTATTCGCCAGCTTGAAAATGAGCTGGGCATTACCATCATCCAGCGCAACCGTCGTTTTTATGGCCTGACGGAAGAAGGCAAGCGTGTGCTGCTCTGGGCGCGGCAGACTCTGGCAGCACTGGACGGGCTGAAGCAGGAAGCCGCTTTTGCGCAGGATATTGCCGGAGGCTCTCTCTCCATAGGCGTTATGCCCCCAGCCATTCAGGTTGTGCCGCTCATGCTGGAAAGCTTCCGGGCCGCCGTTCCGGCCCTGCATGTGGAAGTGAAAGTTTATTCCAGCACCGAGATTACGCGGATGCTGAGGGAACATCACCTGCAAATGGGCATCCTATATCTGGACCAGTTGCAGGCGGATGGTGCGTTTGAGGCGCAGGCGCTGTATGCAGAACAGCATGTGCTGGCGGCGGCCGCCTCGGTTCAGCTTCCGGCTGGCAAACATTGTTCTTGGGCGGACATTGCCTCGCTGCCCCTGTGCCTGCTCAGCCGCAATATGCGCAGCAGGCAACTGGTGGATGCAGGGTTCAGAGAGGCCGATGTTACCCCGACCGTGATGCTGGAAACAGATGCGCTCGAATTGCTGCATGCTGAACTGCTCGGTGGGCGTCTGGCCAGTATCCTGCCGGTGGCGGCTCTACCGGAGCGGGTCGGGCTTTCCGGCCTTCAGGTCCGGCGGATAAGCGGGTGTGCATCGCCCGATGTCGGTCTGGTGCGGCTGGCTCAGCCCAATACCAGCATGTTGTTGATGCGTTTATGGGATGTCGCGAAAACACTGAGCCTCGCAGACATTTATACAGTCTGATAAGCAGCCTTTATCACCATATCATTACAAACATTTGGACGAACGACACGGATTGTTCGCATTGTCCCGCTTCGTGCAGGAGGGATCGCATGCGCCGGGATAATGTCATGACGAGTCAGAGCATGGTTGGGCCGGATGGCGGCCTGCTGGGGCGGTTGTTTTTTGGTGGCCCGCGCGCCTCGCTCCGCAGTCAATTAAGCTGGCTGCTTGAGCCTTCGGCCATGGACCTGATCTTTGCGGTCCGGTCTTCTCTGGCGGCAATCCTGTCCCTGCTGATTGCCATGGGTATGGAACTGGACAGCCCTCAATGGGCACCGCTGACTGTGTGGGTCGTTGCACAGTCCTCACGCGGGGAAAGTCTGTCCAAGGCGCGGTGGCGTATTGCGGGAACAGTGCTGGGGTGCGGCATTGGTGTGGCGCTGATTGCCGCCTTTCCGCAGGCGTCCGCGCTGTTTTTCTGCTGCCTCGCGGTCTGGATTGGCCTGTGCTGTGGCGGGGCCACATTTCTGGAAAGCTATCGGGCGTACGGACTGGTGCTGACAGGGTTTACCTCTGCCATTGTCGCCACCGGGGCCATTGCAGAGCCTGACCATGTTTTTGATATCGCCATGGCGCGCGGCACCTACATTATTCTTGGCGTGGTGTGTGAAGCGCTTCTGGCTGTTCTCTTCATGCCGACCTTGCAGGCGCAGGCCCGCAAACGTCTGCTCGACCGGCTGAATGGCGCGTTTCAGGCTGTGCGGCAGGTGGTATCTGATCTGGTGAGTGGCCGCGCGGATGCCCAGACGCAAGGACAGGTGCTGACAGACCTGATGGCGGCCAACGCCCGCATTGAATTTGATGCGCTGGAAATGGGGCCCGGCACCCACGCGGCAGACCATGCCCATGCGGCTCTGGCAGCCATGATTATGGTGTTGGCCCGTGCACGCGGTATGGCGCTGCTGGAGCAGGAACACACCGTAGAGCAGCAGTCTGTGCCTCTGCCTGCCGCTCTTTATGCGGATTATGACATTGCCCGTGAGCATATTGAGGCCTGTGCGCATCCAAAACGAGGCGATCGCTTCCGATTTAAAATGACCTCCCGCCGTCATGCTCTGGAAGCTGTTGAAAATGGCGTCCGTGCCTGCATGGGTATTCTGGCGGGGTGGCTGGTGTGGGAAGTAACAGGTTGGCCTTCCGGGGCAGGTTTTATTTCTTTTGTCGCGCTGGTTTACGGTCTGATGGCCACACGGGAAAATCCTATTCTCGCCTCAACGCCCTTTTTGAAAGGTGCGTTGTGGTGTGCGTTTGCAGCCGCCATTTACGCACTCTGGGTTATGCCTGCGGTGACTGCGCCGGAAGTGCTGATTGTCATGCTGGCAGGCGTTATGACAATCGGCGGTTTGGCCGCCCGCAAACCGGCCACAGCGGGATATGCTTTTTCCTTCAATATGTTTTTGCCGGTGCTGATTGGCCCCGGCAACCAGAGCCGTTTTTCGGAAGAGGCCTTTTTCAACAACGCCATGGCCTTTCTGGCGGCTGTGACGTTTGTAGGCTGGACGTATCGGCTTGTTCTGCCGTTCCGGGTAGACTCTCATATGCGCCGCACAGCCCGTTGGGGCGCGAGCAGACTAAAAGCTCTGGCCGCGCCAACCAGCCGCGTGACAGTGCATCAATGGCTTTCAGAAAGTGCATCCAGCCTTGTGCGTATTTTGCGCAATGCGCAAGGTGTGCCAGACCCAATCAGGCTGGCCTATATGCAAACGCAGTGTCGCGCCATGACCATGGGTATGCATATCGTGTTCCTGCGGAACGTTGCGAAAGACCCGATTTTGCCGCTCAATGCCCGGCGCGGTATCCGTGTTTTTCTGCGAAAATGGGCGCAAACGGGCCCAGATGCCACAGCATGGGCGAGCGTGACGGCAGGGTGGCTGGAGCGACAGGCACTTGGCGCGCCGCCTGACACGCAGGACATCCTCCAGAAAACCGCTACCAGCCTGCATATTCTGGCCGCAGAGCACTCTGACACTCCATCGTTCGTGAATTGAGAGGTTGAGCGGCACGTTTCCGCGGGCAGCCTGCTTTTGCAAAACAAGCAATCAGGTATATCCTTCACGCTGTTATGCACCCGCGGGCAGAATTGGAGAACGCTGTGATTGTCAGGAACACTGGTAAAAAAGGTCTGGTCTTTAAGCTGCTGGCCGGACTGGAAGTGGCCTTTGTCGTGCTGGAAATTGCGGGCGCTGGGGGTGTGTGGCGAGCACAGTCGGCCTCGGCCAGCACATTGAGCATTCCGCTTGCCTCGACAAGCCATGTCGAAAAAATCAACGCGATTTATCAATGCACGGGCCCTAAAGACCTGCGCGATAAATTGGCCAAGCCTGCTGTTTCCGTCACCTATCTTAATTCTGGGGAAATCAGACTGGCTGTGTTGCAAGTAGAGGGCCAGACACAGGTTTTCTCCAACGTGATCTCCGCCGATGGCGCACGCTATACGGCCAATCGTTTTGAATGGTGGAACACCGGCGATACGGCGCTGTTCTCCGAAGTTGGGGGTGATAATGCGCCGCAACTGACGTGCAAGGAAACGCATAAGGCAGCCCCCCGAAAGACCCGTTGACCAATGTTGAAGAGAAAAAAGCAGCACACCAAAGGGATTCCGGTTTCTGAAACCATGTGCTGAGCCATGCTTTTTCTTGAAAAAGGAAAGCGCATGTTTCTGCCAAACCGGAAATTGAGCTGCTCTCTAGCACTTGTAGCTAGAGCAGTGAATGTGCGGGCTTTCTGAGCGTTGGGGAATTGAACGTGCCGGCTGGCTGGACGCATTGCGTCACGCCGCACAACGAGAAAAGCATGCGCAGGCCGTTTTGTGTCTGTGGCTGCACAGTAAGATTATCGCGTGTTTCGTTGTAGGCGGCATGGCGGGCGCTTTTGGCACCACGACAAGGACACACTGCTCCTGTTCGCGGCCGGGTGTGTGCCAGTTGCCTTGGTGCCGCCGGGTCTTATGGGGTAATGCACGTTCTGCATTCTCTGCTCAGGTAGAGCGGGAGATCATCACTCTCCCACCTGTCAGGGCGTCTTGAAATTGGGGTTTTACTTCAGAAAGCCGACAATTTTTTCTGCTTCTGTCACAATCGGTTCCGCAATGGCCTGTGCGCGCAGGGCTCCGGAGCGGAGAACGCTAGCCAGATGGGTTTCATCCTGCATCAGGCGCGTTGTCTCCAGCGCAATTGGGGCAATGGCGTTGACCACAACCTCAGTTAGCGCCTGCTTGAAGGGACCAAAGCCTTCGCCCTGATGGCGCGCCAGAACGTCTTCCACGCTCATATCGGCAAGGGCTGCGTAAATGGTCACCAGATTTTTGGCCTCGGGACGGTCTGCCAGTCCGCCGGCTTCTTCGGGCAGAACGCCAGTATCCGTTTTGGCGCGGCGGATTTTGAGGGCAATTGTGTCCGCATCATCCGTCAGTTCGATCCGGCTCTGGGCAGAGGGGTCTGATTTGGACATTTTCTTTGTACCATCCCGCAGGCTCATGACACGGGCTGCGGCAGGCGGGATCAAGGCTTCGACCTGCGGGAAGAACTCCACGCCATAATCATGGTTAAACTTCTGCGCGACGTCGTTTGTCAGTTCCAAATGCTGCTTCTGGTCTTCACCCACAGGAACGCGGGTTGCTTTGTAGGCCAGAATGTCCGCAGCCATCAGGCTCGGGTAAACATAGAGGCCGGCAGAATGGTTTTCCCGGTCTTTGCCAGCTTTGTCCTTAAACTGCGTCATGCGGTTCAGCCAGCCAAGGCGGGTTACGCAGTTGAAAATCCATGCCAGCCGCGCATGGGCGGATACGGCGGACTGGTTGAACAGGATGTGCTTGTCCGTATCAATCCCTGCGGCCAGCAGGATGGCCGCCTGTGTCAGCGTCTGGTTGCGCAGCTTGTCCGGCGCCTGCCACGTCGTAATGGCATGCATATCCACAAGACAGAAAACGCACTCATGGTCAGCCTGAAGGCTCACCCAGTTGCGGATTGCACCGAGATAATTGCCAAGCTGCGGAATGCCGGAAGGCTGAATACCGGAAAAAATACGTTGCATAAGAAATACCAGTGCCTGCGTCAGGAAAAATAAGAATCAGGGGAGGGGGGCTTTACGGTCCAGTTCTTCCCGCTCCTGAGCGACCATGCCTGCGGACTTCCGAGTAGCACGGGCGACCGCAATCTCGGCAGCGGTAATCTGCGGGGCAGGGGATGTGTGCCCGCGGGAAGAGAGCCATGTCAGGATCTGAGCAACCTGCTCATCCTTCAGGTAACGGAAGGGCGGCATTTCCGCCTCGTAAGGCTGACCGTTGGCCTTGATGGGGCCGCTAACGCCATTCATCAGCACATCAGCCAAATATTTTCGGCCTTCTGCTGTGCTGGCAATACGGTCAATCCGCCCAACCAGCGGCGGAACGGCACCCGGCATGCCATCACCACCATGGTGGCAGATGCCGCAATTTGTCCCGTACAGACCAGCGCCGCTTTTGGGCGTGCAGGCTGTTAGAAAAAGAGCAGCCCCGCTGGCAGCAAAAAGAGCGGGATGGAGCCGTTTGAAAAACGTCATGATGCTAAAAAGACCCGCTGGCTTCACGGGGGTGAAGCCAGCTCTGGCAGCATACGGGGCTTATTGCGCGTGCGTGACACCCAGCAGCTGGATACGGAAAATAAGCGGACTATTGGACGGAATAACGCCCATGGCCTTGTGGCCATAGCCCAGTTCCGGCGGCACGTAGAGCATCCATGTATCGCCCACATGCATCATAGGCAGTGCTTCCATCCAGCCTTTGACAAGACCTTCAAGCGGCATCTGCATATAAGCGCCATCACCATGCTGTTCGGAGCTGTCAAAAATGGCTCCGTCTGGCAGACGGCCTTCATAGATCAGCATCATGACGTCACCCGGCCGGGGCTGTTCTGCATCCTTCTTGCCAGATTGCAGAACCTTGTAAGCCAGACCATCTTTCAGCACCGTTACACCGGGCTCGCTGCGCAGCTTGTCAAACTGCTGCGTCGGGGTCAGCTCGGGTTCATCCGGCTTGTGGGACCCACAAGCCGTGAGGGAAACGGCCATGCTGGCCGCAAGCAGATAGGGGGTAATGGAGAAACGACGGGTCATGGTCCTCTCGGCATTTCAGAAAAAATGACACATATTCAGAAGCTCAGAGTGCGCCGCCATTACGGCCAATCTGTGCTCCCAGTCTCAGTCGCAGCGCGTTGAGTTTGATGAAGCCCTGTGCGTCTGCCTGATTATACGCTCCTTCATCATCCTCAAACGTTACAACGCGCGTATCATACAGGCTATTAGGGCTTTCGCGCCCAACACAAATCACATTACCCTTATACAGCTTGAGGCGCACGCGACCTGAGACAGAATGCTGAGAGGCATCAATCAGAGCCTGAAGCATCCGGCGTTCCGGCGAGAACCATAGCCCATTGTAAAGGATGCTGGCGTAGCGCGGCATCAGGCTGTCTTTCAGATGCATAGCTTCACGGTCCAGCGTGATGGACTCAATGCTGCGGTGCGCTGTTAGCAGAATGGTGCCACCCGGTGTTTCATAAATACCGCGGGATTTCATGCCCACAAAGCGGTTTTCCACCAGATCCAGACGGCCAATGCCGTTAGCCTTACCCAGTTCGTTCAGGCGTGTGAGCAGGGTCGCGGGAGACATGGTCTCGCCATTAATGGCAACCGGATCACCGCTGACAAAGTCGATGGTGATTTCCGTCGCCACATCCGGTGCTGCTTCCGGGGAGATAGTGCGCTGGAAAACAATTTCTTCCGGGCCAATGGCCGGGTCTTCCAGCAACTTGCCTTCGGAAGAGGAATGCAGAAGGTTGGCATCGACAGAAAAGGGCGCTTCGCCGCGTTTGTCTTTGGCAATGGGAATCTGATTTTCTTCTGCAAAAGACAGCAGGCGGGTGCGGGAGGTCAGATCCCACTCACGCCACGGCGCAATGACCGTGATGTCCGGTTGCAGGGCGTAATAGGCCAGTTCAAAACGAACCTGATCGTTGCCTTTGCCGGTTGCGCCATGAGCCACGGCATCCGCACCAACAGCGCGGGCAATCTCAATCTGGCGCTGGGCAATCAGCGGGCGCGCAATGGAGGTGCCTAGCAGGTACTGCCCTTCATACAACGTGTTGGCCCGGAACATGGGGAACACGAAGTCTTTGACAAAGGTTTCGCGCAGGTCTTCGACGAAGATTTCCTTCACGCCGAACAGTTCCGCTTTCTTGCGGGCCGGTTCCAGTTCTTCGCCCTGACCAAGGTCAGCCGTGAAAGTTACAACCTCGCACCCGTAGGTCTTCTGCAGCCAGCGCAGGATGACGGACGTATCAAGGCCGCCGGAATAGGCCAGCACAACCTTTTTGACATCTTTTCTGGCGGCAGTGGCGGCCATGAGGCAGGTCTCCTAAATCTTGTAATGAATAAAGTCCGAACAATGTCCTAGCACTAGCGGAGAAAGGGAGCCAGAGCCCATCCTCCGCGTACTGTGGTCCTGCGCAGAAAAATCAGCTTTGAGAGGCGCGGATACGCTCACTTTCGGTTTTTAGCTGCCCGCACGCCGCCAGAATATCGCGCCCGCGCGGGGTCCGGATGGGGGAGGCAAAGCCCGCCGCCATAACAATATCCGCAAACTTATTCTGTTGTTCCCGCGTGGAGGGGCGGTAGGCGCTGCCCGGCCACGGATTAAAGGGAATGAGGTTCACTTTGGCGGGAATACCGGAAATCAGCCGAACGAGTTCGCGCGCGTCAGCCTCGCTGTCATTCACGCCACGCAGCATGATATATTCAAACGTAATGCGGCGGGCATTGCTGGCGGCGGGATAACGGCGGCAGGCCGCGAGAACCTCTTCAATCGGGTATTTACGGTTGAGCGGCACAATTTCATCGCGCAGGTCGTTGCGCACGGCATGCAGGGAGACGGCGAGGTTAATGCCTAACTCATCACCACAGCGATCCATCAGCGGCACAACGCCGGATGTAGAAAGGGTGATGCGGCGGCGCGAGAGGCCAATGCCTTCACCGTCCATAATAATCCGCATCGCCTTGGCAATGTTTTCGTAATTATAGAGCGGTTCCCCCATGCCCATCAGCACGATGGTGGACAGCAGGCGTGGTGTATCGCCTTTCGGGCTCGGCCATTCGTTATAGGAATCGCGCGCAGCCATAAACTGGCCGACAATCTCGGCAGCCCCGAGGTTACGCACCAATTTCTGGGTGCCGGTATGGCAGAAGGTGCAGGAGAGCGTGCAGCCAACCTGTGAGGAAATGCATACGGCCCCCCGGTCTTCCCACCGATCAGGAATATAGACGGTTTCGGCTTCTTGCCCGTCCCGGAACCGGAAAAGAAACTTGCGTGTTTCATCTGTGGAGGTCTGCACTGTCGCCGCTTCCGGGCGACCGACCACAAATCGTTCCGCCAATTTCTGTTGGAGCGGTTTGGCAATGCTGCTCATCTGCGCGAAATCAGTCACGCCCTGATGATAGATCCAGTGCCAGAGTTGCTTGGTGCGAAACGGCTTTTCCCCAATTTCGACCAGAATATCTGTAATTTCTTCTCGTGTCAGGCCAACCAGATCCCGCCGTCCATCCGGCAGCATGGCCGGGGGCGGGCTGAAGAGGGCCGCTTTTGCCAGAATACGGGCCCGTTCATCCGCATTGAGAGACGCTGCGGCCTCTGCATCGTGCGATGGTGTGGGATGAGCAGAATTACCTAAAGACATGAACGGAGCCACTACTGGAAGGGAGGAAAGACGCCCTTATAACAGAGAAGGGGCCCGGCAGACACCGGACCCCTGATAAATTCTCCTGAACTGCGGGGCTGAGACTTTTAGCCCCGCAAGAAACCGAGGGGAAAAGAGTTCAAGCGGGAAGAACCGCGCTTTTACTGGGTGTGCGTTGCGCCAGATCCGGCGTGATTATTTTGCAGGCCGTTACGCAGCCACGGAGCAATATTGGTTTTAGCCGGATCAATCCCGCCGAGAATCGTGCTGATTGTTTTTGCGGAATAATCATCCGGAGTGGCGTCGGGAGAGATAGGGAAGGACGGGCGCGGAATATCAAACGTCATTGCTGGCTGCTCAGCTTCAGTCGTGCCGCCGGCTATGCTCGCCTGCTGGAGACCGTCAGACTGAATGTTGGCAACCACCGAGAGATGATCAGCATCCGCATGCTGGCCAAAATACAGATAGGCGTATGAGGCTGCGGCGGAGAGCACATCCCGCATGGCAACGCGATAACGGTTGTTGCCATCGGATGGAAGCGCGCTTGCACGCAATGTGGCCGGATCTGCCGAGATCACCAGCGTCTGGTTTTTGAGGTCATCCTGAAGGATCAGGCCGTCCTGCTCATACCCGCTCAAGAGAGGGCCTCCCGCTTCCGTCACACTGCCCTGCGGAGCAGGTGCGTTGGTAACAGCGTTATAGGGACGAGGCGCAGCCCCGGCACCACCAGTGATGCCGAGCAGGCCGGTTGCAACACCAAGCATCATGATGAGTTTACGCATAAGCGGCAGGCTTCCTTTAATTCTCTGTGATGAGGATTTATTACTCACGAATATGGCAGAAAAAGTGACACTTAGTCACGGATTTACCAAATTACCGGCAATAAAAAATGTTTTAAGAAAGCGCTTTTAAAGAACTGTTTCTGGTGGGCCTGAGTTTTAGGCTTCTGCGGGAACCCGTTTTGCGGCAATCAGAAATTCCCGGTTGCCTTCCGGCCCTGTAATCGGGCTAGGCTCAATCCCCAGAACTGACCAGCCGGGCAGGGCACTCCACCAGTCGTGAATCATCTGGCACACACCGTCATGCACCAATGGGTCGCGCACCACGCCTTTCGCGCCAATTTGGTCACGACCGGCTTCAAACTGAGGTTTGATAAGGGCGACGGCCCATGCATCATCCGCCGCCAGAGCTAAGGCTGCGGGTAGCACGGTGCGCAGGCCAATAAAGCTGGCATCACACACAATAACAGAAGGAGCCTGCGGAATAAGCGTGTTGTCCAGATGGCGGGCATTGCATTTTTCCATCACGGTCACACGCGGGTCCGACCGTAATTTCCATGCCAGTTGTCCGTGGCCCACATCCACAGCATAGACGCTGCGGGCTCCGTTGGTCAGCAGGACATCCGTAAAGCCGCCTGTCGAAGCGCCCACATCCAGACAGATACGGTCCTGTGCCGACAGATGGAAATATTCCAGAGCATGCGCCAGCTTGCAGCCGCCGCGAGAAACCCACGGATGCTCCTGCCCACGCACATCCAGAGGCGCGTCTTCCGCAAGCTGATCGCCCGCTTTGGCAACGCGCTTTTCTGCGGTGAACACAAGCCCGGCCATAATCAGGGCCTGAGCTTTTGTCCTGCTTTCAACCAGCCCCCGGTCAACAAGCATCTGGTCAACACGACGGCGTGCCATCGGATCAGGCCGTCTGCTCCGCCACAGCCACACCCAGCGCGCTGAGAGCAGTTTTGACGATGAAGGGGGCGGTGAGCCCGGCCTGCTCGTACTGAGCCTCCTGCGTGTTATGGTCGATGAAGATGTCAGGCAGGGTCATCGGGCGGAAGCGCACATGGTCCAGCAGGCCGGTGTTGGCCAGATGCTGGCCCACCTGCGCGCCAAACCCGCCAATCGAGCCTTCTTCCAGCGTAATCAGCACCGCATGGTTACGGGCCAGATTTTCCACCAGAGCCGTATCAATCGGCTTGGCGAAGCGGGCATCCGCTACAGTCGGGGCCAGCCCTTGTGCGGCCAGCATGTCTGCTGCCTTCAGGGCTTCCGCCAGACGCGGGCCGAGCGAGAGGATGGCAATGCCGCCTTTCTCCGCCCCGGCCTGACGGCCCATTTCCCGGACAATCCGGCCCTTGCCGATTTCCAGAACCTGACCTTCCGCGGGCAGGTCCAGCCCAAGGCCGTTGCCGCGCGGGTAGCGCAGGGCAATAGGGCCTTCATCAAACTCGGCGGCGGTAGCCGTCATGTGCAGCAGTTCGACCTCGTCAGACGGCGCCATGATGCTGATGCCGGGCAGGCAGCCCAAATAGGCGATGTCAAAGGAGCCTGCATGCGTCGCGCCATCGGCTCCCACCAGACCGGCGCGATCAATGGCGAAGCGGACGGGCAGCTTTTGCAGCACCACGTCATGCATCACCTGATCATAAGCGCGCTGGAGGAAGGAGGAGTAAATGGCGCAGAACGGACGCAGCCCTTCTGTGGCCATACCGGCCGCGAAGGTCACGGCATGCTGCTCGGCAATGCCGACGTCAAAAAAGCGGTCGGGATAGTTTTTGGCAAACGCATCCAGCCCGGTGCCGGACGGCATAGCGGCGGTGATCGCCGTAATCTTTTTATCGGTAGCAGCCCGGCGCACCAGTTCCTTTGCGAACACGGACGTATAGGACGGCGGGCCAGCGGGACCCTTTTTCTGCTCACCCGTGACGACATTGAACTTGGCGACGGCGTGATATTTATCCCCTGCTTTTTCCGCCGGGTTA
>NZ_LHZV01000049.1 GCF_001581005.1 Acetobacter orleanensis
ACGCTCATCCGTGACTTTTCAAACAGGCTCTAAGGAATATATTTCTCCACTTGAAATTGTAGGATATTAGAAAGGATATTTACGTTTAAATGATAGATATTCAATAAGAATATCAGAACTTTATAAGAAATTTATGAAAATTTTATTAGCCACAAAAATTAATAAAAAAATTCTTATACACCATAAGTATTTATGCCTTATCAAACAATACATTACTTTTCTAGCACACCAAAACGCGCATTTCTCCTAAGATCCAACACAACCGTGGAGTCAAGGAATGCTGCATTGCCGACGATCCCATCCGGCCGCGCTGGATAATCAGACAACGCATGAGGGGCAATCCAGACCTCCCTCCTGTCCCGACGTTGACCGCCTATGGTTACAGAAACGACAGACGGAGCCCCGTAGAGTGTTATTGGTTGACCCCACGCCTTGCCACTCAGGTGTAGAGTAGCCTCCAGCCTACTGGTTTTCCCAGTCAGTCGCTTCCACGTCTCTTCAGGAACAACAAGTTCAAAAAGGCTGGCTCCGGTGTCAAACGCCACAAGTGAGGGGCGCTCACCACCCAGATCAGCCTTAATGAGCAGCCACCCCCCTCTCATTTGTGTGGGTTGCCACTGCACTTTTCCAAATATTCTCTTATTTTTTTGGTCGCGATAAAAACAAATACGCTGGTTCCGATAATCAAGCGTTGTCACAAGACCAGCAAGCAGATTTAAACCCGCAGTTCCATAGACTGATTGCTGTATTGCGGCCTGTCTGCCTTGCGTTAAAAACTTTGCATGATCCCATATCATTCCGCCAATTTGTAACTGATGCTCACTCATTTGAGGCGGAAACTTTGGCGCAGCAACATCACCCTGTTGAAACCTGAGAAATGATTCAGGGGACGCCGTGTCGAGTTGCAGTGCTATTTTCTTACCGTCAAGAAAGCCCGTAAGGATAAGAAATGCTTTATCATCGCGATTATGGGGATTTCCTGCCCAGAAAAAAGCTGTGCATTGCCCGCCAGTTTTTTCAGCCGCAGATGCCTGCGTAAACGCGAAACCAAAGACGGAAATGAAACACAGCAGAAGAGAGAGACTTAATATTCCAGTCGTTGAATACGGGGGTTTCTGCAAAATATTGTCTCTATCACCTTTTTTATTAGCCCTCTTCATAGCTTGAATTTATGTATGAGTTTATTAAATTTATACGAAAAATCACCCAGCTCTACATTCGCAATTTACTGAACGGATCTGGACAGCATCATTCACCAGCAGCCTGTTAGGCGTGAGACGTTAACAGTCGAAATCAACGCTCCCATATACAATCAGCTCTTTGTATAAAAAACATCTCATTGAAAACGTTAGTTCAAAACACAAAGACTGGCGACAGATGACAACCAGACATGACTGACAGGCCTATACATTCATATCTACAACCCATATCATTGCCGCCTTCATCTTCTATCTGAAAAACGGGTCTGCGCTTAATGATGCGGGTCCTCATGCAAGACATCAAGGTCCGCAAAACGTGTGAACTCACCTTCAAAGAACAGATGCACGACACCGGTGGGGCCATGACGCTGTTTTTCCAGAATGAGCTCAGCCTTGTTATGCACAAGGCTCATCTTGCGCTGCCAGTCATCCAATGCTGCGCCGTATTTTTCCATGGAATCAAAGGCCGTTTCCTTGGGCATGCGCTGCTGGAGATAATATTCGTCTCGGTACACAAACATCACGGAATCCGCGTCCTGCTCAATGGAGCCGGATTCACGCAGATCCGAGAGCATGGGCCGTTTATCTTCACGGCTTTCCACCTGACGAGACAACTGGGAAAGGGCAATAACAGGCACTTCCAGTTCTTTCGCAATTGCCTTTAAGCCCTGCGTAATCATGGAAATTTCCAGAACGCGGCTTTCTGGGCGGGTACCGACGGACGGGCGCATCAACTGGAGGTAATCCACCACCACAAGGCTCAACCCTCGCGTCCGCTTCAGGCGGCGGCAGCGCGTCCGCATGGCGGACAGGGAGATGGCCGGTGTATCGTCAATCACCAGTGGCAGACGGGAGAGTTCACGACTGACGCGCACAAAGCGGTCAAACTCTTTCTGGCCAATGTCACCGCGACGGATTTTCTCACCAGACACTTCCGCCTGCTCAGACAGGATACGGGTCGCCAACTGTTCGGCGGACATTTCCAGCGAGAAAATGGCAACGGTGCCTGTGGGTTCTACCCCCGGCCCTTTGTCTTCCGCCTCGATCATCAGCGCACGGGCAGCAGAGAAGGCGATTTTCGTGGCCAGCGCGGTCTTGCCCATGGCAGGACGTCCGGCAAGAATCATCAGATCTGATGGATGCAGACCGCCGGTTTTCTTATCAAGATCCCGCAGGCCGGATGTCAGGCCGGACACATGCCCTTCCCGCCGGAAGGCGAGTTCAGCCGTTTTAATGGCGTCGGTCAGGGCGCGGTCAAACACCACAAAACCGCCATCCTGCCCCTTCTCCGTCGCCAGACGGAACAGGGCTTCTTCCCCCGCGGCAATCTGATCAGGGCCGGAGAGATCAGAGATTGTGCCAAACGCGCTGTTCACCACGGTCTCGCCAATATCAATCAACTGGCGGCGGATCCACGCATCATGAATAGCGCGACCGTAATCCCCGGCGTTGATAATACCCACCATGGAGGTCAGCAGTTTGGCCAGATAGACCATGCCGCCCACATCATTCAGGATACCGGAATTTTCCAGTTCAGCCCGCAGCGTGACAGGATCCGCCAACTGGCCGTTTTCAATCCGGCGAGCAATGGCATCATAAATCCGGCCATTCACCTGATTGGCGAAATGCGCGCCGGTCAGAAAGTCCGAAACGCGGTCATACGCCCGGTTGTTTGTCAGCAGCGCGCCCAGAAGGGCCTGCTCTGCTTCCAGATTGGCAGGAGGATGGCGAAGGGAGAGCGACAGAAGCGTTTCTTCTTCCTGTCGCGCGGGTTGGGTCTGGGTCATACTCACGCCATGGGTTCTATCAGATCTTGATACACACGTCTTGCGGCATTACCGACAAGACGCATGCGCCCCCGCTACATGCGGGAGAGGGTCTGGCAGCAACCAGACCCAGAGTCTCATGCACTCAAACCAGCCTAAAGACCGGAATAAGAGGGTTTTGTAGCCAGATTTGCCGCCTGATTAAGTGAATCAAACGCGGTGATGATGTGGTAGAGCGAACTGGTGGGAATTTTTGTCACCGTAGGCGCGCCCGCCGCATCAAGCTGGTCTACCCATGTGCCGACGGGGCAGCCTGTAAAGTAATCGTCCAACAAATTAGTTGCCAGACGCGCCGCTATGCCGCGACTGTCCTGCTTGTCCTGACACAAGATGCCACGCAGGGCCTCCCCCTGCACCCACAGACGCGAGCCACCCCGAAGGATCGTGCCGTCCCGGCGCAGCACATCCCGCACCCGGCCTGTTTCCGGCACAAGGCCAAAACGTGTGGCAAAGCTGGCAAGCCGCATGGCGGGTTCGGACGTGTCCACCCCGGCCAGACGATGATATTCGCCCAGCAGCCAGACCCATTCAAAGTGATGCCCCGGCTCCACCCACTGCCCGTCCTCACCCGCTACGGGTTGCCAGTCCTTTGTAAAGAACTCGCCGAGCGTGCCCGTAACAGGCTCAAAAAAATGCGTGCGGAACAAGCGGTATAGCGTATGGGCCAAAGCCAGATCAGCCTCATGCTCCGTCGTGACATACAGGGCCAGAACCGCTTCCAGCAGATGCATGTGGGGGTTCTGCTGCCGCGCAGCACCATCATCGGGCAGGCAGTTGAGAAAGCCACCTTCCGGCGTAGACATGTGCTGCTGAATCCAGCCCAGCGTTTCCCGCGCAAGAGCTTCCGCCCGGCCAGAGCCTTCCAGCCGCCCGTACCAAGCTAGCGCGAACACGACAAAAGCGAGGTCATACAGGTCCGCCGTACCATCCAGCACAGCGCCTTCCCGCGTGAGGGTCCGCGCCCAACTGCCGTCCTCCCCATGCGCCCGCTGCATGAAGCGGAAAATACCGTGAGCGCGAGATACACCTTCTTCCCACCCCTGCAACGCGGCCCATGAGAACGCAAACAACTGCCGCGCCTGCACTCGCAACCGCTTGAAGGGCGGCAGAGCGGGAACGCCCGCCAGAGTCAGACATTCCTGTGCGCCGAGGGCCGCCATATCCTGCGCGATGCCATCACACCCCGTTGTGGCCCATAAGGGGAGCGCCTTCTGGAACAGCCAGTTAGAAAATCGGTCCCGTACCGCCACCAGCGGCACCGGCGCGCCGTCTGTCCGCGCATCTGTCAAAGGGGCAGGAGGACGTGTGCTGCTCATGATGCTTGTATCCGTCCAATAGTGGCTGTTGTGGAATGTCCCTGCGCCAGATTAGCAAGCACCAATCGGCCGCCATTGCCCATGACAAGATCCGCCCCCACAACCTGCTCCGGCTTATAATCCGCCCCTTTAATCAGCACATCCGGCATAAGTGCCCGGATAGTTTCCAGAGGTGTGTCTTCATCAAAAGACACGACCGCATCGACATAGCGGATGGCGGCCATGACGCGAGCACGGGATTCCAGGTCATTCACGGGCCGCATCGGGCCTTTCAGGCGGCTGACACTGGCATCCGTATTGAGGGCGACCACCAGCCTGTCACACGCCGCGCGGGCTTCCGCCAGCAGACCGACATGGCCGGGGTGGATAATGTCAAAACACCCGTTGGTAAAACCAACTTTCAGCCCTTGCGCCTGCCAGCGCCGCACCTGTGCGCAGGCGGCGGATAGGGGCAGAAGATGCGGCATGTCATCCGGGCCAGACTGTTCTTCGAGCTCGTGCAGCACTTCCTGAATGTCCGCCGTGGCCGTGCCCAGCTTGCCCACCACGACACCCGCCGCGGCATTGGCCACACGCATGGCCTGCTCGAACGACATCCCGGACCCAACGCCAAGCGCCATGGTGGCGATCACCGTATCGCCCGCACCGGAAACATCGAACACTTCCCGCGCCCGTGCAGGGACGGACAGAGCCGGGGCATCCTGCCGCACCAGCATCATCCCTTTTTCGGACCGGGTGGCGAGAATGGCCGTGGCATCCGCCTGCGCCATAACAGCGCGGGCGGCCAGTTCCGCCTGCGCTTCCGTCCCCACTGGCATACCGGAGGCCAGAGCCAGCTCCTTCGCGTTGGGCGTGATGCAGGTCGCCCCACGATACTGGGTGTAATCCGCAGTTTTGGGGTCCACAAACACCGGAACCCCACGGGCACGGGCTACGGCAAAGATATGCGTCAGCACAGTAGGGTTGCACACGCCCTTGCCGTAATCAGACACCACAACGGCCTGAACCCGCTCAATCTGTGCATCAATCGCGCGGCACAGCGCCTCGGCTTCCTCCGGCTGGAGCGGGCTTCGGCTTTCCTCATCCGCACGCACCACCTGCTGGTTCACGGCAATAAACCGTGTCTTGCAGATGGTGGGGCGCATGGCGGAACAGACGGTTGCGTCTACCACACCAGCCTGATGCACAAGAGCATTGCGCAGTACGGCCCCGGCATCATCCTGCCCCACCAGCCCGACCAGAATGGCGCGGCCACCCAGAGAAATGATGTTATTGGCAACGTTCCCAGCCCCGCCGGGCATTTCCCGCCGAGACTCCAGCAACAGCACTGGCACCGGAGCTTCTGGTGAGATGCGTTCCATGGAACCGTACAGGAAGCGGTCCAGCATCACGTCCCCAAGGCAGAGAACCGAAACTGACGAAAAATCCATAACCTTCAGGCTCCGAATGTGTGCACAAACTCCGCCAGCCCCGTCTGCCGCCGCGTGAGCAGACGTCCGGCTGTCAGCACCGCACGGGCTTCAAAAATCGCGCGGTCCAGTTCTGTATTCACCACCACATGATCAAACTCCCGCCAATGGGAAATTTCATCCCGCGCGGCGGCCATGCGGCGAGCAATTTCATCCGGGTGGTCCGACGCGCGGGAATGCAGGCGGCGCTCCAGTTCAGCCAGAGAAGGCGGAAGCACAAACAGGCTCACCACATCATCCGGCAGGGCCGCGCGAATCTGCTGGTGGCCCTGCCAGTCGATATCAAACACCATATCGTGCCCGGCGTTCAGCGCCTCTTCCACCGGACCGCGCGGCGTGCCGTATCCCCGGCCGAAAACCGTGGCCCATTCCAGCAACTCGTTCTGGGCCGCCATCTCCTCAAATTGTTCCATAGTGCGGAAGTGGTAATGCACACCTTCCTTTTCACCGGGGCGCGGCTGGCGCGTGGTGACGGACACAGAATGCCGCAGCTTGGGTTCGGACGCCCGCAGCGCATTGGCAATAGTGGATTTCCCGGCCCCGGACGGTGCGGAGATTACAAAGCACACCCCCCGCCGCTTGATGGTCTTACCCTGTTCAGCCGCTGCGTCAGACATCCTGCCGTTCCACCCTGTTCACTATTCTCAACTCACACTCCACCCGGCGTCTCTGCCACAAGTGCCGTCTGGGTGCCATAATGGGGAGTTCTTCTAACAGTCTCAGGGTAAGAGGGCGACATGAAACACGATACCGTTCTGATTACCGGCGCGTCATCCGGCCTTGGACGTTCGCTGGCACTCACACTGGCCCGGCCGGGCCGCAGGTTGTTTCTGGGCGGCCGCAACCGAGACCGCCTGACAGAAACAGCCCGCCTATGCATCTCCCGTGGTGCCGCAGCGGATATCCGACTCTGTGACGTAACGGACCGCAACGGCATGGAAGACTGGGTGCACAGCGCCGGCCCGCTGGACATGGTTCTGGCCTGCGCAGGCATTACCGGTGGCACCCGCCGCGCCACCGCGCCCGACGGTGCCCCCTATGAGCCGGATGCACAGGCGCGCCGGATGTTTGCCACCAATGTGGAGGGCGTGCTGAACACCGTGCTGCCTGCACTCCATGTCATGCAGGGCCAGCCGCGCGCGGCGGATGGCCTGCGCGGGCGGATTTGCGCCATTTCCTCCGTCGCGGGCATTGTCTCCTACCCCGGAACACCGTCCTACAGCGCCTCCAAGGCCGCCGTGGACCGCTTTATGGTGGCAACCGGCGGGAACATGAAGCAGGCGGGTATTTTGCTCACCTCCGTTGTCTGCGGGTTTCTCAACACGCCCATGGTGGCGGGTAATCACTTCCCCATGCCGGGGCTGACGGACGTGGATAACGCCAGCCGCCGCATTCTGCGTGGACTCAGGCGGAATGAACGGCGCATTGTGTTCCCACGCTGGCTGGTAGCCGGGTCCCGCTTTATGGACCTCCTGCCCATCCGTCTGGCGGAAGCCTATTACACCAACCAGCCCACCGGGGCAGCGGGCAGCATGCCGGAACCGGACCTGTCCTGAGCCACCGCTGCCCCACACGTAACCGCTCACGCGGATGGTCCGTTTTTTCAGGACACCTCGTTTCAGGACTTTATTCGGCATGACCAAGCCTCCGGCCCCCTCTGGCCAGCCCAGTTCTCCAGACCCCAGCCAACCGGCCTCTGCGCAGGCCCGACGGCGCGCGCCGTCGCGCCTGATGGAAGAGCTTTCCGAAGCCTCTGTGCGGGAGCCTGTGCCTGCCGCGCAGAAAACCATGGCTCTGGACAAGGTGTTCTGGAGCCACTTTTCCCCCAATCTGGGGCCGGGCGGCTGGGTGACGGGAGCGTTGCTGGTCAGTCTGGGGCTGGATTTTAAAACCGGGGTGCTGGCCGTGCTGCTGGGCAATCTGATTGGCGCCCTGCCAGTTGCCCTTGCTGCCTCCATTGGCCCGGCCACGGGCCTGACGCAGATGGAAGCCTCCCGCCGCGCCCTCGGGCGGTTGGGGGTGCGTCCTCCCGCGTTCCTCAACTGGATTTACTGCGTGGGGTGGGACGCGGTGAACAACGTGCCCGCCGCCACTGCCCTGATGGCGCTGTTGATGCTGGCGGGTCTCGCCCTACCCTTCTGGCTGGCGCTGGCGGTTCTGGCCTCCGTGCAAATGGTGGCCTCCATTTACGGGCACCATGTGGTGCAGGCCGTGCAGAAATATCTGGGCGGGTTGCTGCTGGTCGTCTTCATTCTGATGGGCGTGGTGTTTGCCATGCGGGGGGCTGCCCCTCTTGCCGCGCACCACCCGGTCAGCCTGTCCACCTTCCTGCTGGCCATGGGAATTCTGGTTAGTTTCAATTTATCTTGGGCGTCCTATTCCTCGGACTACACGCGCTATCTGCCAGCCGACACCAACCCGAAAAAGGTGGTCTGGCTGGCTCTGGCCGGGTTGCTGAGTTCCGCCATTCCCTTCCAGATTCTGGGGCTGATCAGTGCTGGGAGTGTCGCCAATCCGTCTCCCACCGCCGTCATTGCCTCGCTCCAGCAGGCGATGGGGCCGCTGGGGGCTGTGGCGCTGGCGGCCATTGCGCTCTCCTCCATCACCGGTAATTCATTTAACGATAATACAGCCAGCTACAGCCTGATTTCCGCAGGTCTGCACGTCCCGCGTGTGACGGCCGCCATTCTGACCGCCCTGCTGGGCTACGGTCTGGCCGTGGCGGGTGCGGGGCGTTACGCCTCGCTCTATACGGACTATCTGCTGGTCACGCTGTACTGGATTGCGCCGTGGATCGGCATTGTGCTGGCCGACTGGTATTGCGGCACCCGCCAGCCGCGCCCGGTGCCACCGGGCTGGACCTATGGGGCCACGATTTTTGCCGTGACCTCCGTGCTGACCATCCTGCTGTTTTCAGACAGCCAGCTTTACACCGGCCCCATCGCCCGCTGGCTGGGCGGCGCTGATATCGGCTCTTACGTGGGCTTCTTTGTGGCTGGTGGCTGGTATGTGCTGGGCATGCGTTCCCGCGCCAGTTCATAAAGCCCAACGGCTGCGGCCACAGACACGTTCAGGCTTTCCATTTCGCCGGGCATGTACAGCCCGGCAATCTCGTCACAGCTTTCCCGCGTCAGACGACGCAGGCCCTTGCCTTCCGCCCCCAGCACCAGCGCCACGCGGCGGCCTTTGAAGGACGGACCATCCAGCAGGCCGCCGCCCGCATCCAGCCCGACTGTCCAGCAGCCGCCTTTCTGCAGCGCCTCAATCGCACGGGAGAGATTAACTTCCCGCACCATCGGCACCGTCTCCAGCGCGCCGGAAGCCGCTTTAGCCAACACGGCGGTTTCCTCCGGCGCGTTGCGGTCCTGCACCACAAGACAGGCCGCGCCAAAAGCCGCGGCGGAGCGCAGGATTGCGCCAACATTGCGCGGGTCCGTCACCTGATCCAGCACCAGCACGGGGCCGGGGCGTTCCAGCGCTTCTTCCAGCGTCAGGTTCGGCAGCGCCTTGACCAGAGCCGCAACACCCTGATGCACGGCCTCTGCCCCCAGCAGGTCATCCAGCCGGACGCGCTGCACAATTTCCGGCTCTATGCGGATGACAGCTCCGGCCTCCCTCGCGGCCAGAAGGGCTGGATGTTCAGGCTCCGTCACCATAAGGCGCTGGAACACGCGGTTCGGGTTGGCCAGAGCGGCGGCAACGGCATGTGTGCCAAACAGCCAGCAGGTACCAGCGGCTGCGGCCCCCTCACGCCCTGCGGGAGAAGAGCCACGCGAGCGGCGGGACGGACGGCCAGAACGGGGAGGACGCATGAAAAACCTTGAGCTGTCTTGTTCAGCCCCCTCCCTACCGCAAACTGCCCCCGCCGGGCTATCCCTTTTGCCGTGGCGTTTCACGCCGAAAAGGCAGCGCGGAACAGGTGCCAACACTACCGAGCAGGCGCACCACGCAACATGAGGCAGGCTCACACCGCCCCGCGCCTCCCTTGCCAGCACGTTGTGGCAGGGCCTAGGAGTCAGGCCATGATACGTATTTTTATAGACGCCGACGCCTGCCCCGTGCGGGACGAGACCTATCAGGTGGCCACCCGCCACGGGCTGAAAACCTATGTTGTCTCCAACCGTCTGCTGGCCGCCCCGGCATCTCCTCAGATTGAGCGGATTGTCGTGACAGACGGCATGGATGTGGCGGATGACTGGATTGCCGAACACGTCCAAGCGCATGACATCGTTATCTCCTCCGACATCCCGTTAGCCGCCCGCTGCGTGGCAAAAGGAGCGTGTGTGCTGAACCCCACGGGCCGTATTCTGGATGAAAACGCCATCGGCATGGCGCTGGCCATGCGGAACCTGATGGAAGACCTCCGCTCCACCGGCACCATGACAGGCGGAGGGAAAAGCTTTACCAAAAAAGACCGCTCCGCCTTTCTCTCCGCACTGGATACCGCCGTGGTACGCGGCAAAAAACAGGCCGCCAGCAGTCTTCTGGCCACGCGCCTTGCAGCACCACCGGGTGGCCGGACTCTCTGAAACCGGTCTCTCTGAAAAAGGCACACTTGAGGCAGACCTACCGAAGGACTGCCATGCCGCTGCCTCTCTTCTGAATTGCCCCTGTTTACGGCATGGTCTGCGCTTTGTGGGATCAACTCACGCGCCACGCCCTTTGTGAGCCGATAACCCGGTCAGCCTCCAGCACAAGGATAACAGACCCCTGCTGCACCATCTCGACACGCTGCTTCAGCATTACGGCTACGGCATTGTCACTCTGATCGTCATGATGGAGAGCATGGGCTTACCCGTGCCTGCCGAAACCTGCATCATCACGGCCTCGCTCTACTGCCTGAAAACCCATCACCTCGCCATTGGTTGGGTGGCGGTCGCGGCGATCGCGGGGGCTATTATCGGGGATAATTTCGGCTACCTCATTGGCCGCAAGGTGGGGCTGCCCCTGCTGAAAAAATATGGCCCGCGCGTTGGTCTGACATCCGACCGGATGATTCTGGGGCAATATCTCTTCCACCACCACGGAAGCGCCATTGTCTTCTGTGGGCGGTTTGTTTCCGTAGTGCGGGTGTTTGTCGCCGTGCTGGCCGGAGCCTGCCGGATGCGCTGGCCGCGCTTCATGCTGTTCAACGCGCTGGGGGGCACCTGCTGGGCGGGTGGATACGCACTTGGCACTTACGCGCTGGGCCGCAAGATTTCAGAAGTTTCCGGCCCAGTAGGCATCGTTATTGGCATCACCGCCCTTGCCGGAATGTTCGCTATTGGCCGCTTTTTGAAGAAAAATGAAGCCCATCTGACGCAGCTTGCCTTGCAGGAACACCAGAGCGGCGCACTTCCCGCTTCCTGAAAAACGGTGCCTGCTTTTCCAGATTATTCCGTGCCCCTCTAAGCAGGCGCATCAGGGCTCAAGCCGAATGTGGCGCCCGTGCCGCCCTCACCATCAAATCGCCCGAAAGCTCGGGCAGAGTGTGCGGAATGGACATTCCGCCATCCCGGCTGTATCCGTCTGAGCCTGATCAACAAGGCAGGAGCGGGTCATGAACGCACCCCGGACCTCTTCCGAGGGAAGCATTACTCTTCATCGTAACGACCTGCCCGACGGGCTAACCTTCACCGGGTCCGTTGCCGTGGATACAGAAACCATGGGCCTCAACCCCCATCGGGACCGGCTGTGCCTTGTGCAGCTTTCCGCAGGAGATGGCACGGCGCATCTGGTGCAGATCATCCCGGAATCCCTTGGCGGCAAAGGGTATGACTGCCCGAACCTCAAGCGCCTGATGGCGGACCCCGCCGTGACCAAGATCATGCATTTCGCGCGGTTTGATGTCGCCATTCTCCAGCATGCGCTGGGCATTACCGTCAGCCCCGTGGTTTGCACCAAAATTGCCGCCCGTCTGGTCCGCACCTTTACGGACCGCCACGGTCTGGCCGCCCTGTGCCGCGATATTCTCGGCGTGGAACTGAGCAAACAGCAGCAGACTTCTGACTGGGGGGCTGAAACCCTCAAGCCCGAGCAACTGGCCTATGCCGCGTCGGACGTGCTGTATCTGCATGCGCTGTGGGAAAAAATGGATGCGCTGCTGCTGCGTGAAGGCCGCCGGGAACTGGCGCAGGCCTGCTTCGACTTCCTGCCTGCCCGCGCGCGCCTTGATCTTCTGGGTTATGAAGACCCGGATATTTTCTCTCACCGCGCCTGATCCCGCCCGGACCGGAGCCCGCACCGCATGACAGACCCCGCCACACTGGCCCCGCTCCCCGCTCTGGCGCGGGAAGCCGCAGACGTTATCCAGACCGAACGCGCCGGACTGGATGCGCTGGCCCACGCGCTCCAGAACCCGGAAGGGCTGGGCGGCGCGTTTGCCCGTGCGGTGGATATTCTGTTGAACGTCTCTGGCCGCGTGGTGGTGACGGGCATTGGCAAATCCGGCCATGTGGCGCGGAAAATTCAGGCGACACTCTGCTCCACCGGCACCCCAGCCCTGTTTGTCCACCCGGCTGAAGCATCCCACGGGGATTTAGGCATGGTGCAGCCGGGAGACGCGGTGCTCGCCTTCTCCAATTCTGGTGAGACCACGGAACTGGGTGACATTGCCGCCCACACCCGGAAGGCAAACCTGCCGCTCCTGGCCGTGACCAGCCGGGCTCAGTCCACACTGGCCTGTGCGGCGGATGTGGCCCTGACCCTTCCCGCCATGCCAGAAGCCTGCCCGATGGGGCTGGCACCCACCACCAGCACGCTGATGCAACTGGCGTTTGGCGATGCACTGGCCGTCGTCCTGCTCCAGCAGCGCGGCTTTACCGCCAGTGATTTTGGCACGTACCACCCCGGTGGCCGTCTGGGCAGCAGGCTGCGCACCGTGCAGGACCTGATGCATACCGGCCCGGATATCCCGCTCGGGCGCGAAGATACGCCCATGCGGGACGTGATTATGGAAATGACATGCCGGGCTCTAGGCTGCATTGGCATTCTGGACCATAATGGCCGCTTGGCGGGCCTGATCACGGATGGTGACCTGCGCCGCGCGCTGGACCATGATCTGACGACCACGCAGGCAAAGGATGTCATGAACCGTCACCCTCTGACCATAGGGCCTGACATTTTTGCGGCGGACGCGCTGCGTCTGATGAATGAACGCGACCGCCCCATTACCTCCCTGTTTATTCTGGATGCAGACCGCCGCCCGATGGGCGTTGTGCATGTGCATGATCTGCTGCGGGCTGGCGTGGGATGAGTGACCCCACCGACCGCCCCCCGCAGCGGGATGATTTTGCCCGCTCGGAAGAGACTGTCCGCCAGCAGCGCGAGCGGCTGGCGCCCTCCGCAGCCCGCCGCCTGCCGCCGGATGCGGCGGAACTTGCCCGCAGGCGCACACTCCTACGCTGGGCAAAATGGGTTCTGCCCGCCACGGCGCTGCTGCTGCTCAGCTCCATTGCCGTCTGGCCGGAAGTGGACCGGCTGATTAACGCCAATAAAGCGGCACTTAAGGAGTTTTCCAAGGTCAAGATTGAAAGCGGCAATCTGATTGGCGCCACCTATCGCGGCGTGGATGAGCACAACCGCCCCTTCATGATTACAGCCGACAGCGCCCATCAGGCCAACCCGGAACGGATGGACCTTGATAATCCAGTGGCGGATATCCTCAGTCAGGGTGGAAGCTGGCTTCTGGTCCGATCAGAAAAAGGGGTCTACATGCAGCATGCACAGATTCTTGACCTGACGGGAGAAGTCACCCTGTATCGTGATGATGGCCTTATGATGCGTAGCCCGGTGGCGGATGTGGATATTCACACCGGCATTATTGCCTCCGATTCATGGGTGCGGGCAGAAGGGCCATTTGGCGTGCTTGATGCAAAAGGATATCTGGTGTCTCAGCATGAAGGCATTGCCCAGTTCCGCGGGCCGGGCCGACTGATCCTGAATGATGACCGCGGCAGCCATCCGGCTGATGGGAAAGCCTCCTGATATGTTTTTGAACCTCTCCTCAGCCCCTGTGCCTCCGGCGCGTGCCCGCACACCCCGCCTGCGCCAACCTCTGCCGGGATCCGTGCTCGCACTCGCCGCGCTGCCGCTACTGGCCACCCTGTTCTGTGGCACGGCCCACGCGCAGTCTATCGACCTCTCGCACGGAGGGCAGATTACAGTTACCGCCGCCGGTGGGTTTGACTGGGACCAGAACCAGAAAAAAGTTACCGCTTATGATCAGGCAAAAGCGGTACGGGGTGACGTCACTGTTACGGCTGACAAACTGATTGCCTATTACCGCAAGAAAACCGCGCCAGACGGCGCACCAGCCCCCGCAGAGCAGGACAACGCCGCCGGGCAGCAGGCCGGACAGCAGACAGGCGGCCTGACCAGCACAACCGCCAGCGCCAAACCCGGCACGGACACACAGGCAGCCCCATCCGGCCAGCCTCCGGCTCCGCCAAGCACACCGGCTCCAGCCCCAACAACGCCCCCCGCGCCGACTGATGCCAAAGCGGCAGACAGCAAAGCAGGAAGTGGAGACCCGGATTCCTCCGGCGCGAATGAAATCTACCGGCTGGAAGCTATCGGCCATGTGCATATCTACACCCAGACCGATCAGGGCTGGGGGGATAAAGCCGTGTATGACATGGATCAGGCCGTGCTGGTCATGACCGGCAAAGCCCTGAAGCTGACAACCCCGCAGGATATTCTGACAGCGCGGGATTCTATGGAATATTACTCGCAGCAGCGTATTTCCATCGGGCGTGGCAATGCGACCGTCACCACCAATGATAACCGGCAGATCCGCGCGGATGTGCTCGTTGGCTACAGCGCCCCGCCGGACCAGTCCGCCCCGCCTGCGGACAAGCCTAAAGACGCAAACCAGAACTCTTCAGACCCGCTGGCCAACGGCTCCGGCAAGCTGGAAAAGGTCAATGCGTTCGGGCATGTGTGGGTCCGCACCCAGACGGAAACCGTCACCGGGGACCGCGGTGTGTATGTGCCTGATACAGGGATTGCCCGCGTTGTGGGGAATGTCCACATCACCCGTGGCCCCAACCAGATTCAGGGCGCAGCGGCCATCATCAACATGCATACTGGTCTGGCAACCATGACAGAACGCCCCGGCAGCCGCGTGAGCGGTCTGGTTGTGCCCAACAGTGGCGACGGATCGGACAGGAAATAACAGATGACACAGGAGATCAGCTGGACTTCGGAAGAAACGGTGGAAGATCAGGTCATCGGGCCGGGTCCTGAACCAACCTCTCTGAACGCCCTTCACGCGCCGGGCCACGGCCTGTTTGCCCACGGTATTGGCAAATCCTACAAAAAGCGTGAGGTGGTGAAGAACGTCTCCATCGAAGTACATCGGGGCGAGGCCGTTGGTCTGCTTGGCCCGAACGGAGCCGGGAAAACCACCAGCTTTTACATGATTGTCGGCCTTGTGCAGCCTGATACCGGCTCCATCACACTGGACGGCGCGGATATTACGGAACTCCCCATGTACCGCCGTGCGCGGCTGGGCATTGGCTACCTGCCGCAGGAAGCCAGTATTTTCCGTGGTCTGAATGTCGAACAGAACATTATGGCGGCTCTGGAAGTAGTGGAGCATGACCCGGACCAGCGGGAAGTGATGCTGGATGGCCTGCTGAGCGAATTTGGTATTTCTCACCTCCGCCGGTCTCCTTCTCTCGCCCTGTCAGGCGGGGAGCGGCGGCGTCTGGAAATTGCCCGCGCACTGGCCAGCCAGCCGCATTACATCCTGCTGGACGAGCCTCTGGCAGGGATTGACCCCATCGCGGTGGGGGAAATTCGTGATCTGGTCTCACACCTGAAAGATCGCGGCATTGGCGTGCTGATTACCGACCATAACGTGCGTGAGACGCTGGAAGTTATTGACCGCGCGTACATCATGCACAGTGGACAGGTGCTGATGCAGGGCGTGCCGGAAGAAATTGTCGCGCATGAAGATGTGCGCCGAGTCTATCTGGGCGAGAGCTTCTCGCTCTAAAGCTAGGCGCTTCCCCACCGGAGGTGCCTCTTCTCCTATCCCCAGTCCTGCGGCCTGTTTGAGCCTGCAAGACCAGCCTTCCTGCCTCGTGTGGCATACTTCATGCTTCATGCCATGAGCAGGGACACATTTGCATCTAAACTCGCAATCCCCTGTCGCCCTGCCTCTCCGGCCCTGTTGCGGCAAGGGTTGCTACGCTCTCAATGCCGTTTTTTGATAACAAGCTGCGGTGGGGCCATATCCGGCACTTGTGGGGCGGGCGCGAGTTCAATGGGCGGTACAGGCAGCGGCGCGGTGTCCGCCTTTGGCTTCTGAGGCACCACCTCAACTGGTATCACCACTTTTTCCATGGGCGGCTTATAGTGCGTCATATACCACATGATGCTGCCGTAAGCGGCGGCAAGTGCCAGCAGGATCATCGCTTTAACCCGCCATTTGCGGCGCATTCTGGGCATGTTGACGGGCGGGCTGGATCTTAAAAGCATGGCATCCTGTCTGGCTTGCAACTCTATCTTGTGTTGTATGCGCCAGCTTTCCGGCTCAGCAACCCCGAAAAAGGCGGTTTTTTGAAAAGCCGCCCCATTTGCCCCGGCGCAACGCTTCGGCCCCCTTGTGGGTTCCTGTATTAAAACTGTCATAAAACCGTAGACAGACAGGCCCGGAACATGCCCAGATAGCAGAAGGTAGGAGGGAGACACCCCTCATACCTAACGAGTCAAACCGCCTGCGCCTGAGAATGGCTGCATCTGTTACGGCTCCACGCTCAGGCAAAAGACGGTCCTGCTTTGAACCAGCAAGGAGCGACATCTGATGCATATTCATGTTTCCGGTAAACAGATTGATCTGTCCGATGCTCTCAAGCACCGGGTCAACGCTCATTTGGGCGGCCTTGCAGAACGCTACTTTGACAAGGCGTTGGAAGCCAAAGTGACTTTCAGCAAAGCCCGTTCTTTTTTCACGTGTGACATTAACGTGCATGCAGGCCGCGGCCTGACCCTGCGAGGCGAGGGCGAGGCAGCCGATGCCAACGCCGCCTTTGATGATGCCGCCGAGCACATTGCCAAGCGCCTGCGCCGCTACCACCGCCGCGTAACCACCCATGCCCGCACCAGCAAAGCCGATACCACGCAGGAAACCGGGCGCTCTTACGTTTTGAAGGCGACTCCTCCAGCCCCCGCTGCAAAAGCGCGGCAGGAGACAGGTCTCGACCATGATGCCGAAGCTGAGGCCGAAACCTACGCCGCGATTATTGCTGAACACACCACAGATATTCCAGCCCTGAGTGTGAGTGAGGCCGTGATGCGGCTAGACCTCGCCTCCTGCAAGATCCTGCTGTTCCGCAACCGCAAAAACCAGCAGATCAATCTGGTTTACCAGCGCGATGACGGCAATATCGGCTGGGTGGATACGGGGCCGTCCTGAAGGACGGCCCAACCGCCTTTTTCAACAAAACCCCTGTCATAATAAAAATCTCTGCCGTAATAAAAAACCCTGTCACAAAGCGGATCATTTCTCCGCCCCGTGACAGGGTTTCTTTCAGGGCGTCCGCTTAACCAGAACGCTCCTGCATTTTCCAAAAACTGCTTACTGGAGGGTCGCTGGCACCATATCGTGCTGGAGAATGACACCCCACGCGGTTTCCATATCCTCCACCACCGCCAGCGGAGAGCCATCGGCTGCGTGAATGGCGCAGCCTTCCTCGCCATCTTCTGTCAGTGCTGGGCGCACATAAGCGACATTGGAAACACCCAGAGACCGAAACTGGTTTTCGGAAAGTGTATGGACATCCAACAGTTTATCCGATTCGTCAGACGCAAGGACAACACGTCCGTTCCGGGTCGTGACTTTCATGATGTCTCCTTTCCGTTTCTAGGAAAATCAACGCAGCCCTGCGGAAAAAGATCCCCAGCGCCGCGCCGGACCTTTCAGTCCTCCACTACCGTATGCAGCATACGGGAGGACCGTGGTTTCAGCCCGCTGCTGGCAGCAGCAGCCGTTTTCGCGCTACCGGACTGCATGATCTCAATCCGTTTCACGCGCACTTCCGGCTGGGGGCGGAACAGGTCAATATGCAGCAGGCCATTATCCAGCCATGCTCCACCAATTTCTATACCCTCGGCCAGCACAAAAGCCTTCTGGAACTGGCGGGAGGCAATGCCACGATGCAGATAGACGTGTTCCTCACCGTCTTCCACCTGTCGGCCACGGATCACCAGTTGGTTGTCTTCCTGCGTTATCTGGAGGTCATCCATGCGGAAGCCAGCCACGGCTAGGGTAATGCGCAGCCCGTTGGGGGCAATTTGTTCAATATTATAGGGCGGGTAGCCATCACCGTTCCCTTTGCTGGCCCGCTCAAGCATCTGCTCAAGATGGTCAAACCCCAAAAACATCGGTGAGCCGAATACTCTGCCAGACATAAAGCCTCCCCTTTCTGAGCGAGACAGAAACCGGGCCCTTCATGGCACCCGGCTTCCCTCACGATATGGGAGAGACACGGAAAAACGCAAGACTGCACGCAGGCGGGCGCAGGCCTGAGCAGGCTGCACGGGCGGCCTCCCCCTATGTTCTGGACAGGAGTGCGGCATATTTCCCACGCTTTTTGTGTCCTGCGCCCCATCTTCCTCTGGCGTAGCGGAGCGCGGGAGGTTAAATCGGGCCTATGACAGACGCAGCCATGACAGATGCAGCTTTTTCCGCTGCGGCGGCAGAGGCCGCCCCCATGCCCATCCTCATTGCCCCGCATGCCGTGCTGCGGCGCAAGACGCGTGAGGTAAAACCGGAAGATATGGCGGACATTCGCCGGGTTCTGCCCAGCATGTTTTCCGCCATGTATGCCGCCCCCGGTATCGGGCTGGCCGCCCCACAGGTTGGCCTCAGCCTGCGCTTTGCGCTGGTTGATCTCGGCGAGGAAGACGCGCGGGAACCGATCGTGATGATCAACCCGGAAGTCATTGCCGAGACAGAAACGCTGTCCGTGCATGAAGAAGGCTGCCTTTCCCTGCCAAACCAGTACGCGGACGTCACGCGCCCGGAAAAAGTGCGCGTCCAGTGGCGCACTGTGGCGGGCGATGTGATGGAGCGTGAAGTGGATGGCCTGCTGGCCACCTGCATGCAGCATGAAATTGACCATCTGGAAGGCATCCTGTTTGTGGACCACCTCTCCGTGCTGCGCCGCAACATGATCCTGCGGCGGCTGTCCAAGGAACAGAAGCGGAAATAAGCCGGAGGGCTGGATACCATGCGCCTTATCTTTATGGGCACGCCGGACTTTGCGGTGCCTGCCCTGCACGCCCTCCATGCCGCAGGGCACGAGATTGTCGCTGTCTATTCCCAGCCCCCGCGCCCCGCTGGCCGAGGCAAGGCGCTGCGGGCTTCCCCCGTGCAGCAGGCGGCGGAAGCCCTCGGCCTGCCAGTGCGCCACCCGGAAAAGCTCCGTAAAAACGAGGAAGAATGGGCCGCCTTCGCAGCCCTTGAGGCCGACGCCGCCATTGTGGCCGCCTACGGCCTCATTCTGCCACAGGTCATGCTGGATGCCCCGCGCCTTGGCTGCCTGAACATCCATGCCAGCCTGCTGCCGCGCTGGCGCGGGGCCTCCCCCATTCAGAGTTCCATTCTGGCAGGGGATACAGAAAGCGGCGTGACCATCATGCAGATGGAAGCCGGGCTTGATACCGGCCCCATGCTACTGCGTGAGGCCGTGCCCATTACCGCAAAGACCACCGCCACCAGCCTGCATGATGCCCTGAGCGCCATGGGTGGGCAACTGGCCGTACGTGTTCTGGCTGAACGCCCTGCCCCCACACCCCAGCCCGAAAATGGGGTGACGTATGCCCCAATGCTCACGCGGGAGGATGGACGACTGGACTGGTCCCAGTCCGCCACGGCGCTGGATTTGCGTATTCGTGCCCTCACCCCATGGCCCGGCACCTTTACACTACAGGCCGACGGCACTGTGCTGAAAATCGGCGCGGCCATCCCGCTGCCTGACCACACACATAATGCCTCCCCCGGCACCGTGCTGGATGAGAATCTGACCATTGCCTGCGGTACAGGCGCGCTCCGCCTGACCCGCCTGCAAAAACCGGGGCGCGGCATGATGGAGGCAGACGCCTTTCTACGCGGCCAGCCTATGCCAGTAGGCACGCGCCTCTATCATACGGCCTCAGCCGCCTCAGCACCCGAATGACAGAGCAGCAACCGTTCTCCCTCGAACAGTCTCCCGTCTTTCCTGTTGATCCACATGCGGCCCATGAGGCCGATTTTCCGTTCCAGCGCTGGGCGGTAAAAATCGAATATGACGGTACAGGTCTGGTAGGCTGGCAGAAGCAGAATGACGGCACCTCCGTGCAGGGCCTTCTGGAAGCCGCAGCCATGCGCATGGCTAACGGACGCCGCATTTCCAGCATTACCGCCGGGCGAACAGATGCCGGGGTTCATGCCACCGGGCAGGTTGCGCATCTGGACTTTCCCGCGGATATGAACCTCGCCCCCCACATCGTGCGGGATGGTTTGAGTTATCACCTCAAGCCCAACCCGGTTGCCGTGCTTCAGGCCGCGCGAGTAACGGAAAAATGGAGTGCGCGGTTTTCCGCCACATGGCGCTCCTATCTATACCGCATCATCAACCGTCCGGCCCCCCCGGCCCTTGGGGCGACCCATATGTGGCATGTTCGCGCCCGCCTGAATCTGGACCGGATGCGGCAAGGGGCCGAGAGACTTGTTGGCACGCATGATTTCACATCGTTCCGCGCCGCCGCGTGTCAGGCCAGAAACCCCGTCCGCACGCTGGACAGCCTGACCATCGAGCGCGTGGGGGAGGAAATTCACATCCGCACCCGCGCCCGGTCTTTCCTGCATCATCAGGTGCGCAATATGGTCGGCACCCTCGTGCTGGTCGGCAGAGATCGCTGGGAACCGGAACGCATCAGCACAGCGCTGGAAGCCCGCTCCCGCACCGCCGGTGGCCCGACCGCACCGCCAGAAGGTCTGTACCTAACCGGCGTTGGCTACAACCCGGATCCGTTTTCAGACGACCCACCCGCCGCGTAACACGGGGCTACGGCTGGTCTCCCAATATAGCGTTAAACGTGCGGCGGTCGTTGAACATCCCGCACCCGCTGTTTTAAAATATCTTGATATTCTGCAAGAATTTCCCGCATCAGGCGGCCTGCTGGCAGAGCGCGGACCAGCGGTGCCCCCTGCCCCGCCCAATAGGCGCCAAAACCTGCGTCTCCTTGTGCCCGAGCCGCACGGGCAAGAGCTTTCCCGGCATCATACGCCACTGGATAATCCGGGCACGGGGGTTTGTCGGGGCTATCCGCCAGAGCTGTAAACCTGTTGGGCAAACCCCGCGCGGGCCTGCCTGAAATCAGGCTGACGAGACGGGTGTGAAAAGCCGCCTGCCCTATCAGGGTTTTTCTATACCCCTCTTCCAATGCTGTTTCCGGACAGAGCAGAAACGCCGTGCCCATCTGTGCCGCCACAGCACCTAGGTCCAGTGCCGCCGCAAGACCTGCGCCATCCATAATCCCGCCAGCCGCAATCACTGGCCCGTGGCATTGGCGGCTGAGCAGACGCACCAGCGGCAGGGTGCCCAGCGTGTCATCCGGAGCATCTGGATCAAATAGACCCCGATGCCCTCCGGCCTCAACGCCTTGCGCAATCACGCCGTCCATTCCAGCGGCTTCCGCTGCCAATGCTTCGGCAGGGCTTGTCACTGTTGCCAAAAGCACAGCACCCGTCTGCTTAAGGGCTGTCACGCAGGAGGCCGGAGGCAGGCCAAAATGAAAGCTGACCACCGGGGGTTTCACCTCCAGCAGAAGCGCCATCATTTCCGGGTCATCTTGCAGACTTGTGTATGGTGATGAGAGTTTTTCAGGAGCACGCTCACCATACTCTGCAAAAATAGGTGCGAGCCACTCCAGCCAACGCGCCTCACGCTCCGGGTCCCGCTTCGGCGCCTGATGCACAAAGAAATTAACGTTGAAGGGCCGGTCCGTTCTGGCACGCACATCCGCTATCAGGCTGCGGGCCTGCTCAGGTTTTGCGGCCCCCAGCCCCAGCGCCCCCAACCCTCCTACGTTCGACACTTCTGCGGCCAGATGAGGTGTGGCCACGCCAGCCATCGGAGCCTGAAAAACCGGCACCGTCAGCCCAAGCTGTGCAAGGATGTCCATGCCCATTTCCCTCACTTCGCGGAACGTTGTGCGATAAAATCCGTCAAAGCCTCAACGACCTGACTCCGATACCGTTCCTTATGCCGCAGCCCAAAAAACACACGCGGCCCGAAGGTAACAGGCGCCGCATACAGCGTGCCCGCCGCGAGCGCAGGTGCGACCACCAGTGAGGACAGACCCGCAAGTCCTGCCCCGGCCTCCACAGCCGTGCGCACACTCTCATTGGAGGGCAATACCAGCGCCTCCTGCAATGTTTCTGGCACCACACCAATCTGGCGCAAGCACTCGTCCAGCGTGGAACGGGTGCCGGACCCCTGCTCCCGCATAATCCAGCGGGCTTTCTGCAAAGCCTGAGGCGTGCAGTCCTCGGCTTTAAACGGCGAGACCTGCACCAACACAAGCTGGTCCTGCGCAATGGGCCACTGCGCCAGAACGGGATTGTCTACCTTACCTTCCACAATCCCGAGGTCAGACTGGCCAGCCTGCACATGGGCAGCCACCTGCATGGTGTTGCCAATTTCAAGCATGATGTCGATATGCGGAAACCGCTCCCGAAACGCCGAGAGCACAGGCGGCAGCCAGTAGGCCGCAATGGTCTGGCTGGCCACCACACGCAGCGTGCCGCGCTTCAAACCACTTAGATCATCCAGCATGGCTTCCGCCACGCGAACACGGTCCAGAATGATCCGCGCTTCTGCCAAAAACAGCGTTCCCGCCTCAGTCAGCACAATCCCACGACCAACACGATGAAACAGGCGGACCCGGTGTCTGGCTTCCAGCGCGGCAATGGCGGCAGACACAGCCGACTGCGTGACATTTAAGGCACGCGCGGCCTCTGTCATGTGCTCGCGCTCAGCCACACACAAAAAAATACGAAGCTGCTCAAGCGTCACGGCTGCTCCTCCTTATCAATCATTTTTACTGATTAAAATGAGAAAAACAATGCGTTGGATTGATTGATCTTCTGCGCCTAAATCAGAGCGCAGAAGGAAATTCAGATGCCCTACCCTGCCCATTTCGCTCTACTCCGCACTACTCGCAGCCTCCTACCCGGCGTTGGCTTATGCGTCGCCATCACCGCTGCGGCCTACGCCCTTCAGTCGCTCGAAGTGCTGCTGTTTGGCAAGGCATGGCTGGAAGCCCTCGTACTGGCCATTCTACTTGGCACCTGCGTGCGCAGCCTGTGGACGCCGAACACACACTGGCATGAAGGCATTGCTTTCAGCGCCCGTACCCTACTGGAAATTTCTGTCGTGCTGCTAGGGGTTTCCATTAGTGCGGCGCGGGTGATGTCTCTCGGCCCGATGTTGCTGGCTGGCATTGCCGCCGTTGTCGCCACTGCCATTCTGGTTAGCTTTGGTATCGGCACGGTGCTGGGCCTGCCGCCCCGCATGGCGCTGCTTGTGGCCTGCGGCAATGCCATTTGCGGGAACTCCGCCATTGCCGCCGTCGCCCCCGTTATCCGCGCGGATGCCAAAGATGTTGCGGCCTCCATCGCCTTTACCGCCGTTTTTGGTGTGGTGGTGGTTCTCGGCCTGCCATTACTGGGGCTTGCCGCTGGCATGACGGGCTTATCCTTCGGGGTTTTTGCCGGGATGACCGTCTATGCCGTGCCACAGGTGCTGGCCGCGACAACCCCACTTGGTACGCTGGCGGTGCAGACGGGTACTGTCGTCAAGCTGGTACGGGTGCTCATGCTGGGGCCGGTCTGTTTTGTCCTCTCCCTCCTCGCCCCCCGCATGGCTCCCGAAGCACCCGATGGAAGTGACGTAACCGCTGGCCCAGCCCCCACCAAACGCGCAGGCTTTGCACAGTTTGTCCCGTGGTTCATTCTGGGCTTTCTGGTTCTTATGCTGTGCCGCAGCTTTGGTCTGGTGCCAGTAGGGCTGGTCGCGCCAACCAATCAGATCGCCACAGTACTGACCGTCATCTCCATGGCGGCCCTCGGGCTCGGGGTGGATGCCCGGACTGTCACGCAAGCCGGAGGACGGGTAACAATGACTGTCATTTTGTCACTCGCCGGACTGGCCGTATTGAGCCTGCTGCTGCTGGACTTTACGCATCTGAAATAAATTCAGAACACCAAACGCCTGTGCGCCCAGAAAATCCGCGTCAGGGCATAGAAGCAACAAAAAAGCCTGCGTTGTCTGAGAAAAAATTCCTCAGCGTGACGCAGGCTTTTCAAAAACAAAACGTAGCGACTTTTCCCCGACTTACTTTTCTATAATCCGCCAGATCAATGGGACGGCTTGATGGAAATCATCGGCTGGAGCAGGTCTTTCATCACAACATAATGCGGCGGCAGCAGAGCCGCGAGGCCATACAGAACCAGTGTTGCGAGCAGCACCGAGACATAGAGCAACGCGGCGCGCCCCCGGCTCAGCCCGAGCCCGACGCGCGCCACATACCATTGCAGCCACATTTCGTAGAGAGAGACCGTAACCATCAGAGAGGCCATAAAGCCTGCCTGATGCAGAAGCGGTGGGAATAATACCCCTGCCAGAACCGTGGCCACCACGGATATAAGCACCACAACCCAGCCGCACCATGTTGCCGCTGTAATGTAACGCAGCCACAGCGCATCCCGCCCCCATTTGTGGGCATAGAACTGAGAGACCACCGCAGGTAGCAGCACCACACACAAGGAAAGCAGGAGTTTGGTAAAGCCCAGCGCCTTGTCTGGCTGAAGGACAGCCTGAAAAACACCAACCAGCAAAAACGCCAGTTGCGGTGCCAAAGCCGCGCCAAAAGAGTCCCGCGTGCCCTGAAAACACCCGATTCCCTCCCGTCGCCCGCTGGCCAGCAGGAGCATCCCCTGCAAAATTCTACGAACGTTACCCTGCTTGCCAGAACCTGAACTTGAAATCACGCCATGACCCCTTCCAGAAAGGTCTTATAAATCGTCGTCAATGTTTCCAGATCAGCCAGTGTGGTGTGTTCATCCACCTTGTGAATACTGGCCCCGACCAGACCAAACTCGGCTACCGGACAATAGAGTGCAATAAAGCGGGCATCAGACGTACCGCCGCCCGTATCCAGTTTAGGGGTTCGGCCCGTCACCGTCTGCACCGCCTGTGCCAGTTGGTCCGTTGCCGGGCCGGGCGCTGTCAGAAAAGACTCCCCGCTAATCCGCACATCCACCCGTGCGGTGGGCGCGTGCTGGCGGCAGAGGGTCTCCAGCCAGCCTTTTAGGCCCGCGCCGGTATGCAGGTCATTAAACCGGATATTCAGTCGCGCTTGCGCTGTCGCAGGAATAAGGTTGGTCGCGGTATTCCCCACATCCATGCTGGTAATTTGTAGGCTGGAGGGTTCAAACCAGTCAGAACCGTTATCCAGCGGCGTCTCACGCAAGGCAGTGAGCACGGCCAGCAGTTTATGCACCGGATTATCCGCCCGATGCGGATACGCCACATGCCCCTGCACCCCCTCCACCACAATATGGGCATTCAGGCTGCCACGGCGGCCGATCTTGATCATATCGCCCATAACGGCAGGGTTGGTCGGCTCACCCACCACGCAAAAATCAGGAATCTGCTCCTGCTCCGCCATCCATTCCAGCACCTTACAAGTGCCATAGGTGGCCGGGCCTTCCTCATCTCCGGTAACTAGCAGGCTAATGGAACCGGACAGCCCGCCTTGCCGCACACAGCGCGCCACGGCGGAAACAAACGCCGCAATGCCGCCCTTCATATCACACGCGCCACGCCCGTAGAGAATACCGTCCGCAACTTCCGCCGCATAAGGCGGGTAGGTCCACGCACTCTCCGCACCGGGGGGCACAACATCGGTATGCCCCGCAAAACAGATATGCGGCCCTTCTGTGCCCAGACGGGCGAACAGATTGGGCGTGCGCTCCGCGCCCTCGCCAAACGGCAAAGAAATAACGCTAAAGCCAAGCGCCTCCAGCATGGACGCCAGAACCTGCTGGGCTGGGCCGGGATCGGGCGAGACAGAGGCGTGACGAATCAGCGCCTGCGTGACCGCCACCGGATCCGTCAGGTCAGGCAAAAGCCCGGCCTGCGGTTCGGTTGAGATGGTCTGGTCTGGCGCTGAAGAGATCATGCGTTCTGCCCGAGAAGAGTCTGCTTAGTCGCGCAGCAGGTCATTAATGGAGGTCTTGGAGCGTGTGCGCTCATCCACCCGCTTTACAATCACAGCACAGGCCAGATTGGGGTTCGGGCGGCCATCCGCCCCAACCGGGTTGGAAGAGGGCAACGTGCCCGGCACCACGACGGAATAAGCCGGGACGCGGCCCATGAAGATTTCGCCCGTCGCACGGTCCACAATTTTGGTGGATGCCCCGAGGAACACGCCCATGGACAGCACGGACCCACGCTCCACAATCACGCCTTCCGCTACTTCGGACCGCGCACCGATAAAGCAGTTATCTTCAATAATCACCGGGGCAGCCTGCAATGGCTCCAGAACGCCACCAATGCCAGCGCCGCCGCTAATGTGGCAGTTGCTGCCAATCTGCGCACAGCTTCCAACAGTCGCCCACGTATCGACCATCGTGCCGCTGCCCACATGGGCACCGACATTCACAAAGCTCGGCATCAGCACCGCACCCGGCGCGATGTAAGCGGAGTAGCGGACCATGGCCCCCGGCACCACGCGGAATCCGGCTTTTTCAAAACGCGCCTGATCCCAGCCCTGAAACTTGACGGGAACCTTATCAAACGCCGGGCCGCCAGCCGCAGCGTTGGGCATGACAACGCTGTCATTCAGACGGAAAGAAAGCAGAACAGCTTTTTTCAGCCATTCATGCACCATCCAGCCATTTTCACTAGGTGCCGCAACACGCAGACGCCCGGAATCAAGCGCTTCCAGAGCGGTTTCAATCGCCTTGCGGTCTTCACCCGTCGTGGCGGAGGAAACCCGGTCACGGGCTTCCCACAGGGTTTCAATGTGAGCGCGGAGAGTTTCTTCAGTCATGGGACAACACCGTCAGACAAGATGAACAGAGGGTCAGGGCAACGCCACCAACCGGCAAAAAGAGGTAGGGAACCATGCGGACAGGGCACGCTCCTGTCAACGCGCCGGAGTGGGACACCTGCCATTAGCCTGCATCAAAACCGGGCAGACCCCGGACGAGATGCCGATGCGGCTAACCCGACAGCACTGGCGAGAGACACGTCAGGCAAGCCCATACAGTCCGGGCCTACACGAGCATGTCCACGCAAACCAGCCCGCAGGAACGAGCCCGCGCGGCTTACTCGGCGCGAATAAGGGTGCCGGAGCCGGATGCCGTAAACAATTCCAGCAGACAGGCATGGGGCGTGCGACCATTGATAATAACCGCAGCCCGCGCCCCGGCCTGCACGGCCTGAATACAGGTTTCCACCTTGGGAATCATGCCGCCGGTAATCACGCCATCCGCAATGGCCTGACGAGCCTGCTCGGCGGTCAGCTCCGGGATAAGCTTGCCGTCTTTATCCAGCACACCCGGCACGTCCGTCAGCATCAACAGGCGCGTGGCATGCACGGCCCCGGCGACAGCACCCGCAGCGGTATCGGCATTGATGTTATAGGTCGCGCCGTCTTCACCCAGACCGACCGGCGCAATGACCGGGATAAGGCCAGAGCCAGACAGAGCGTAAATCACCCGAGGGTCAACCTTCACCGGCTCCCCCACAAAGCCCAGATCCAGCACACGCTCAATCTGGCTGTCCGGGTCCCGCACGGTACGGGCCAGCTTGCGGGCGGTAATCAACTTGCCGTCCTTGCCGGAAATCCCCACCGCCAGCGCACCAGCCTGACTGATAAGCTCCGCCACTTCCTTATTGACGGACCCGGCCAACACCATTTCGATCACGTCAACCATGCTGGCGTCCGTCACGCGCAGGCCGTCCACAAACGTGGAGCGGATATCCAGCCGCTCCAGCATCTGGTTGATCTGCGGGCCGCCGCCATGCACCACAACCGGATTGATACCAACCAGCTTGAGCAGGGCAATATCCCGCCCGAAGGTCAGCGCAAGTTCCGGGTCCCCCATGGCGTGTCCGCCGTATTTGACCACAATCGTATCACCCGCATAGCGGCGCAGATACGGCAGCGCACCGGCCAGCACAGCAGCTTCATGCTGCACATCAGGCAAGGAGGAAGAAGGGTTGGTCATGGGCTGAAAATCCTGCTCGATAATTCTGCCGGGAAACTTATTGTGGAGGCACCGCAAAGGCCGCGAGTTCTGCCCGCAACTGCTCAATACCCAGCCCGGTCTCACTGCTGGTCAGGGACAGGAAGGGGCATGCCGCAGGGTGGCGTTTGTTCAAAGCCAAGACCTCTTCTTCCTTGCGGGCCATGGCGGCTGGTTTCACCGCATCACACTTGGTCAGCACCACCTGAAAGCTGACAGCCGCGCGGTCCAACAGCTTCATCATGTCCAGATCATGCTGTTTGATTTCAATCCGCGCATCCAGCAGCAGCATCACCCGCCGCAGGCCGGGACGGCCACGCAGATAGTCAAACATCATCTCCTGCCAGTCTTCCTTGACCGATTTGGCCGCCTTGGCAAAGCCGTAACCCGGCATGTCCACCAGCATCAGCCGGTTGGCGAGATCAAAAAAGTTCAACTGCTTGGTGCGGCCCGGCTCGGAAGAGGCCCGGGCCAAGGCCTTCCGGCCCGTCAGCGCATTGATCAGGGAGGACTTGCCCACATTGGACCGCCCCGCAAAGGCAATTTCAGGCAGAGTCTGCGGCGGCAGTTGCCCGAGCTTCTGCGCCCCGAAAATAAAATCGCAAGACCCGGCAAAAAGCAGCCGTCCGTCTTCCAGAGCGGCGGCAATCTGCTCGTCATTCGTCAGGTCACGAAAGTCTGTTCCGGCTTCAGGCATCAGCGCTTACTCACTACCGTCGTCTTGCCATCGGCATTTTTGTCAGCCGCCTTAAAGCGCCCGAGAATAATGAACTGCTGCAACGCCGTCAGCAGATTGCTCCATGCATAGTAAATCACCAGACCAACTGGCTGATGCGCCATAAAGAAGGTGAAGACCAGCGGGATGAATGTCATCACCTTCTGCTGCGCCGGGTCCATGTTGGTGGAACTGGAGCTGATTTTCTGCATCAGGAACATGGTCGCCCCGTACAGAATAGGCCATGCACCCAACGAGAGAATGGACAGCGCGTGTGCTGGGTCAAACGGAATCAGACCAAACAGGTTAAAGACGTTCGTCGGGTCCGGCGCGGAAAGATCCTTGATCCAGCCAAAGAACGGCGCGTGGCGCATTTCAATGGTGACATACAGATCCTTATACAGACACCAGAATACCGGAGCCTGAATAAGCAATGGCAGGAAACCGCCAAACAGGTTCACACCCTCTTCCCGATACAGTCCCATGATGTGCTGCTGCATCACCATCGGGTCATCTTTGTAGCGAGCGCGAATCTGGTCCACTTTCGGCTTGAGCCGAGCCGTCTTCCACGTCATGCGCATCTGCTTGATGGTCAGCGGCAGGAACAGCAGCTTCACAATCACGGTAAAGGTCAGCAGGGCTAGACCAAAATTACCCATCATGGTGTAGAGCCAGTCCAGCACGAAGAACACCGGGCGCGTCAGGAACGCCAGCCACCCGAAATCCACGGCTTTCCAGAACATGGGCACATGCAGAGCATGCTCATACCGGCCAAGCAGACGCACTTCCTTCGCACCAGCAAAAACATGCGCCTCGGAAGAGCCCGTCTGCCCTGCCGCCACCTGCACCGGCGCTGTGGCCGTAAAGCCGACCTGATACAGATTCTGGCCCGGCAGATAGGTATAAGCCCCCACGGCCTGCGCAGTCTGGTCCGGCAGAACTGCCATCAGCCAATATTTATCGGTAATGCCAGCCCAGCCGCCTGTGCCCTGATGGCTCCATGAGACATTCCCCGGCGGCACGCCTTCGGTCCGTAGCGTCTTGTAGGACCCTTCATTCAGGCGGCCATCAATGACGGAAATGGGGCCTTCATGCACCAGCATCCCGCCATTCGTCTCCGGCGTATAGCCACGGTTGACGCGATAGTAGGGATACAGCGCCACTGCCTGCCCCGTGGCGTTATGCACGCGCTGGGTGACGGTGAACATGAAGTCCTGATCCACCGCCAGAGCAATTTCAAACGTCAGGCCCTGCCCATTATCCCATGACAGCGTTACCGGGTGCGTAGCATCCAGCTTTGTGCTGTCCGCTTTCCACAGGGTGTGCGCATCGGGCAGATGCACGGAAACGTCCGCCGGGGCGCGCCAGCCAAAGTCGATATAGTCCGGTCGGCTGCTTCCGCCCTGAGACAGAACGCGCACATCCGGGCTGTCCGGCTTGACCGTTTCCCGATATTTTTTAAGGACCAGATCATCCAGCCGCGCACCGCGCAGATTGATGGAGCCCTGTACAGCAGGGGCGTCAATCACCAGATGGGCGTCAGGCCCATCGGCTTCACCCGCTGCCCCAGCGGCAGGCAGTGCGGATGCTGTGGAGGAAGGCTGCGCGGCACCAGACGGCGGCGCAGAAACACTTTGCGTTGTCTGCTGTGTGACAGGGGCCTTGGGCGCCTGCGGGAAGAAATAATCAAACCCGATGAGAACCACAGCTGACAGCAGTGTTGCCAGTATCAGACGTCTTGTATCCATTGCTGGCCTGCTGGCCCCCCTGCACGAAACGGAACAGATAATTCAACCGCGAAACACGGAGTCTTCACGACACTCTGGTTTCCAGCGCAGGATGAGCAAGAATGCAAGCCGGGAAAGTATCTTCCTGCCCCGCAGGACAGGCAGAAATCTTACTTGTGGCCGGGCTTTGCGCCCCGGTCAGCCTGAGAAAGACACTGCTGCAAGGCTTTGCGAAAATCTGCCACCAGATCCGTAAAAGAGCGGGACAGGGTTGCAGCGCGGCCAATCAGAACCAGATCAAGGCCGTTAAGAGGTGTTTCGGTTTCCACAATGCGGACAACCTCGCGCAGCCTTCGGCGGGCGCGGTTGCGAACCACAGAGTTTCCAACTTTTTTTGTCACGGTAAAGCCAATGCGCGGCGCATTGGAGTCGGCCCGCCGAAAAAGCTGAAGCACCAGCCCCCGCACGGGCGCTTTACGCCCACGCGCGGCCAGAAAGAGAAACTCTTTCCGCTTTTTCAGGCGTTGGGAACGAACAGGCCCAAGCTCGGCCCAAGCTCCCGCTCCCTCCAGACTGTCATGCGGCTGCATGATGTCCGTAAGCCAGAAAAAGCTTAAGCGGAGAGGCGCTTACGGCCTTTGGAACGACGGTTGGCAATAACCTTGCGGCCACCAACAGTTGCCATACGTGCGCGGAAACCATGGCGACGCTTGCGGACCAGCCGAGACGGTTGATAAGTGCGCTTCATTACGGCACTCCCTTCATTGATACAGATATGCAGGCAGCCCAAAGCCACCTGTCTTGAAGGGGCGGCTTATAATGTTCAGAAAGGAGAACGTCAATCATATCGGCAGAGTCTCAGCACACTCTGTGCCGACAAAAAGAAGGGCTGGTTCTCCATGAGCACCTCACAATCCCCCCTCAGCATCGTGCTGCTTCTAGTCTGCCTCCCTCTTCTGGGGGCTTTAACCGCTGGCCTGCTGGGCCTTTCCTTCCCCATCGGGCTTCTGCCCGTCGCGTTAACCGCCGGGGTAGGAGCATGGCTAGGCACCCGTTTTCGGCACCCCACTCCCGCCGCGCCTGCCCGCCCCGCGGCACCGAATCCCGCAGAATCGTTAGCGCAAGGCGCGCCCATCCCGACACATCCTGCGCAAACACCAGCCCTGAGCGCCGAATCAGTAGGTCAGCCGGATACACACAATGCGGCTTTTGAGGACGCCTCTATAGGCACAGCAGAGCCTGCCCCGATCGCAACCGAGGCAGACCCCAAACTCCGCCATGATATCCGGAATATCCTCTCACCAGCCATGCTGGCCGCCGAGCAACTTGCCACCAGCACGGACCCTCTGGTGCTCAAAGCTGTCAGAACCATTGACGAGTCTCTGGACCGCGCCCTGCTCCGCCTGAAGCAAAAGCCGCAGTCCTGACACTTCTGTAAACTGACCACAGGCTCCCTGCCGCCTGTGGCGGTCGTCCCTCAGGCGGGGCGCTGGATCAACTCGATCTTGTAGCCGTCGGGGTCTTCCACAAACGCAATGACCGAGGTGCCGAACTTGACCGGCCCAGCCTCCCGCGTGACTTTCCCGCCCCCAATGCGCACCTGCTCCACGGCAGCCGCCACATCAGGCACGCCAATGGCAAAATGGCCAAAGCCGGTGCCCACATCGTACCCGTCATCCTGCCCCCAATTATAGGTCAGTTCGATTTCGGCCTCACCAGCGGCATTGTCCGCATAACCAATAAAGACGAGCGTATAGCGACCATCCGGCACGTCACGCCGGCGGAGTTCATGCATTCCCAGAAGTTTGTAGAAAGCGATGCTCGCGTCCAGATTTTTAACCCGAACCATTGTGTGCAGATATCGTACCATAGCGCCTTCTCTCCTCTATTTCGCTGCCATGTTAGCGCGCAAGAGGCTCCGGGGTTACCGCAATCAGGAATAAACCTACCTGATCAGCTTCCCGCACGCAGGCGTCCCGGTCCGTCAGCAGAGTATGCCCCGCTTCAAACGCAAGTCCCCGCAGCCCCGCAAGATGCGCGTTCCGCACGGTAGCAGGCCCGATGGTAGGCATATCGGCCCGCTTGTCTTGCCCCGGCTTGAGGAGCTTGACCAGCACCCCGCCCTCACCCGGCTGGCGACACTCGCCAGCCCGCGCCAACATGCGGTCCGTGCCTTCCATGGCTTCCACAGCCAGCACCAGACCATGCTGCACCACGCAGCCCTGCCCGATATCCATGCGGCCTAACGCATGCACAACCTCAATACCACGCTGGATATCCGCCATAGCCTGCTCATCTGGAGCAACACGACCCAGAATACCCGGTGGCACCACGGCATGCGCAAGAAATTCATGCGCACCGCGAACACAAAAGCCTTCATCACCCAGAATACGCACCAGAGCCGCCAGAAGTCCGTCATCCCCGGCAAATAGCGCCCGGCCCAGACGGGCCAGTATCCGCGCACCTTCTGCATCCGGGTACAGGCTCCGCAGAGAGGGGCGACGGATCGGGCCAATCAGCACAAGGTCCGTGCACCCATGCGCACGCAGGAGGGCAAGCATCTGACCGGCTGCGCCAAGGCGGACAAATCGATGCCGCCATGGGTTGATAACCTCTGGCTCCGCAAACCCTTCAAATCCGAGAATAAAAACCGGCCGCCCCGCCGCCACAACCGCTTCCGCAACCCGTGCCGGAAGCGGACCGCCCCCGGCCAGAATACCAACAGCGCCGGGCTGAGCGCTCACGCGCCCTCGGTTTCCGCCGTGCTGAAATCACCCCGCGCAACGCGCACAAGGCCGCGCCTGCTGGGTGCATCAATAAAATTGAGAATTTCCCGCACGCGGGGTTCATCCCCAAACTCATCCCGCATGACTTCAAGACGGGCCGCAAACGGGCCATCCTCAGAAGCGCCTTTGGGATAGAGCGTCAGAAACGCCTTGCGCATCCGATGAATTTCGGCGGATGTCACACCATTCCGGCGCAACCAGATCCAGTGCAGGCCAACAAGACGCGCGCGGTTCCCCAGTACGCTGCCGTAGGGAATAACGTCGGCTTCAACGCCTGCCACACCGCCCACCAGCGCCGCATGCCCAATACGTACAAACTGATGAATGGCCGCAGAGCCCATCACCCGCGCATCATCCTCAATCGTCACATGGCCGCCCATCACGACGTTATTGACGATAATCACCCGGTTCCCCAGCGTGCAGTCATGCGCCACATGGGCGTTGGCCATAATCAGCACATCGTCCCCAATGCGCGTCAACCCGGTACCAACCGCCGTACCGCGATGGATGGTCACATGCTCACGCACCACCGTACGGGCGCCGACCTCACACCGGGTCGGCTCACCTTTATATTTGAGATCCTGCGGGGCCATGCCCACGGTGCTGAACGGAAAATAGCGGGACCCGGCACCAAGCCGCGTGTGCCCATCCACCACAACGTGGGAAATCAGCTCCACATTGTCTTCAATCACCACATGCGGACCGATGGAGCACCACGGGCCAATCACCACGCCGCGTCCAAGCTGAGCGTCCGGTGCAACAATGGCGGTAGGATGAACACGCGCCTTCCCGTTTTCTCCTACTGCATGCACCCGTTCCACTCCTCTTTCACCTGTCTGTTTCCCGTGCGTAATACGGACTACACGGGAATATCTGCCCCAGAAAACAGGCGTTTTCCGGGCAGATCAGGATTATTTTCAATAGTTAAGCTGAAAAGATTACGGGGCTCAACCCATGATCATGGCGCTGAAGGTCGCTTCCGCAACGGACACACCATCAACTTTGGCCACGCCGCGGAACTTCCACACATTAGCGCGGTGGCGTTCCTTCACAACATGAATGCGCAACTGGTCACCCGGCGCTACAGGCCTACGGAATTTGGCGTTCTCGATTGTCATGAAATAGACAACCTTGCCTTCAAAAGCCTCACCCAACGTCAGCACCACCAGCGTCGCCGCCGTCTGGGCCATGGCTTCCACAATCAGCACACCGGGCATGACAGGCTGCACGGGAAAATGACCGGGGAAGAACGGCTCGTTAACAGAGACATTCTTGATGCCGGTTGCTTCTTCCCCCAGCCTGATATCCACCATCCGGTCGATAAGAAGGAAAGGATATCTGTGCGGAATCGCCTGCATAATCCGCGTGACGTCAATCGCTTCGATTGTCTGAACGTCCTGCTGCGATTCGTGTTTCGTCTCCACGTCCCCTAGACCACCTTGTTTCCGCCGGGCAGAGCCCGGTACCTGTTCACCCTTTGCCCGAACCGCCTTCTGCCGGTCCAGACGCTTTTTTGGACAGTTTGCGCAACACCGCCACATTCCGGAAAAATTCCCGGAACGGCATGGCAGGACTGCCAATCACATCAGCGCCGCCCTCAACATCGGACATCACGCCACACTGTGCCCCAATACGCGCCTTGGCCCCAATGCGGATATGCCCGATAAGGCCTGCCTGTGCTGCAACCGTCACATAATCTTCCAGCACAGTGGACCCGGAAATCCCAGCTTGAGACACCACGATACAACACCGCCCAAGCTGGGCGTTGTGGCCGATCTGGACCAGATTGTCGAGCCGGGAGCCCGCACCAATAACCGTATCATTAACAGAACCGCGATCAATCGTGGTGTTTGCCCCGATCTCCACGTCATGTTCGAGCACTACCTGCCCTAACTGCGGTACTGTTTCAAACCCGTTCGGCCCCACGGCAAAACCGAAACCATCCTGCCCGATGCGCGCACCCGGCAGGATAATCACCCGCTCACCCAGCGTGGCGTGTGAGAGGGTGACATGGCAGCCAATGCGGCAGTCCGCCGCCAGCATCACACCATCGCCTACCACGGCATGCGCATTGATAATACAACGTGGGCCGATCTCAGCCCGTGCCCCGATAACAACAAACGGGCCAATTTCAGCCGACGGGTCGACCACGGCCGTGGCATCCACAACTGCCAAGGGATGAATGCCCCCCTGCGCCGGCGCTTTGGGGTGAAACATCCGCGCAACGCGCGACCAAGCCAGATACGGCGTAGCAGAAATTAGCGCCGCGGAATGGGGGGGCACCTTGCCCGCAAACGCCGGAGCGACAATAACCAGCCCCGCCTTTGTGCCCTCCAGAAGGTGAGCATAACGGCGGTTATCCAGAAAGCTGACATCCTGAGCGGCAGCAGCCTGCAAAGGCGCAATACCGGCATACCCCTGCGCGGGAAGGCTCCCGTCCCGCGCAGGAACCAGCTCGGCTCCAGCGGCGTCCGCCAGAGCCTGCCCGTCAAACGGACCAGAACGCGTAAAGAACCGGGGGTTTGCTGGCCCGGTAGTCTTCTGGTGGCTGGTCATTCTTACTTATGCGTAGCTGGAGCAGCGGGGGCTACTTCGGGAGCCGGACCCGTTGCTGGCATATTCTGGTTCTCATCCGCCGTCGTCGGCATTTTACCAGACTTTGCGAGCACTTCCGGGTCCACATTGGCATCCGGAATAAAGACTGACGGCAATATGGTGTTCAACTGCTTGGCAACTTCGTTGGTAATATCCTGCCCGTCCACATGCAGAGCAATCTGCTCACTGTGCAGCACCAGATTCATACCATGAGAGGCCGCCACTTTCTGAATAACCTGCACCAGTTCACGCTCGATCTGACCCAGAGAAACCTGAGCGGCTTCCTGAATAATCCGGTTGCGATTGCGGAAATCCCGCTGCGCTTTCATCACGCGGTTCTGAAGGCTGCGCTCACGGCTCTGGATCTGGTCCGATGACATGGACTTGGCCTGAGCCTGCAGGGTCTGCTGCTCATCACGCCATCCAGCCTGCTCTTTCTGCAGGTCCTGTGCCAGCGCATCACGACGCCCGCCCAGCGTCCGTTCCACCTGCATGGCAGCCATGGACTGACGCATAACGCCGGAGACACTGATCACACCGATCACAGTAGCAGGCGGTGCGCTCCCTTTGGCTATATCCGGCATGGCAGGAATAGGCGGCAGCGGGAGAACCGGCGGGGTCTGCTGGTCTGCTTCGCTGCTATCTGACGGAGCAGCAGGCAAAGGAACAGGAGACGGAGCCCGACGCTGGGCATGAGGAGCCGCCGGTGCAGGCTGCTGCTGGGTTGCCTTAGGCACAAACCAGCCGCCGCCCCCAGCATTCTGAGCCATGGCGGACGGTGCAAGCACAACGGACATTGACAGGAGAGCCGCAGACAGAGCGGCTGTTCTGTTAAATTTAGGCATCATTACCTCAGAATTGCTGGCCGAAGCCAAAGCGTAGGAGCTGTGTACGGTCATTATGGCTGCGCATGACAGGCACACCAAGATCGATATTCAGCAGGCCAAATGGACTTTTCCACGAGAAACCTGCACCCGCGCTAACACGCGGCCGCAGCGTATCACCGGTAACACGCGTATAATCCGGACGGTCCGTGACAGGGTTAGTCAGGTTACGGCGCACACGCAGACCGGCGAGGCTGCCTGAGTCAACAAACGCACGGCCCTTAACACCCATGTCCGACAGGAACGGGATGGGGAAGTTAAGCTGGGCTGACGCCGTATACATGAAACGGCCACCAATCAGATCTTCTGCTGAATGCCCGTAATAGCCAACACTTCGCGGACCGGCACCACCGTCAAGGAAGCCGCGCAGGTTGTTACCACCCAGATAGAAGTTATCGATAATATCGTGGCGACCACCACCCCAGTCTGTCATGTAGCCCATGCCAGCACGGAAGGAGGCGGTCCAGTCATGGCTGTTTGTCAGATCATCCAGCGGGATATAGTAGGCCGCGTTGACCTTACCACGCAGATAACGCTCGTTCCCGCCAAGACCAGCAAAATCGCCGCCGACGGACACCATGTAACCGCTATGCGGCACCATATGGTTGTCACGCGTATCATACACCAGATTGGTGCTGAGCTGGGAGAGCGTGGAATGGCCTTTCTGATCCAGCACATACCAAGAGGACTGATCCCACGTGTTCCCAACACTACGGCGGATCAGGCTATAGTTCCATGACTGTGACAGATAGCGGTTATACGCGTACCCCATACGAAGGGTGAGACCATACCGACTTTCAGAATAGTTCTGATAAGTCATATACTTATTCTCAATCCCGAACAGGTCTATACCAGCAACAAGGTTACGGTTGAGGAACGCCGGATCTGTTACAGAAAGATCGACCTGCTTCTGCCACATGGACATGGTGCCAGACAGACCGGCATCAACACCCGTGCCCAGCAGGTTATGCTGCTTGAGACCGATATTCCCCAGCACGCCAACGTCCGTTGAATAGCCGCCACCAAGCGAGAATTCGCCAGTCGGCTTTTCTACCACGTTAACAGACACGTTCGTCCGATCCTGCGCGGAGCCCTGATTTTCGTTCAGCTCAACGGTTTTGAAGAAGCCGAGATCTTCAAGGCTCTGCTTGGCATATTTCTTGTAGCTGGGGGTGTACGGATCCCCTTCCGCAAACGGCAACTGACGACGGATAACGTTATCCTGCGTGACGGTATTCCCGTTCACGTCAATCCGTTCAATATACCGGCGTGGGCCTTCGCTCACATCAAACAGCAGATTGACGGTGTGCTTTTCCGGGTTGCGCGCAATTTCCGGACGCACCATGGCAAACGGATGCCCTTGGGCCTGAAGGGTTTCCTCCATATCCGTAGCGTTATCCTGCACAGCCTTACCGTCGTACCACTGATGGGCAAACAGCTCGACATATTTACGCAGAGACTTCGCGGGCACATGGCGCAGGCTGGAACGGATATCCACCTTCCCCAGACGGTAGCGAATCCCTTCGTTCAGCGTGAACGTCACGTAGAAGGACTTGCGGTCGGGAGAAAGCTCGCCGGTGGCGTTCTTCATCTCGAAATCAACATACCCATTCGCCAGATAGAAGCGGCGCAGCAGCTCCGCATCGTATTTCAGGCGGTCAGGGTTATATTCATCAGAAGAAGAGAAGAAGCGGTACCAAGCGGTTTCCTTGGAGGAAACCACGCCTCCCAGACGCGCTTCGGAAAACGCCTTGTTCCCGACAAAGCTGATCTTGCTGATCAGCGTCTGCGGGCCTTCGTTAATCTGGAAGACGACATCCACGCGGTTATGCGCCAGACGCACGATCTGCGGTGTCACCACAGCCGCGTAGCGGGCCTTCTGCGCATAGACGTCCAGAATTTTCTGCCGGTCGTCCGCCGTTGTTTCTGCCGAATACACGGCACGCGGGCGCAGGGCGATGACCTTGCGCAGGTCCTCATCCTTCGCGGCGTGGTTGCCTTCAAACACGATGCGGTTGACGATCGGGTTTTCCACCAGACGCACATGGAGGACTCCTCCCTCACGCCGCATGGACACATCCTTGAACAGCCCCGTGGCATAGAGCGTCTTCAAAGAGCGATCCAGATCTTCCTGACTAAAGGTATCTCCCGGACGCACCACCATGTAGGACAGCACGGTGTTGGTCTCGATACGGGTATTCCCGGAGACCGAAATATCTTCAATCACCCCGCCGGAGCGTCCGGACGTAGTGGAGGTTGACGCCGAGAGTCTGGCCTGCCGTGCGGCAGAGACGGAGGCAGGTGCGCGTGCACCGTCATCCGTGGCTGCGGCCCGTGCACCTTTTCCTTCCGTCAGAAAGAAAGGCAGCACGCAGACAGAAACAAAAAGGGCTGAACGCTTACCCGTCAAGATTTGCCATCCTCCATCCGGGTCGTTCCCATTTCAGGAGACCATCCCCTGTTGTTCTGTCGCCCGCAGGGGGACGTATCCGATATAACCCGTCTCACGCAAGTTCTTCCGTTCCAACCCGGCTGTAATTCAGCTTACGAGCGATGCAATCCATTTAAACAGTCCGAAACCAGACAGATCATTAAACGTCGAAAACAAGAACAGACCAGCAAGAAGTGCGAAACCAACCTGAAAACTGATTTCCTGAATCTTCTTTGAAACCGGACGCCCTCTTACAGCTTCTATGGCATAAAAAACCAGACGTCCGCCATCAAGAAGCGGTACCGGGAACAGATTTATTAGCCCCAGATTGACAGAAAGCAAAGCCATGAACGAGAGCAGGCTGGCAAAACCATACTGCGCCACCTGCCCGGAAAGCTGCGCGATCTTGAGCGGGCCGCCCAGATCCTTGGCTGTGTGGCGGCCCGTCAGGATTTGCCACACACCATCCAGCGTCTGCACGGACGTTGTCCACGTTGCCTTCACCCCGGCCACGACCGCGTTGGGGACGGAAAGCGGCTTGCCCGCCTCCGTTGCAAACATCACGCCAAGCTGGCCATGCGGCGTGGTTGAGGACGACTCCGTAGCCGTCCCGATCGTTACTGGCAGGTCCACATCCTGCCCGGCCCGACGGACCGTCAGCGTGGTTTTGACCCCGGCTTCTCCCTGCACAGTCGCCTGAACGTCCTGCGCGTCCGTCACCTGATGGGTGCCGATTCTGCGGATAACATCTCCCGGCTGCACACCAGCCACCGCCGCCGGGCCGTCCGGCAGGACAGACGCAATCTCGTTACGCACGGAAGGCTGCCCAGCAGACGCGAAAATGATGGTGAACAGGAGAATGGCGAGCAAGAAGTTGAACACAGGCCCGGCGACAATCACAATCGCCCGGGACAGGACAGATTTATCATGAAACGTCCGCCCCGGAATCCACGCAGCTTTCTGCTCTTCCGTCGCATCTTCCGGGTCTTCAAACCCATGGGGCCGAACGTACCCACCCAGCGGAATGGGGCAGATGCGCCATTCAGTTCCGCTGCGGTCATGCCAGCGGAACAAGGCCGGACCAAAGCCCAGAGAGAACACTTCCACATGCACCCCCCGCCAGCGCGCGGCCAGATAGTGGCCCAGCTCGTGAATAGTCACGAGCACGCCAAGCACAAAGGCGAAGGAGAGGAGTGTACGGAGGTATTCGTGTATCATGATCATCCGGATATTGGCTCAGGGAGCCTTTTTCTCAAGCAGACAGGGCAAGAGTATGGCCACGGGCACTCTTACGGGCCTCGGCATCCCAATGCAGCACGGCCTCCAGCGTATCGGCCGGAGGCGCGCCAAGAGCCGTCATGGTCTGCTCAACCACACGGGCAATATCGAGAAAGCCGATCTGTTCTTTCAAGAAGGCTTCCACCGCAATTTCATTGGCAGCAGACAGAATGGCCGGAGCAGCGCCGCCATTCCGCAGAGCTTCACGCGCCAGACGCAGGGCCGGGAACCGCACCATGTCCGGCGCACTGAATTCCAGCGTGGCAAACGCGGCCAGATCCAGATGGCTTGACGTTGTGCTCATCCGCTTCGGCCAAGCCAGCGTATGAGCAATGGGGATACGCATGTCGGCAGAGCCCATCTGCGCAATCAGGCTGCCATCCGTGTACTGCACCAGCCCATGCACAACGGACTGCGGATGCACCAGCACGTCAATCCGGTCTTCCGTCAGGCCGAAAATGCGGGCGGCCTCAATCACTTCCAACCCTTTATTGAACATGGTCGCAGAATCGATGCTGATTTTCGCGCCCATGCTCCATGTTGGGTGCTTCAACGCCTGCGCGGGTGTTGCGGCTTCCATCTCTTCCAGAGAAGATTTGCGGAAGGGGCCACCGGATGCTGTCAGGATGATTTTAGCAACCTGATCCGCCTGCTTATCCGCCATAGCTTGTGCCACGGCATTATGCTCGGAATCCACCGGCAGAAGCGTGGCCCCGGCGTCCGCCACGGCGCGGAGCATGACATCCCCCGCGCACACCAGCGCTTCCTTGTTGGCCAGCGCGATGGACTTACCATTTTTGACCGCCGCCAGCGTGGGCTCTAGCCCGGCAGCACCCGTAATGGCCGCCATGGTCCAGTCCGCTGGCAGGGCCGCCGCCGCAATCACGGCTTCACGCCCACAGGCAACCTCGGTTCCGCTACCTGCCAGCAACGTGCGCAGTTCTTCAAACGCTTTTTCATCCGCGACAACAGCCAGTTCGGCGTTCAGGCTTTTTGCCTGCTCAGCCAGTTTGGCCGCGTTGCTACCGCCCACCAGTGCCCGCACTCGGAACTGGTCACGCGCCTGCTCCAGCAGATCCACGGTTGAACAGCCAATGCTGCCTGTGCTTCCCAGAACGGTAACGGTTCTCATGCGCTTTCTTCCAAACCAGACAAAGGCGGAGCGCCCCCACAGGGCCATACCGCCTGTTGAGACTCACCCCGGCATTTTTCCTGCCAGAAAAGCAAAAACAGCGTGGGCACCGGCCACCCAGAACGGAGCCGGAGCCGCCACGCATAAAGACACCAACGCCGCCGCCGGAGCCGCGACCACCAGACCGTCAAACCGATCCAGTAAGCCGCCATGACCGGGCAGCAGAGTGCCGGAATCCTTAACGCCCAGCGCGCGCTTCATGGCACTTTCCGCCAGATCACCCGCCTGCGCCACAACGCCCAGCACAGCACCCCAGAACGCCGCCGTGGCCACACCACCCAGCCCGGAGAGAGCCGCTATCAGGCAACCGCACAGCACAGCGCCCACAAGACCGCCCACGGAACCAGACCATGTTTTTCCCGGAGAAATACGCGGAGCCAGCTTTGGGCCGCCAAACAACCGGCCTGTCAGATAGGCCGTACTGTCACTCGCCACTACAACGGCCACCACAAACAACACCGGCCACACGCTCTCCAACCGCAGCCAGACCAGCGCCGTGCCAGCAAAGACAATAACGCACATAACCGCGCACAACTGCGCCCCGAACACGATGGACGCCAGACAGAACACCGGGAACGCATCCCATCGGCCTGTCACGGCCGCAAGACCTGCCCCTATAGCCCACAGCACATACACACTGCCCCGCCATGACTTGGGGGAAAGCCCGAACAGTAAAGCCGCCTCCGCTGCCATGCCGCCCATGACACCCAGAATCAGCGCATCATAAAGCAGACCGCCCATACCAATGCACAGCCCGGCCACCAGCACCAGCACACAGGCGGACAGCAGGCGGGTGCGCAGGTCTCTCCATGCAGACGTATCAGGCTGCGTCATAACGCAGACGGCCTTGTGCCAAACCGGCGCTCCCGGCGGGCATACGCTTCCAGCACGGTCGCAAAATGCCCTTCATTGAAGTCGGGCCAGAAAATATCGAGAAAAACGAGTTCCGCGTAAGCACTCTGCCACAACAGAAAGTTGGAGAGACGGAACTCGCCGCTGGTCCGCACCACCACATCCGGGTCTGGCACACCAGCGGTCCATAATTTATCCGCAAACAGGGTTTCATCAATCTGTTCGGGCTTCAGGTCGCCCTGCTGCACGGACTGCGCCAGCCGACGCGCGGCCTGCACAATATCCCCACGTCCGCCATAAGACAGGGCTAACAACAGGGTCAGACGCCCGTTCTCTTTTGTCAGGGCTTCCGCACGCGCGAGCTCTTCCCGCAGACTGGCGTCAAACCGCGCGAGATCTCCAATAAAGCGGATACGCACACCCTCGCGGTGCAACTCCGCCACCTTGTGCCGTAGATAATAGCGCAGCAGGCTGGTCAGATCCGCCACTTCCGCAGGCTCACGGGACCAGTTTTCGGAAGAAAACGCATACAGCGTCAGATACGTCACGCCACGGTTCATGGCGGCACGCAGGCAGCGGGAGACGGCTTCCGCCCCCGCTTTATGCCCTGCAAGGCGCGGCAGACCTCTCTCCAGCGCCCAGCGCCCGTTGCCGTCCATAATGACCGCAACATGCGTAGGGACGACAGGCTTCCTGTCTATGGTCCCGGAGGATTTTGTCGACACGGCTTCACCACCACGGGCCAGAGAGAGGAATCCCGACGCCACGCGCGTCAGACCTGCTTAATCTCGCGGTCTTTGTCAGCCAGCATGTCATCAATTTTTTTCACATACTGGTCGGTGAGTTTCTGGATGGCATCAGACCACGTCTTGACGTCATCCTGACTGATGTCACCTTTTTTCTCAAACGCCTTGGCTTTATCCATGCCATCACGGCGCACGCCACGGGCGGCAATCTTGGCGCCTTCCGCATAGCGGGCAGCCGCCTTGGCCAGTTCATGGCGGCGTTCTTCCGTCAACTGCGGGATCGGCACGCGGATCAACTGGCCATCAGAGGCCGGGTTCAGGCCCAGACCGGCATCCCGAATGGCGCGCTCAACAGCCCCCACCAGCACACGGTCCCACACCTGCACGGTAATCATCCGCGCTTCCGGCACCGCGATGGAGCCAACCTGTGTCAGCGGCACTTCACCACCGTAGGCTTCCACCCGCACCGGCTCCAGCAGGGCCGGGCTGGCGCGGCCAGACCGCAGACCGGCAAAGTCACGACGCAGACTTTCCAGAGCGCCATCCATGCGGCGCGTTAGGTCATCCAGAAGGGCATTCAGATCAGACACGGTCTCTCTCCCGTTTCCCGGACGGGCACGCTGGCCCGCCTTATCACTCTCAACAACAGCGTCCAGCACAATGATACGCCAGACAGGACTTTCCGGCCGATTTTACGCGGTTTCAATAATCCGCGTAAACGGACCCTCTCCACGCATCACACGCGGGAAGGACCCCGGCTCGCCAATATTGAACACAACAATCGGCAGACGATTTTCACGCGCCAGACTAATGGCTGCGGCATCCATCACGCTCAGCTGGTTGGAGAGCACATCCATATAGGTCAGCTCTTCATACCGCACGGCAGACGGGTCATGCTTGGGGTCAGCGGAATAAACGCCGTCCACCTGTGTACCTTTCAGCAACACGTCACATTCCATTTCCGCAGCGCGCAGGGCCGCGGCAGTATCGGTCGTGAAGAAGGGGTTGCCCGTGCCTGCGGCAAAAATCACCACGCGGCCTTTTTCCATATGCCGCACGGCGCGGCGACGGATATAGGGTTCCGCAATGGAGGACATGGCAATGGCGGACATCACCCGTGTCGGCAACTGCTCGCGCTCCAGCGCGTTCTGCAGAAGCAGCGCGTTAATCACGGTGGCCAGCATTCCGGCATAGTCACCCTGTGCGCGGTCCATTCCTTTGGCGGCTGCGGCCAGACCCCGGAAGATATTGCCACCGCCCACAACAAGGCAGACTTCCCATCCGCTGCGCACAACCTCGGCAACATCAGCGGCAATACGCTCAACCGTCTGCTGATCGACGCCATAAGCGCCTGTGCCCATCAGGGCCTCGCCGGAAACTTTGAGCAATACGCGTTTACGGGGTGGCATCTCGCCAGTGGAAGCAGTCATTGGCCCTCAATCACGCAGATCGTCTGAAAAACGCCCTGCCTCCGGGAGGGGGCAGGGCAAGTCGCCCTTCTCTTATCCTTCATGCGGCGCGGCCACAAGCGGCCAGAGCCGCCTTATGGCACATCATCCAGACCAATAGCGCGCAGGCGCGCGCGCTCCTCATCCCAACCAGACCGTTCTTTTACATTCAGAAACAGGTGGCAGGGGCGTTCCAGCAGGCCGGAAAGCTGCTTGCGGGCGCGTTCGCCAATCTGGCGGATTTTCTGCCCGCGCTCGCCAATCAGAATCGCCTTATGCCCTGCGCGGCCCACATAAATGGTCGCGTCAATCCGCACGGAGCCATCCGGGCGTTCTTTATAGCTTTCTGTCTCAACCGTTGCGCCGTACGGCACTTCCTCATGTGTTTGTAGGAAAATCTGCTCGCGCACCAATTCGGCCGCCAGCAGACGGTCGGGCAGATCCGTCAGGTCGTCTTCCGGATAGAGATACGGGCCTTCCGGCAGGCTTGCCGCCAGACGGTTCAGCAGATCTTCCACCCCGCTGCCAGATTTGGCGCTAACCATAAAGACATGCTCGACCGTCAGCTTCTGCGTAATCTCCTTTGTCAACGGCAGGAGCCGCTCCGGGGAAACAAGATCGGTCTTGTTCAGCACCAGCCAGACCGCGCGACCTGTGCTGGCCAGACGGTCAATAATACTGGTCACAGCATCCGTCAGGCCGGAGCGCGCATCCACCAGTAGCAGCGTGATGTCCGCATCTTCCGCGCCACTCCACGCCGCCGCCACCATGGCACGATCCAGCATCCGGCGTGGCTGGAAAATACCGGGGGTATCCACCAGCAAAATCTGCGTGGAACCACGCATCAAAATCCCCAGCACGCGCGCGCGGGTTGTCTGCGCCTTGGGGCTGACAATGGAGAGCTTTGCCCCCGCCATCTTGTTCAGCAGTGTGGATTTTCCGGCGTTTGGCGCCCCCACCAGAGCGGCAAACCCGCAGCGTGTTGTCTCACCCATGGTTCGGGCCTCCAAGTTGTTCAAGCAGATCCGCTGCTGCGGCACTTTCGGCAGCCCGTTTATTCCCGGCCCGCCCTTCTCCACTCCGGCCACCAGCGGTCACCTGCACCACAAACAAGGGCGCGTGGGAGGGACCATCAGCCCCGATTGTTTCATAAACAGGCAGGCTCTGCCCGCGCCCCAAAACCCATTCCTGCAAGGCTGTCTTAGGGTCTTTGGGCGGGCGGGCCTGTGCATCTAGCATCGGCTTCCATGCCGTGCGCACAATAGTCCGGGCCGGGTCTAGCCCACCATCCAGAAAAATCGCGCCCAGCACGGCTTCCAGCGCATCGGCCACCACATTGGCCGTGCTTTGCACCCCAACGCGCGCCTCATGCGTCGCAACAGCCAGACTGGCGGGTAGATCAATCCGTTCAGCAATTTCAGCCAATGTCACGCGGGAAACCAGATGCGCCAGACGGGAGCCAAGTGCCCCTTCCTGCTCCGCCGGATAACGTTCCAGCAACCATTCGGCCATCAGCAGGCCGAGCACACGATCCCCGATAAACTCAAGACGTTCATTGGAGCCCATGCCCCGCGCCTTTTGTGGACGCCGCCGCCCTCCCGCGTTCTGATGCGCAGCGGAACGATGCGTCAGCGCCTCATGCAGCAGAGCAGGATTGGCGAACTGATACCCAAGCCGCCCCTGTAAAGCCGTTACGGCAGCAGCCTCTCCGGCAAAAACTGCGGGGCGTTTCACGTGATACTCCGAAAAATCCGCGCCCAGCGAATTTCCGTGGGCCAGTACCACACCTGCCAGAACGGATGCGCGGATTCTACGGAGAAGAACACCCGCTGCGCATGACCCACCAGATTTTCCATCGGTACAAAACCAAGGTCTTTCGGGCCATCACCCATAAAGCGGCTGTCCGCGCTATCATCCCGGTTATCGCCCATGGCGAAGAAGTAACCCGGCGGCACAACGTAATCCGGCGTGTTGTTCTGGGCGCCATCATCCATCAGCTTCAGCACCTGATGCGCCACAACGCCATTGCCGCCACTGGCGGGAAGCTGCTCATCACACGCCTCCCCTTCCATCGGCACGCGGGATTCATCCATGGCCGTGTACGGATGCGGCGCAAGGCAGGGCACTAGCTGGTTGTTCAGATACAAGTGCCCTTCCGTTACGCGGATATGGTCACCCGGCAGGCCGATAATCCGTTTGACGTAATCAACCGATGTATCCTTGGTAAAGCGGAATACAGCAACATCACCCCGATGCGGCTCCGCGCCCAAGATACGCCCCTGAAACAGGTTGGGCGAGAACGGGAAGGAAAAGCGGGAGTAACCGTAACTATATTTGGACACCATGATGTAATCCCCCACCTGAAGGGTCGGGATCATGGAGCCAGACGGAATAACAAAGCTTTCAAACAGAAAGGTGCGGAACAGTGTGACGACCAGCACCACCCCGATGATGGTTCTGGCGTAATCCAGCACGAGCTGCCCGAGCGTTGCCGGCTCCCCTGCGCCTGATGCTGTGGGAGTCTGGTTCGGGTTGGTCATGTCCTGCACCGCCTGTCTGCGTCGTTAGGAAAGAAAAGGGAAATCGGCGGGATCAAGCCGCGCACCCTGCCCGATGTCAAGCCGGGTGCCCTGAGATAAGGACCTCGGCAAAAGCATAGGGATGCTCATCCGTCATGCTCAGAACCAGATGCGGCACCTGCCCGGCGGGCATTATCTGCTGCAACCGCAGCAGAGCAGCCCCTGTCAGCACCAGCGTCGGCTGGCCAGACGGCAGATTTTCCACCCCAATCTGGCTCTGCGCCACGCCTTGCGCAAACCCCGTGCCGAGTGCTTTGGCGCAGGCCTCTTTAGCCGCCCAGCGCTTGGCGTATGCGCCAATACGGGCCTGACCATGCCGCCGGTCCGCGCGCGCGCGTTCCGTCTCGGTGAAAACCCGATCGAGGAAACGCTCCCCAAACTGCTCCATCACACGCTCAATCCGGCGCATGTCACACAGATCCACCCCGGCAGCAATTACACTCACGCCCGCGCCCTGTCTGCCTGAGAAATACCCTGCACGACCCGGAGTGCTGCAATAACGGAGGAGAGATGCCGCAGGTCCCGCACCTCCACATCCACAAGGATTTCCATGAAATCAAGCTGCCGATGCACAATTTTCAAGTTCACGACAGAGGCATCTGCTTTGGAGACCGTGTTGGTAATGGCCGCCAGCACGGCGGATTCATTTTCCGCTACAATGGTAATCCGCCCGACCCGCAGTTCGCCGCTGCCAGAGCGGGCCATGGCATCATAATCCCAGTCCACATCCAGAAAACGCTCCGGTGTGGCGGCAAAGCTTTCCAGCGTCGGACAATTACGGGTGTGAATGGTCACGCCCTTGCCGGTTGCGACCACGCCTACAATCCTATCCCCCGGCAGAGCATGGCAACAGGCGGCAAAATGCACGGCCACGCCGGGGCCTAGCCCGACCAGCGGAATTGCCCCGCCAGAACGCCCACTGCCTGCCCCACTTGTCGCCCGTGGACGCGGCCCGGCCGTGCCCAGAACACCGGGCAGCCCTGCCACCATGCGCGGCGCGCGTGTAGCGCGGCGCAGTTCCGGGTAGGCCGCATGCACAACATCCCGCGCTCCGAGATTGTTGTTCCCCACCGCCACATACAGATCCTGAAGCGAGCTCTGCTTCAGCGCCTTGAGTGTGGTTTCAATAATTTTTTCGGACCCATCGACCCCTTCCTGACGGAAGGCCTTGGCCAGCGCGGCACGCCCGCTATCCAGATAAGTCTGGCGCTGCTGGGCCGCCACGTAACGGCGGATACGAGCCCGCGCCTTACCAGTGACGACAAACCGCTCCCACGAGGGAGACGGCGCGCCCCCGCGTGCGGTCATGATCTCGACCTGATCCCCGTTCTGCAACTCGTGCCGCAGCGGCATCAGGCGACCATTGATTTTGGCCCCGACGCAGGAATCCCCAATCTGGCTATGCACCGCATAGGCAAAATCAACCGCCGTCGCCCCACGCGGGAGCGAGATCAACTGGCCTTTAGGCGAGAAGCAGAAAACCTGATCCTGATAGAGTTCAAGCTTGGTGTTTTCCAGAAACTCATCCGGCGCGGAGGACGCCTCCAGAATTTCCAGCAGATCCTGCACCCAGCGCGGACGACGGAAACCGGCAATGCCGCCCCCAGCCTCTTCCTCGCCTTCCTTATACGCCCAGTGCGCCGCCACGCCGTTTTCGGCAATGTCGTGCATGGCTTCGGTACGGATCTGCACCTCAATTTTCTGGTTGCGCGGCGAACGCAGCGTCACCCCGGTATGTAGGCTCTGGTATCCGTTGGCCTTGGGGGTGGAGATATAGTCCTTGAAGCGTCCGGCAATAACCGGATAGGCCGCATGCACAGCGCCAAGCGCCATGTAGCAATCCTCACGCGTATCCACCACCACACGGAACGCCATGATGTCGGAAAGCTGCTCAAACGCCACATTCCGGCGCTGCATCTTCTCCCAGATGGAATAAGGTGATTTTTCCCGCCCGGAGACATGGACGTTTTTTAGCCCGGCCTCTTCACACAGGCGCAGCAATTCCCGCCGCACCTCTTCAATCACATCAGCACCCTGCCCGCGCAGGTAATTCAGGCGCGCGCGAATGGTGGCATCCGCTTCCGGCTCAAGCTGCGCGAAGGACAGGTTCTGCAACTCTGTCTTGACCCGGTCCATACCGATACGTTCGGCAAGGGGGGCATAGATATCGAGTGTTTCCCGCGCAATGCGCTGGCGGCGGTCCACGCGCTCCACAAAATGCAGTGTGCGCATATTGTGGAGACGGTCCGCCAGCTTAACCAGCAGAACGCGGATGTCCTTGGACATCGCCAGCACGAGTTTGCGGAAATTTTCGGCCTGCTTGGTCCGGTCTGACTGAAGCTCCAGCCGCGTCAGTTTGGTAACGCCATCGACCAGATCCGCCACTGTCGGACCAAACTGCGCCCGCAGGTCCTCCTGCGTTACGCCGGTATCTTCAATGGTATCGTGCAGCAGGGCCGTAAGAATGGAGGGCACATCCAGCCGGAAACCAGCCAGAATCATCGCAACCGCCAGCGGATGCGTTATATAGGGGTCACCATTATCACGGAGTTGGCCTTCATGGGCCTTTTTCGCCACGTCAAACGCGCGACGAATAATTTCCACATCGGCATTGGGCGCGTAACCGCGCACAATATTAACCAGCCGATCACACGTAACATCACCCCGTCCGGGCAGTTCCGGGGCAACCAGAACGGGCGCATTACCCCCCGTTGCAACAGGCAGAAGTGGTGAACCAGCCGGAGCGTCTACTTCAGACACCAAAGCTCCGGTCCTGTTATCGCCTCCTGCCTGCGTCACACGCTCTTACCGCCGCGCACGCCCACTCAGGGCCGCTTCAATCGCACCGGCATCGTCAGAGGCTTCTTCTTCAGGAGACACTTCCTGAAGGCCGAAGATATTCTGTTCCGTCGGAACCAGATCCTGCACTTCTTCATCCACAGGCTCGGGCTCGGGCTCGCGCGCCTGAGAGCGGATCAGGTCATTGCGCAGTTCAGGCAGCTTGACAGTTTCATCCGCAATTTCGCGCAGGGCGACAACGGGATTCTTGTCATTATCCCGGTCAATGGTAAGCTCTTCTCCACGAGAGATGTTACGGGCGCGCTGCGCCGCATACAACACCAGCTCAAAGCGGTTCGGGACTTTCTCAACGCAGTCTTCGACAGTGACTCGTGCCATTACGAAGAGCCTCCAGACAATTCAGCTAAAAATAAAGAAGGGACCTTGTAACGCATCGCCTCAATCCAAGGAAGTGCTTATTCCTGAATCCGGCGGATTTCCTGCCCTGCAACATCCGGCAGCAGTTCAGCCAACGTCCTACCACTTACAGGATGGACCCACTGCGGAGCCACGTCCTGCAACGGAAGCAGGACAAAAGCCCGCTCATCCGCGCGAGGATGCGGAAGGGTGAGTTGCGAATCAGTCTGACACAGGTTTCCAAACGTGATAATATCAAGGTCAAGCGTGCGGGCTGCGTTCGGAATGGAACGCTCACGTCCAAATTGCGTTTCTATAGCCTGTAACGCCTCAAGGAGAGCCATAGGCTCAATCCATGTGCGCGCCCGAACCATACCATTAATATAAGGAGGCTGCCCGGACGGTGGCACAGGAGCACTTTCATACCAAGAGGAAACGGCCTCTATATCCAGCCCCGGCACATTCCGCAGTGCAGCGACAACATCCCGGCATGTCTCACGCGCTGCCTGCCCAGCGTAAGGTAGGTTTGCCCCTATCGCGATAAGGACGGTTGGTGCCCCCACAAAGCGTTGTGTCAGACCTGATTTATTTACCATTGCTAATGTATCTTTTTTTCTGAACGCAGGTATAATCCACTAAGATTATACCTAAACCCCTGAACGCGATAGATTTTTTAATCCATATTGCACACAATAATTCGTATCATTTAGAGGAAAAACCGAATGAATCTCAAAAAAGAAGAAAGGACTTGCCTCTTTATTGACGGTTCAAGCCTTTACTCTACCTCCCGCGGTCTGGGCTTTGATGTTGACTATAAAAAGCTGCTAGACTTCTTCACATCCAAAACGCACATCATCCGCGCCTATTATTACGCCGCTATTCTCGACACGGAAGATTATTCCCCCCTCAAACCGCTGACGGACTGGCTCTCCTATAACGGTTATTTTCTGGTGACCAAACCGGCCCGCGAATTTACCGACTCCACCGGCAAACGCCGCGTAAAAGGCAATATGGAAATCGAAATTGCCGTGGATATGATGGAAATGGCGCCGCATATCGACCACGCCATTCTCTTTACGGGTGATTCCGACTTCCGCCGCGTGGTGGAAGCCGTGCAGCGTCAGGGCACCCGTGTGTCCGTTGTGTCCTCCATGCGCTCCTCCCCGCCGTTGATTGGCGATGACCTACGCCGTCAGGCCGACAACTTCATGGAACTGGCAACCATCGCCAGCAACTTCACCCGTCGCCAGCAGGCAGAAACGCAGCGCCCCCGCACAGGCACAGGCAACCCCGCCCCCATTCGCCACCCGGCGGACCAGATGAGCGAGCCTGATCTGGACGAGGATGATATCCTTTAAGACACCTGCTCTCTACGTGGCCGTACGCTCAACACGGCCTCTAACATGCCTGATAAAAATATCCCCTGACCAATACTTCCGGTTTTCCCGGCTGAGTGGCAGGGGTATTTTTTTGGCTGAATATCCTGCCACTCTGAGTTTCTTTAAAAAAAAATTCAGAGTCAGGGAAAAAAAGCCGATGCCATGCGTTTCAATCAACTCTAATGTGCAGCGCGTAAGGTCTTGGTCAGGACCGAATCCTGCACCCACCTGAGTTTTTTCTGGAGAAGCCTATGCCTACTTGTTCTGAAGCCCGAGACAGCCTCCTTTCGCTGCTGCGTGGCGTTGAACACTTCAATACTGAGGTTTTCCCGGCCAAGCAGAACCTTTTTGCCACGCTGGCAGATGGTCAGTCCCCCAACGCGCTGTTCATTGCCTGTGCAGACAGCCGCATTAACCCGAGCCTGATTACCCAGACAGAACCGGGTGATCTGTTCATTCTGCGCAACATTGGCAACATTGTTCCGGCCTATGGCGAAATGCTGGGTGGTGTGTCGTCCGCTGTGGAATACGCCGTTGCCGGGCTGGGCGTTTCCGCCATTATCGTGTGCGGCCATTCCGATTGCGGCGCCATGAAAGCTCTGCTGGCCCCGGAGAAAAGCGGGCTGGACAAGATGCCCACGGTCCGCAAATGGCTGCGTAATGCGGAGGCGGCCCGTGCAGCACTGGGTGACCTGAAAGCGGAAGATGCTGGCCCGGCCAACGTCCGCACACTGTCTGAACAGAACGTACTGTTGCAGCTTTCCCACCTTAAGACGCATCCGTCCGTAGTGGCTGGCATGGCGCGCGGCACGCTGTTCCTGCAGGGCTGGTTTTATGACATCGGAACAGGTGAAATCACCATTCTTGATGAACAGACCCGTAAAACATGCAGCATTTCGGATGCCATTGCCCAACTAGAAGCCGTGCCCGCCTAAAAGGCGGAACAGTTTGCTTTCCATGCACATCAAGACCGGCGGAGCGCAAGCCTCGCCGGTTTTTGTGTTTGTGAAGCGTTTGTCAAAATACCTGCCACGCATCGGCGCAGCAGTGTGCCTCGCAACCGCGCTGTGCAGTACATGCGCTCCCTCTGCTTTTGCTGGTTTGAGAGATGGACAAGAAACGCCAACCGCCGCTCCACCGCACACGCTCAAGCTAGCGACATGGAACATGGACTGGTTGATGGCAGAGAACGGGCCACTTACCGCGACCGCACCCCCTGACCGCCCCCGCCGCACGGCTGCCGATTTTGAAAAACTTGCATCTTACGCCCAGCATCTTGATGCAGACATTATCGGACTACAGGAAGTTGACTCTCCCGCCACGGCGGAACAGATCTTTCCCGCCAGCGCCTACCAGATTTTCATCACAAAAGATGCCCTTCTCCAACATCCGGCTCTGGCAGTACGCCGCACTTTAAAAGTGCATCAAAACCCTGATGTAACCGCTCTGGATGTCGCTCCGCCCACTGCCGAACACCAACTGCGCCGTGGCTTGGATGTCACAGTTGAAATCGGCGCAATCCCGCTGCGTATTCTGGTGCTGCACCTCAAAACCGGCTGCTGGGACAATCCGGTCTCTGAAAGACAGCATAGCTGCCCAACACTCCTCCAGCAGTTTGGCGTATTGGAAGACTGGATCAGCGCACGGGCCGCAGCGCACGAAGCTTTTGTAATCATGGGGGACTTCAACCGACGTTTGACGGTGTATGACCCGTTTTTCCTGATCCTCACCCACACAGCCCCCCTCACCCTGAC
>NZ_LHZV01000035.1 GCF_001581005.1 Acetobacter orleanensis
GTATGCCGTATGCCGTATGCCGTATGCCGTATGCCGACAATAAAATTTTCCTAATTTATTCAATGAAAATTACTATAATAATTGAATATTATTCAGGTTTTCAACACACTATATAGTCTTACAACTCACACAAGAATTACCCCTGCAATGGCAGCACTCATAAAATTGGACAACATACCCGCCAATACGGCGCGAGTGCTTATGTGGGCCAGTTCTGCGCGTCTCTCCGGGCATTGGCTGCCAAATGCGGCGACAAGGATGCCAATAGAACTCAAATTGGCAAAGCCACAGAGCGCGAATGTGGCAATCGCACCACTCCGGGCAGACAGAGCACCATTCTGTAAGGACGGGCTAAGGTGCAGGTAGGCCACAAACTCGTTTATAACAAGCTTCAGCCCCAATACGGAACCAACAAGAGTGCATTCTCCAGCCGGAACCCCCAACACCCATGCGATGGGAGAAAACATGAGGCCAAACAGATATTCCAACGAGAGAAAAGGCATATCGATGGCCTGTCCTAACGCCTGAAATCCGCTGTTAATCAAAGCGATCAGCCCAATAAAAGCCACCAGCGTTGCCGCAACAGCCACGGCTGTTTTTGTGCCTTTCATGGCACCTTCGGTAATGGTTTCAAAAAGAGCCTGATTGTAAGATGATCGGGCTTCGGCAAGCGTATCAACCGGGCTACCAGCAACGCGTGGGGCAAGAATTTTTGCAAACAGCATTCCGCCCGGGATAGCCATGAAGGAAGCCGCCACCAGATAATGAGCTGGCACACCTAACCCCACATATCCCACCAGTGTCGCGCCGGAAACAGAGGCCACGCCACTGCACAGCACACTAAACAACTCCGTCGGGGTCATGGTGCGCAGATAAGGGCCAAGAGCAACAGGCAACTCGCTTTGTCCGATAAAAATGGTGATGACAGCACCAAAAGATTCAACTGGGGATGTATTCAGAACTTTTTGCAGTATCTTGCCTGTCGCGCGCGCAAAAATCTGCATGACGCCCACGTGAAACAGGATAGCAATCAGAGCACTGACATAGACCAGAGAAGGCAACACTCTGAACGCAAACACAAAACCATCATGCGGGAAGATCGTGTCCATTTTGTCGCTGGCGAGTGCGCCAAAAAGGAACCGCGCCCCTTCATCCCCACAAGAAAGAATGCGGGTGACAAACTGCGACAGAGACCACAGAACCTGCTGGCCAACCGGCACACGTAGCACAAGCAGGCCAATTGCAATCTGCGCCAGAAGGCAACTTAGAACCGTACGGACGCTGATATTTTTTCGGTCTCTGGAAAAAAGGACTGCGATACCTAGCAGCAGGACAATACCAAGACACCCACGACTATGCACTGAACGATCCTTCTCTCAAGACCTGCGTTACCGCACACTCTGACCATATGACACTAAACTATGGAAATCATTGAACCTGCGTACAGCCGTCTTTACCCCGTTCTGGCAACCCCAGCCCATTGCGGCACACGGAAAGATGCTGGACAGTTATCCTGATTTTGAGGACTACTCAGAAATGCATCTGCTTTTGGAAATCTGCTCAGGGACGTTGGTTTAAGCGTAAACCATATCTGCGCCAGCACAGTTTCCCCTTGCGGAGTTTTGTTGCACTGAAACTGAATACCTCTCTCTGGCAGGAGGCCGGTATCCGCTTCTATCTCTTTGGTTAGTTCGGCTTTGGTAACTTGCTGTCCGGCGAAAGCTGTCAGGCTCCGTGCAGACGGCAGAGCGGCAAATCTATCCCGCAGTTGGGAGGCCACCGAGAAAAATCTCTCGCCCTCCATCCCGAAACACTGCACATGCTTGCTGTATTCGTGCGCCACCAGATCGGAATGGGTATGTGCAACGACGTCTGACAAACGATGCGCTAGAGGGTCGGACAGAACAGGGGGTGCGACGGCATCACTCTCATAGAGACTGCATCCCTTGCGCCACCAAAGGGTTACAGGTACCTGCGCCCGGATTAGATCAGAAGGGCGGGAAGCCCAGAGCCCATGGAGGCCAATAAGAGGCGTTTTGGGCTGGTCCGCTTGGCAGGTTGCGCCTTCCGGGCCGGTACAGAACCCCGGCTGCCATGTGAGGGCAAGCGTGTAATGCCCGAAGTCTCCATGGCGAGGCGCTGAAAGCGTAAGGTCAGCCATTGCCCCCGCAAGCGGCGCAGACGGCTGATGGGCACAACCCGACAGCAGGAGAAACGCGGCCATCATACCAGAAAAAAGAATGTGTCCTAACCGCATACTCTGTTTGATCCTTACGCAAAAACGCAAAAGAAAAATCTGCATCCTGCTGACATACAAAGGGATTACTTTTGCTTACATCTTGTGCAGTGTCCATAGCTTTTTATAATGAAACCGGATTGTTTCCTATAAACTACACACTACGCCGCAGTAGCCGAAAACCGTAGCACGATCGCCTGAACAGGAAAGACTTTATGACTGAAACTCTGGAGTATCCCAAGGTTTATCTGGGTGGAGATCTCGTCTTTAGAAAAAACGCCCAGCAGCTTTTCCAAGCGTTTAAAGAAATCTGCCTCGCCGCTCGTCTGCACGGTGTTTCACCTTTTGACGGACAGGAGGAGGTCGAAGTCCTGCCACCCGGCAAAGAAACCAGCCTGCTCATAGCGCAACTGGACCGTGGGCTGATGGATAGGTGTGACGCAGCCTTATTCTGCATCGACCCGTTCCGCAGATCTGCGGATATGGACCCCGGCACGGCTGTTGAAATCGGCTATATGGCGGCCCAGAATAAGCCCATGGCAGGCTATACAGTGGATGGTCGCTTTTACCATGAAAAGGTGCGGAGCTATTTTGAACGAGCGTGGCAGACCTCACTGACTGAGGAAGCGCCTCATACTGGCAGTAGAGTGCGATGGCTGGATGCGGACCAGATAATCGTGCATTCAGAAGGCTTGTTACAGAACGCCATGGTCGAGGGATTTATCCGGCAGGCAGGTGGGGATATCGCCGTGGCAGAGAATATTCTGACCGCATTCCGCACGGCGGCTACTCAGTTGGCTGATCTGATATATGGCGCTGTGGGCGCAAAGGAGACACCCCATGAATAAGAACATGATAACGACACTGACAGAAAAAGCTTTGGCGGCCCGTCGCAATGCCTATGCGCCTTATTCCCGCTTTCACGTTGGGGCGGCTCTAGTGACCGAAGATGGTCAGGTATTTTCCGGCTGCAATGTTGAAAACGCTGCCTATCCAGAAGGCGTCTGCGCGGAGGCCGGGGCGATTTCCGCCATGGTGGCAGCAGGCGGTGCGCAGAAAATTGCCATACTTCTGGTTGCCGGAAAAGGGCCAGCCCCTTGCCTGCCATGCGGTGGATGCCGTCAGAAAATTCGTGAATTTGCAACACAGCGCACCTGTGTTCTGGTTGTGGATGAAAGCGGGCACCCCCTTTTTGAAGATACGCTGCATGCGCTCCTGCCAGCCTCATTCGGGCCCGAAAACCTTGAAACGGGTGCGGACAAAAATCCGCTCTAAGCCACATTAAGCCAGACAGGCAATCTCCGGCGGTCGAAAAGAACGATCTATTTTTTCCATGGAGTCCGCATGAAAATTATCATTGATACAGACCCGGGGCAGGACGACGCTCTGACCATTCTTCTGGCACTGGCTAGCCCGGAAATTGAGCTTCTGGGAGTGACCACGGTTGCCGGAAATGTGCGGGTTGCGCAAACGACGGAAAACGCGCTGAAAACTCTGGATTTGGTTGGGCGCACGGATATTCCGGTTTATGCAGGAGCGGAACGCCCCCTGATACGGCCCGGCGTGACAGCAACCCATGTGCATGGAAAAACCGGGTTTGAAGGGGTTGATTTGCCTCCACCAAGCCGCCCCGTTTCCTCTGGCCATGCTGTAGATTTTATTATTCGCACGGTTATGGAAAATCCTCCGGGGACCATTACCCTTTGCACGATTGGCCCCCTGACTAATATTGCCCTTGCTCTGGCGAAAGAAGCGGCCCTGCGTGAGCGAATTGGGCAGATTGTCATGATGAGCTGCGCATTTTCCGAAGTTGGGAACATTACACCCGCAGCAGAATTTAACATCTATGTGGACCCACATGCCGCGCGGATGGTGTTTGACTCCGGCATAAGGCTTGTTGTTTTCCCGCTGGATGTCACGCACCAGCTTCATACAAGCAAGGCGCGCCTTGAACGCATTGAGGCCATTCCCAACCGGGTTGGCCCGGTGGTGGCCGCATGGCTACGGTTTGAAAAACGCTTTGAAGCTACAAAATACGGAACAGATGGTGGCCCGCTGCATGACCCCAACACCGTGCTCTGGCTGCTTAAACCTGAACTTTATCGTGGACGTCAGGTTAATGTCGAAATTGAAACTGATAGCGCGCTAACACTGGGCATGAGCGTGGTGGACTGGTGGGGCATTACTGAAAAGAAGAAAAATGCGCTATTTATGCGTGAAGTAGATGCGGACGGTGTGTACGATCTGGTTGTCGAACGTCTGTCCGTCCTGTAACGCTATCGCCGATAGGCGTGCGCATTGGCCCGCTCCCCATACAGTTTTTCCGCATGGGGAAAGGCTGGCTATAAAGCCAGCCCTGAGAGCTTAACCAGTTTTAGTGCCGGGCTGCCAACCACGCAGCCAATTGCGTCTGTGCGGCCTGCATGGCGTCCTTACGTGCGCCGATTTCGCTCAGAGTTTTTGCCGTTGCAATTTTTCCGCCAGTTGTCTTGGTAGCAGAGGAATCGGCTTGCAGCGCCTGAGCAATTTCCGGGTTATCCGAATAAGCCGCAATAGCAGCAAGGAAACCGTCCTGAGACCATGGTGCGAGATGTGTTCTGATCTCGGCCTCATGCTGTTTGACTAACTTCCAGACCAGATCCGGGTTTTCGCTTTCATCCGCTACACGGCTCAACGCCATGGCAATCCGGCCATTCGGAATAGCACCACTGTAGGCTAGTACGACGTTTTTCTCAATCAGAGCCGGGTCTGTCGCGGCAGCCAGCGCGTTAAATAGGCGCAGCTTGACCTCGGTAGCCTGCGTTATGCGGACTTTTTCCGCCATGACAGCGTACATTTTCTGATCCGCATGCGTCATGGCAATACGGGCGACAATCCCGACCAAATCAGGCTTTACAGATGTTGGGTCAACCTGCCAGTTTGCGAAACGTTTTTCTGCTTCCGCTACCACAGCAGGGTCTTCAAACGTACCTAACGCAGCGATAACTGACGGGCGCAGCATGGTGTCCAACACGGTCTCGTCTGTCTTCTGGTCCCAACCCAAGCGGTTTAGAACTGGCATAAGCTGCTTACGTGCGTAAGCACGGAAGGCCACACGGTCCGGGCTGCCTTTCAGATACTGGTCGAGTGTTTCAAACCGACCAATAATTTCCTCCAAAACAGCAATGTCGCTTTCCTGTGCAGAAAGAAGGTTATCCGCGAGATCCATATATGCGGACAGCGGTGCCTGACCGGAGCGGAACAGGGCAAACTGATCCCCAAGCAGATTGGCTCTATCAACCGGAGCAAAATGCTGCGCATTTTTAAGCAAGGATGCAAAAGTGGGCGTGCTATATTGAACACGGTAATATCCGCTTTCACCCAGATTAAGCTTGAGGGGAACTTCACACCCGGCAATGCTCAGAGTCTGCGGCGCTTTACCCAGCAGAAGCTTCTGTGTTTTCAGACCCGGCCCACCTGCAACAACCGGGATCACCCAAGTCTGTGCCATTGGGTGCGGGGCATGAATGGTAAAACGGCTTTGTGTGAGTGTATAAACCGTCTTTCCTGCCTTGCAGGATGACGCCACCGCAACCAGCGGGATACCCGGCTGCTCAGTAAAGCTACGGGCCGCAGCCCCGACATCCTGACTAGATGTTTTAGAAAGCGCCTGCCACAAATCCTGACTGGTGGTGTTGGTGTACGCGTGAGATTTCATGTAAAGGCGCATGCCATCACGGAAATGGTCTTCACCCAGCCAGCCTTCCAACATGCGGATAACCAACTCTCCCTTTCCGTAGCTTATGCTATCAAAAGCAGAGTTAGCCTCACTTACATTATGAATAACCTGCTGGATGGGGTGCGTGGACGGCAGGGCATCCGCCTCCATGGTTTCTTCACGCGTTGCATGTTGACGCGGCCAGATGTCCCATTCCGGGTTCATCTCATCTGTTGCTTTGATTTCCATCCATGAGGCAAAGCCCTCATTCAGCCAGATATTGTCCCACCAGCCCATGGTCACAAGATCACCCGACCACTGGTGCGCCATTTCGTGCGCGACAACTTCGTAAATCAGTTCTCGTGTGCGGGGGGTACTGTTTTTAGGGTCAAAGAGCAGAACGTTGTCAATATAAGTCAACAGCCCCCAGTTCTCCATGGCACCAGCCTGATAATTGCCGGGAATAGCCACCATATCCATTTTGGGGAGCGGATATTTAATGCCAAAATAGCTATTATAATAAGGAAGAATTTTTTCTGCGGCATGGAGGGCATATGCGCCCTGCCCTTCAAGTCCGGAGGGAGCATAGACGGCCAGCGGCGTGCCGTCAGCCTGCCCCTGCACGGATTTCATATCGCCAGCAACGAGTGCCAGCAGATAGGTGGACATACGCGGCGTTCTGGCAAAAGAGACACGTTTCTGGTCCGTGCCTTCCGGCGTTGTCTGCATAATTGGCATATTGCTGACTGCAACAGCCTCTTTGGGGAGCGTGACAGTGAGTTGGAACGTTGCCTTGAAAGCAGGCTCATCCCATCCGGGGAACATACGGCGGGCATCGGCCACCTCAAATTGCGTGACAAGCATCCGCTTTGTCTCGCCAGAAGGTGCCGTATAGTCATCAACGTAAATACCATTTGGCGTTTTTAGAATCGGCCCGTTATAGGTGATAGCAAGCGTATGCGTGCCTTTACCGATCTTGTCCAGAAAATGCAGAGTTGCAGTTTCAGCAGCATCATCCTGCGTGATGGTGGCTTTTGCACCTTTATCCAAAACAGCTTCCGCCAAATGGAGACCTGCCTGATTAAGCGTGACATCCGCTGTGGGAGTTAGCACATCAATCTGGATGGTTTCTTGTCCGGCCAGTTTCAACGCATTCATATCCGTTGAAATCGTGATGCCGTAAGCAACTGGCACAACAGTTTTTGGTAGCTGCCCTGCCGCCCGCTGGAAAGAAAACACCTGTTCCGCACACACCGGGCCCGCTAGCGGCAAGCCTGCCAACAGTGTTGTAAAAGCCAGAAGTCGACGCATCCACACTCTCCCTGAAATCCGTTTAGCCTGCACAAAACCATTTTTATTTCGGATTGTTCCGATTAGGCTATTTTTAGCATCCTCAGCAATACGTCAACGGTCTCGGATCTGAGAGAGTGGGCTGAAAGTAGGGACAGACCAGCACTGCCGGAAAGAGTCCTACTCAACAGGCAGCCGCAGAGCACGCATAATCCGTGCTCGGCACGCTGATTATTTTTGCGGTGTTTCCGTCACCGTGGGAGCCGGGTTTACCGCAGAGGGTATTGCGGGTTGCGTTACAGCAGGAGGTGTCGGGACCGTTTTTGCTGGGGGTGCCACGACGGGTGTCGTATTTGTCACTGTCGGCACGAGCTCTGCCGGGGGCGCTCCTTGGGGTACCGCACCAGAAAGTGGTGTTGCATCAGGGGTAGCGGCCTTTACCGGGGCAATCGCTGGAACTGCCACGGAAGACGGTGCTGCTGAAGAAGGGCTTGTAGGCGTAGCGTTAGGCGCCGAAGTCGAAGCGGGAGAACTTGGGAGGGTGGGCTCCGGGGATGCGGGAGCCGCACCCGAGATCGTTTCTGGCGCAGCGAACGGCGGGGCTACAACTGTGGCATCTGGGGGCGTAGCGGCGGGGTGTGTTGCGGCCGGTTGCGGTTGCAGAAAGGCGGAGGTCTTCCAGAAGTCCGAAGGCGAGCCGCTTGGCACATTCCGACGCACACAGCCCCGTACAACACTGGAACAGACACCATCTGTGCCCACTAGCATGTCATTATCGCCGCTATAGTAAACGTCGCTTACTTTACCATCGACAATACGGAAGTCGGCAATACAAACATTCCCGTCCCCGCCACCAATATCTCTGACAACATTTACAACAGATTGCACGGGGATAAGTGTTGAGGTCGTTGGAGCGCCAATATTGCGCCCTCGTTGGTATTCAAGAATTTTGACGCGATTATTAATGACCTGCGTCTTGGTGGGAATCCCGGCGCAGGCCTGCACGTCCTCCTCCGTCATACCAATCATGGTGACTTGAGCTTCATGCGCCGTGCGGGACGCATAATAGCCACATCCGCTCAGACCCACCAGCACGGCTGAAAACGAAACATGCATCACGGACTTTGAAACAAGGCGTAGAATAGCAGCGTTAGTCACGGACAGCGTCATCTCCATTTCGGGCTCGAATTGTAAGACCTAACCATTTTCCTGCCCGCTGCCAACAGGGAGGCTGGACCGAAAAAAAACCCTTCACCCTGCGCAGAACTGGAGCGAGATAAGATACATCAGAACGAACCAACCCTGCGCAGGCACTTGGTGAGGTGGGGCGTAACATTCCTTCCCAGCGCTGTTAGGGCGCTTTGAACACAGACTTCAATAATACAATTTTATTAAAAATATATGCTTATATAAAATAAATAAAAATTCTATACTTTTTATTACAACTCTTATAAATTATAATATAATGTTTTTATGCACCCTATTTTATTCAATACACTCTGAAAAAATTGTATTTTTTTCTATATTAAAACAAAATTATACGAATTTCTCTCCTCTGGACCAACTATTTTACAGTCCCGGACCACTTCCTTGACAAACGTGCATTCAGACGATCATCTGAACCCAGTCAATTCGAATATCTTGATTACTGAAAAATAAATTTCTATTCCGAAAGGATGAGTCGTGCGCCTCAACCGTTTTCTGCTGACTGGCACCTGTCTTCTTGCCGGACTGAGTCTTTCCTCTCAGCCCTCCACCAGTAAAGCAGCCACACCCCAAGCGGTTGGCACGCAGGCTATCAGCAAACCGGGCACATTGACGGCCTCAGCCCCCCTGCCCACAGCGTTGACGTTGCCCGATGCAGCACGGTCCTTACGGATTACCTATCTCTCCACCAACGGCATTGCCGGCAAAGGGCTTGTTCCGGTAACGGCGGAAGTTATCCTGCCCGCTGGCAAGGCACCGCCCGGTGGCTGGCCGATTGTGGCATGGGCGCATGGCACCGTGGGGGTTGCGGACCACTGTTCTCCTTCCGCCAACCCATGGTCTGAGCGTAACCGCGCCTATCTATCCGCATGGATGAAACGCGGTTTTGCTATTGTTGGCACAGATTATCAGGGACTCGGCAGCCCCGGTCCGCATGCGTATCTGAATACCCGTGTGGAAGCCTACAGCGTGCTGGATAGTGTTCGGGCGGCTCTGGCCTCTGTGCAGGGTTTGCAGAACAAAATCATGATCGTTGGGCAGTCTCAGGGCGGCGGGGCGGCATTTGCCTCCGCAGCCTATGCGCCGGACTATGCGCCGGAGTTGAATATTCGCGGCACCGTCGCCACTGGCGTTCCTTATATTTCACAGGAACTGCTCCAGCACATGACATCGGCTGGCGCACATGAAACAGGCTTTAACCCGGTTATTGTCTATACGCTTTATCTGGCGCAGGGCTTGAGCGGGTATGACGCCAGCTTCAAACCGGAGCGCGTGTTTACCGCCAAAGGCATGCCCGCGTATCGCGCTGCTGCGGATTTGTGCGTGCATCCGTTGACAGATAAGGCACGGGCCGACGGCCTGAACTTCAGCAACGCGCTGCAACCCGGCTATCAGCAAGCACTCGCCCCGGCATTGCACGCCATGCTTTACCCGACCATGAAGCTGAAACAGCCGCTATTTGTTGGCACCGGGGAGGTGGATCAAGATGTGCCGCCTGCGCTCCAGTCCGGTCTGGTCAAGGCCGCCTGTGCTGCTGGCACACTCGTGCAAGCCCATATCTATAAAGGGCTGAACCACGATCAGACAGTCAATGCCTCTTTGCCGGATTCAGCGGCTTTTACAAAAGCCGTCATGGCGGACCAACCGTTGACGCCCATCTGCACCCCAACACCGGAAGAACACCCCACCCGATAACCTTTGCACGGACATGGTCTTATGCTTGTTCACATTCCCAATGTTCTGACACCCGAAGAAGTCGCCCATTGCCGGACTACACTGGAAAAATCCGAATGGGTAGACGGACGGGTCACAGCAGGAGACCAATCGGCCAAGGCAAAGTTCAACCTGCAAATTCCGCAGGACAGCGCGGAAGGGCGCGCTCTGGGCGAGATCATTCTCCGTGCCTTGGGCCGTAACCCGACTTTTAACAGTGCCGCACTGCCGCTCCGCGTTTTTCCACCTTTGTTCAATCGGTATGACGCAGGCATGCGCTTCCACGCCCATGTGGATAACGCCATTCGCCCCGTGCCCGGCACGGGCTTTCGGATGCGCACGGATGTCTCCTCCACGCTGTTCCTGAGCGAGATGGAAGACTATGACGGTGGTGAACTGGTAATTCAGGACACATTTGGCGTGCAGAATGTCCGCTTTCCGGCCGGAGATATGGTGCTCTATCCCTCCAGCAGTCTGCACAGTGTTAGCCCGGTTACACGCGGCTCCCGCTGGGCGTCCTTCTTTTGGACCCAGTCCATGGTGCAGGATGATACACAGCGCACCCTGCTGTACCAGTTTGACCAGTCCATTATAGAAACCCGCAAATTACTGCCCGATGATAGTCCTGCGGTGCTGGGGCTGACCTCTACCTATCACAACCTGTTGAGGCAATGGGCACAGCTTTAACACGCGGCTTTATGCCGTCATCGTCCAAAGTTATCAGAGCCAGATTTGAACATCCGGTTCGGCGTTTTCTCTCTGGAGCTCTCTTGCCAGACGAGGTGATGCGCCTATGGTCTCATACACCTGCCTGAGTCACTCAGGCGCTATCCGCAGGGAGTTTCAAGCCATTGGTCACGTCGCAGCCCGTTGATACCAAACTGACTCAGGCCGCAGTTTTCCTAGTCATGACCCTCAGTGAGGATGAGTCCGTCAACCCGCAGGTGCTGGACCTGCTGGCAGACCTCTCCTCTCTCCTGCGGGGCGTGGGATTCCGCATTCCGGATGGTCGGCTGAGCTGCGTTACCGGTATCGGCTCCCACGCGTGGGACCGCCTGTTTGGCCAGCCTCGCCCCAAGGAGCTTCACCCCTTTATGGAAATCAACGGCGTGCATCACGCCCCCTCAACACCGGGTGATTTCCTCTTCCATATCCGCGCAACCCGCATGGATCTGTGCTTTGAGCTGGCCGCTGCCATTGTCTCCCGGCTGGAAGGCGCTGCGATGGTGGTTGATGAGGTGCACGGGTTCAAATATTTCGACTCCCGCGACCTGCTGGGGTTTGTAGACGGCACGGAAAACCCGGAAGGACAGGATGCGAAAATTGCAACCCTGATCGGGGAGGAAGACCCAGCCTTTACCGGCGGTAGCTATGTCATTGTGCAGAAATATCTGCATGACCTGAAAAAATGGGATGCTATTCCCACAGAAGTTCAGGAACATATCATTGGCCGTAAGAAGGTTTCCGATATTGAACTGCGGGAATCCGCCAAGCCCAGCTACGCACATAACGTGCTGACCAATATTGAAGAAAACGGTCAGCAACTCCAGATTGTGCGGGACAACATGCCGTTTGGTGAAATAGGCAAAGGCGAATTTGGCACCTATTTCATCGGCTATTCCTGCTCTCCGGCACGCACGGAACAAATGCTGCAAAATATGTTTGTAGGAAAACCTGCTGGAAATTACGACAGAATTCTGGATGTCAGCACCGCAGTCACCGGAACGCTATTCTTTATCCCGACAGCAGATTTTCTCGACAGTGCGGTTGATATGGCCGCCAGCGCCGAGGAGACCACTCCTCCCGCACCGGCAAACACACAAAAGCCCGAGGCAGCCACACATGATGGCTCTCTTGGCATTGGATCCTTGAAGTAAGGAAGATGACAATGAACAATCTGCATAAACATCTGGCTCCTGTTTCCAGCGCCGCATGGGCGGAAATTGAAGAAGAAGCCGCCCGCACCATTCGCCGCAATCTGGCAGGCCGCCGCGTGGTGGATACGTCTGAACCCAAAGGCTGCGCTTTTTCAGGCGTTGGCACGGGCCGCGCTACAAAACTTGCCACGCCGGATGGCACGCTTCATGCGGTCAAACGTGATGTTCTGTCGCCGGTTGAAATCCGCGTGCCCTTCATGCTCTCCCGCGAGGAAATTGACGCTGTGGAGCGCGGCGCTCTGGATGCAGACTGGCAGCCGGTGAAAGATGCCGCCCAGAAAATTGCATTTTTTGAAGATCGCACCATTTTTGATGGATACGAGGCTGGTGGCATTCCCGGTATCCGCCGCAGCAGTTCCAACACACATCTGAAACTGCCAACATCTGCCCAGAACTATCCGGGTGTGGTGGCGGATGCGCTGAACAGCCTGCGTCTTGCCGGTGTCAACGGCCCTTATTCTCTCGTGCTGGGCGCTCAGGCTTATGAGGCTGTAAGCGGCGGCGGCGATGATGGCTACCCAATTATCAAGCACATTGAGAGCATGATTAACGGCAAGCTGATCTGGGCTCCTGCTATCGAAGGCGCTTTCCTTGTCTCCACCCGGGGAGGAGATCTGGCGCTGGATATCGGGCAGGATTTCTCCATCGGCTATTTGAGCCACACGACTACCACAGTGGAACTCTATCTACAGGAAAGCTTCCTATTCCGCGTTCTGACGGAAGAAGCCACGGTTGTGATCGACTAATACCAACCGCTATTTGATCTGGCTCACGGGCTACCCAGAGGATTAAAACTGTGATTCACAGGATGTCGACGTTTCTCTGAAAGAGGCATCCGGGATGAGCAGTCCTCTGGTGGACGTGTGCCGGTTTAGTTCCAGACCATGGGTTATCTGTTAAGCGGCGTTGCGCTCATGGTCCAATGGGCTTTCCCATTGAAGTGCGGAATGCAGCCTCTGCGGATTATAGAAACCATTGAGGGTGCATGTGATGGCCTGCATGACGTCCTGACGTGTGCTCCGGACTTTTCGCCACAGGAGTTCCGCTTTCGGGATCTTTGCAGAAGCTCTCCGTCACCGCATTGTCCCAGCAGTTTCCTTTTCTGCTCATAGGCACGATAAAGCCATTGGCGGAGAGAAATTCTCGATATTCCTCTGAATAATACTGACTACCACTGTCCGCATGATGCATCACGCTCTGCCAAGAACTGACGCAAGACAGTGGGGGTGTTTCAACGCTGTGACAGCAAGAGCCGCTGTCATGCGCGTATCAAGGTTTCACCCGATAACAACTACCTTGAGAACAGGTCAAGGACCACAGACAGATAAACTCAGCCTTCCCGTGTCAGGATATATGTGATGTCTGCTGTTCCTTTCTGGTTGACGGTTGTTGCGGAGAAATCCTCCTGTCCCAGCAGGTTGGGTTCAAGAGCATGACTGTGTGTGCTGTTGATCGTCACCTGGAACCGCCGTGCCCTGACAACACGCATGTCATTCTCGCGCGACAGACCGCTGCTCAGAGCTAAACTTACCGCTTCGTGTCTGGACTCAGCCTTGTAGACTCGTCCCATTCCACGGCTCCTTCATGACCATCTTCGATCTTGAAGGTACGGCACTAAACCGGGACACGTCCAAAAGGACTCTTAAGCAGGTCAGTGCCATCGCATAGCAATTTAAAACAATGCTACCGCTCTGCCTCAGATGCGGAACAAACATCACAGCAAAGACCTATCAAGACGAGCGGGTTCTGCCCCCACTAATGCAGGGGCAGAGACGAAGTGCTTTAGTCGGCGGCTTCCTCTTCCCGCTCATTCCCAGTCTCGTCTTCTTTCGCGTTGCCCGAGACTTTGCTTGGCAGAATATCGAACACGAGGGCATCGTTTTTCAGGCCGATCTTCACCGCCCCACCTTTGGTTAACTTGCCAAACAGCAGTTCTTCCGCCAGCGGTTTTTTGATGAACTCCTGAATGACACGCCCCAGCGGACGCGCACCATACAGCCTGTCGTACCCACGCTCTGCAAGCCACTCCTTGGCAGCAGAAGACAATTCAATGGTCACATTGCGGTCTGCAAGCTGTGCTTCAAGCTGGAGCACAAACTTCTCAACCACGCAGCCCACTGTTTCTGGCGTGAGGTTGGCAAACGGGATAATGGCGTCCAGACGGTTGCGGAATTCCGGGGTGAACAGACGTTTGATCGCCTCTTCATCTTCCCCAACCCGTGCATCCCGGCCAAAGCCGATGGCTTCCTTGCTGAGGTCAGCCGCCCCGGCATTGGTCGTCATGATCAGGATGACATTCCGGAAATCAACCGTCTTGCCGTTATGGTCCGTCAGCCGCCCGTGGTCCATCACCTGCAACAGCACGTTATAGAGGTCGGGATGGGCTTTCTCGATTTCGTCCAGCAGCAGGACAGCGTGCGGGTGCTGATCAATGGCATCGGTCAGCAGACCGCCCTGATCAAACCCCACATAACCCGGCGGTGCCCCCAGCAGGCGCGAGATCGAGTGCCGCTCCATATATTCGGACATATCAAAGCGGATAAGCTCAATACCCAACGTGGTGGAGAGCTGGCGCGCCACCTCGGTTTTCCCCACGCCAGTCGGGCCGGAAAAGAGATAGTTGCCAATTGGCTTTTCCGGGTCTCGCAGTCCGGCGCGAGACAGCTTGATGGCGGCGGAGAGTGTATCAATCGCCTGATCCTGCCCGAACACCATGCCCTTGAGGTCGCGCTCCAGAGACCGCAGCACTTCCTTATCATCCGCGGAAATGCTCTTGGGCGGAATACGGGCGATACGGGCGATGATGTCTTCCACATCCTTCAGGTTCACGGTTTTCCGCCGTTTGCCCTCAGGCAGAAGCATACGGGACGCCCCGACCTCATCAATCACGTCAATCGCCTTATCCGGCAGCTTGCGGTCATGAATATATTTGGCGGACAGTTCCACCGCCCCACGAATAGCATCTTCCGTATAGCGCACCTTATGGTGCTTTTCGTAGCTGCTCTTCAGGCCACGCAGAATTTTGACGGCGTCATCCACGCTGGGTTCCGGCACATCAATCTTCTGGAACCGGCGCACAAGCGCCCGATCCTTCTCAAAATGCTGACGGAACTCTTTATAGGTGGTGGACCCGATGCAGCGCAGCGTGCCCGCAGCCAGAGCGGGTTTGAGCAGGTTGGACGCATCCATCGCGCCGCCTGACGTAGCCCCGGCGCCAATGACCGTATGGATTTCATCAATAAACAGGATGCCGTGCGGGTCCTGATCCAGTTCCGTCACGACAGCTTTGAGGCGTTCCTCAAAGTCCCCACGGTAACGGGTGCCCGCCAGAAGCGCGCCCATATCCAGAGAATAGATGGTGGCCTTCAGCAGCACTTCCGGCACATTGCCTTCTACAATGCGGCGGGCCAGCCCCTCTGCAATGGCCGTTTTACCCACACCGGGGTCCCCCACATACAGCGGGTTGTTCTTGGTGCGGCGGCACAGGATCTGGATGGTGCGCTCAATTTCCTCATCCCGCCCGATCAACGGGTCCACCTTACCGGCTTCCGCCTTGGTGTTGAGGTTGACGCAGTAAGTGGACAGCGCATCCTGATTTTTCTGGGTGCGACTTTCCGCGCGCTCGGCATCTTCGCCTTTTTCAGCGCCGGAATTGCTCCCTGTGCCGCTTACAGGGCGACGTGTTGAGCGTTCCGGGGCTTTGGCAATGCCGTGGGAAAGAAAATTGACAGCATCCAGCCGTGTCATGTCCTGCAATTGCAGGAAATAGACAGCATGGCTTTCACGCTCGGCAAACAGGGCAACCAGAACATTGCCGCCATTCACCTCATCCCGCCCGGTGGACTGGACATGAATGGCCGCACGCTGAATAACGCGCTGGAACGCCGCCGTCGGCTTGGGTTCGGTAGGCCGGTCAGACGCCAGACCCGCCAGATCCTTATCAAGAAAACCTGTCAGATCGGTGCGCAGGCGTTCAAGATCAACACCACACGCCCGGAACACCGTTACGGCGTCCGCATCATCAACCAAGGCAAGCAGCAGATGCTCCAGCGTGGCATATTCATGATGCCGCTCGCCGGCCAGAATAAGTGCCCGATGTAGCGTCTGCTCAAGATTGCGTGACAACATGACGAGACGCTCCTTTCCCCAGAGTCCCTAGAGTGCCGTGGCTGTAACTGCCATGGCATCTGGCACCGTCTCATCATATTTGGCTGCTTTGAGAGGAATTGCGAGTCACAACTGCACAAAAAAAAGCGTCTGTGACTTTTCCGCAGGTGTACGCTCAGTCCTTTTCAAGCGTGCATTGCAGGGGGTGCTGGTTCTGGCGGGCCAGATCCATCACCTGCGTGACCTTGGTTTCCGCCACTTCATACGTAAACACGCCGCATACACCCACGCCGCGCTTGTGCACGTTCAGCATGATGCTGGTGGCTTCATCCCGAGTCTTTTGAAAAAACCGCTCAAGCACATGCACAACAAATTCCATTGGCGTGTAGTCATCATTGAGCATCAGAACTTTGTACATGGCGGGCTTGCGCGTTTTGGGCCGCGCCCGCACCACCACGCCTACATCATTCAGATCATCACCCGAATCGGCCCCTCCACCATCACGGCGGGACGGCCCATTGCCCGCGTGCAGGACTGAAAAATGATGCGATACCATCGGGCTAGAACTCCGGGTCCGGTTTCTGACAGAAAAAATCATGTGACATCATATTGGTAATCCCCTGAGGGATGGAAGAGGCTTAGGCGCTGAGAACTGTTCCAAAATCAAGACAAAACTGAGGAAAATGCCTTATTTGTGCCACATCCGAGGCTGACATTTTGCCCAGAACATCACCGCGGCAGAGTTCTGAAGCGTCATATTTCTTTCAGATTTCTTATAGACGCGGCCTTACTATCTGAATTACCACACTTAAATATCCTGAAGAAAAAACAGGTAGGATCGCGCAGTGTCAGACAGTTACGCAGCAGGGAACGGAACAGGCCGCCGTAAACAGGCTGGAATTTCACACAAACGCCGTCTCGGCCTGCGTAAATGGGCCGGGTTACTGGCTGGTGTGGCACTTGGCAGCTTTGCCACACAGCGCGCCGCACATGCCCAGTATGCCGGGCAGATTAGCTCCATTGTTATGGATGCCAGAACCGGTGCCGTGCTTTCTCAGGAAGACCCTGACCTGCGCCGCTATCCTGCCAGCCTGACAAAATTGATGACGCTCTATATGGCGTTCTCTGCGCTGCGCGCGGGTACCATTACGCTGGACCAGACAGTGCCTGTCTCTATCCATGCGTCCACCATGGAGCCTTCCAAACTTGGGCTGGTTCCCGGCTCCCACCTGACGGTGGAACAGGCCATGCTGGCGCTGGTGACCAAATCCGCCAATGATGCCGCCTGTGCTCTGGGCGAGTTTCTGGGCGGCGGGAGTGAACCGCAGTTTGCGGCCATGATGACGCAGCAGGCCCGTGCACTCGGCATGAGCAACACCACCTTCCGCAACGCCTCCGGCCTGCCGGACCCGGACCAGTTAACCACCGCGCGTGATCTGGCTCTTCTGGCCCGCCATATCGTAACGGACTTCCCAGAAGATTATCATTATTTCTCCGTTGCGGCGTTCCGCTTTCACGGGCGCATGATCCCTAACCATAATCCCATGCTGAAAGCCTATGTCGGCGCGGACGGGATGAAGACGGGCTACACGCAGGAAGCCGGCCGTAACCTCGTTACCTCCGCCATCCGCAATGATGTCCGGCTTGTTGGCGTGGTGCTGGGCGCGTCCTCCAACCCGCAGCGCACCTTGGTTATGGCGGATCAGCTTGACCGTGGGTTTGATGCGGAAGGCGTGGCCCCCGTTGCTCGTCCGCTGGTTCTGGCCCGCAACGTCGTGCGGTCTCGCCACACGCGTGGTGGGCGTGTCATCATGCTGGCGGCAGCCTCCTCCCGCCATGCCCCCATGGAAGTGGCGGAAGCTCCGATTGGCCGCCGCTCACCCGTGCGCCATGGCCACCATTTTGTGCTGACCAGCCCAGCAGCGGCTGCGCACCACATCCGCCTGATTGGAGCGAAGGTACGCCCTGCCACGGCCACAACTCATCGGGCTCACACCGGCCATTCCTCACGAAATCATACCTGATTTTCTTTAAATAACCCGCTTCCGGGCTGGAAGCGGGTTGCCTTTACCGCCCCCTGACTCCATTTTGCACCTCTCTTTAAAACGAGAGCTGTATCAATAAGGGAGTATCAGCATGGCGGGCAGAAACGGTATTGTTCTGCATAACGAACAGGATTTTGTGGGCCTGCGCGCCGCGGGCCGCCTTGCGTCCGCCACGCTGGACATGATTACCCCTTATGTCAAACCGGGCGTGACCACCGGTGAGCTTGATCGTATTATTCACGAGTATACGCTGGACCACGGCGCCATTCCTGCCCCGCTAAACTATCGCGGCTTCCCCAAATCCTGCTGTATTTCCATTAATCATGTCGTCTGCCACGGTATTCCGGGTGACAAGGCTCTTCAGGAAGGGGATATCGTCAACATTGATGTCACCTCCATTGTGGATGGCTGGTACGGTGACAACAGCCGGATGTACACCGTTGGCAAGGTGCCGCTAAAAGCCGCTAAACTGATCCAGACAACATATGACTGCCTGATGCGCGGGATTGACGTTGTCCGCCCCGGCGCAACGCTGGGCGATATTGGGCACGCCATTCAGACACTGGCCGAAAAACACCGCTATTCCATTGTGGAAGATTTCTGTGGGCACGGTATCGGCCGCACCTTCCACGCGGAACCCACAGTGCTGCATTTTGGTAAGCCCGGTGAGGGCATGAAACTGAAAGCCGGAATGGTCTTTACCATTGAACCGATGCTCAATCTCGGCAAAGCTGATGTGAAAATTCTGGATGATGGCTGGACGGCTGTCACGCGGGACCGGTCTTTGTCTGCGCAGTTCGAGCATATGCTGGGTGTGACGGAAACCGGGTGCGAGATTTTCACGCTCTCCCCCGCTGGCTACACCTGCCCGCCTTACCCGACTGAAAGCTGAGCCTCATGCCCGTTCTGCCACCCCGTCCCCTGATTGGCTTCCCTTCTGGTTTCCGTTCCAGCCTGCATTCCACAGCACTTGTTCTGCTGGCTTGCGCCGCAGGGGCTCTGCCTTCTCTGTCCCTTGCAGCAACGCCCGCAGCCGTTGCTGGCGCGCCGGACCCGCTGGCCTACGGGGCAGGCCAACCGGATGGCCTGCCGCCGTTAGCCCCTACGCCGGGGCAGCATGGCATGGCAGTTTCCGCCCAGAGGCTGGCCTCGCAGGTTGGGGCGCGTATTCTGGCTGAAGGGGGGAATGCAGCGGATGCGGCAGTCGCCATGGGTTATGCGCTCGCGGTTGTTTACCCAGCGGCAGGTAATATTGGCGGTGGTGGCTTCATGCTGCTGCGGGCACCGGGCAAACAGGCTGTCTTTATTGATTTCCGGGAAAAAGCGCCTGCCGCCGCCCGCGCTGATATGTATCTGGACGCCAAAGGCAATGTGATCCCGGATCTGTCCGTAACCGGCTGGAAGGCCGTTGCCGTACCCGGCACCGTGGCTGGACTGGATCGCGTCCATCAGAAATGGGGACATCTCTCCCGCAAAGCCGTTATGGCGCCTGCCATTGCGCTCGCGCGGAAGGGTTTTGTGCTGGAGGAAGGGGATGTCGCCCTTCTGAACACCTCCACCGCGGCTTTCAGGGTTGACCCGTTCGCCCGGACCATTTTCCTCCGCCCCGATGGGTCTCCCCTGCAAGTGGGGGATCGGCTGGTGCAGAAAGACCTCGCCCATTCTCTGGAACTGGTCGCCAACGATGGGCCGGATGCGTTCTACAAAGGCCCGATCATGAAGGCTATTGTTGCAGATTCGCAAAAAAATGGTGGCTTGCTTGAAGCGTCGGATTTTGCACAGTACGAAGCACGCGAGCTTGCTCCGCTAAGCTGCCAATACCGGGGTTTTCAGGTGGAAACCGCACCGCCTCCCAGCGGGGGCGGTATCGCGCTGTGCGAAATTCTCGACATTCTTTCCGGCTATGACATGCATGCGCTGGGGCTACACACGGCCCCGGCCCTGCATTACGAGTTGGAAGCAATGCGCCACGCCTATTCCGACAGGCGTGATCTGGGCGACCCGGCCTTTGTGAAAAACCCGATCGAACATCTGCTGGACCCGGCTTATGCAGCCGCTGTACGCGCTCATATTCCAACGGATAAAGCTGTCTCCTCCAGCACGCTGCAAGCTGGGGACAGCACACCCGAGAAGCACGAGACGACCCAGTTCTCCGTGATTGATAAGAACGGTTTTGCCATTTCCACCACCTACACGCTGAACGGCTGGTTCGGCGCGAAGGTGATTGGCGGCAACACCGGCATTTTCATGAATGATGAAATGGACGATTTCTCCGCCAAACCCGGCGCGCCCAACATGTTTGGCATTGTGGGCAGCACGGCTAACGCCATTGCACCGGGCAAGCGACCGCTCTCTTCTATGTCTCCCACCATCCTGTCTCGTGATGGTAAGCCGGTCATGGTCATTGGCAGCCCCGGCGGCTCGCGCATCCCCACCATTGTTCTTTCCGTCATTCTCGGTGTGGTGGATTACGGGCTGGATATCCAGCAGGCCATTGACCTGCCCCGTCTGCACCAGCAATGGCTGCCAGAAGCGGTGGAAGTGGAAAACGGCGCGGTCTCTCCAGAGGTCAAACAAACGCTGGAGCATGAAGGCTACACGTTCTCCCCTCATGCCCCGTGGGGCATTCCGGAAGGGATTCTGGTAGGTGGCCCGCGTCTGGGCGCAAAGGGCACAGACCGTTACTATGGCGGGTATGACCGCAGACACCCCGGCGGCGCGGCCGTAGGCGAATAATCTGCTGACCAGCCTGAAAAGCGGTGTTCCTTCCCGGAACACCGCTTTTTTTATGGCCGTGGGCTTTATGGTTGTGAGTGTAGAACCGCCGAATATTCTGCGCGCGTCATGCGCTTTTTATAGCCGTTGCAGAGTATGGGGCCGCCCTTCCGGGTCCCGCACCTGCAACGCACCGTCCACATAGTCCGGGCCGAGTGGCACCTTGCCGTATCCGCCCGGAATATCCAGCACATAGGTGGGCCAAGCCAGACCTGTCACACGGCCACGCAGGCCAGCCAGAAGGCGCTGCCCTTCTTCCACCGGCACATGAAAGCGGGCCGTACCGGGAGCCGGGTCAAGCTGATGCAGGTAATAAGGCCGCATCCGCACTTCCACCATACTGCGGAACAGGTCTTCCAGAGCCTGTTCGCTATCATTCACACCGCGCAACAGCACGGACTGCCCCAGCAGCGGCACCCCGCGCCGGACAAGGCGCTTCAGGCAGGCACGGGCCGCGTCTGACATTTCCCGCGCATGGTTGATATGGACAGCCATCCACAAGGCTTTGTCCGTTTCCAGCACGTCCAGCATGGCGTCTGTCACGCGCTCCGGCGCGGCAACCGGCACCCGCGTATGCAGGCGGATGGTTGTGACATGCGGGATGGCGGACAAAGCCGTGATGATATGCCCCAACCTGCGCGGAGACAGCATCAACGGGTCTCCTCCGGTCAGAATCACCTCCCGGATAGCGGGATGCGTCCGCAGCCAGTCGAGCGCCGTTTCCAGTGCTGCGTCATCCAGCACTCCACCATCCGGCCCAACATGCTCCCGCCGGAAACAGAAGCGGCAATAAAGCGGGCACACCAGCAGGGGCTTGAGCAAAGCGCGGTCCGCATAGCGGTGGACAATACCCGGCACGGGAGAGAGCGCATCATCCCCAATCGGGTCGGACCGTTCTTCCGGCGTGACCACCAGTTCCTCGGGTGAGGGAATAACCTGCACGCCAATCGGGTCATCCGGCTGCTCAATCAGGTCCAGAAACGCAGGGGGAATGGCCGTGGCATACGCCTGCGCCACGGCGTCCAGCGCTGCTTTCTGCTCAGGCGGGGCCAGCCCCGCGGCAATCAGGTCCTCTGGAGTGCGCAATAGCCTGCGGGCGGGCGAAGGGGGGTTGACCGGATGAGACATGTCACGGCTCTACTCTCACCATGTCCAGTCCTGCAATCCCCCAGACGCACCCTCAGACTCAGTCCCCACACCCGGACCCGACGCATCCTGACCCGATGCATCCAGACCCCGGCCATATCCGGGACAGGCTGCCTTTCCTGCGCCGTCGTGGCCTGATGACACGCGGCATCCGCGCCTTTCTGGAAGCCCGCGGCCATCTGGAAGTGGAAACGCCTTACGCCGTCCCGACACCGGGGGAGGAAGTGCATCTGCACCCTTTCCAGACCGTGCGGGAAACACCGCAGGGAGAGCAGGAGACGCTTTTCCTGCACACCAGTCCGGAATTTGCCATGAAGCGGATTGTCGCCGCCACGGGCCTGCCGGTGTTCCAATTTGCGCGCGTCTGGCGCAATGGGGAGCAGAGCGCCCTGCACGCGCCAGAATTTACCATGCTGGAATGGTACCACCCCACCATCGGGCTGGATGGATTGATGGATGAGACGGAAGCTCTGATCCGCGCCGTACTGCCCCCCCGACTGGAGCATACCGGCCCGAAGTTGGACCAGATTCTGGATATTCAGCCGCCTTTTGAGCGCCTGACAATGGAAGACGCCTTCCGCCGCCACGCAGGCGTGGACCTGTTGCCAACAGAAGGCGATGCCACAGCCCTCGCACAGGCCGCGGGCTGCGCCCTCCGCGCCGGAGAAAACTGGGAGGATCTGTTTTTCCGGCTACTGCTGGAACGGGTGGAACCCGCCATAGGCCGCACACGGCCAACATTCCTCACCCACTGGCCCGCCAGTCAGGCCGCTCTGGCCCGACGGGACCCCATCGACCCCCGCGTGGCCCTGCGTTTTGAACTTTATGCCGGGGGAATGGAGCTGGCTAATGCGTTTGAAGAATTGACAGATGCGGCGGAACAACGCCGCCGCTTTCTGGCGGATCGCTCGGCGCGGACGGCCCTCTATCCCAACCGCCCGGACTGGCCAATGGATGAAAACCTGCTGGACGCCCTGCCCCATATGCCCCCCTGTTCCGGCATTGCACTGGGGTTTGACCGGCTGGTTATGCTAGCCTGCGGAGCGCGCCGCATACAGGATGTCTTGTGGCTGAGCCGTTAGTCTGCAAGATTTATAGATGTGTTTGTTAACCAGCCCCCGCTACTCTGATGCAGAGTGCCGGGGCGGCATGTTTCACCCTGTCTGGATTTCGTCATGACGTATAGAAAATATCTTCTTCTGGTGAGCATGCTTTCTCTGGCTGCCTGCCAAGTTCCCACTGCTGCGGAACGTCGCCAGTTGGATTCCATGATTGGCAAACAGGCGATTGATGTCGTGCGCACCTACGGCGTCCCCACCCGCCAGTTTGTTTCCGGCAACCACACATTCCTCTCCTACATCAACCAGCAGACGGACTACACCATGCCCATGAGCGGCTGGGGGTATGGCGGCGGATGGGGCGGTGGCTGGGGTGGCTATGGCGGTTGGGGTGGTGGCTGGGGCGGCCCCGGATGGGGCGGCGG
>NZ_LHZV01000032.1 GCF_001581005.1 Acetobacter orleanensis
ATCACACTTCAGCGAATTTCCAAACAGGCTCTGAGAGCCAACCCCGATGTTGCGAGCTTCGAGCGCGGTCCATTTATTCACTATATTTGTTTTGGCTTTCAGGAAAAACGCCCTCTGCGCTAAAAAACCATTACCTGAAGTTTGCGCATGCCCGTAAAGATGGGGTGCGCAACCTCAGGCTAAAAGCGGTAATGTTAACATCTCGCTAATTCGGGACTGGTATTTTCTGCTGGCAGAATGTGGTGTTGCAACAGAAATTTGTTCTTCAAAAAAGCTTGCTTTTAATGGGTAAGCCAAATTTTATACACTGGCATAAAAAAAGAACTAATTTCGTCATTTTTTATTTAAAAATTTGAAAGTAGAGATAACTGCTCTGTTGTGGATTTTTCCTCAGCCGATGTCAGGGAAGAAACGGTAATACCCAACAGGCGTACAGGCCGAAGAAGAGGGAGGAGTGGGCGCAGCAGAAAATGCGCTGTGTCTTCCAGTGCTCTGACGGATGCGACTGGCTCAGTCAGAGAATAACTGCGCGTCAATTGCTGGAAATTTACATAGCGCAGTTTGAGCGTCACGGTGCGGCCAGAGGCCTGTCGCCGCGTGCAGGCAAGCCAGACGTTATGGGCTAAAGGTGTGAGCGCGGCGTATAGCTCTTCCTCCCGATGCAAATCTCGCTCGTAGGTTGTTTCCTTCCCAATGGATTTGCGTGGGCGGTGGGGTTCCACGGGGCGCGGATCTTCTCCGCGAGCAATGCCGTAATAAAAGGCGGCGGCTTTCCCAAAATGATGGCTAAGTGAAGCGAGAGAGTGATTGCGCAGGTCAGCGCCCGTGTAAATACCAAGTCCGTTCATGCGGGAAGCCGTCGCTGGACCAATTCCGTGAAAACTGTTGACGGGAAGATCTGCCACAAAGGCTTCTCCCGCGCCGGGTGGGATAACAAACTGACCGTTAGGTTTGCGATAGTCTGATGCCAGTTTGGCCAGAAATTTATTGTAAGAGACGCCAGCAGAGGCAGTCAGGCCGGTTTCAGCATAGATGGCCGCGCGGATTTCCTGTGCGATGATTGTTGCAAACGGGCGCGGAAACAGGGGTTCTGTGACATCCAGATAGGCTTCATCAAGCGAGAGTGGCTGGATGAGGGACGTATAGCGCGCAAAAATGGCGTGGATTTGGGCAGAAATGGCCCGATAGACCTCAAAGCGGGGTGGGACAAAAATCAGTTCAGGACATTTCCGCTGTGCAACCAAGGAGGGCATGGCTGAGCGGACCCCAAACTTACGCGCCTCATAACTGGCGGCCGCTACCACGCCGCGCTCCTGACTGCGACCAACGGCGACGGGTCGGCCGCGCAGTGCTGGCGCATCCCGCTGTTCGACGGATGCGTAAAATGCGTCCATGTCGATATGAATGATACGGCGTACAAGGTCAGTCATTCCGTGCAGAGTAGCATAATCTTGAATGCAGCAGGACCATAGGAGTGTGACTGAATAAAAAACGGCACCACACAGGACTGTTCAAAAAGACTTTGTCCCGCCGATGCCGTTTTTAGAGGCGTGCTTTTTTGAAGTCTGACCTTAGTGCGGAAGAGACAAGCCTCCGTCCGCCACAGCGGTGTGTCTCCCTGCTTGCGGCCAGCTTATGGGGGTGGAAGTAATGTCAAAATCATGCCAGCGCGTCAGGGAAAGAGCGGCGGCTGTGGTAGGATGTTTACGCAAGGTGGCAGTGAGAGTGGCTGGCGTCGGCGTTACAGGTCTGGCTGCGTGGTGTGACAGCCAGTATCCGGCTCCGGCCAGACAGGCTCCCAATGTTGTAATGGCGTTGGTCAGTCTTTCCAGCAGGTTTGGAAAAAGCCCCAAAGGTTTGAGTAGGGCATGAACGGTCAGATCCTGTTCATTCTGTGCGGCCTCTGTCGCTAAAAGCAGACTGTACTCTGTGGGCGTGATTGCCAGTGTACTGCCGGAGCGGATGTCCAGAGAGGGCGCTTCCAGTGCCGCCATCTGCGTCAGAGTGTCATGAAAAGCGTCGGCCACCGCCAGAAAATCCTGCCTGAAGCAGGGCATAAACAGGCTGGCGGGTGTGGTATTACGGGCATGTTGGCAGCAGGAGGCTGTGCCAGCCAGACGGCGAATGGTCCAGATAGTCAGCCGTTCGCTGCAGGCAAGGTCTGTCAGGTAAACCGGTGAACGTGTCATGGCGTCATCCTGAAGGGGGCAGCCCTTCGGTCCTCTTTTGCGGTGATGTTCTGATTTAAATGAGAACAATTCTCATTTGCAAGATAAAAATGCAGAGGGCAGGGTCCCACTGGGGAGGGCATGGTTTTTCCCCTTTTCTTGTCTGGCGGGTTGAGGCAGTACAGAAGCATGTCTCTGCTTGCATCTCTTTCCCTTCCGCTCCTTCGTAAGATGGACCCTGAAACCGCGCATGAACTGGCGCTGGATGCCCTGCAACTGGGTGTCTCCGTGCCGGTCAACCGCCCGAAGGATGACCCTGCGTTGGCCACGCGCACCATGGGGATGCGCTTTTCAAACCCGCTCGGGATTGCCGCCGGGTTTGACAAAAATGCGCGTGTTATTCGCCCGCTGGCCCGGTTGGGGTTCGGGTTTGTGGAAGCCGGAACAGTTACCCCCCGCCCGCAGGCTGGTAATCCCAAGCCGCGCCTGTTCCGGCTGACGGAAGACCGTGCGGTCATCAACCGGATGGGCTTTAACAATCAGGGGATTGACCGGTTTACGGTCCGTCTTGCACGCCTACATCGCCCGCTGCCATCTGGCCGGGGTGCCGGGGCAGGGGTGCCGATTGGCGCCAATCTCGGCATCAACAAGATAGGGGCAGACCCGGAGCGGGATTACCCGGCGCTGGTGGCGCGGGTTAAGCCGTATGTGAATTATATCGTGCTCAATGTGTCCTCTCCCAACACACCGGGCCTGCGTGGTTTGCAGGATGCGGCGCGCCTGCGCGGGATTCTGGATGCTATCGCTGAGCGCCATCCGGAGCGGCCACCGCTGCTGGTCAAGCTGGCACCGGATCTGGATAATGATGCAGTGGGGCCGATTGTGGAAGCCGCCATTGCCGGGGGTGCACAGGGGTTGATTGTTACCAACACCACGCTGGCTCGCCCCGCTACGCTGCTCAGCCCGAATAAAACGGAAAGCGGTGGTCTGTCTGGCCGTCCGTTGCGTACACGGGCAACGGAAATGCTGCGTCTGGTGGCAGAAGCATCTGCCGGACGGATGGCGCTGATTTCCTGCGGTGGGATTGAGAGTGGCGCGGACGTGCTGGACCGCATCCGTCTGGGGGCGGACTTGGTGCAGTTTTATGCTGCATTTTCTTATGAAGGTCCGGCTATTATCGCTCGCCTGAAACAGGAAATGCTGGACCGCATGCGAGCGGATGGCGTGGAAACGCTGGCGGATATCCGGGGAGCGGACCTGTAAGATGACGACAATGCAGGCTGAAATGCAGACCTTGACTGGTCTGTCCGCGGTAGCAGACCAGTATGATGGCTATGTTATTGACCTGTGGGGCACGGTGCATGACGGCGTGCAGCCCTATCTCGGTGCCGTTGCCTGTCTGGAAGCTTTGCGGGCGGCGGGCAAGCGTGTGGTTATGCTTTCCAACGCGCCACGCCCGGCGGAGGTCGTGTGCCGTCAGCTAGAAAATTTTGGCATCAGCCGGGACTTGCATGATGGCGTGATGACCAGTGGAGAAGAAGTGCGCCGTCTGCTGCGTACGCGCGATGATGCTTGGTTTGCGCGCCTCGGAGAGCGGGTGCTGCATGTGGGCGGCACACATGATCTTGGCCTGTATGATGGGCTGGATCTGGAGCGTGTCGCGAGTCCGGCGGACGCACAGTTTATCCTCAATACCGGGCCAGATGCGGAGCGGGGCACGGACTCGGTGGAGCCATATTTGCCGGAACTGCGAGCCGGGCTGGAACGTGGTCTGCCCATGTTGTGTGCTAACCCGGATAGGGTTGTGGTCAAAGGCGGTCGCCGTATGATCTGTGCGGGCGCTCTGGCGTCGTTTTATGAGCAGCAGGGCGGCGATGTGCGGTGGGTTGGGAAGCCGTACAAGGATGTCTATACGCCCGTCTTTTCCATGTTGAGCGTGCCGCAGGACCGTATTCTGGCGATTGGCGATGCACTGGAGACCGACATGAGCGGTGCTGAAGCGGTGGGTATTGCTGGCGCGTGGATTCTGGGTGGTATTCATCAGGAGATGATTGGCGATAACGCAGAGCTTGCCGCACAGGAGGCGCGTGCGATGGGCCTGCGTCCGGTTGCTACGTTACCGCGTCTGGTCTGGTAGTTGGGGGAGAAAACAGCTCGCTTCCGGTGAAAATGACCAGAAAACTGGCATTATGATTGTCAGCGGGCATCCTCACAGAGCGCCTTATGTCTGCGTGTCGTGCCACACAAGAGCACAGGCACTCTGCGCTTGAAATCAGGAGGGTGTCTGCCCTCCTCCCGGTAGTGTGTCCGGGCTATCCTGAGACGATGCAAGGTGATTACTGACATTCCACCGCATGGCTCATCGCATCAGGTCGTCAGCGAAGCGGCGCAGAAGCGTTTGTAACTGATTAAGGTCAGTATCGGTCCAGTCGACAAGGATACGGTTCGCCAGCCTTTCGCGGGCCGCATTGAGCATGTCGACCATGTGTTGCCCCTTTCCCGTCACGGTCGCTTCGCGCACACGCTTGTCTGTTGCGGAAGGGCGGCGCTCGATGAGGCCCTGTTCTTCCAGCCGGCTCATTTGTCGACTGATTGTCGTGTGATCACGACCAGTTCGATCGGCCAGATCGACGACCCCGATAGGACCGTAGCGCCATATGCGCGCGAGCAGGGGAAACAGAGCCCTATCCAGCGGTATGCCTGCTTCTTCAATCAGGCGATCATCACGACGAGGCCGGTTGATCTCATCAACCAAGTCAATGATCGCGGCATGCAGTCTGCGCAGGATTTCGGGATCGTGTGTATTATTCACGTTTATTGTTGCCTTGGGAGTGACTCTCAGATACGTGAATAATACACATTGATTCGCGGAGTAGCCAGTGTCTTTCAATACAGACGTCTTAATCGTGGGGAGCGGGGCCGCAGGCCTGACTCTCGCGATCGACCTTGCCCGGCGCGGGGTTTCGTTCCGCTTGATCGAGCAGAACGCACAGCCGTTCAGCGGGTCGCGCGGCAAAGGTATCCAGCCCCGGACGATGGAGATTTTCGAGGATCTCGGCTTTGTTGACCGCATGGCGGCGGCAGGCGGACCCTATCCGCCGCTCTGCCAGTATCGTCCTGATGGAACCCATACGATGTCGCTTCTGACAGAAGCCGACGTCTCCCCGACTCCCGCCGAACCGTATGCCGCGCCGCTAATGCTGCCGCAGTTCGCAACTGAAGCCGTGATGCGCGAGCGGCTTGCCGAATTGGGCCATCACCCCCGCTTCGGCACACGGCTGACCGGATTTGAACAGGACGCGCAGGGTGTCACGGCGCGGATGGCGCAGGAAAGCGGCGAGCATGTTATCCGCGCCCGGTTTCTCGTCGGAACCGACGGTGGCCGCAGCGCCGTGCGTCATGCGTTGGCTATCGATTTTCCGGGAGAAACGCTGGGCGTGCGCGCGATTGTTGCCGATGTAAGGCTGGAGGGGCTGGATCGCTCCGCTTGGCATCGCTTCCAGCTTGCTTCACCGGCAACACAGGTAATGATCTGCCCATTGGCAGGAACGGACCTGTTCCAGATTCAGGCGCCCGTGGCGCTGGACGGAGAGATCGACCTGTCCCCGGCTGGACTGACCGCGCTCATCGAAGAGCGGACCGGCAGAGGGGATATCGCTGTCTGCTCGGTGTCATGGTCTTCGGTTTATATGATGAGCGCGCGTCTGGCTGATCGCTACCGGGTCGGGCGCGTCTTCATCGCGGGGGATGCCGCTCATGTTCACCCGCCAACGGGCGGGCAGGGTCTTAATACCAGCGTTCAGGATGCTTATAATCTCGGCTGGAAGCTGGCAGCCGTGCTCGCGGGTGCGCCGGAGGCGCTGCTCGACAGTTACGAGGAGGAACGCCGACCGATCGCGTCGAACATGCTGCGTCTCTCGACGCGGCTGCTCGGGGAAGCAAAGCAGGGCACCATGCGGCGTGATCGCGAAGCGCGGCAACTCGACCTCGGCTATCGCGATTCGTCATTGAGCGTGCCCGGTCCGGTAGGTGGCAAAGTGCAAGCGGGCGATCGCGCGCCTGATGCGCCTTGTCGCGGGCAGGCGGGGCAACAGACACGGCTGTTTACAGTTTTTCAAGGTCCACACTGGACCTTGCTCGGTTATGACGTGCGTGACCGGCCGTCAGCTATCGCGGGTCTGCGTATCGTCATCATCGGCACTGGGCATGACCTTGTTGATGACGGCGGCCATATCGCCGAAGCATACGGAGTCGAGCCCGGTCAATGGGTGCTCGTGCGTCCAGACGGCTATATCGCCGGGATATTTTCCTCCGATGAACTGGAGGCACAGCTTTTGCGCTACCTTGCGCACACGCTGCCATCCTGCCCGGCCGCTACGCTCGGAGGAGCATAGATCATGGGCTTCCGGACCGTGCCGTGCCCGGCTCTGGTGCGGCAGACTGTCGCAGTCAGATCTGGGCGTCGGGTTCGCGGCGGGAGAGTGCGATAAACGCCACACACGCTGCCATCAGTCCGGCGAGCGCGCCGATGCCGAGCGCCCAGCGTGGCCCAAAGGTGTTGGCAACCCATCCGACGATTGGTGCCCCGATTGGTGTGCCACCGAGTGCTACGCCCACGCGCAGCGCCATCACGCGCCCGCGCATCTCTGGTGCTGTTGAAAGCTGCATCAGGCTGTTTGTCGTATTGGTGAAGGTCAGTGCGGCCATGCCGATGACAAGGAGCGCCGCGGCAAAGAACCAGAAGCCGGGTGCAAGAGCGGCCAGTGCGCAACCAGCACCAAAAACACCTGCCCCAGTCAGAAGCAGATCAAAGCGTGGTGTCTTTCGACTGGCATTGAGGAACGCGCCCGCCATCGTGCCGATTGCCATGATGGAGGATAACAGGCCGTAGCCTTGGGCAGTCGTGTGGAACACGCTGACGGCCATGGTCGAGATGAAAATCGGAAAATTCAGCCCGAACGTGCCGATCAAGAAGAGCATGATCAAGATCGCCCGCAGGTCGCGGCGGCCCCACGCATAGTGGAACCCCTCGGAAAAACCGCCTTTTTTCCGATGTGCGCGGAGAGCCGGTCGCAGTTTGTCGGACCGCAGCGCCATGAGGGAGAGCAGCACCCCCACAAACGAGGCGCCATTGATCAGAAACGCCCAGCCAGTGCCAGTGGCCGCGATCACGAGTCCCGCCACGGCAGGGCCAATCATACGTCCGGCATTGAATGACGTGGCGTTGAGCGCCACCGCGTTGTGCAGATCCGCGTCTCCCACGAGTTCAGCCACGAAGGTCTGGCGGACGGGGGCATCGAACGCGGCGGCACACCCGAACAGAAAGGCGAAGACATCAACATGCCAGAGCTGCACGAGGCCGCTTATCGTCAAGGCGCCGAGCGCCAGCGCCAGAAGGCCCATCGTCGCCTGCGTGATCATCAGGAGTCTGCGCTGGTTAAAATGATCAGCAGCAAACCCGGTCCAGGGTAGCAGAAGCATCTGCGGGCCGAACTGCAACGCCATAACCAGCCCGACAGCGGTTGCATCGTGATGTGTCAGGTCTGTCAGAACCAGCCAGTCTTGGGCTGTCCGTTGCACCCATGTGCCGATATTGGACACGAACGCGCCGCCAGCCCAAATCCGGTAATTGACGTTGCGCAGGGAGCAGAAGACCCCGGTGCCCGCAGAAATCACGGGCGGTCCGGCCTGTCGCCGCCGTGGAGGCGTCCAAAATGCCGGGCCATAAACAAAGCGCTTACGAAGGCTCCGAGGAGAAATACCGCGCTGTCCTCAATGTTGGTAAACGTGAAATGCCCCACGTGACAGACGAGTGCTGCGCCCGCGACAATGTTGGCGAACCCCCAGACCACATTGACGGGCGCGGAGGATAACCCCCGGCCCGGTGGGCTGGCGAAGGGGGTCTGAAACGGACGCCCCATCATGCCGCTAACGGCATGAGGCACGGCATTGGCCAGTAAAAAACCTCCGAAGCACCAAGCAGACAGATCAAGCCACAGCATATCAGGCACTCCCTATGGGCGGTAACAGGGCTATGATCTCCGCACTTGTGCCCGTCTCGCCAAGGCGGGGGAAAACGGACCGGATGCTGTAATCATGGGCTTGGGCGCGAGAATCCGTCATGGCATCGCAGGCGAGCGTGACGTTGAAACCGGCTTCATAGGCCTGACGTGCGGTGGCCTCAACGCCGGTTCCGGTCGCAACACCGCTTATCACGACTTGCGTTACGCCGCGTGTCTTCAACTGGGCTTCCAGATCCGTGCTGGCAAAAGCGCCCCATGTCCGCTTTGTCAGCACAATGTCGTCTGGTTGCTGGCCGAGTTCCGGCACGAGGTCCGTCCATCCTGCCGGACGTGGGCCTGCTGTATGTAGCCCTGTCTGGCGTTGCTGTTCCGTCCGGCCGGGTGCGCTGCCTGCGACGTTGACGAGAACCACCGGCAGGGCGCGGGCGCGAAAAGCATCGGCCAGAGACCGGGCATGTCTGATAACCGGCTCAATCGGATGCGCCAGCGGCAGACCAACAAGGCCTTTCTGTAAATCGACGATGATCAGCGCGGTCACAGGGTCCAATCTTGTCAGGGGCATGGGACAGTGTTCTCCAAAAGAAGGATCAGGGCTGAAGGGGGAAGGGGATGTGCCGCGCACCGTTATTCATCGACGAGCCGCTTCAGAAGTGCGACGGCGCGTGTAAGTTCGGCTTGTTCCTGCGCCGAAAAACGGGAGAGAAACGCCCGTGTCAGCCAGTCCTGCCGTGCGGCGCGTCCTTCAAGGATTTGTCTGCGGCACGTGTCCGTCAGCGATAAAAGGGTCTGGCGTCCGTCAGAGGGGTCAAGCTGGCTGCTGATAAAACCGGCATCTGTCAGTGCTGTAACGATTGGCGCCATAGATTGCGGACGGATACCCTGTGACCGGGCGAGATGCGAGGTCGTCGCGGGGCCATGCGCGTCCAGTTGTCGTAGCACCGACGCCTGAGACGGCGTCAGTTCCCCGACATGCGCCTGCACCCGCAGCCGTCGCCGCAGTTTACTCACAAGAGCACGAAGGTCCTGTGCCAAGGCCGCGGCTTCATGACGGAGTCGTTCATTCTGGGGATCAGTCATACCGTCATGATATGGATATACAGGTAAACTGTAAAGATAACTGCTTAGATGGGCTGTTAAAAAAATGGGTTACCTGATGTGCCAGTGCGCGCGCTCAAGCGGTGGGCGCGATGTCTCAAGGATGTTTTGTCTGGAGAAGACTGTCTTGTGTGGAAGCCGAGCGAGAGTCACGCGCTTTGTCGAGCGGTATGTCCTGCTCTGAGACTTGAGAAGTTGAAGTATCAGCCTACAGATGAGCTAAATTCGGATAGATAGCTGTTTGCAGCAGTGTTGAAGGCGTTATCACCCAACACGACCGAGTTCTGTATCTCACACCATTATTTCAGATTTTTTGTATCTGAGCAGGAATATGATGGCGCGAAAACCCTCTCTCAGAAATCAGGCAGTGTTTGCGCCAGATGGCCACCTTGCCGGATAGGGGCGAGGCGGCGGGCTAGGCCGGTGGTATCATCCGTCTCCACCATAATGCCGCACAGGGTGGCGTCGCCTTCTGCTGGTTGCAGGCGTTCACCGGGCATTTTGCGGATAAAGCGGGCCATGGCAGGTTCTTTGGTCATGCCGATCACGCTGTCATAATCCCCGCACATCCCGGCATCGGTCTGGAACGCCGTTCCGGCTGGCAGAATGCGGTGGTCTGCCGTGGGAGTGTGCGTATGGGTTCCCACAACGAGCGAGACCCGGCCATCCAGCACATTGCCAAACGCCCATTTCTCACTGGTGGCCTCGGCATGAAAATCCACCACAATAGCCTGCGTAGTGACACCAAGACGGTGGCGCGTCAGCAGATCATTCATGCAGCGGAACGGGTCATCCAGCGGGTCCATAAACAGGCGGCCCATGGCGTTTACCACCAGCGCCTTGCGTCCATCCGCCAGCTCAACCTGTACGCTGCCGTTCCCCGGTGTGCCGGGCGGGAAGTTAATGGGGCGGATGATGTGTGGGGCGGAGCCGATATGGCCAATCAGGTCCCGCCGGTCCCAGCTATGATTGCCAAGGGTTATGACATCCACCCCGCCTTCAAACAGGCAGGTCGCAATGGCGGGGGAAAGGCCGAATCCGTGGCTGGCATTTTCCGCGTTGACCACAACAAGATCCAGCATGAGTGTTTTGCGCAGGGCTGGCAGGCGGGACAAAACGGCCTCACGGCCACATCGGCCAACAATATCGCCCAGAAACAGAATTCTCACGCCGTCGTCTTTCTTTGGTTACAGTGAGGCAAAATGCAAGGTTTCTTGCTCGGTGACCAGACAGGAGAGGGGTTGGTCATGTGGGCCGGTGGGAAGCCGCTCCACCTCCTGCGCGGCCAGCGCGTAGCCCACGGTGCGGATACCCGGCAGGGTGGCCAGTGTACGGTCATAATACCCGCCACCATATCCCAGACGGTTGCCGGTGCGGTCAAACCCTAGCAGGGGCACCAGTACAAGGTCTGGCGTCATGAGAGGCCCATCAGGAACCTGAGTGCCAAAACGCCCCCGTAGCATCGGGCTTTGGGGTGTCCAGAGCCGGAATGTCAGCGGTTGGCCGCGTGGCGGTGTGTCCGGCAGCAGCACATGGCGTCCGGCGGTGCTGAGGCGGTGGCACAGGGGGCGGAGGTCAATTTCATGCGGCAGGGGCCAGACACAGGCAATGTGCTGGCTGACTGTTGCCAGCAGGGTGTCCGCCAGCCGGGCGCACAGCACGGCATCTACTCCGGCGGGCCGGGCTTGCAGAATGCTCAGGCACCGGGCGCGCTGCGCCTGCTTTGCCTCGGCTATGGCCGGAGGGTCGGATAGGTGAGAAGTAGGAGAGTGCGAAGCCGCCATGGCCGTTGGTCTTTCAACCTCCAGGACCTGCGTGTGCAGGTGGGCGCCGGATAATGTGACCAGGGCCACAACAGAGCCAGCTCCCTTAGGAAGTGCTTATCGGCCCAGGGGATGACTCGCCTGACGTGCCGGGCAGCTCCGCCTCTTCTATGTAGGCGTCCTCAAGGCTGGCTGCAAGGGCTTCCGCGTGGTCTGCCATATCGGCCAGACGGCTGTTCATCAGCATCTGTTCGATACGCAGGCGTTCGGCCTCTTCCACGGCCTGTGTTGTGCTTTCGGGCACATGCTGGCTGGAAAGATCCTGAATTTCGTCCGCCATGAACAGGGCGGCCAGCACCAGCACACGGCTTTCGCCGGTAAAGCCGAGGTCACGCACACGCTGCACGCGGCGTTCAACCTGCTGGGCCATGGCCTGAACGTGCCGTTCCTCGCCGTTTTCACACCCGACGGAGTAGCTGTGGCCATTAATGCGAATTGAAACGAGCGCCATGATTATTTATCTTCCGGTCGGTCCGCGTGGGCCAGAGCGTCACGCACACGGCTGATCAGCGCATCCACATTGGCGACGAGTTCCTGCGTATTGCCGCTCTTGCGCTGTTCCGCCTTACGGCTTTTATCCAGCGCGAAGGAGATACGCTGCAAGGCACGGTTCAACCGGTCAATCGGGTCACTGTCTGCCGGGGCACTGTGCGCAGGTGTGGGTGGTGCTGCCTGCGTGGGGGTGGCAGGTGTGTCTGGCTTTGTCAAAAATGGTCCGGGACCCTGATCTTGCATTCTTGTCTACCCTTCTCTCAAAAGGAATCGCCCGCAAACGCGGCGGCGTCAAGCATGGTCATGGAAAACTCTCCAATTTTATCCCCTCCTGTTCTGCCGTTCGGGTTCTTTACACTTCATGATTACGCCACCGGCATGGCAGTCTGTCATGCAGCGCGTGAGGCTGGGGTGCTGAATGCGCAGACCGCTCTGGCCCCGTTCGGCTTTCTCTCAGCCCCCGGCGCTGCGTGCTTTATGGGTGCCCCTTGGTGGCAGGCGCTTATCCGCCAGTTGGAGCAGGCCAGCGGCTGTGCGTATTTTCATGTTCTGGATTGCGGTACCAGTGTAGGGCACGCGGCGCTGGCCAGAACGCAGGGTCAGAAAAGTGTCATTTTAGAAGGTGAGGCTGAGCGTATAGCCGCCGCAGGCGTTCTGTACCAAACAAGTGGCGGCTTACTTTTTTCCGTGCGTCCGCCATCATTTGACCTTACCGGCCCACTATGTACGAAAACGCATCTTGCCGCGTATTTCATGCGCAGTTATTGCCAGTGAATGGTTCCGGGAAATAGAGGCCCGGATGAAAGCCAAGAGGAAGGATTTCCCAATGACGCTTACCCCCCAGGTTAAGGCTATTCTTGATCAGTACGAGAGCGATAATCCCGGTACAAAAACAAATCTCGCCCGTTTCCTGAATGCAGGTAAACTTGGTGGCACGGGTAAGCTGGTCATTCTCCCGGTTGATCAGGGTTTTGAGCACGGTCCGGCCCGCTCTTTCGCGGCTAATCCGGCTGCGTATGACCCCCACTATCATTTTGAACTGGCGATTGAAGCTGGCCTGAGCGGCTATGCGGCTCCGCTGGGTATGCTGGAATGTGGCGCGGCAAAATATGCGTCTGAAATTCCGCTGATCCTGAAATGCAATAGCTCCAACAGCCTCGCCACGGAAAAAGATCAGGCCGTGACCGGCACCGTGGCTGACGCGCTGCGTCTGGGCTGTGCGGGTATTGGCTTTACCATCTATCCGGGCTCTGAATACTGCTTCGACCAGATGGAAGAATTCCGTGAACTGGCAGCAGAAGCCAAGGCCGCTGGTCTGGCTGTTATCCTGTGGAGCTACCCGCGTGGCCCGATGCTGGATAAAGTGGCGGAAACGGCTGTGGACGTGTGCGCCTATGCGGCGCATATGGCCGCTCTGTGTGGCGCGCACATCATCAAGGTGAAGCCCCCGACCGATGTGGTGGCTCTGCCCGCCAACAAGGCCGCTTATGAGCAGAACAATATTGACGTCTCCACCCTGCCGGCCCGTATCCGCCATGTGGTGCAGTCCAGCTTCGCTGGCCGTCGTATTGTGATCTTCTCCGGTGGTGAAAAAGCCGGGACGGACAATCTGCTGACGACAATCAAGGGGATTCAGGACGGCGGCGGCTTCGGCTCCATTATCGGTCGGAACGTCTTCCAGCGTCCGAAGGCGGAAGCTCTGGATCTGCTCAACCAGATTATCACCATCTTCAAAGGCTGAAAGAACTGACGTGACGACAGGACAGGGGGCCGGGATGACGGCGTATGATGTCTATCTCGCAACCCCCGTTCTGCGGGACGTCGAGACTTTTTTGCCGGAGTTGGCCCGGGGGATGCGGCAGCATGCCCCCGCTGCCGTCCTCCTCCGTCTGGCCGATGCGCCAGAGGCGGACCTCATTAAAAAAATTCAGACGGTTCAGGCTGTCGTGCAGGCTCAGGACTGCGCGTTGATGCTGGAAGACAGACCCGCACTGGCACTCCGCGCGGGGTGTGACGGTGTGCATCTATCTACCGGATTCGCGGAGGCATCCATCAAGGATGTGCGCAGGCAGATCGCGGATGCGCTGCAACTGGGTGTGTCTGTAGGCGGTAGCCGGGACGCCGCCATGCGGGCGGGCGAGGCCGGGGCGGATTATGTCAGCTTTTCCACCGCCATTCCGGTGGCGGCAGCGGAAGGTGAGGCCCCGGAAAGCCTGACAGACCTTGTCCGTTGGTGGTGTCTGGTCATGGAACTGCCCGCCGTGGTGGAGGTTGAAGCGCCCGCGCAGGTCGCAGCCTTCGCGCAGGTTGGCGCGGATTTTATCCAGCCCGGCCCGGCTTACTGGGAAAATATGTCTGACTGGACTTTTGGGGCTGAAAAAAGCTGAGCTTGCGCCTTAGTTCAGCCATGTCTGTCAGCCATGTCTGCACCCTGATCTTCAGCTTTGAAGAGCGGCCTTTATGGTCGCATACAGGCTGAGGACGTTTTGAAAAAGGGTCGTTCCATGATGAACAAGAAAACTCTTCTGGCACTGGTTGCCGTTGCGGGCCTGACGGGCGCTGCTTCTGCTGCGCAGGCGCAGAGCTTTGGCAGCATTGGGCAGAATGCCCTGTCCGCTGCAACCAGCAGTGCCAAAAGCGGTATGGCCGGTATGATGGGCAATATGCTCCCCAGCCTCTCTTCCGCCAGCACCAGCAACCTGACCGGTATTCTGGGCTACTGCGTGCAGAATAACGCGCTCTCAGGCGCAAACGCAGGCACCGCCACTTCTGTGCTGAACAACCTGACGCAGCAGCAGGGCGTGACGTCTTCCAGCGGTTACACCGCAGGCCAGCAGGGCCTGTTGCAGACGGGTAATAACCAGATGTTCTCTCTGGCGAACCTGAAAGGTGAACTGAAAACCAAGCTGTGCAACATGGTGATGAGCAAGGCTCAGTCTCTGCTGTAATCAGCACAGTTTCTGGATTAAACCAGTTTCTACATTAAAAAAGCCTGCCGGTTTAAAAACTGGCAGGCTTTTTTGTGTTCAGCGCGGAGTGCTAGTTTGCAGCACGGGCGGGGTGGCAAGATTATTGCTCCCGTAATCTGCCCGGTGGCCGGGCTTAGGCTGCGGCACCACGGGTCGGACCGCAACAGGGGCCGGAATCCCTTTGGGGGTATCAGCCCGGACGGCTTGTGTGGCGCGTTTGGCAATGGTCAGCGGCGGGTCATTCGCAGGGGGTAACAGCAGGGACTGCGTAAAATACAGCCTGCCATTGGACTGCGGAACGCCCGTAACCCAGAGGCGGCTTGTCATCCCCGCGCCATTGCCCAAAATAATCTGGCCTGTTGGCTGGTCAATCCATGCGGACAGGATACGGCCGTTCAGGGTCAGCATGCCGACGGAATGGGTGGGGGAAGCAAGCGCTGCGGTGCGAAGCTGCTCGACAGACCATTCACCCTTCACAATGGAGTAGGCCAGAATTTCGCGCAGAAGTGCAGCGTTTTCAGGCGCATTCAGCTTGCTGCCATCCGAAGTCTGGTAACTTTCCAGCACGGCGTTGGGAATGCCAAAGACGGTAAAAGGTCCGCTTTGTTGTAGGGTGCTGAACAGGCCTGTGGTGTTCAGCCCATGCACATAGCTGGCCATTTCAATGGCGCTGGGCAGTGTGTCGGACAGGGGACGATCACAGAACGCAGGGCTTTCCGGGTCTGCATATGCAATGAGGCTGTCTGGAATACCCTTCTGGTTTTCCGCTGCTTTTTTGCCCGGCGCATAAGTCCGTGCTCCTGAAACTGTGGGGAGCATGTAGGAACAGGTGGAGTTATGCGTAAGGTACGGGTCCTGCCGCGCCCCACTCTGGCACCCGGCCAGAGCAGTTAGCGCGAGAAAAGCAGGGGCCAGCAGGGCCGGTTTTAACGATGTACGGACCTGTGCGCAGCGATGCCGCATGGGCGTCTCCCAAAAAATCATGCCGTGAAAATCAGAGTGGAGTCGCAAGGCAGACTGCGCCGGGCATGGTCAGCATCCGTCTCCCCGCATGGTCCAAGCGGAGACAACTCCGTTCACCAGTTCAAAATTGGTCTGGCAGGTGTAGGTATAGGCGGTTCCGCCCCATCCGCCACCACCCCAGCCACCGCCGCCCCATCCGGGGC
>NZ_LHZV01000052.1 GCF_001581005.1 Acetobacter orleanensis
CAGACCTTAACTTCAATTCGAGGGTATTTCAGGGGGCAAGGTCAGGGTCAGTCGCGTCGCCTACTGGCGCTTTCTGTCCCTAAAATCAGGCAAAGAAGTCTGCAATTCACGGTTCTTCGAACCCTCCATGTTGCTACGGTCGGTTGAATCCGCCCTGATTGCCACGGTCCGAACGGTGGGTCGCTTTTCCCTAAGGTCGCCTCTGGCACAGAGCCTGCTCAAGGGCATCCAACACGACGTCGCTATGGGCCGTTGATGAGACACGCCAGCCACAATCACGCGGCAAATGCATCAGTGATGAAGGCCACATACACAAAGCCATGCCATGTGGAAACATAAGTGAAATCCGAAACCCAGAGCCTGTTAAGGACTGGTGCATGGAACTGACGCCGCACCATGTCCTGTGGGCAGGGACGTTGCGGATCAGGCCGGGTGGTTCTGACCCTTTACCACCAATGACGCCTTTCAGTCCCATCTGACGCATCAGCCTCTCTACCGTGCAGCGGGCGATAGTCCTGCCTTCGCGTCTGAGCTGATGCCAGACCTTGCGCACTCTGTAGACACGGAAGTTATCGTTCCATACCCTGCGGATTTCATGACATAGCTCTTCGTCTTTCTGGCTGCGCACACAGGGATTTTTCTGCGTGGCTACAGAAGCGTAATAGACAGATGGCTCAATTGGCAGAACTTTGCAGATGACCCGACACGATATGTCTCTGTCGGTGTTCCTCAATGAAGCGCGTTATGGCCTGAACTGGCGTGGCGGTCGAGTTCTCCTTCCGCAAAATATGTCGATGCTTTATGCAGGATTTCATTGGTCTGCCGCAGTTCGCGGTTCTCTCGCTCCAACTGCCTGATCTTCTCCCGGTCAGGCAGATCACTCACCGCAGACGCATTGGCCCGCTCATGCAGACGGGTCCATTTTGACAGCATGTCAGGGTGAATATCTAGCTTTGGCGCTATCATCATCACTGCGGACCAGCGTGACGGATGGTTCTTCTCTTCTTCCAGAACCATGCGAGCTGCACGGTCACGAAATTCAGGTGGAAAACGCTTCGATTTATTGCTCATGAATTCTTCTTACCTCACGGGTCTTTCTGTCTCCGCAAAACCCGGGGCAATTCAGTCCTCAAAATAGGTCAGCCATGGCGCACTGGCTTCGTCGCTTAAACACAGTTGCTAACTTGCACGTTGAAAACGGATAATGCTTCGTGAAAGCTTACCCTGAAGCCAATTTGGCATTTTTCTCCAGGGCGTCGTGACCTCAGCGCAATTATCCCGTACAATTACAGTGCGCCGTTGCTCAGTGCCGACCCACTCAGGGGCCCATGCGGTATGCACTTCTGTAATCCACTGATTTCCTTCAACCCGGTAGCGTCCGATATAGGCAACCAGTGTCTTCATTAGGTCTGCATAATCAGATTTTCCCGTGGCAGCATAGCGATGGCTGCCTTCCAGATTGAACGCTACCCATCCGTCCTCTGTAAAAATGACGCGTCCGCGCGGAGAAGGTCCCATTGCATTAAAAAATGCACCTGTTTCCTTTTCCTCCACCTCATAGGAAACGAGATCCCAAGTTCCGATAAGCTGTTGGCGGAGAGCTTCATCTTGAGCACTATCGTGAGGGGTTTGCACAGTTACCGAAGGTATTGTCATTCTTATTCTCCGATTATTCCGCCGCATGTAAGATACAGCTATAATATGCTCATCCTATCTTTTAGTAGGTCTATCATCGGCAAGAGAATGTTACGCCAGATGAAAAAATGCATTGTTGATTGTTTTTTATGGAGATTATCAAGGTGATCTACGATGAAGCTGGCGGCATGCGGTTCTTTACCTCTCTGGTCACGTCCGGCAGCCTGACTGCTTGCGCTCGGAAGCTTCAGACATCTCCCGCTACAATCTCACGGCATCTGAGCCGTTTGGAGAGTCGCATTGGAACCCAACTGATCTTACGTAATACGCGCCATTTTGGTCTTAGTGAAAATGGGCGCATTTATTATGAGCGCGCATTGGAAATTCTTGCAGCCATTGATGGTCTAGAAGAAGAAATTTCCTCAAACATGCATATCGCTCGTGGAGTGATCGGTATCGGCGCTCCTGTAGAACTCGGACGTCGCGTAATTGCGCCGTTTCTTGAGGGTTTCAGTGCGGAAAATCCTGATCTTCTTGTGAATCTGGCTCTGGCTTCAGAGGGGTTTTACGATACCAGTGATTCTCTGGATGTTGTCCTGCGGCTTGGGGTTCCTGACTCTCCTGATGCTATTGTCACGCGATTGGCATCTACCGTGCGTGTATTGTGTGCATCACCGGAGTATCTTGCCAAACGGCTTCCGCCCATTAGTCCCGGTGACTTGCTCAAACACGACTGCCTCTGCCTGAGGCGGAACAAAACGATGGAGCTGATGAACAGATGGTTAATCGGCAATACTATAAAGACGGAAATCATTACAGTAGAACCTCGTCTCTCGAGCACACATGCGGAGATTATTCATGACTGGGCGCTTTCCGGACAGGGGATCGCGTATAAATTATTAAGCGATGTTTATCAGGATTTGGAGCAGGGTAGGCTGGTACGTATTTTTCCAGATCTACAGGGGGAAAAAATTGATCTTTACGCAGTCTTACCCAATAAAAAATATACTCAGGCCAGTGTACGTGCTTTCTTGAAAGATATAAAACCCTTTATAAAAGGTTCTGGCTTTTTCTAACGTATTCTGCCGAATGCGGTCTAGCCGTTTATCGACGCGCTAGAGTGAGGATTGCTTCCGGAATTTCATAGTCCCATATGCTATACATGCTTGCTATTGCTTCTGCTATAGCAACCAGTTCTGGCGAGTTGTCACCTTTGCGGTAACTCAGAATAATAGGGGAGGATGCGTCCTCTGCCAGTTCAAGGTAGCGCACACCGTCCATCGGCCATCTCCTGACGGATTCGGGAACAATACTAATACCTTCTTCTGCTGCAACAAGACTGATCGCGCTTTGGAGTTCTGAGGCTTCATGGCCGATATGTGGGTCTAGCCCATGGTCGTGAAACAGGGTCAAAACTTGATCCGCATAGCTAGGGCGCGGGTATCGTGGGAAAACGATCAAGGGATAGGCTGTGAGTTCACTGAGGCTTATGAAATCGCGCTCTTCTTGATACGTGTATTTTTCTGGAACTGCGGCAATTAGCTTTTCTTCCCGTAGAACAATACGCTGTATCGCGTCATCTTGGAGGCGTAGGCGCCCCCACCCCAGATCAATTCGCCCTTCTTTGAGAGCCGTGATCTGATCAATTGTTACAAGCTCAACCAGACTTAGATCAACATTTGGGGCACGAATCCGGAAATCCCGGATAATATCGGGCAATCTGGCATGTAGAACGGTTGAGACATAAGCCATAGTGATGCGGCGTTTCTCTGTATGAACAACGCGAGCAACCATCTCGCGCATGTCATTGACACGACCCAGAATTTGTCTGGCCTGTTCATAAACAAGCTGTCCAACGGTGGTAAGTTGGAGTGGGCGTGCGCTGCGATCTATAAGTTGCGCGCCGATCTCCCTTTCAAGCTGCTGAATCTGGCGGCTAAGTGGGGGTTGGGCAATGTGCAGGCGTTCAGCCGCGTGCGTGAAGCTCCGCTCTTCGGCAACAGCAACAAAGGAACGCAAAACACGAAGGTCCATAAACGCCTCATACCTTCTGGGTATAGTATTCTGACTGTAATAGTCTTTGGTCTGTCGTCTATCACAGTCTAACGTCTGTCTGTCTATATATTATCTTGTCAGGCGTAGAATTAGTGAAAATCAACTTTCATTCTTCTGAAACGGTCTTGCTGGATCTGCCCACAATCAGGCCGCATGTGTTGTCCATGGCCACCATGTATCAGCAGTCCATTGTTCTGTTTCGTCTAAGAAGCGATGACGGAGTGGAGGGCATTGGGGAAGGCACGACAATTGGCGGCATGAGCTACGGGCCAGAAAGCCCTGAAAGTATCCGCCTAGCGATTGAGACCTATATCGTCCCGCTTTTGCGCCTTTGTGATCTGAGCCGTGTGGCCGAGACAATGCTACTGATCGAGAAGCATGTTGTTGGAAACACTATTGCCAAATGTGCCGTGGAAACAGCTCTTCTGGACGCAGCAGGTAAGCGCATAGGGCTGCCTGTATCAGATTTGATCTCGGGCGGCCGGGTTAGATCGACACTCCCTGTTGCGTGGACGTTGGCCAGTGGTGATACGAAGCTCGATATTGCCGAGGCTGAAGCAATGCTGGAGGCGCGGCGCCATCGAATTTTCAAGCTTAAAATTGGCAAGCGTGATTTTCGTGAGGATATTGCGCATGTCGCTAGTATCAAGAAAGCTCTTGGTGCGCAGGCCAGTGTGCGCGTGGATGTAAATCAGGCTTGGGATGAAACCACTGCTGACCAGGGTATGGCCATGTTGGCGGATGCGGGAGTGGATCTGGTGGAGCAGCCTGTTGCTGGTCATGATCATGCTGTAATGAGCCGGCTGTCTGCGCGTCATCGGATCCCACTGATGGCGGATGAGGCGCTGCACGGCCCTGCCTCAGCCTTTGCTGTTGCTGCAACAGCGGGCGCTCGCGTGTTCGCGTTGAAAATTGCCCAGTCAGGCGGCCTGCGTGCCGGGCGAGACGTGGCAGGTGTGGCCATGGCAGCCGGCATCGGTCTGTATGGCGGGACGATGCTGGAGGCTGGTGTCGGGACGGCGGCGTCTGCCCAACTTTTTGCGACTCTTCCTTCACTTGCATGGGGGACAGAATTGTTCGGACCACTTCTCTTATCTGAAGAAATCCTTGAAGAGCCCCTTGTTTATCGTGATTTCGAACTCATTGTGCCAAATGGTCCGGGTTTAGGAGTTTCGCTTGACGAGCGGCAACTTGACCGCTTTCGGCGCGTATAACTTCACCAGTGCTTTGCGGCTTAGTTTCAGGAGTTACTTGTCAAATGCTCTTCATGGTTAAAATGGATGTCAATATTCCCGCTGAATTTGATGCTGAGAAAGCAACTCAGCTTAAGTTCGTAGAGAAAAACCGCTTCCAAGAGCTCCAGCGTTCAGGAAAATGGCGTCATATCTGGCGAGTTGTAGGTCAATACGCGAACGTCAGTATTTTCGATGTAGAGAGTAATGCTGAACTGCATGACCTGCTTGTCACATTACCTCTCTATCCCTTTATGACGGTTACTGTCGCACCGCTCTGCCGTCATCCCTCATCGATTTATGAAGACGATCGTTAAATCTGCATTTGAAATGCAGAAGTCTTGATAAAAAATAAAAGGAATAAATCATGACAAAGTTTACAGACACGGCTGCAATGGACCGCTTTTTGGATAAATTGTCAGGCATTGACAGTACAGAAGACAAGGGTAATCTGCGTCTTAAAAAAATAGTTCGTAAGATGGTGGCCGATCTATTCGATACCATTGATCGCTTCGATGTAAGTGATGATGAATTCTGGCATGCCTTGAATTTTCTGGCAGAAGCGGGGCCGGAACTTGGACTCTGGGCGGCAGGGCTTGGTATTGAGCATTTTCTGGATTTGCGGGCAGACGCCAAGGACCGTGCTGCCGGTATTGTGGGCGGTACACCGCGAACCATTGAAGGTCCTCTGTACGTGGCCGGTGCTCCTATTGTAGAGAGCGGCGCAAGACTGGATGATGGAAGTGACGAGGGCGAACAGATCATAGTATGGGGGCACGTCCGTGACGTAAATGGCAAGCCAATTCCCAATGCCATTGTCCATGTCTGGCATGCCAACACAAAAGGAAATTATTCCTTTTTTGATAAAACTCAGAGTGATTTCAACATGCGTAGGCGCATCAAGGTTGATCAGGACGGTGGCTACAAATTTACCAGTATCATGCCATCTGGCTATGCCTGCCCTCCAAATGGCACCACAGAGCGGCTGCTGACAGCTATCGGTCGGCATTGCATTCGCCCTGCGCATATTCACTTCTTTGTGGAGGCACCGGATTATCGCCAATTAACCACTCAGATCAATATTGAAGGTGACCCTTATATTAACGACGATTTTGCCTATGCTACGCGTGATGAACTGGTGCCACATGTCCAGTATCATGAGGATCTGGAAGAAATCTCCAGCGTCGGCTTTAACAAGCCGTATGCTGAGATCAATTTCGATTTTGTTCTTAACAGTACCTCAAACCCAACTGAAGAGCATCTCTCAACCCGCCCACGAGCACCGAAAAAAGTGAAAAATTGAAAAAGAAGAGAGTGCATTTCCCCGGCGAACAATGAATATTGAGATGATTTTATAAGGGATGCATGATCCATGCTTCCCTTATAGTCATGTTTTGATGGTAAGTTTTTAGAAATTCTTTATAATTTAGTTTAAATGTATAAATGTTATCATGTTTTTGAATCGGTGAATTCATAAGTATTTTTATGAAGGCTCTTGATCTTAAGATAAGCGAGCAAGAAAGCCTGCCATCTAATGATCGAGCTATTTTATGCTTTTGCCACGACCTGCTTTAGAAAAATATTATCTTTATAGTTTTAACCTGTTGAAGAGGAGTATTGAGTGTGATTGAGGGATTTACGACGATGGGGGATGGTTGTTCCATCGCATGGGAACAAACGGGTGTTGAAGGGCCTGCCCTTATACTTTCCAATTCTCTCGGTACGGCAATGGATATGTGGAAACCACAAATGGATGCTCTATCCAAGCGGTTTCGCATCATTCGTTATGATACCCGCGGACATGGAAGATCAGACGTACCTGCGGGCGCTTATGGGCTGGATCGGCTTGGAAGGGACGTTCTGGAATTGGCGAGTGATCTGGAAATCGAACGCTTTGCCTTTTGTGGTTTGTCATTGGGCGGTATGATCGGGCAATGGTTAGGCGTAAGAGCGCCTGAACGCGTCAGTCAGCTTGTTATTGCAAATAGTTCCCCCTTTATGGGACCGCCTTCAGCTTGGGATGCGAGAATCAAGCTGGTTCTTGCTGATGGGATGGACGCCATCGTGGATGGTACGCTCTCGCGTTGGTTTACACAGAATTTTATTGCTGAGATCAAAAACATAGAAGAGATAAGAAATATTTTTATCAAAACAGACCCTGTCGGATACGCTGGCTGCTGTGCGGCCATTCGTGACATGGATATGAGACCTGTTTTGAAATTAATTCAGGTTCCAACGTTAATTGTTGGCGGAAAATACGATCCCGCTACTCCGCCCGAGCATACGTATGCTTTACGTGATGGGATTGCTGGAGCACAGTGCGTTATGTTGGAAGCCGCGCATCTCGCAAACATCGAGCAGGCCAATAATTTCACAAAAGTTCTTTTAGATTATTTTCAATAATATTTGATAGATTTATTTATATTTTTGGCAGTTATTCCACTCTACTCGCGTGGGGTAGAGTGGAATAAAGCTGACGCTTGCAAAGATAGCGTGCAAAAGCACAAGCTGCTTATGGGGAAGGGGTATCACCTACCCAGAGAGGACCGCGCTCTTTCCGGACTTTTCTGACGGCTGCATCAAACATTTTCTGTGCTGCACTGGAGTTCGCTATAACGCTTTCAGCGTCTTGCGCGCATCGACGGCGTATTTCATCACTCAGGGTGACGTTTTGGCCCGGTATCATACCAGTATGACACTGAATTTCTGCGGCCCGCTGTGCAACCCAGAGCAGAAAGAAAGCACGGGGAATATCTATGCCTCCTACAGCTAAACCATGATTGCGCAGGACTAGAACATTTTTGTTGCCCAGGCTTTCAAGCATACGGGGGCGCTCATCATCATAGAGTGTTATCCCTTCAAACGTATGATAACCAACGCGTTCAAAAAGTTGGGCTCCATAAAAATTATCGTGGCTGAAGCCTTCTTCTTTCATGGCAACAGCGCACACAGCATTTGTGTGCGTGTGAATGATACAATGCACATCGTCCCGTGCGGCGTGAATGGCACCGTGCAGGGCAAAACCTGCCGGGTTCGGTTTGGTAGGACCATTCGTGATAACAGTTCCATCTGCATCAACCATGAGTAGGTTTTCTGGCGTAACCTCATCATAATTCAGGCCAAATGTATTGACCAGATACCTGCGGGGTTCTCCGGGAAGTCTGACCGAAATGTGGTTGAAGATCATTTCTGTCCAGCCGAAGTAATTGATAAGGTGGTAACATTCGGCGAGCTGAATGCGTAGTTTTTCTTCAGTTTGATGTTCCATATTACATTTCCTTATTCGGTTTTATGATTTTGAAAGAGCATCTCTCATCGCGGCTTTGTTTCGAGTCAGGATAAGCACCGTATTCGTAACGGGTATAGGCACATGGTAGTGCCGCGCTAATGCCAGAATTGCGTCTCCCAAGGCGGATAGTTCCAAAGGGCGACCATGTCTGTAATCTTGCAGCATGGAGGTTGAATGCGTTCCTCCCTGTGCAATTTTGTTCATCAGAGCATCAATCGGGAGAGGGTCTGACAAACCTGAAGCTTTGGCCAGAGCGTGCATTTCAGTGAGGATCTGAGATGTCAGACATGCACCGTCTGGTTCGATAACGAGTTCTTGCAGACTCATTTCGAGCAGGACAGAAAGAAGATTGGTGGAAACGTTAAGGCATAATTTAGCCCACAGATCTTTTTGTATTGATTGACTGAGGTAAAAAATATGATTTTCCTGACCTAAGAGAGTCAAGACAGTCTGCGCACACCCGCTGTTGGGTTCTGCATCTCCAATAAAAAAACGAGGTGATCCCGCGTATCTTATCTGGCCGGGACTTTCCACCTCCACTAATGCGTATGCAACACATCCACACACATTTGTGCGGTTCAGTGAAGTTAATGTGCCTGTGGGGTCTAGAATGGGTTGCAGGGATGCCTGCGTGTCTGGCTGGGTCATCCACCACGGATAGCCGTTTACAACCGGCATAATTTTGGTTTGTTGCCCGATAGAATGGCTTACAGTCTCTATCAGGCCAGGGAGTTGATGGTACTTGCCGCACAGAATAATCAGATCCTGTATGGTATCTGGTGATCGCCTGTCGGCCTGTACGGCATAAGAGGCCGTTGTTGTTCCATGTGAGCAACGCAACCCGTTGTGCTGTAGCGCATGGAGAGTTTCTCCGCGCGCCACGACAGATAGAGTGACGTCAAGCGGAGAGAGGTGGGCTGCCAGAAGCCCACCAATTCCGCCCATTCCCGCGATGCAGACACGAGGCGGACTATGTGTCTGTGCGGTTTTCACGGCGGGAAACCCATGATTTTATCGAGATAGATAAAGAGTGTTGCCCCGACTTCAACAATGTCATGGGGGTGTTTTGCTGTCATCGGTGCGTAGTAGGTGTTGGGATTAATGGCATACTGCACGCTGGGTTCAAGTGCGACATTGGGCAAGAGTGAGACACGCGCGTGGATATCAGCGACCAGATGTGCCGCGCTGGGCGGTCTACCATCACCACCGCTGGCCTTATTAGCGTCGGCAAGAAACCGTGTCTGGAGTGGCCCCAGTTTCGTCCAGTGTAACTGGATGCCGTAGGTATCTAACGGATGAGATTTGAAGGGCGCCTGCACAAACGCTCCAAGATAAGCTTCTGCTTTGATGGGGGCATAACTTTGAAAATCTGTTCCAGCACCGCCATAAATACCAAGGGCCATGCTGTGTGGATTGCGAGTGGTACCATGATCTTTACGCCAGATATATTGCTGACCACTAAAGAAAATGCCCGACATGCCGCCCGTATGCTGCGCCGCTTTCCAGGATGATCCTGAAGACGTGGTTACGCGTTCAGACGTGGTTTTTGCTGAGGAGTTATAGTATCCCAAAAATTCATAAGTGGAGGGATAGGCCGTTTGATCGAATCCACGTTGATAAGCAATTTCTCCAATTCCGGCGGCGCCGGATGCTGTGTTTGTATTCCAGTTCCAGCCATTCTGGAAAAAAATGGTATTGTTAACCTCTGTGGCAGCGGCTTGCACGTACCAGGATTTGCTCATGTGATAGGCAATCCGGCCAGACCATGTCGCATAGACAAACGTACTGATGCCAGCATCCTGAGACCAGATATCCTTAAAGCATGTGAGAATCTGGTTACAGTTTGGAATAAGAAAATAGCGGGAAAGATTGGCCCGGCCTGCCTCTACATCGAGTTTGTCATGAAAGAGTTTTTGTTCAAGCGTTAACTTGCTCAAATAATTTCCACGAAATAGGTGAGGTGGCTGATATCCTAGAGTGTTATCCCCAACCTGAGGCGACCAATGTTTGTCGTTATTACGTAGAAAAAAGAAATCTTCACCAAAATGAATCTGGGCGCCAGTCCAGCCCATGAGTTTTTCGAGGTCGATGTCAGACTCAACTATTCCCAAACCGTTTTGCAGGCGTGTTCCTGGTTTGACACCGCCACTGACGTTGCTCACGAAGTTGTCGATTAGAAAAGCACGGAAAGTAAAACCATTTCTTTTGAACCGTGCCAATAACGCATCAAAAAATTCAGTATGTCGCGGGGCTGGTTCTATGGTTGCCAGTGGCAAGGAGGGAAGGATCTTGCTGCTGGCAGTGTTCGGGGCAGTTAAAAAATTCCCGTCCATATTGATGTGAGACCCTAGATCGGTGCCACTTTCGGGGTGGAAAAAAGGAGGCTTCTGGTCCATCCGACCCGTGCCATTAGCACCGGGAGCTGCCGGCACTGGACCTTTCTCGGGGGAGGGAGGCACATAATCAGACGTAATCGGAGGGTTCGCGTTGGCTCTCACTGGGAGTAAGTCCCAAGCTCCTGAAACGAAACACCAAACACAGAGTATCTTAATGATGCGCTGCATTTTAGAAAAACTCCATCAAAGTTTTGCCAAGAAAATCCGGCTTAAACGTTATGAAAACGAAACCAAAATTGTGCGCGTTCTTCGGGGTATGGGAGGAGTGTCATTTTTGAAGACTCCATCAGGGATACAAGTGAAAGAAAACTGAGAAAAATTCGACCCGGTCAGTGATTTTTCTTATTGAGTTATGACAGGGCTGAATGACTCACATAAATCAGAATGATTGAATTTATAGAAGACGATTCTCGTGAAAATTCAAATTAAAAAATATAAATTGAATGATCTCTTTTTTGTGAGGAAGTCTTTCTCATCTCATTTCGGGAACAAAATTTCATAAAAAGATGGAGATGAACGACAGGAGCGCATAACTATGGAAAAATTATAAAAATGAAAATAAATATATAAAACAGAGTGTTATATTTAAGTGCTCTTGTTGATTCGCTGTGATGTGATGCATGGCATGTTGACAACGGCACAGATCGTCTGTTCTCATTTTTGTATCAAAATGAAAGTGAGGTAAGTGCAGATAAATGACGATTCCGGGTATGTTTTCCCAGTCATATTTATGTGCAGTATCAACTTTCACTCGTGCCGGGTTTTTACGCGTTCTTATCTGCTGGTAGGCAAATTGTAAGACTCCTTATGCCTCGCAGGTTAACGCGCACCACACCCGGAAAAGACTAGCCTTACCTGAATTCTGATCCGATAAGCCGGAGAGCCCCAGATGAGCCGTTTGTTGCAGATGAATGCCATCATATTATTTATGCTGGCTTACCTCCTTTCTTATGTAGACAGGCAGATTCTCTCTTTATTGATTGACCCCATCCAGATGGATTTGCATCTGGGTGACACGCAGTTTGCCTATCTCAATGGTCTGGCATTCTCGCTTTTATATGCTGTGCTAGGTTTTCCGTTAGCCAGTATGAGTGATCGTAATCCTAGGCCTCCTATTATTGTCGCGGGTGTTATCCTCTGGAGCCTCGCAACAATGGCTTGCGGCTTGTGTAATGGTTTCTGGTCACTCTTTATCTGTCGTGTGCTGGTCGGACTTGGGGAGGCGGCTCTTGCGCCTGCCGTCTACTCGTTTCTGGGAGATATTGTTCCCAAGGAAAAACTGGCTGGCACGCTTGCTGTTTTTTTTCTCGGGTCTTTCCTCGGCTCAGGATGTGCCTTTCTGTTTGGTGGCAGTCTGCTGAGTATCGCAGAACATTATAACACTACGGCCTTCCACGCTTGGCAGGTGTGCTTCCTTGTTGTTGGGTTTCCGGGCCTCATTCTGGGCGTTATTATTGCCATAACTGTGCATGAGCCAGCCAAGCGTCGTGTTACGGGACCGCATGTACCAGTTCGTCAGGCAATTGCATTTTTCCGGCATCATAAAACGTTCTTCTGCCTGCATATGTTGAGCTACACATTGCTGGCTATAACCCTGTTTTCGCTGTTTAGTTGGATGCCCGCACAGATGATGCGCATCCATCACATGACGCACGTTGAGCTTGGTCTTGTACTCGGGAGCATTGTCATTATCTGTGGGGCGGCAGGCGTGTTCGCCAGTGGGTTTTGTATCGACTATCTAACCCGCCGAGGCGTGATATGCGCGTCACAGATTGTAGCCGCAACCGGAGCTTTTTTGGCGTCCGGTCCATTGGTTTTCAGTGTCATGACGAGTGACCGCCATCTTGCTGTGCCCCTGTTTGCTCTGGCTTTCTTTTTTGCCTCCTTTCCAATGCCGCCTTCAGCAACGGTGCTCCAGATTGTTGTGCCGGTCCCCATGCGGGCTCGCTTTTCCGCCACCATGCTGTTCTGTAATGCCATTGGCGGTTTGTCCGGGGGCTCTATTTTGATTGGCATGTTGAATGACAAAGTATTTCAATCACCGCTCGCAATTGGCACATCCATGGCCATTGTGGCCGGTACAGCCAGCGTCCTTGGAGGAGTGCTGTTGCTGTTGAGTATGGCGTCTTATCGCAGCGTCTATGCTGCGCAGCTGCACCAGATTCTAGCGCACGATACGGCCGTGAGGCACAGTGATATGGAAGAGCAAGCAGCCTGAACTGACACGCGGATAGGTCTAGGTAGATGAGAAGCTGCTGCGTCAGAGGTGGCAGCTTCATTCACACGGTAAGAGTTGATCTTTTCAATACAGGTTGTCGTACAGTTTACGGGATGTCTTCAGGAGCATCTTGATTTCGTCGTCGTCACAGTTGTGGAAGGCGCGTTCGAAAACAAGAGAGGCAACAGACCGGATGCCTTCAAAGGTATCGCGTCCTTTATCTGTCAGTCGGACTTCTGTCACACGGCCGTCATGCTCGGAGACGGATGTGCTGGTCAGGCCTTCACTTTCCATGCGGTAGATCAGCTTGGTTGTGGTGGAAATGCGGAAAACGGCGCGCTCCGCAATTCGGCTCATGGGTGCGCAATCTTCTTCGTGCAGAATGGCCAACACACGCCAGCGAGGCATATCCATGCCAATGCGTTTGAGGTGCGTGTCCATACGCAACTGATAGAGGCCCACAAGGCGAGCAAGATGAAAGAAAGGGGAGGAATTAGCCGAAAACAGAGGGTCTTTGGGGTCCGCAGCACGCCATACTTTACTGGTCTTTTTCCTGATCACTACGGACCTCCCCACTTCAAAATCCACCTCTCCCTAGCGTCTTTAGGTTGAGGTGTGAAGTTGTCTTCTGGATGAGGTCCGGCGCGCGATTTGCATGTCGGTGACTTAATGCGTGCGCGGACAGCCTTCCTGTTTGTTGGATGGAAGACTGTCCTTGAGTATTAGTATCTCTTCTGAAGCGAAGACTGCCGGATTAAAAACTGACGGATATCCTCGATTTCCTGAGGTGTAAGAACTTTTGAAAACCCGACCATGCCAAAATTTTCAAGCACTCCGCGACTCACCACGGCCTGAAATCCGCCACGGCTGCTGAGCGCGCCGGAAGAGCGCAGATCAGGCAGAACACCGCCTGCAATGGCATTATCGCCGTGGCAGGCCATGCAGAAATTCTGGTAATAGGTATAGCCCTGCTGTGCCTGCTTCGGGTTAAAGGTTTGGGTGGTGGGGATTGGTATTTGACCAGTGCGCGTTTCTAAAGGAAGGCGTTGCTCGCCGTCCAACGCAAACACGAGTAAACGGGAATGGTTAATACCTGCGTTGTGGTAACGTGCCATTGCGCCGCCCATGAGGGGGAAGATACCACCCCAGCCCACCTCAACGGCAACATATTGGCGGCCATTGACACTATAGGTGATAGGCGGGGCGATAATTCCGCTATGAGCATCAAAATGATAGAGGCGTTTGCCGTTGCTTGCGTCGTAGGCTTCGAAACCACCCGTTGCAAGCCCTTGGAAAATAAGGTTTCCTGCCGTGGCCAACACGCCACCATTCCATGGCGTCGCATGGGGTACTGTAAACGCGACTTTGCCTGCTACTGGATCCCACGCTTCTAGCCAACCTTTCAGGCCGCTGTTGACCGCATCAACAACCTTTTGGTCATCCGGCAGGCCTGTCATGTCTATGCCGAGATTAACGCCCATTTTGTTGAGTTTGAAATTCTTTCCGGAATGGAACGGTTGCGGCATTTGCTGGGCTGGAATATAAATGTACCCAGTCTTAGGGCTATAGGCCATGGGTGCCCAGTTGTGTCCACCCAGAGAGCCGGGAATCCCCATCCAAGTTTTGCCAGTAAGGGACCACAGAGCATCCGGCACAATATTGGGGCGTCCCGTTTTGGGGTCTACACCGTCAGCCCAGTTGAGAAATGTGTAGGGTGTGGCGGAAATAAACTCTCCAGTGGCGGCATCCAAAAGATAAAAAAAGCCATTTTTGGGAGCTTGCGCGAGCAGGTGTCTCTTTTGTCCATGAATGGTCAGATCAAGAATCATCATGGGTTGTGAGGCTGTAAAGTCCCACTGATCCATAGGTGTTTCCTGAAAATGCCAAACATATTCACCTGTTTCTGGGCGAATGGCGACAATGCTGCCGAGGAAGAGATTATCGCCAATGCCGTTTGAGCGGATGCTGTAACTCCATGGAGAACCATTGCCTACACCCAGATAGACAAGGTCCGTTTCAGGGTCATAGACGATGGAATCCCATACGGTACCGCCACCGCCTGACTGAACCCAGCCCCCATTCGGGCTCCATGTCTTGTAAACCTTCTCATGCAGCACTTTGTCAGATGCGGCATTGTCGGGTTTATTGCCCGGAGCAGGGACTGTGTAAAAGCGCCACTTCAACGCACCAGTTTTTTCATCAAAGCCGGAGACAAATCCACGGGCACCAAATTCTGAACCACCATTTCCGATAATGACAATGCCCTTGGCAATGCGGGGCGCGCCGGTAATGGTATAGGAGCGGATTCCACCTAGCGTTGCATTTTCTGGAATGGTGTTAACGCTCCAGAGCAAATGCCCTGTTTTTGCATCCAGAGCCTGAAGGCGTCCGTCATAAGTGCCGATAAAGATGCGACCGTCAGAATAGGCAGCACCCCTGTTGGCTGTATCGCAACACCCACGGACAGCAGCATTGCCGGGAACCCGTGGGTCATATTGCCATAAGACCTCTCCTGTATCGGCTTTAAGTGCCTCAACCCTACTCCAGCTTGTGGTGGCATACATGATTCCACCAATAACCAGAGGTGTCCCCTCCTGACCACGGAGTGCATCAAGGTTCTGATACCATGCCAGACCAAGGCGCGAGACAGTTTGCGTGTTGATCTGGTCCAGTGTGCTGAAGCGTTGCTCAGACGTTGTCAGGCCATGCAGGGGCCAGTCACTACTGGGCGCTGTGGGCTGTGCAACCGCAACTGAGGTGCCAGCACACAGAGCAAGAGTTGTGCCCAGACCTGAAAGACGACGCCACGCAGAAAATGAAAGAGGGCGACGCATGATGGGATTGACCCTTATTGATTAGTGACGGATGCAGACTGCTTTTGTTTCGGTGAAAGCATCCAGCCAGTTTGTGCCGAAATCCTTGCCCACTCCCGAATTTTTCACACCGCCAAACGGCATGTTCGGGTCAATCATAACGTGGCTGTTGACCCATACAGTCCCTGCTTCCATGCGTGGGGGCAGGTCCATGGCCTGCGACAGGCTGCGGGTCCAGACGCTGGCAGCCAGACCAAACTCACAATCATTGGCCAGTGCGAGTCCCTCTTCGGCGCTTTCAACGCGGGTGAGCGTCATGACAGGCCCGAATACTTCTTCACGCACGAGTTTGAGGGATGGCTTAGGGTTGAGAATAATGGCTGGACGGACGTAGAAGCCACTCGTATCCGGCGGTTCCTGCCCCCACAGAATATCAGCACCGGCTGCCATGGCATCTTGCAGATAGTTCTGAACTTTTGCCTGATGAGCGCGAGAAGCCAGAGGATTAATCTGGGTCGTCTCATCCAGCCCCGGTCCAATTTTCATGCTTGAAAGAGCAGTATGCAGCCCTGCTGCGATGGTATCGAACAGCGGACCTTCAATATAAACACGAGAGCAGGCCGCGCAGACCTGCCCCTGATTCATAAACCCTGCGATTGCAAGGCCTGAAATGACAAGGTCAGGGTCAGCATCAGCCAGAACCAGAGCAGGGTTTTTCCCGCCGAGTTCGAGAGACAGGCGTGTGAGCCGATCTGCTGTGACGGTCGCAATATGTTTGCCAACCGGGGTAGAGCCGGTGAAGCTGATTTTAGCAATTTTTGGGTGACGTACCAGTGCTTCTCCCGTCGTTGTGCCAGCACCTGTCACAACATTGAAAACTCCGTCCGGCACACCGGCCTCTGTTGCCAGATGAGCGAGGTAGAGCAAGGAGAGAGGCGTTGTATCAGCGGGTTTGGCAACAACGGAACAACCTGCGGCCAGCGCTGGCAAAACCTTCCAGACTGCTATGATCAGGGGAAAGTTCCACGGTACAATACCAGCCACCACACCCACCGGCTCTTTACGAGTCATGGCGGTGTAGCGGGCTCCGGGAGGAATGGGAATCGAAACATCAAGAGTCTGACCAGTTATTTTTGTGGAAAGACCCGCGACATACCGAATCCAATTACAGGCTCCGCCTGCTTCAAGAATACGGGAGAGAACGATAGACTGCCCTTGTTCGAGCGTTTCAAGTTGAGACAGGATTTCCGAATCTCGTTCAACCAGAGTGGCGAGTTTGAGAAGAGTGGCCTCGCGCTCACAAGGGGAGAGTTTGCGCCACGAACCAGAAGTAAACGCCTGATGGGCGGAGGTTACGGCGCGGTCAACATCACTCTCCGTCGCATCGGGTACGGAGCTGATTTTCTGGCCTGTGGCAGGATTATAAACTGCCAATCTGTTTGTGCCATGTGATGGGGTGTAGCGGCCATCAATATAAAGGTGATGAGCCTGCTCAATAAACGCCTGCACGGCGGGCAGAATGGAAATTTCAGGCATGACGCAACCTTTCTGTAAGGGGTGATGATAAAGTTTGAAGCTGTCGCACCTATATTTGTATCGTATTTATAACGATATTAAGCGTTATAAGTCGATATTTCAAGCGAATATTTAGGTGATAATGACTTCATTTTTTCGTGTGGGGGAAGTCTAAAAAATATTTTCTATATTTTGGAAAACGAAAACGTGAACAAAAATTTGCTATTAAAACAATAGTATTATTGGGTAGAAACTGAAAAAAATTAGTGATTTCCGTGTTTTAGAGAGACTGGTTCTGCGGTTAAGAATGCACCCTGAATGTGGCGAATATTTACTTGAAAAAGATAGTAATATGACTTACGAAAAATGAGGGCACGGAGCACATTGTGCCGGATTGTATGGATGAACTTAAGGGGCAGAATACCTGTTCCCGTGACTGATCGAGACTATACAGATGCTTAATGATTCTCCCCGGGTGGCAGAAGTGTTTCTGGAAGGCGGTGTGCTTGAAGAGGCACTGGCGATCATTCGGAAAAATGCCCTTGAATATCGCGTCATGCGTCGGATCCCTCAGGATATAGTTGATAGGTTTCGAAGGCTTGGTGTTTATCGTGCTCTGGTGCTCAAGCAATTCGGTGGACTTGAGGTCAGTCCTGCTGAGTTTCTGGAACTGATAGAAGCGATAGCTGAGGCGGATGCCTCGTGTGGTTGGGTGGCAAGCTTTGGTGTCTCGGCCACATATCTGGCCGCATTGCCTTTGGACACGCTGCGTAAGCTGTACGGTGATGGACCGGATGTTGTGTTTGCCGGCGCCATTTTCCCGCCGCAGAAGGTGCAGCAGGGTGATGGTGGGTTTGTTGTCAGTGGCCGCTGGCCCTACGCAAGCGGGTGCACAGGCGCATCGGTGATTGGTGTGGGGATTGCGGTTGATGGTGAGGGCGGCGGCCTACCACGGACTGCTGTTATGCCGGCTTCGGCTGTCACCATTGATGAAACATGGAATACACTGGGGCTGAGTGCCACGGGCAGCCATGATGTGGTCGTCGAAAATGTCTTTGTTTCTGAAGATTGGACGTTCACCCGCGGTGGCAAACCGACCATCGAGAATCCTCTTTACGAGTATCCGTCTCTAGGTTTTGCGGCACAGGTTTTGAGCGTGGTTGGTTTGGGATGCGCCCGGCGTGCGCTGAATGAGGTGCGCGTTATGGGGGAACGTCGTTCCATAACCGGGGCTCCTGCGCTGGGGGACCGTCCTTATGTGCAGATGCTGGTGGGGGAGGCTGAAGCCGAACTGAACGCCGCCCGTGCATTTTTCTATGACGTGACACGAAAAGTCTGGGCACTCCTGTGTGCGGGTGAAACTCCGACGGAAGCGGATGCCAATGCCGTGCGTCTTGCCGCAACGCATGCTGCTCAGGCGTCTTTTTCGGTTGCGCAGAAGTGTTTTTCCATTGGCGGGATCGCCGCAGTACAGGTCGATCATATTCTTGGGCGTTGCCTGCAAGACTGCGCTGTTGTGGCACAGCACGCGTTTATGGCTCCGGGGAATTATGAGGCGGCCGGAAAGGTCGGGCTCGGCCGTGGCGGTCGCCCCGGTTACCCCTGACAGAGCATAAGACTTAATACGTCCAAAACCCCGGATTGTACAGAATGAGGATGAAAACAATGACGCTTCTTCCAGACCCCGCCTCCTTGGTGAATGAGGACCGCGCAGACGGTTCCATTTACAATAATGCTTTGCTGTATGACATGGAAATGGACCGCATTTTTAAGCGGAACTGGATATGGGTTGCGCATCGGAGCGATCTGCCTGATCCGGGAAGCTTCATCACCACGTTTGTTGGCCAGCATCCCGTTATCGTCTCGCGTGACCGCAAGGGTGAGGTGCATGTGCTCCTGAACCGTTGCCGCCATCGCGGAGCAACGGTGTGTGAACATAAAAGTGGGAAAGCCGCCAGCTTTGTGTGCCCCTATCATGGTTGGGCATACGGGCAGGATGGGGCTTTGCGCGCAGTGCCGCAGCCTAAAGGCTATGGGGATAGCTTGGATAAGAGCAAACTTCCGCTCGTTTCCCTGCGTGTAGAAGACTATAACGGCATGATTTTTGCGACGTTCAATGCAGATATCATGCCGCTTGATGAATGGCTCGGCCCTGCAAAAATCTGGATTGACCTGTTCATGAAGCAGGGTGCTGGCTGGCCCATTAAAACCATGGGAGAACATAAATTCACGTTCCCCGGAAACTGGAAAATTCAGCTAGAAAACACAACAGACGCTTACCATTTCCCAATTGTTCATAAATCTTTTCTGGATTCTGTGGACAATCAAACCCAGAATATTTTTGACTTTGTTGAAGGCGACGGGTTTGTCGAGGATCTTGGAAATGGCCACTCCGTTATGGTCATGATCCCGGAGTTGGTGGATCTGGAAGAAAACCTTGATGCCCCTATTCCTGAAAGATTCCAGAAACTTGCAGAGGCACTCTCAAAAGACTATCCGCCTGAAAAAGTAAGGCAGATTGTGCGCGCTGTTGGCGGCTCGGGTTTCAACCTTAACCTCTATCCCAATGTGGCCTGCTCAATGGCCTTTTTCCGCGTGCTGCGTCCGCTTGCTGTTGATGAAACGGAAATTCGTCATATTGCCATTGGTATGGATGGCGGGCCGGAAATAGCGAATGAAGTGCGTCTTCGGTTGCATGAGCATTTTCAGGGGCCATTGGGTTTTGGGACGCCGGACGATTCTGAAGCATGGGACCGCGTGCAGCGTGGTGCGTTGGCCGGGTATAACATCGACATTCTCCTCAACCGTGGTCTGGAGCATGAAGCCAAACGTGAAAGCGGGCTGCTTTTTAGCGATGTAACGGCCGAGACGGGTATGCGGGCTGCATACAGGCAGTGGCTGACTGACATGACTTGCGAAACTGCTATTGAGGAGGCAGCACAATGAGCATTACTCTCGCCGATGCCATTGAGTTCATCACGCTTGAAGCTGATATGCTTGATTACGGCCAGTTTAAGGAGTGGCTGTCTCTTTACACCCCTGATGGTCTCTACATCGTTCCGATTGATCCTGATGCGGACGATTATCAGAAGAAGCTTAATTACGCGTATGATAACGCGGAAATGCGCCAGAACCGCGTGACGCGGCTGCTGAGTGGCCGAGCGATTTCCGCAATGCCACCGGCTCATACCGTGCGCTTGCTCGGGCGTTACCGGATGCTGGAAACCGATGAGACGAAATGTATTGTACGATGTGCCCAGATGCTGACGGAAATGCGGCAGGGGCGTGAGCGCTATTACTCGGCAAATGTGACGTTCCATCTGGTAAAAACGGATGATGGTCTAAAAATTGACCGTAAAATCATCTGTCTTCTCACGTCGACTGAGGCTCTGACGACTGTGAGTTACATTCTGTGAAGCCGGTAGCGCTCATTACCGGTAGCGGGAAGGGGCTGGGTGCTTGCATCGCGCAGCATTTGGCTTCTGAAGGCTATAAGGTCGTTATTGCTGATATTGACGGTGTTCAGGCCAAAAAAACAGCACAACTCATTGGGGAGGATGCTATGAGCATCACCCTTGATGTGTCCTCCGAAGACGCTGTTGAAAAGGCTCTTGATACGGTCGAGCAGCAGTGGGGTTTGCCTTGGCTTCTGGTCAATAATGCCGCCATCATGAAAGCGGAGAAAGTGCTCGAAATCAGCATGGGCACGTTTGACAGCATCATGGCAGTGAACTTGCGCGGCACCTTTCTGCTCAGTCAGCGATTTGCCCGGCGGCTGCGTGCAGCGGACAAAAAGGGGCGAATTGTCAATATCGGCTCTCTGGCGGGGCAGAATGGCGGCACCGCAACAGGCGCACATTATGCTGCGTCCAAAGGGGCTGTGCATACGCTCACCAAGGTCTTTGCAAGGGATCTGGCACCTCACGGCATTACGGTTAACGCCATAGCTCCGGGTCCGCTTGATCTGCCTTCAGTTGCAGAAACCATCGGTGTGGAAAATGCGAAGCGGGCATTTGCCAGTTTACCCACGGGTGAACCCGGACGCCCGGAAACAGTGGCCCGTATGGTTGTTGAAATGGCCCGTCCGGATGCAGGCGCCATGACTGGCTCTATCGTTGATATTAATAGCGGACTTTACATGCGATGACAGACAGACAGGTTCCGCAGCCTTTTGCGGTTAAAGTGAGCAGTGTTGAACAACTTGGTGACGTACTGTCGTTTTCCGTAAGCATGCCTGATTCCTCTCCAATGCCAGAGTGGGAAGCGGGAGCGCATGTGGACCTCTTTTTGGGTGACGATCTGATTCGCCAATACTCTCTATGTGGTAACCCGGCTGATCGGTCATGTTATAAAATGGCGGTTCTGCTAGAGCCTGCTTCACGCGGTGGTTCAAAAGCTGTCCATGAGACGGTGCGCCTTGGCGAGACCTTGACGATAGGTCCGCCGCGCAATCTCTTTCCGCTTATGAAGGATGGTACTTACGCCGTGCTGGTTGGCGGGGGTATTGGTATTACGCCTTTGATTGCCATGGCGTATGAACTGCATGATCGCGGCACATCTTTTACGCTGCATTATGCTGCGCGTAGCACTGTTTTTGCGCCATTGCTGTCCACGTTGCCGTTTGCAGCGTCTGTTGTGGTGCATGATTGCAGCAAGCCTGAGACAGCCTTGTTTCCGGCCGGCACTGCGCTGGGGAGCGTGTCGAATAAAAGTGATACGCATGTTTATACCTGTGGTCCGGCAGGCCTGATGGATGCGGTTTTTACTGCGGGTGAAACACTAGGCTACGCTAAATCTCATCTGCATCGTGAAGCCTTTTCTGCCGAGCCAGTTGTCGGCGGGAATGGGTTTGAGGTTCTAGCGGCAAAATCAGGCGTTCGGGTTGAGGTCAAACCCGATGAAACTATTGTTGCCGCATTCAGACGCGCCGGGGTGAAGGTAAAAGTGAGTTGTGAGCAGGGGATTTGCGGAAGCTGCGTCGTGAGTGTTCTGGAAGGTGAGCCAGATCATCGGGATGAGTATCTGACGGACGATGAGCGGAGTGACCAGATTGCCCTGTGCTGTTCGCGGTCCTTCTCTCCTCTTCTTGTTGTTGATCTCTGAAATCTGATCGAACGTCCAGAAACGGCGTTATCAGCAAAGGAATAAACCTATGACAATGGTCACATCTGACGCATTCCGTAATGCTATGGCGCATTTTGCCACCGGAGTTGCTGTTGTGACGGCGCGTGGTGCGGAGGGCGAATGCGGCGCGACAATCAGTGCATTCAGTTCGGTTTCTCTTGACCCTCTGACATTACTGATCTGCTTGCACCATAAAAGTGCGACGTGCCGTGCTATTGAGGAAAGTGGCACATTTGGGATTAGTATTCTCCGTAGCAACCAGAAAGATATGGCCATGTATTTTGCTGGTAAATCTGACGGAAAATCTTTCGGAGAATATTGCGTAAAACATGAGAGCGGGAATTTTTTTGTTAAAGATGCTCTCGTGCATATTGGCGTGAATGTTGTCGAAACGCTGCGCGGTGGCACGCATGAAATCTTTCTTGCGCAACCATTAAGCATAGATTTCCACCCTGATCAGAGTAGCCAACCGCTGGTGTATTTCCGCGGAGCGTTCGACCTGGCTGCGTAATTTTTTATCCTATCTTGAGAAAGACAGATCATGACCCAGCCACAGATAACACAGCAGGATCATGCAGCCGCTCTTATCCGGCGTCTTGAAACATGCGAGCCGAGCCTTAAAGCGTTTACGGCGTATGACCCTGTGCGTATTCGTGCAGATGCTGACAGTGCGGGTAGCGGGCCGCTCAGTGGGCTAAGCGTAGGTGTAAAGGATATTATCGATCTGGGTGGGTATGTAACCGGGCACGGATCGCCTATTTATGATGGAAACTACACCCGCACCGATGCTGCTTGTGTCACGCAACTTCGGAATGCAGGGGCTCTCTGTGCTGGCAAAACAGTCACAACCGAGTTTGCATTTTTCCGCCCCGGCCCAACGGTTAACCCTCATGCGACTGCCCGCACGCCCGGTGGCTCGTCCTCCGGTTCCGCCGCGGCTGTGGCGGCCGGGGTTATTGATATCGGGCTTGCGTCTCAGACAGCAGCATCGCTCACACGACCGGCTTCCTACTGTGGTGTTGTGGGTTTCAAACCCAGTTATGGGCGGTACGCTGCGGCCGGCGTGAAAAGCCTCGCGCCGTCTTTTGATACGCTTGGCACGATTACGCGCGATGTTGCTACGGCCGCCCTTGCTGATGCCGTTTTGAAAGGCCCTGTTGCCGCGCCAGTTGCATTCACGCCAGAAAAGCCGGAACGCATTTTACTTTGCCTTACTCCTCACTGGAATGAGGCTGAGGAGTGCACGCGGAATGCCGTGGAAAAGGCCGCAACTCTTCTCGGTGAGAAAGTGCCCGTCGCAGAGCTTGACATGCGTGCTTTTAAAGACGCGGCAACACTGCACGTTACAATTATGAGTTATGAAGCCTCGCAAGCGCTGGGCTGGGAATATACGCATAAACGAGACCAGCTTAGCCAGCAGATTACGGGCCTGTTGGATGCCGGACAGAAAATTTCTTATGCAGCGTATCGTGCCGCGCTGGAGCAGGCGCATGCGCTCCGAGAGGCTCTGTCCGCCCTTATAACGCCCGGCACTGTGTTGCTAGCACCCGCGGCACCGGGGGAAGCCCCTTTGATGACAGAGGGCACGGGAAGCCCCATTTTTAGCAGACTATGGACGTTGCTGCGTTTGCCAACAGTCACATTACCCGGCCTGACCGGAGTGAAGGGTCTGCCGGTTGGTGTCCAGTTGCTCGCCGGTTTAGGGGAGGACGCAGAACTTCTGAACTATTCCGGTTGGGCGGAAACACTCTTACCTCGTCTGCCCAAACCGGGCCTGTATGCAGCGTGTAGGGAGGAAATACGATGACTGTGAATGAAGCAGAACTCGCCAAAAAACTGGTCGCTCTGGAACAGCGCATACAGGTGCTGGAAGCAGAAGCAGATATTAGGCGTATTCAGGCACGCTACATGTTTTTGTGTGATACGCCATGCCCGGAAGCTGGCGTTAAAGATGATGCGGCGCGCATTGATCTGATTATGGACCTCTATACTGAGGATGCCATATGGGAAGGCGTTGGCGAATATTACGACAACCAGTTTGGTCGTTGTGTTGGTAAAGCCGCTATACGCAAGCATTTTCAGGGGTTTTGGTGTAAAGAGCGTGACCCGGCCCTGTTGTTAAATGCACATTATCTGACGTCTGAGCAGATTCATGTGCATGGAGACGAAGCAGATGGGCAGTGGATTCATTGTCAGCCGTGGGTTTTCTCGGACGGTACATCGCTCCTGCGCTCCAGTCGTCTGAACAACCTGTTCCGTAAGGTTGACGGGGTGTGGAAAATTTCCAGAACACGCACAGAAAATGTGTTTGTGGCGCCTTTGGCGGCAGGGTGGGTTGAAAGTATGCCGACTTACTCCGTGCTTATGAAAAAATAACGCAATAACTGGATAGTATGATAAGGAAATCGCTCATGGATATAATAGCTGCTGCGCGCAAAGAAATTATAGACCTGCATGTTCTGCTACAGAACTGGTTTTGTGGAGAAGGCGTGGTCGAGCCACAGGCTATTCTTGACCATTTCACCCCTGACTATCAGATGGTTGGAGCGGCGGGTCGTCCAATCTCTCGAGAGGCGTTTGCGGGGGCACTTCCCAAGCTGTTCGGCTCCCGGCCGGGGCTCGTAATGGAAATCGAGGATGTGGCCGTCATCGCGTCTTTTAAAGACGGGCATTTGGTAACGTACAAAGAAATTCAGACACAGAATGGAAACCGCAATGAGCGCTGGTCTGTTGTGATGTTCCGAACAGGATCCGCCCAGCAGGCGTTATTGTGGCAGTATTTGCAGGAAACATTTCTGGCCATCTAAACTGGCCATCTAAAGAAGAGACTTCTTTAGATTTCTAATAGTGCGTGGCCTCCTCGGCCACGCTTTTTTTGTCTCATTCATGGTTGGACAGTTTTATCCGAGCAGCAGCACTGAAATCGAACAGACAAGAAGTGAGATGATGAATGTGATGGAAGTAAAAGCCATGACACGTTGAATACCTATCCCGGCAATAGCGACAATGGGAACGGCCCAGAATGGCTGGAGCATATTGGCAACGTTTTCTGCTATCGCCACGCCCATAATGACGTGAGGGATTGACGCATGCAGACTGAGTGCTGCGGGCACGACGAAGGGGCCCTGCACAGCCCAGTGACCGCCTGCGCTGGGAACCAGAAAAGTAATAATGAGAGAACTGATAAAGCTCCAGAAAGGAAGCGTCTGCGCGGATGCAATATGTACGAAAAAGACTGAAATAATCCCTGCTAGCCCCGTTGCCGTCATGATACCCATGATTCCGCCGTAAAATGGAAACTGAAGCAGAATGGGCCCTGTTTGGGCTATGGCTTCCTTGACGGCGTTTACATAAGAGACGGGGCGTTTCTGAAGCAGAAGACCGACGATCAGAAAACTCAAAATTAAACTATCGATATCAAAACCAAATCCATGTTCGTGCCAGTGCAGACCAAGTGCTCCAAAAGCAAAAAAGGCGATAGCAAATGAAAGAACGGATGAATATTCAACAGCAGTGCGTGGAGACCATGTGACAGGGGAAGAAGTCTTCTCTGCGTCTATGATAAAAGCGTCCGTGTCCAGATAAACAGATTGAGAGGCCGGAGGGCAAAAATATGGAAAAATTAATGCTGAACAGAGAACCGTAAGAACCGTTGGGATGACAGTAAAACCGGAAAAAAGAGAGTCTTTGAGGGGCACTATTTGGCCTGTCAACTGCTCAACAATATTCATTGGATTTCCGTGGGTCGCCTGAGACAGAGCAATAGAACTGGAGAGACCGGAGTTGCACAGCCACCACGCGGTATAACCACAAGCAACCAGCCAGCCATAATCAACCTTGATCTGTCGGGCGATTTCTCTCGCAACAAACGCCCCGACAACTAGCCCCAGTCCCCAATTCAACCATGTTGCGGGAACAACAAGAGCATACATCAGCATAACCGCTTGGCGCGGTGTCGTGACCCACGTTACAAGGTGACTCAATGCTCTCCGGACAGGTCGGGAGCTGGCTACGGCGTGCCCCGTGACGAGGATAAGCATCATCTGGAATGCAAAAGCCACAATCTTGAACGCGCCGCTATACCATGCATTTAGAATATCGGCTGGGGTGCCGTGTGGTGCCAGCCCCATGGCGAGAGCGGCTGTTACAAAAGTCAGCAATAACGCGATAACAAAAGGATCTGGCATATAGCGGTCAAAAAAAATCACACACCATTTAACCAGTGCACGTTGAATGGCATTTTGACCGATATTATCGTCTACTTTTTTTTGCATGGTCGTTCACTCGAGAAACAAGGGCCTGAGATAAGCCGATGGCACAAAGGATGGATGTGAGGTGATCAAACCGTTTGCTGTAAATGCAAGATTTTGCGTGCTTCACTAGGTGAGGCAGGGTAACGACCGTGATTTGCCAGAGCCTCTCGTGCCATGCGCACGAGTTCGGCATTGCTGGATGCCAGTTGATGCTGTGTTATGCGAATATTGTCTTCCATACCTGTCCGCACCCCATCTGCCCCGCGGCTCAGCGCCCAGTTCATGACGGGCAACTGGAACCGACCTATCCCGGCGGCATTCCATGTTGCATGCGGTAAAATACGTTCTTTTTCGGCAAGGAGAATATCCAGCAAATGTTCTTCTGCTGGCATTGCATTTTTTATACCGAGGACAAACTGAATATGAGGATGATCCTTCATTAAGCCCTCATCAATCAGACGTCGTGCTCCATGAAGATGGGAAAGATCGAAAATCTCGATTTCTGGCGCAATGCCATAATTGCGCATGGAAGATGCGAGCGTAGTAACGAGAGATGCGTCATTTTCATACACGATACTAGGGAAATTGACGGAACCTGTTGAAAGTGAGGCCATATCAGGCTTCAGGAATAGCGAACTTCCTCGCGCTGTTGCATCTCTTCCACGTCCACCTGTTGAAAACTGAATAATCATGCCCGGACAGTGCCGTACTACGCCTTCTTGAACCGCCTGAAAAAGATCAGGATTAGATGAGGATGTTTCATCTGGATTCCTGACATGGATATGTACCAATGAAGCACCCGCTTCAAATGCTTCATGTGTCGATTCAATTTGCTCTGATGGGGTAATGGGCACAGCAGGATTATCAGATTTTCTTGGGAGAGAGCCTGTTATAGCGACGGTAATAATGGCAGGACGCATGGGGATTTTCCCTTCTTTTATGCCTGTTAGTTAGCGTTTCTGTTTAAAGAAGCAGGAGGGCTATGGCAGCAAGACAATTTATAAAGGCGAAAACAAACTACAGATCATAAACGTTCTATTATTGCAGCAATGCCTTGCCCAACACCAATGCACATAGTCACAAGAGCGCGTCTTCCTCCCCGAGTTTCTAGACCATTCAGGGCGGTCAACGCCAATCGTGCTCCGGACATTCCAAGCGGATGTCCCAGCGCAATAGCTCCGCCATGCGGGTTTACCCGTTCGCAATCATCTTCCAGTCCAAGCTGACGCAGAACCGCGAGGGATTGACTGGCAAAGGCCTCATTCAGCTCAATCAGGTCCATATCGTCTAGGGTGAAGCCGGTGCGCGCGAGGAGTTTTTGTACTGCCGGGACTGGGCCAATGCCCATAATGCCGGGTTCAACGCCTGCACTGGCCATGGCGAGTACACGTCCTATAGGCGTAAGGCCATGCCGTTTGGCTCCTTCTTCACTCGCCATAAGCAGCGCGGCAGCACCATCGTTTACGCCGGATGCGTTTCCTGCGGTAACGGTGCCTCCAGAACGGAAGGGCGTTTTGAGTTTAGCGAGTGCCTCCAGCGTGGTTTCCGGGCGGGGGTGTTCGTCCTCGGTCACTGTCATGGTCATTTTTCGTGTTTTGACAGAAACAGGTGTGATTTCACGCGTGAAATATCCTGCATCTTTTGCTCTGGCGGTTTTCTGTTGTGAACGATAGGCAAACAGATCCTGATCTTGCCGGGAAATATTAAACCGTTCTGCAACATTCTCCCCTGTTTCTGGCATGGACTCTACTCCGGTAGACTCACGCATGAGGGGGTTGATAAAGCGCCATCCTATTGTTGTGTCCTGTAACGCGGCTTCTCGGGAGAAGGGTTCTGTCGTTTTTCCGAGAACAAACGGAGCGCGGCTCATGCTTTCAATGCCGCCTGCCAGCATAAGGTCAGCGTCTCCGCAACGGATAGCGCGTGCGGCTTGCCCCACAGCGTCCAGACCGGACCCACAAAGCCGGTTGAGAGTGGTTCCGGGAACAGAGATTGGGAAATCGGCTAAAAGAGTCGCCATTCTCGCTACATTGCGATTGTCTTCACCAGCCTGATTAGCGCATCCCATAATGCAATCATCAACCTGATCCCAATCCACCTGTGGATTACGCTCTTTTAGAGTTTTTAAAGGGAGGGCTGCCAGATCATCCGCACGGACTGTGCTGAGGGCACCTGCATAACGTCCAATGGGTGTACGCGTATAATCACAGATATAAGCATTACGCATTGGCGCTCTCCATGAAATATAGTTTTGCACCGGTTAGGTTTTGCAATTTTTCCCGTGTAAGGCCGGGTACCATAGTGCGCACGATAAAGCGGCTGTCTTCGACATCAATTACGGCAAGATTGGTGTAAATCCGACTGACGACACCGGGGGCCGTGAGCGGATATGTACAATGCTCAACCAGTTTGGGAGTGCCTTCGCGAGTAGTATGTTCGGTTGCCACCCACACGCGCTTGGAACCGACTGCAAGATCCATGGCGCCGCCAACCGCTGGTGCAGCGTCATGAGCGGAGGTGGACCAATTCGCAATATCACCCGCAGAGGAGACTTCAAACGCGCCAAGAATGCAGAGATCCAAATGGCCGCCACGGATCATGGCAAAACTATCAGCATGGTGAAAAAAGCTCGCGCCGGGTCGTAAAGTGACATGCTGCTTCCCGGCATTGATAAGCCATGGGTCAATATGCTCTGGGTCTGGCGCTGGGCCAAAACCGAGAATACCATTTTCACTGTGCAGGAAAATATCTTTGCTGTCAGGCAGTACATCTGCAACCAGAGTGGGAATGCCTATTCCAAGATTAACGTACCATCCGTCGTGAATATCTTCGGCTATGCGTGCAGCCATTTCTCGGCGGGAAAGCGGAGTAAAAGCTTCGCTGCTCATGCTGCTTGTTTTCCTTTATCGGCAGATGTCTCGGTGTTTTCTGAGAAAGATGTGTCGGGCACATGGACAATGCGTTGGACAAAAAGTCCGGGTGTAACAATGGCTTCCGGGTCTAACGTTCCAGCTTCCGCTATATGACAAGCCTGCACCACCGTCAGCCGAGCGGCTGTTGCCATGATGGCATTGAAATTACGGCCACTTTCACGATAGATGCAGTTGCCAAAACGGTCTGCACTCCAGGCCTGTACCAACGCGACATCCGCGGGAAGAGCTTCTTCAAGAACATGGACGCGTCCATTAAATTCGCGCTGCTCTTTCCCGTTTGCTAAAACCGTTCCAACTGTTGTGGGCGTATAAAAAGCGGGGATTCCGGCGCCCGCTGCCCGGATACGTTCTGCAAGAGTGCCTTGCGGTACAATTTCCAATTCTAGCTTGCCAGCCTGAAAAAGGGATTCAAATACGACTGATCCTGCCGAACGAGGGTAGGAGCAGATAATGCGTCTCACGCGTCCAGCATCTAAAAGCCGAGCCAGACCAGCACGTCCGGCGCCTGCATTGTTGGCGATAATGGTGAGATCCCGTGCCCCTTGTTCTATCAGGCCTTCGATAATTGCGTCTGGCTGTCCGACAGAACCGAAGCCACCAACCATCACCACAGAGCCGTCACGTATTCCGTCTAGCGCTTCTGCTACGTTGCGAACCTGCTTATTGATCATTGTGTTTCTCCGTATTGTTCGCTATACGAACAAAAAACCGCACAGCGAATTTTATGGAGCATCTTCCTGCGTTAGATGGCAAGGTGGAAACGCATCCTCGCCGTGATGTGAAGACGAATACAGAGTTGGCAGACAGGCCTATACGACGGTGCATTAAAGTGTGGAGAGAGAGGCTTTGAAGACTATGTCTGCTGAAGAAGTTGAAAATATTTCTGAAAGTCGGGAGTTTGTTACGGCTTTGGCGAGGGGGCTTGAAGTGCTGCGTGTCTGTGCGGCACGGCCTGAGGGTATGACGCTATCCGAAGCCGCTCAGGCTGTGGGGCTGCCACGTGCGGCAGTCAGGCGGTCTCTCTTAACATTAACGGCAACGGGTTATCTTTCTCAGGTGGGCAGGATCTTTATCCCAACTCCCAAGGTATTGAACCTATCTGCCCGCGTGGCAGATTTGCCCTTGCCCCGGCTAGCACAGCCAGTGCTGACAGAATTAAGCCGCACTTTGGATGAAAGTGCTTCTCTTGCCACGCTTGATGGCAAGGATATTCTTTATATTGCCAGAGCTGAGACGCACCGTATTCTTGCAGTGGATTTGTCTGTGGGGTCTCGTCTTCCCGCATGGTGTACGTCGATGGGAAGGGTGCTGCTTGCTGCGTTACCCGAAGAAGCCCGCAACCAACATATTCCAGAACAGTTGACAGCCCGGACCGCGCGAACTGTTACTGACAAAGTTGCCCTGCAGGACATTCTTATAAACATTAGGGAGCAAGGATATTGTCTTCTGGATCAGGAATTGGAACTGGGGCTAAGATCTGTTGCAGCTCCCGTTCGTAATTCTGCGGGGGATGTCATTGCCGCCTTGAATGTAGGGATGCATGCAACGCGAATGTCTTTAAAAGACGTGCAACATACTGTAGTGCCAGCCGTTATAAAAGCAGCCTGTCGTTTGAAGGTGCCTTGATGTTTTTGGATTCAAAGAAAAAATAATTTGCAAATATTAACGTATGTTAAAGAACTGCCCGAGAATTATATACGGTAAGCATTTGTCTATTTAGCACCACGGCATTGAGCAGATCGGCAAGCCGTGCCTAACTGGCCCGCTGCATCTTTTCTTGAGGATCAACATTGTCCCTTTGTCCTCATAGAGCCGAAAGAAGACGGCGGAGGCACTGGCAGGTCGTATTCTATCGACCAGCAGGTCCGTCATCGACAACTAGGGCCTGTTAGAGCCTGCGTAGAAATTCTCTAAAGTGTGCTTCAAGGTCTGGATAGGGGCGCCGGAGCAGAGGGGGCGAATGGCGGATGTTGCCGATCTATTTCGGGCATTGCCGAACGCTCTATGGCTGGTTCTGGGGCTGTCGCGGCGTTTTTTGTTTCAGACTATCCCTTCGGCTGGTCACGGCAAAGCTTCACCGCTTAAATACAGTTTCTATATTATAACCCGATAGATCTTCTGAAAGCGACATATTCCAACAACAAAAGACTGCGTTGTTGGGTTTTTATGATCTCCGTTTCGATACTGTCCTCTCGAATGGATAATAGGTCTTTTCGTGAAATCCAACCTCTTACAGCCTGTTCTTTTGCCATGCGTTCAATTTTTTCACGGGCAATATTATTCTCGGTTATCCATTTTAAATCCGCATCTACTTGATGCAGACGGTCGAGCGTATCATCGACTTCATGCCAAGCATTATTCACGACCTGCTGATATGAAATGGCTGCTTCTTTCTGGTTTACTTTCTTCAGGGCAAGCTCTGCAGATAGCCTGCCACCGGTAAAAACCGGCACTCTCAACGCGGGGCCCAAAGCGAAATTGTGGGCGGCCCATCCGAAACTACTTAATGACATCGCATCGACACTAAAAACACCACTTAGTGTAAGTGTTGGATAAAAGCTGGCTTTGGCAATGCCGATTGCTGCCGTTGCTGCATGCAGCTTCGCATCTGCTGCGACGATATCTGGACGATTTTTTAAAAGATCCGTTGTTATGGAATATGGTAACTCTATCGGGATAGGCCACCTGCTTTGCTCATGCAAAGGCCGCAGATCGGAATCTGGGCGGCCTGTACATAGTACGCTTAGCGCGCGTTGCAGGAGTGTCCTGTCCGTCATCGCCGCAGACATGCGGCCTTGCTTCTGGCGAACTCTGTTCTGCTGAAGCAAAATCAGATCGTTTCTGATCATGCCTTTGCGGGCAAGTTCGGAAGTCAGAATCTGTTTTTCAGAAGCAAGATGCAAGGAGGATTGTAATAAGGCGATTTCATCCGTCTTCTCCAGCCACTCAATATAGGTGCGTGCGACTTCCGCCTTCACTCCGAGGGACACGATCATCTGGCGTGCCTGCGTTGCCTGTTCTCCCGCCGTAGCAATCTCGCGCTCTCGTGTCTGTTTCCCCCATAAATTCGCCTCCCATGATGCGGCAGCGCCAGCACTGAACAGATTGAAGCCCACAGGGGACGACGGGTTGGAAGCCTGATCAGGAATTCCGAGAAGGCGGTTGATAGTCTGCCCACTGCCCGCCGTGCTGAGAGCAGCCCGAGAATAGGAGGTATCCGTCATGACCATTGGGAAGCTTGCCGCTGCCGTAGCCTGCCTGATCGCCGCCGCCGCTGCGACACGTGATCTGGCGATCTGTAAATCCAGATTTCCAGTGAGCGCTTGCGCTTGCAATTGTGCGAGAGGCCTGACACTGGCGTTTGTCCACCAGTCTTTCTGAGCGGTTTCCGAAATATTCTGAAGGGTCTTTGGCAAATCTGTTGCTGGCTGATGATAGTCTGGACCAAGTGTACAGGCCGCGAGCATAATGCAACTGATCAGAGCAGGCATGCGTCCCACTACAAGGCGTTCACGCCGCATGATGTTCTCCAGAAGATAGGGATTTCTGCCGTGCCCTTCCCACCATGCAAAATGCGGGCAGAGAGAAGAGAGTCAGTACTGTGGCACCCGCAAGACCGCCGATCATGACGATTGCCATAGGCCCCCAAAAGACGTTGAAAGAGAGGGGAATGAATGCAAACACCGCGGCCAGCGCTGTCAGGAGAACGGGGCGCACCCTTGTAACCGTCGCTTCGACGACGGCATGTCGATAATCCATCCCAGCGATCTCGTTCCGACGAATCTGATCAACGAGGATAATGGCGTTGCGCATGATCATACCGGCCAGAGCAATCATTCCGAGAAGAGCGACGAAGCCGAAAGGCGCGCGCGTGATCAAAAGGGCGATGACCGTACCGATCAATCCCATCGGTGCGGTTACGAGCACGAAGGCCACACGCCGGATGTCCTGCAACATCCCCATGAGCAGGATCAGCATCAGGACCAGACTTAGAGGCAGTAAGCCGTAGATTGCTTCATTTGCTGTCTGAGACATCTTGTCATCCCCGTCGCTCTCGATCCTGTAGCCTTCAGGTAGAGTCTGACGCAGGGTCTTCATTGACGCGTTCATTGCTGTGGTCACGTCCGAGGGGGACGCGCCGTCGATCGGTGACGCATGAACCGTCATGCACGCCTCATCATTACGGAGCCATTCAACTGGATAGGTGGACGCGACCTGTACGCGTCCCAGCGCATTGAGAGGCACAAAGCCCGCTCTTGTCTGAATAGGCATGGTATTCAGACGTGAGGGGTCAGTTCTGGTAGCCATGTCAGCCTGGACCATAACTTGAACACGTTTATCATTATCTAGAACCTCGCCTGCTACGGCGCCGGACAAAAGCGTGGACACCTGTTGTCCCAGAGCATGGTGGTTCAGCCCAAGCCTCGCCGTTTTCAACCTGTCAGACTGGAACGATATTGCTGGAGCCCTCAGGCCCCAATCCACACCGACAGAGCGGGAAACCGGAATTTTTTCGAGTGTGTCTTCAAGTTTTTCGGATATCGACGATAGTACGGCAGGATCGGGACCGAGAACTCGGTAAAGAACGGGAAAAGCGGCGGAAGGCCCGAGAGAGAGGCGACGAACATCTATTTCCGCTTCGGGCATGACGCGTAGCGCTTCCATTCTGGCGATCAGCCGCTCCCGAGCGTCGAGCGACGTCCCGACGACGAGAATGGTCGCCCGCGTGGGATCAGGAAGTGTCGGGCCGTAAGGAAGGTAAAAACGTGGCGGGCCCTGACCTATGAAGCTCTGGTAGGAGGCGGCATCAGGATCTCCCGCCAGCCTTTTTTCGATCCGGGCGGTGATGACGGATGTTCTTTCTATGGTCGAGGCAGGTGGCAGCATGATATCGACCAGAAATTCAGGACGGTCGGACAGGGGGAAGAACTGCTGACGGACAAGGACAAAGCCCGCAACGGACAGGCCCAGCACCCCCAGCGTAGACACCGCGACCAGCCAGGACCGCATGGTCGCCCAGGTAATGATTTTCCGTAGAAAACGGTAGCTTCGGCTTTGATACGGCGGTTCGCGCCGCCCCTGCGCGAAATCCGCAGGAAGCAGTTTCACGCCAAGGCAGGGAATGAACAGAACAGCCACAAACCAACTACATATGAGGGCAGTTCCAGTCACCCAAAACACATTCCCCGCATATTCGCTCGTTGTGGTCTGGGCCAGTCCGACGGGAAGGAAGCCCGCGACTGTGAGCAGGGTACCCGACAGCATGGGAAATGCCGTATGATCCCACGCATAGGCCGCGGCCTCTTCTCGGCTCGCGCCCGCTTCCAGCCTGACGACCATTGCCTCCACACTGATGATTGCATCGTCAACGAGCAGTCCGAGCGCCAGAATAAGCGCCCCGAGGGAGATACGGTCCAGATTGATGCCAAATATGTTCATGACCAGCGCCACCATGGCCAGCGTCGCGGGGACGGACAGGGCCACCACGATCCCCGGACGCACGCCCATCGACAGCACGGCAACTCCGAGCACGACGACGAGTGCCACGCAGAATTTGAGTAAAAACGTATCGACCGCTTCACGGATATAGACGCTCTGGTCCTCAATCTGGGTGATATCGAAGCCCACCGGGAGATCCGCGCGAAAGGAGCTGACGGTCTGGCTTATCGCCTTACCGAGGGTAAGGCCGTCCGCTCCTCTGGACATGGAGACGGACAGTGTGACGGCCGGCTTGCTCTCGAAACGGGTCAACGCGAAGGGAGGCCATACGTAGTCGCGCGTCACGCGGGCGATATCGCCGATCCGTACAGGCCCATCCGCAAGCGGAAGCTGCGTGTCCGCGACAGTAGCTACGCCGTCCGGCAGCCCGCTGATTATGACCGGCAATGATACTGTCTGCTCCATTGAGGCCATTGGCGTCATCTTCAGGGCAGCAGACAGGTTTTCGCGCAGGTCGGAGAGGCCGATCCCGATCGCGGCCAGCTTTCCGGGGTCGACACTGACTGCAATACGGGACTGTTCTTCACCGCCAATATCCACTTTGCGCACACCGGGCAGCCTTTGCAGGATATCGCGGAGCCGTTCGGCCGTCCGGACGAGGGCCGTGTTTTCAGCGCCGGTCAGCATGAAGACGTAGCCATAAACATCCGCGAAATCGTCATTGGCAGCCACCGAGGCGCCTTCCGGCAGGGTGGGGCGGGTGTCGTCCAGCCTGTGCCGCACCTGACTCCAGATTGCCGCAACCTCCTTGCGAGGGGTATCGTCCATTAAGACCACGCGCGTGAGGCAGGCACCGGGCAGGCAATATGTTTCCAGATAATCCAGATGATCAATCGTCCTGAGGACAACAGCCAGCGGTTTAGCCACCTGTAGCCGCATCTGGTCAGGTGTGGCGCCGTTCCATTGGGAGGCCACCAGCATTTCTTTCAGGGTGAAGCTTGGATCTTCAGCACGACCCAGATGAAGGAAGGCGTCGCTTCCCGCCAGAAACACGAGCACCAGCAGAAAGATCATGAAGGCTGTGTGACGTACTGCCCAACGAGAGAGGTTGAATGCACTCATGGACCTAGCGATACCGCACATAGTTTGGCTGGACGGCTTCGCCCTCATGCAGGCGTGTCGCGCCAACGGAAACGATCGGCGTGTTGGGAGAGACGTCCGATACGATTGCATCTGCGCCCTCCAGACTGACGACCGTTACCGTCCGCCGCGTCACATGCCCGCCATCTGGCGTCATGAGCCACAAGGCAGCCTGCGCTCCTTCTCCCATGACAAGAGATGTCCGGGGAATGCGGACCTGTTGGGAGAGGGCATGCGTCAGGATGGTTACTCCCGCGTTTAGCGGAAGATCAGGAGGGGTGTCCGGCGTATAGAACACGTCATGCAAATGTGTGGCGACATCCACATCGGGAGCGACGCGGCTCAGTCTGGCCTTGATGGGCGGGGCGGTGTCCGCCGTGGGAAGAAGTGTCACGTCTTCCGAAACCTGAGCCGTCTCCGGTATTTTCAGGCGGATTTCCGCTTGCGCGCTGTCCATGTGCATAATGGGCGCGCCAGATGTCACGACTGTACCGGGATAGGCCACGATCTGTGTGATGGTGCCGTTCTCGCTGGCGCGCAGGATACCGTCCCGGATATCGGCCTCGAACTGCTGCGCTCTTGCTGACGCGGTAAGCATCCGGCCTTGCGCTGTGTCCACAGCATTCCGCTTCTGTTCCACTTCAAAAGGAGAAAGAGCGCCGTCCCGGTCGAGCCCGGATGTCCGAGCACGCGTATCATAAGCGCCTTTCAAGGCGGTTTTTGCCACGAGCAGGTCGCCATTTGCCTCGCCAGCGGACGCGATAACATCCGTCTGGTTCAATTGAGCGAGGGGTTGGCCCCGCGCTACCTTATCACCCGTTTTCACGAAAAGAGCCTCTACACGCCCGGAATGCCTGAAGGAAAGCGTGATGACATGATGCGGGATAAACTGCCCCCAATAGGCTGTGCCCCGCGTTACAGTCCTTTGGCTGTGAATAACTTCGACCCGAACGTATGAAGTCGCCGATGGCACCTTCTTCTGGCAGGCGCCAAGCAGAAATGGCAAACAGAACGACGAAATCGCAACGAAGCAACGAGGACAAAAGAGACGACGAGGAGAGAGCATGGCGGACATGAACCGTAAGCAGTTTCATGCCGTGATACGAGGGCGTTTCCCTCTCTGCCCTCCCGGATCAGGGAAGTGACTGGTCTTTTCTAAAAATCGTTCAGTCGGGCAGACTGGCTTCCCGCCTGAATTCGCTAGGCGTTTTCCCATGAAGAGCTTTGAAAGCTCGGTTAAACGCGGAGAGGCTTCCAAAGCCTGCATCCAATGCGATTGTGAGGATCGGCGTCTCGCTCTGCAATGGGTCGGTTAACGCGGTTGAAATTTCGTCAAGTCTTCGGGCGTTCAGATATTCGTTGAAATTCCGATAACCCAGATCGGAATTGATGGCGCGACGCAGGCGATGATCCGGGACATTCAGCCTGACGGCCAGAATGCCGATTGTGATCGCTGGATCACGATAAAACCGCTCTTCACAGGCTAGCCGCTCCAGCTTCTCCAAAAGGATGTCATCGCGTTTCCGTGGCTCATCCTGCATTTTCGGGGCGCAGGGCTGGCCTGCGACGGCAGCCGGGCAGGGAAGGATGTCAGGATACCGCAGATCGAAGAGCGTTGCAGCCGGAATGAACGTGACCAGAAAAATCAGAAGATTATCGATGATACGCAGATCCTGCCGCCCACCCCAGATTTCACCGCCAGCTTCGCTCCATAATGTCCAGAGAATCAAGACGGCAACACTCACGATAAAGATGGCGCGCGCACGCCTTCGAGGCTCAACGAGATCACTATCTCTTCCACGCCAGACTTGTACAAGCGCATGAACAGCAAAGAGACTGCCGGCGACGTAAACGGCGAAGTCGATCGGTTTGGCGACAGAGGCAATAAACTGGCCGCTCCAGAAGGATTGAGCCGCCGTCAGGGCGATATAGGCTGCAATGAGAACTTTCTCGAAAAAAATGGGAGAGAACGAGTCATCGAACCATGCGCGCGAGAAGAGCCAGAACGCCGGGATGCCCATGCTCGCCATAAAATCCAGTACCATATCAAAAGCAGACGGCCCGATGAGCCGACTGCCCAGAACGACTTTCGCGACGCCGCAGATCATGAGAGCAACGCCGAAGACCGTCGCCTTTCTTAACGTAGCACGCGCAAGAATGGCCACTGTTTGCGACATCATGGCGATGGACCCGCCGCAGAGAGCCTCGTTAACCGGTAAAAATGAGGCCGATGCCATGTCAGAATCCTTGGGCCGTGTTTGTATTCTCTGTAAATTTTTTAGCAGACAGAAATATTTCTAAGCAATGCCTCTATTTATTGTAATTGCCCTCCTATGTGAATGTGGTCAATTCAAGAGAGTTCCTCTTTTGCCACGGCTTCTACCGATAAATGAATTTGGCTTTGTAGAGGCTGTTAATAGTCTCGGCCAAGCGTGCCTGACATTCTTGTGTCTCACCTGTGGACAGATGTCACTTCAACCTGAGGGCATTCAAGCCGCAAGGTCAATAATATATCTGGAGTAAGATAGATGTCTTATAAATGTAATAATAAAAGATGGCGGAAAAATTGAGCCACGGACTCAAGGGAGGCAGGTGCATCTATCACATGAGGTTATAAATGTCGTTTCCCGGCTGTTCGCGCTTCTGTCTCTCTCGTTTCGTGTTCTGCGTGCATTTTCAGTGTTTGGATCACTGCGGACTATAAGGCATTGTCCGCAGTGCAACGGATGGCGAGGTATTGCCAAGACGCTGAGTGTCGAGAGGACTTCTGGCGGCGGGGCGCGGGTGATTGCGAACGTAGAGTAGAAGTATCACAGGTTACGATTTTCGTTCGTATGGGTAGTGATCTTATGCGTGGAAATGTCCAATCGTGATGGTCCGAATAATCTCTTATGCGCTTGGATATTTGACTGATCTTGTTGCTAATCCGTGGCAGAATTCTGGACTTGGCAATTTTGTCAGTTTTGATCTGCGAGAATTACACGGCACTACGACTAATAGGTGCTTTAAGAACAAATCTTATAACCGAATGAGGATTGTTAAGCTTATAGAATTTACAATTGTGTTTAGAGTATTTTTTGGGATAATTATTAGGAAAATTATAGTGCATTACAATAATATTTATAGTGTATATAATAAATCACTCTTGTTTTTGCACGAACTCGAAAAAAAAAGCATCAGCCAGTGGGCTGGAAGCCACGGAGGATGGCTGGCCGCTTTGAAAAGCGGTCGACCGACGCTTGCTTCATCTGTTCATTTATCTCTTCACTCAAGACACTCAACACCCTGACATGGCTGAACTGCGCGCTTCGTCGCCAGCCCGTTTTAAATGACATCTGACACACTGGATAAGACGCTCACCATGGCAACACGTAGAGACTTTCTGAAATACGCGCTTCTGTCTGGAGTAGCCGCTGGGTCCGCTAGCGCACTGCCTTCCTCCATTCGCCGCGCTTTTGCCATTGCTCCAGAGGTCGGTTCCACATGGAAAGACGCGGAGCATGTCGTTATCTTGATGCAGGAAAACAGGTCTTTCGATCATGTTTTTGGCTCATTGCAGGGTGTGCGTGGGTTTAATGATCCTCGGGGAATGGCACAGCCAAACGGAAACCCGGTTTTCATGCAGTCGAGCCAGTCTGGCGAGACCTATCTGCCATGGAGGCTGAATATCCAAGATACACGGGTGACATGGATGGGCTCAATTCCGCATTCACGTGACAGTCAGGTGGATGCGTGGAATGGTGGCGCGCATAACGGGTGGATTGACGCCAAAAAATCGCACCATAAAGGATATGATCGTTATCCTTTGACCATGGGGTATTATACGCGCGAGGATTTACCGTTTTACTATGCGCTTGCGGATGCGTTTACGGTCTGTGACCAAAATTATTGCGGCGCCATGACCAGCACAACGCCTAACAGGCTCTTGTTCATGACCGGGACAGTGCGGGACCGTCAGGACACATCTTCCCGCGTTTACATGCGGAACGGTGAGATCCTAGAAGGGGGGATGACGTGGGGCACCTTCCCGGAGCGATTGGAGCAAGCTGGTGTTTCATGGAAATATTATCAGAATGAACTGACCCAGACGGGGGGGATGAGTGAGGCAGAGCGGAGTTGGCTGAGCAATTTTAGCACCAACGTTCTGGAATGTTTTGACCAATATGCTGTCTCTGCCAATCCGGGTTTTCAGGAATGGCTGGATGCGCGCCTTAGTGATTGCCGTGAGCATCTGGACAGGCTGAACAGCCGCGAAATGCTTGTGTCTGACACGCTAGCTGAAAAGCGCGTTGAGGCACAGATGCTGATGGATGTCCTCATGCGGCGCAAACAGTCCGCTAAAACGCCGGATAAGCTGACACCTGAAGAACGTTCATTATTTGAAAAAGCATTTGTAATTAACAAGGCAGATGAAAATTACCGTAAATTGGAGAAGCTGACCTTCCATGATGGGGGAAAAACCATCACCATGAATGCCCCTAAAGGGGATGTTTTGTACCAGTTTCGTCAGGACGTGAAAGGCGGCAAGCTTCCTTCTGTTTCATGGTTGTCTGCGCCCGAGCATTTTTCTGATCACCCGACATCTCCTTGGTATGGGGCATGGTACGTGTCGGAAGTGATGGATATTCTGACGGAAAACCCGGAAGTCTGGAAAAAGACAATTTTCATTATAACGTATGATGAAAATGACGGGTATTTCGATCATTGCTGCTCTTATGCGGCCCCTGATCCTCATCACCCGGAAACCGGCCATTCGTCCAGCAGTATCGGTCTGGATGGCTTGGAATACACAACAGCTGAGGATGAAATTGCGCGTGGTGTGCCCAAGCATCAGGCGCGCAGTGGTCCGATTGGTCTGGGCTTTCGCGTGCCAATGATCGTGGCGTCTCCTTGGAGCCGGGGAGGGTGGGTAAATTCTCAGCTCTTTGAACACACCTCCACGTTGCGTTTTCTGGAAGCGTTTGTTCAAGAAAAATTCGGTAAAAAAATTACTGAAACGAATATTTCACCATGGAGGCGGGCAATCAGCGGTGATCTGACATCCTGCTTTCGTGATTATGACGGAGCCGTACCTTCCTTACCGTTTCTGCAGCGGGATAATTATCTGCAGAGGGTTGAGGACGCGAAAGATCGCCCGATGCCGAGTGGCTTTCAAACTCTTGATGCGGGTGCCGTTGCCGAACTGCGTGAAAGCCCGGAGAAACTCCATCAGGCTATGCGGCAGGAGCCGGGGTATCGCTCCGCCTGTGCACTGCCTTACGAACCCTATTGTGATGGTGGTGTGAGCAGGGACGGGCGGCATATCAGCCTGCGCCTGAAAGCTGGAACAGGATTATATGGTAAGCGCGCAGCCGGTCTGCCGTTTAACGTCTATCGCTACACCAATCCGGCAGAGCAGGCCATGCAGGCGGGCACCTATGCTGTTGCGGCTGGCGATCGTCTGGATGTGCCATGTGAGATGAAGACGTTTGCCAGCGGCCAATATGATGTGGCTGTGCATGCGCCTAATGGTTTTTATCGCCGTTACAAGGGGCGGCAGAACGGTTTGCGGATAGAGGCGGCCTGCCAGTATCTCGTGGGAAGGAAGAATGACCTTGTGGTGTCTCTGACCAATCATGGAACAGACGTGGCTGACCTAGTCTACACGTTTAAAGATGGGCAGGTGAGCAAGACCGTTCGGCTTTCTCCGGGGCAAACCCGCGTTCTTTCGTTTGATCTGGCTCAAACTGCCATGTGGTATGACATTGCACTTTCAGCCCGGAGTGAAGCTGAGTTCCTGTTCCAATTTGCTGGCCGGGTTGAAACGACACGGCCGAGCAAGACAGATATGGCGATGGGAACGGGATGGAAAATTTAGAAGGTTTTGAGAAAATATAAAACTTTCTAAAATTTCGTTAAGTGTGCCGTCCGTGCTTAGGGCGTTAGCCTGTAATGCTTCTGGTCACATTAAGTGTTGATCTGTCCGTGAAAATGGACGGGTCACGCTTATGGCTTATAAGGCAAAGTGTTGTGCGCTGCTCTTTACTTCCTGCCGGATGAAAGTACAGAGCTGATCAATGCGTAAGGTTTTCTGCTCTTCCTCACGCGTTATCAGCCAGTAGTGGCGTTTCAGCCTGACCTGCTCGGGTAAGACAGGCACCAGTTCAGGGCGGGTCGCGGCGACAAAAGTGGGTAAAATGGCCATGCAGAGGCCGGAGCAGGCGGCCTCCATTTGGGCTTGCACGCTGGAATTCTGGATACGCACCATTTGACGTGAGACACCGAGACTGCCCAGATAATCCAGCTCTCGCATAAAAATCATTTCATCCACATAGCCGGAAAACAGATGAGATGAAAAATCTTCCGGTTTTTTGATGGGTTTTTCTCGCTCAAGATAGGCTTGTGTGGCATAGGCACACAAAAAATAAGGTGTCAGTTTTTCACAGACAAACCGATCATCCTCGGAGGGTGTTACCGTAATCGCAATGTCGGCCTGCCTGCGGGAAAGGGCGACTATCTGCTGAATGGTCAGAATCTCGATCGTCAGTGCGGGATTATCCACGAGCAACGGGCCGATGCGGGCCGCCAGGAAAAAATTGGCAAACCCTTCCAGAGCGTTAATGCGCACGGTTCCGGTTAGACCGTGTACAGGATTGCTGGCCTGCGCAACCTGTGTTGCTTCGCGGTCCATGGCTTCTGCTGTGGTCAGCAGATCCTGCCCGTAGCGCGTCAGTGCATAACCGCGCAGATGCCGCTCAAAGAGTGTTTTGCCGACCGATGTTTCTAGCGCAACGATGTGTCGGCCCACAGTTGCGTGATCAACACCCAGTAAACGTCCGGCTTCTGATAGAGAACCAGAGCGCGCGACAGCCAGAAAAAACTGCAGATTTCTCCAGTCCAGACTGCGTTTCATCGAGCGAAAAAATCCTCTTTTGGATGGTTGTGCAGATTTGCACATCAAGTGGGCGAAATCTCCTGATTTTCTTGTGAAGATTTTGCGCGTTCAGTCTCCGGACAAGAACAACAGCGAGAAAGGGATGGCATTCACCGCACCCCTTACTCTGGAGATAAGGCCATGACAGCACTTTATCTGCCCTCTCTGGTCCGTATCGGGGGAGGGGCTCTCAACGAGCTTCCTGCCGCGTTAAAACAGGCCGGACTTTCCGCTCCGTTTATTATTACTGATGCCTTCATGGCTCAGTCCGGCTTGCTGGACCGTGTCAAAGCCCTGCTGGCGGGCGCGGGCTTTCGGTCCGGTGCGTTTCCAAATGCTGTGCCGGACCCCACGGTGGCATCCGTAGAGGCGGCACTGGCAGCCCTGAAACAGGGTGAGTATGACTGCGTGATTGGTCTGGGCGGTGGCAGCCCGATTGATACGGCCAAAATGGTGGCTGTGCTGGCCAAGCATGGCGGGACGCCCTCACAGTTGAAGGTGCCGCATGTGCAGGATGATGCCGGGTTGCCGATTATCGCCATTCCCACCACGGCAGGTACAGGTTCGGAAGCCACGCGGGTTACAGTCATTACGGATGAAAAAACCGACGAAAAAATGCTGTGTGCGGGCTATGCCTATCTGCCGCATATCGCAATTGTCGATTACGAATTGACTCTGACCATGCCGCGCCGCCTGACTGCGGATACCGGACTGGACGCGCTGACCCACGCGCTGGAAGCCTATGTGTCTAGACTGGCCTCTCCCTTTACGGATGCGCTGGCTCTGGCTGCCATGAGGCGCATCTGGCACGCACTGCCCGTTGTCTGCGCCGAGCCATCAAACCGTGAGGCCCGTGCGCAGGTCATGCAGGGTGCGTTTGAAGCCGGAATGGCGTTTTCCAACGCATCCGTCGCGCTGGTACATGGGATGAGCCGCCCGATCGGCGCACATTTCCATGTTGCCCATGGGTTGTCCAACGCCATGTTGTTGCCGGAAATCACAGCGTGGTCCGTGACGGGCGCAGAGGCTCGATATGCGACCTGCGCTCGTGTGATGGGGATTGTGTCTGAGAAGACGGATGATCATACGGCCTGTGAGGCTCTTGTAATCGCCCTGCGTCTACGCAACCGGGAACTGGATGTGCCCACTCCACAGTCCTACGGCTTGGAGGAAGGCCGCTGGAATGACCTGCTTCCCCTTATGGCAGAACAAGCTCTGGCGTCTGGCTCCCCCGCCAATAACCCGCGCGTGCCTGCCCATGCGGAAATTGTGGCGTTGTATCGCAAAGTCTGGGCGTGAGGTCTTGCCTCTAAAATAATAAAAAACTCCTGTCAGGAGAATGGAAAAATGACATCCAACCCGGAAGGAGAGCGCTCCATGCGTTCTCTGGTGCTGGCGTCCAGCGTTGGCACCGTTATTGAATGGTATGACTTCTTTCTTTACGGCAGTCTGGCCATTTTCTTTGCCCGCCTGTTTTATCCGCCGGGAGATGAGGTGGCCGCAACCCTTATCAGCGTTGCGACTTTTGCGACCGGATTTGCCGTGCGGCCTCTGGGCAGTCTGCTCTTTGGGTATATGGGGGATAGCGTCGGGCGGAAAAAAACCTTTCTGACCACGCTGCTCATCATGGGCTGCTCCACCGCTGCCATTGGCCTGCTGCCTACATTCGCGACCGCAGGTTATGCCGCCCCGGTTCTGCTTATCCTGCTGCGGATTGTGCAGGGGCTGGCGCTGGGGGGCGAGTATGGCGGGGCGGCTACCTATGTGGCCGAACATTCTCCGCCGCAGGAGCGCGGCAAGTGGGCCAGCTATATTCAGGCAATGGCGTCCGCCGGGTTTGTCCTGTCATTAGGCATTGTGCTCACGCTCCGCCTGTCGCTGGGGGAAGAGGCTTTTGGCGTCTGGGGTTGGCGCGCGCCGTTTCTGGTCTCTTTTGTTCTGGTTCTTGTTTCTCTTCGTATTCGTATGCGTCTTTCTGAATCGCCTATATTTGTGGAAATGCACAAACAGGGCGCGCTGTCCAAATCTCCGGTGCGGGATACATTCCGTATTCCCGGCAATGCCCGGCGTATTCTGATGTTTCTGTTTGGCGTTGCCTGTGCGCAGGCTGTTACCTTTTACACCGCACAGTTCTACGCGCTGTATTATATCCAGACATTTATGAAAGTGCCTTTCCTGCCCGCAACACTTTCTGTTGCTGTCGGGGCTTTTCTGGGTGTTCCCTTCTTTGTCATGTTTGGGGCTTTGTCGGATAAAATCGGGCGCAAACGCCTCTCGCTGGCCGGTATGGCTGCGGCCGTGGTGTTTTATATTCCAATTTTCTCCATCATCCGCCATGCCATTACGCCTGAAAACACCAGCTATCTGACCATTTCCGCCTGCGTGTTTGCTCTGGTTGTGATTGCGGCCGCTGTTTATGGCCCGTATGGGGCCTTCATTGTTGAAAGCTTTCCGGCCAACGTACGGTACACGTCCATTTCTGTTCCTTACCATATTGGAAACGGCATTTTTGGTGGGTTCCTGCCACTCATCAGCCTGTGGCTGGTGACGGAAACGGGCAACCCCTACGCCGGACTGCTCTACCCGATGGGGCTGTGCCTGATTGGCTTTTTTATCACCCTGTTCTGGGTTCCTGAAACCCTGAACGTGCGCAAAGGCGAGCGCACGCAGATTGTCTCCCTCTCACATGAAGCCGTCAGCGAAGGCTGAACTCTTAGTCAAAGGATAAGATCAATGCATACAGTTCATCACATCATCGGCGGGAAGTCTGTAAAAGGGGTGAGCACACGCACGAGCGATGTGTTTAACCCGGCAACAGGAGAGGTGACCAAGCAGGTTATTCTTGGCACGCAGGATGATCTGAATGCCGCCGTTGCGGCCGCAAAAGCCGCTTTTCCGGGCTGGGCTGAAACGCCACCTCTCGCAAGGGCACGGGTGTTGTTCCGTGCGCGTGATCTGATTGAGCAGCGGGTGGATGCACTGGCGGCCATTATCACATCCGAACATGGAAAAATCCTGTCCGATGCCAAAGGGGAAGTTACCCGCGGGCTGGAAGTTGTGGAATTTGCGACGGGTGTGCCGGAACTGCTGAAAGGCGACTATACGGAGCAGGTTGGGCGCGGGATTGATGCATGGACCATGCGCCAGCCCGTAGGGATTGCCGCCGGAATCACGCCGTTCAACTTTCCGGTTATGGTGCCTTTGTGGATGGCGCCTATGGCGCTGGCAACGGGGAACTGCTTCATTCTGAAACCGTCAGAACGCGATCCATCCGCGGCTGTTATGCTGGCGGAAATTCTTAAAGATGCCGGGCTGCCAGACGGGGTGTTTCAGGTAGTGCACGGGGACAAGGATATGGTGAACGCCATTCTGGAACATCCGGAGATTGCGGCTGTCAGCTTTGTTGGTTCCACACCTATTGCCCAGCATGTTTATGCAACAGGCACCGCGCACGGTAAAAGAGTGCAGGCGCTGGGTGGGGCAAAAAACCACGCGCTTGTTATGCCGGATTGTGATCTGGATAAAACCGTGGATGCGCTGATCGGCGCGGCCTATGGCTCCGCTGGGGAGCGGTGCATGGCCATTTCCGTCGCGGTAGCGGTCGGCCCTGTTGCGGATAAGCTGGTAGCGGAACTGGAGAAAAAGGTAAAAGCCATTACGATTGGTGATGGCACACACGCCGCCAGCGAGATGGGGCCTCTCGTAACCGCACAGCATCTGGCCCGCGTGAAAGGGTTGGTTGATACGGGCGTTAGTCAGGGTGCAACGCTGGTTGTGGATGGTCGTGCCACAAAAGTGAAAGGCCATGAAAAAGGATTTTTCATTGGAGGTTCCTTGTTTGACAACGTGACAAAGGACATGGACATCTACCGGGAAGAGATTTTCGGCCCTGTTCTGTGCGTTATGCGGGCACCGGATTTTAACACAGCATTGGAACTGATCAACAATAGCCCCTTTGGGAATGGCACAGCGATTTTCACGCGGGATGGCGATGCGGCCAGAACCTTTGCCCATGCGGTAAAAGCCGGAATGGTTGGGGTAAACGTGCCGATCCCTGTGCCGATGGCTTTCCATTCTTTTGGTGGATGGAAAGACTCACTCTTTGGCGACCACCATATGCATGGGCCGGAAGGTGTGCGCTTCTTCACACGGATGAAGGCGGTTACGCAGCGTTGGCCTGCGGGCATTCGTTCCGGCGCGGAGTTTGTCATGCCAACGCACGGCTGAAGATGCAAAAGGCCGGGTCTCTTGGCCCGGCCTGATGTGAATACGAAACTGTGTGCTGACCCATTGCGGTTCAGGGGCCGACCCTAATTTTGAACGGAGCCGTGGAGTGTAAAGCTTTCGCCGCGTCCTTCTGGAAGGCGGAGGAGTGGGCCGACAAATCTGGGGTCACGCATAGCGTTCTCTTTTTCAAGCAGGCCGATCAGACGGGCGGCTTCTTTTGACTGGCCTTCTAGCGTAATCTGCCCCTGCTTGAGAGAAAGAGAGTCCAAAAAGGTTGTATCCGGCAGAGCGTTTGTCAGTTTTGCGAGCAGCGTGAGAGGGGAGCCGACACGCTGGGCTTCATGGTTGAGTAGGGTATTGCTATTCGTCAGAGCCTCCGTACGGCTGCGCAGTGTTTCTGCCACGAGGCGCTGAGGTTGAAGGTTTTCAAGCTGCGTTGTGAGCCGATAGTCCGCGACTGCCTGCCAGATAAATGGCACACCCAGAGTGAGCCCCAACGCAAGTGCGGCCACCGTTACAAGTGTGCGAGACGGCCGAGTGCTGTGCTCGTGGTCGGAAAGGGGCAGAGAGGGCGTGGAGCCGTCTGTCTGGCTTGCAAGAGCAACAGGCTTGAGATGTGCGGCTTTAAAGGCGTCCAGCCATGGGGCGAGGGGGAGCAGCGGCGTTATGCCGAGCAAAAATTCGGTGTCTGTCGGGGCATCGGTTGAGAGAGGGGAAAGACCCCACAGGATTTCTTCCGGTGCGAACGGCACAATCCGGTCCATCTGATATCTGACAAAAGAGTCAGCGTCCGCAGCGGCAGACGTTGGTAACCGCACAACGCGCTGTAAAATAATCAGGCCGGGAACGATAACCCGCACCCCAAGAGGAGACCGTTTCCGCCCGAGCGGGAGGCGCTGCAAGGGCTTGCGGCTTGCGCATAGCGTGGCAAGCTGAGCCATGCCGTCTGGAGTGGCAGGGACGACGTGGGGTGGGGTATCAGGAGACTGCGGGAGAAGTGTCAGACTTTGCGTGCCAGGGTGTATGACCACAGTTGGGGTGGCATACCGGCTCTGGATACCATTAAAGACAGTTTTCAGGCGGGCGGGGAGCCAGCGGGCGGCGGCTTTGCGCAACACGATTGCGTTCTGCTCGACCCACCATGTGGCAAAGGTGCTGCGGGAGAATGAAATCAAAAATATCTCACGAAAAATGAAGTCTCAATCTGTTTGAGTTTCTCTGGCCATTGAGCAGAGACCTCCCCACTTAGTCTAGCACTCGCTTTTGGCCTAAGGCAGAGCCCTGCTTGTGACAGTTTTGCGACGCTTTTCTCATTTGCGGGCTGCGACTGATTTTCATGAAAAGATCATACTAAGGAGAAGATGGGAATGGTAATCAGCCTCCCACTATCGTAAGGCCCGGTTCAGACGTGGCAGGAGAAGGTGTTTAGTCGTGCGCGCTTTTAAGCTGTTTCACTCAACTTTTCTCGTTACCGGATGCGCAGCCGTGCTCTCTCTCTCGCTGGTCGGGCAGGGGAGTGCCCAACCTGCTGCTGGGCCGTCCTGTAGCCCCGCTACTGATGGAAGTAATCCATGCCCGCGTAAATTGCACATTCACGCGCAGCAACCGCTCTCCACAATGGCAACCGTCGGTCAGGCCATGTTTTTTGATCCTTCCTTATCGGGTTCGGGAAAGTTCTCATGTGCCTCCTGCCATGTGCCTGCGCTGCATTACGGCCCCGCGGGCAAGACGGCGGTTTTTATGGGTGGGGCAGCGGGAGATCGGGAAGGGCGGCGCGAGATCCCCAGCCTGACATATCTGGAACGTCAGCCGCCGTTTAGCATTGGTCCGGATGATGCCGTGGCGGATGATGTTGCGCCAACAATTGCTGTGCCGGTAACGGGGGGCGCACATGCCGCCAAAAGTGCGATCAACACGGCAAGTTCCGCAACTAATCTGGTGCCGCAGGGGGGGCTATTTCTGGATGGGCGGGCGGACACGCTGCATCAGCAGGCCAGCGGCCCGATGTTTGACCCGGACGAAATGGCTGGATCACCCGAAAAAGTAAGCGCCAGACTGAAGACGGCTGACTATGCCGCCCCCCTGCGAGCTTTGGCGGGTATTCGTGGCCAGAAATCTTCCGATTTCCTGCTTTCGGAAGGGCTGTTTGCTTTGGCGCGCTACCAGATTGAGAATCAGGCCTTTCATCCGTACTCCAGCAAATTCGATGCATGGCTACAGGGTAACGCGCGCTTCACGCCTATAGAGCGCGAAGGCTATATGCTGTTCAATGACCCAAAAAAGGGAAATTGCGCGGCCTGTCATGTTGATACGGTGCGGGCGGATGGCTTGCCGCCGCTCTTTACGGACCACCAGTATGAGGCACTTGCAGCCCCCCGGAACCCGGCACTCCAGCATACGCATGATGCCGGTTATTATGATCTGGGCGTGTGTGACCAGAAACCGGGAGGTCGGAAAGACCTCGCGCCTTATTGCGGAATGTTTGCAACGCCTACCTTGCGCAATACAGCAACACGCAACACGTTTTTCCATAACGGCGTATTCCATTCATTGGATGACGTAATGGATTTTTATGTTTTGCGTGATCTTGAGCCTGAACGCTTCTATCCGCGTGGGCCAGACGGCAAGGTGCAGGCTTATAATGATATTCCGGCGGCCTATCAGGGAAATGTTGATAAGACCGATGCGCCGTTTGACCGTAAGCCGGGGCAGGCTCCGGCTTTGACCAAAGCAGAGCGCAACGCCATTATTGCCTTCCTGAAAACGCTGACCGACGGATGGACGGGAGAGACCGCACAGGCTGATGGCGTGCAGGCTACCCAGACCAAACACTGAAACCTGAGCGCCCGAACCTTATGGTATCGGGCGCGGTTGGTTTATGGATTGCAGATCGCTCCGGGCTGGCCGGGGCTCGCGCTACCATTGCCATGTGCGCCGGCGGAGCACAGGTCATATTCATGCCCTTCGCGCGAGGAGGGGGCCTGATAGCTGTATGGGTGGTTCCACGCATCTTTCGGTTCGGCTGAGTCTTTCAGATATGGGCCGTTCCAGTTCTGTGCGTCGGACGGTTTGCGGATGAGTGCGGCCAGCCCTTCTTCCGTCGTGGGGTAACTGCCGACATCCAGCTTATAGAGGTCCAGCACCGAGCCCAGCCGTGAGATGGATTGTTTGGCGACGGAAACACGCGCACCGCCAAGCTGGCGCAGGGCCGCGGGGGCGACAAGGCCAATCAGAAGCGCGAGAATGGCCAGAACGACCAGAATTTCCAGCAGGGTAAAGCCGGATTGAGGATTAGTCTCGTCAGAGAGAGTGGGCTGGGGACGGCGAGAGTTTGTCATAAAATCCTCACAGGACTTGCGCGAAGGACGGGCGCAATATGGCGCGCCGCCCGGAAAAAAAATTGAGGGGATGCGCAGTACCAAGCCCGTTGCGATCAGGACCCTTATGCCCATCCCACTTCTTGCCTGTATGGTTGCCAGTGCAATCCGTTATGATATTCCGGTCCGTGTTCTGCCTGTTATCCAGAAAGTGGAAGGCGGCATTACGGGTATGGTGCATCGGAACACGGATGGCAGTTCCGATCTCGGCCTGATGCAGATCAACACACGCTGGGTGCAGCCTCTGGCTGAAATTAGCCATCTGCCTGCGGTGCAGACCGCGGCGCGGCTGGTTTCTGATTCCTGTTTTAATGTGGCGGCTTCTGCGCTGATTTTGCGGACGTATATTAACGAGGCGCATGGCGATATCATGCAGGCTATCGGCTATTATCATTCCCACACGCCTTCATTAAATGCAGCCTACCGGCAGAAGGTGCTCAGTACGGCGGCATCAATGTTCCCGCCTAAAGAGTGACGTATCCAGCGTTGCTCTAATGGACGCTTCAAGCGCGTTCAACTGGGTGCTGGCTGGATGGGACAGACTTCATGAAACTGTCTTTTTTCTCCCCACAGATGCCCGGTCAGCGTGTTTCCGTCTGCCTCTCACCTATCGTCTCAAGTGAGAGATAGGCAAAAGGCATGGTGTGGCCCAGTTGGGGTGCCACAACGGCGCGACGAACCATGACATATCCGCCTGCTCTTCTGACACGGGCCGAGACAATCAGCGTCCGGTCTGTCCAGTCGGACAGGGACGTATCCTGACCCGGCTGAAGTGAGGTGCCCTGCATCGGTGATGCCGAACCCATGAGTTGAGGTTGCATGTGGTCAAAAATAGCACGGATAAACGGGTCTTGCGTGCGGGGGGATGGCACATCGTTTTGTGTGAAGGAAAGATGGGGCGCCAATGTGCGCAGCAGGGACGGTGTCATACCCGGAATAGCGGCCAGATCATCAAACGTCCGCAAGGGGCGGCCTGCGGGCTTACAGGCCCCGAGATTTGCAATTAGATTTGTGGTGGCCTGCCTGTTTGCCTGCTGGGTGAGAGAGGGCGGTGTACGCCAGAGCACGACCATTCGTGCAAGCGTCTGTGCAGCGGCGGCCTGAAGTCCGGCTGTCTGGAAAACACTTGTCAGCAAACCGGGCGGGGCAATGTTGGGATTAATTTTTCCCGTTTCAAGCTGAATGGTGACATCAGCCGTTAGGTCTGGCTCGGTGAGTCTGTGTATGGCTCCATCCGGGAGCCAATGCGCATGGCCTTCCGCCAGCAGGTGATATAAGGCGGTCTGAATGGCCGCATCGGCTTCGGCCCGCAAGGTTGTCAGCACGGTTTCGGTAGTTTCCTGCCGTGTGGTGGCGCGGCTTCCCGCCAGAAGTGCGGTGCCTATCAGGCTGATGACCACAAGAGTCCACAGCACAAGCAGCAGGGCAAAGCCTCGCTCATTCCGTGTGCCGCGCTTTGGGGCGCTTCGCATGGCGCACGTTTTCAGGCGCACTTAGTCATGCAGGCCAACAGCTTTCAGAATGCGTTGCTGCGGGTCTGGGGAGCCAGTTTGCGGTGTGTGGGCCAGTTCTGGTGTCAGCGCGGCGGACTGGGCGAGGTTTCTGCGCAGGTCTTCCGTCATGGCGCGGGCATCGCTCTGGCTGCGAATGACATGCGGTGTGATCATGACGAGGAGTTCCGTACGCTCCCGCTGGTTGGTCTGCTGGCTGGCGAGCATGCCCAGAACAGGAATATCTTTCAGCCACGGCAAACCCTGATTACCGCGAGATGCGTTATCCGTAATCAGCCCCGCAAGCCCGACTGTCTGGCCATCTTCAATCGCCACGCGTGAGGTAACCTGCCGCTGTGAAAAAGTCGGGCTGTTAATGCTGGAAGAGCCGGTACCTGTTGAGGTGGAGGAAACGGAACTGACCTGTTGCGAAATATCAAGTGTTACCAAGCCCGTATTGCTAACGTGGGGCGTAACCTGAAGAATAACGCCGGTCGGCTGGTAGTTGATGGAATTGGTGATGGTGGAATTGGAGGTGACAACGCTTGTTGTTGCTCCGGTAAGATAGGGCACAAGATTACCGACCATGAGCGAGGCTGGTTGGTTATCCACCACCATAATCTGCGGGGAGGACAGAACCCGCACTTTGGTTACAGTTTGCAGCGCGTTAATCACAAATGGCGCGCCGCCCTGCCCATGGCCACCCAACACAAAACCCGGAAAGCCGGAGGACAGTTGGGAAGAGACCAGATTAGCCGCACCCAGAGGCTGCGTGGCGTTACTCAGAATGCCGTTAATCCCGCCGGATTTGAAGAAAAACTGTGTGCCGTATTGCAGGGAGTCATTCAGAGTGACCTCGGCTACGGTGGCATCCACCATGACCTGAAGCGGCATAATATCAATTTTATGCAGCATGGCAGTGATGGTTTCAGTTTCCGCGCGCGTACCGTACACCAGAACGGAGTTGTTCTGTAAGTCAGGGATGATACGAATGTGAGAGCTATTCTCACTGTTTTCGCCCATGTTCCCCAATCCGCCCAGAAGGGGATTGTTGCTGATACCGTCTTGCTGATTGCTGCTCTGGTTCTGTCCGCCGCCGTTATTCTGGCCTGCGCCAAAAGCGCCGGAGCTGGAATCAGAGGAGTTGTTGCCTGATGTGAAAGACCCAGACTGTCCGCCGCCCATGCCGGAGGAATTGGACATGTTGCCAAAACCGGAGGAACTGTTGCCGTTGTTCAGGCTCATTCCTGTCTGTTGTTTGGGTGCAGGTGTGGGCGTGGCTGTCACATGGTCTGGCGTAAAGGCCTGCTGGAGTACATAGGCGACGTCATTCGCCCGGCCATTTTGAAGGTAGAAGGCGCTCCAATTGCGTACGGTCTGCTTGCGTCCGGCCTCAATGACGGAAAAAGCCCGCCGGGCATCTTCAATCAGGCGAGGCTGGCGGGCCGTAACCAGAATGGAATCAATCCCCGGCATGGGAAACAGGCGAATGGCGTCATTGCCAGTGCCGTCGCCGCCGGTGCGGCGAACGCCCAGAGCGGTTTTCAGAGCCTGACTGAGTTCGCTGACTGTCCCGGTTGTGGCGGGCAGGAGCAGGTAGGACTGTCCGGCCAGAGCATCGGTATCAAACGTGCGGACCAGTTCTGTCAGGCTCTCCCGCGTCGCGGCATCACCCGAGAGGATGATGGTATTGCTCTCCGGGTCTGCTGTGACATGGCTGCCGCCTTGGACTACCGGCTGAATGAGCTTTGCAATGCTGGCAGCGTTTGTATAGCGCAGCGGAATGGCGATGGTGCTGTTGGCGGACCCGGCACCAGACCCCGGACCGCCGCTGCCCACGGTGAGAGGCACAACGCGATATAGCCCACTTTGCGTCACCAATGTTGCGTTAGCACCCGCCAGCAGCACACGCAGCGTAGGAATAAGCTGGTCACGCCGCAAGGGTTGGGCGGTGTGGAGGGTTGCTGTGCCCTGCACGGTGGGGTCAACCACGTAATTGACATGCAAAATGCCGCCGAGGATTTGCTCTGTTACGGCGCGAATATCGGTATTGGCAAAATTGAGGGAAATATCGCCACCACCGCTTACCGGGCTGCCAGTCAGACCACTTTGCGTACCACGACCCATGCGCACGAACGTCTGCCCGTTAGAAGGAAGGGGGGCGACGGCACCATCTTCCCGCACCGTTGCGCGGATATCATGCTCTGGCACAGGAAGGGGCGGCAGTTCTGGCTGTTTCTGGGCGCAGCCCGCTACGGAGATCAGGAGGGAGGCGGCGCTGACGCGACGGAGAAAATGCGGCATGATCCTCAATGTGTCGGAGCGGTGTGGGCGGGTGTGCCGAGATCGGCTCTGAAGCCCGTAATAGAAAGCGTTGCATCCACGGCGCTGCCGTGTCCGCGTGTGGTCTCGGTTACGGCGCGGGCGCGTTGAATTTCCAGATCTTCAACCAGTAGGCGTGGTTCCGCATGGTCAATATCGCCAAGCAGCGCCACAAAGGCAGGCCAGTTTCCTGTCAGCGCAATGCGGATGCTAATGGCGCGGAAATGTCCCACGGCGTGCGGAGGGAGCGTTTCCTGACTGGAGATTTCAATCTGGTGCTGCGTGGCCAGTGCCTGAACGGTTTGGACAAGATTGGCGGCGGCTTCAGAATCACTCTGCCCTGACAGGAGGCTGTGCGTGCTGGATGCTGAGGCGCGTCGCTCCTGATAGCGCCGCTTGAGTTCGGGGATCTGGCTGACAAGCTGCTCCGTGTGGCTTAGCACTAAACGCTTGTCTTCAAGGTCTGCTGCGCGGTTGTTATAGAACGAAAGCAGGGAAAGCCCGGTTAGACTAATCCCGGCGAGACCAGCAAAAGTCAGACTACAGGCAAGAACCTGCCCACTCAGGCCCGTTGGGAGACGTGTGCCCGTGGAGAGACGTGCCTCTGTCACGCGGTCAGCCTGCCGGACAGGGTTATGTCTGTCGGGTCAGAGTGGTGGAGGAACAGGAACGTCATGGCGTGCTCATGCCTTGCGCGCAGCAGCGGGAAAACCGTGTAGTCGGCAGAGCCGCAGGTCTGTCAGACCATCAGAGGATGTGTGTGGGCATTACCATTCCCCTCTTCCCTGTGGCGAGGGGGAAGTTGTGACAGTTTGATGAAACGTTCTGAATGGCCCCAGCGGTGATCTGGTCGCGTGAAAGCGGTTCTTTTATAACCTGTCCAGACGTGCGGCATCCGCTGCGTATCAGCAAAAGGTAGCGTTGCGTGAGCTTTTCCATTCTTCCGGCCCCGGGTGCGCGTGCACTGGGGGAAGCCCGGCTGGCGGAGGCTCTGATGCGGGCTGGGACGTGTGATGCCGCTGTGCTGGACCGCGCCCGTCGGGTCGCGCAGGAAAACCGGCAGGCGCTACCCGCCATCCTTCTTCAGCTTGGTCTGGTGAGTGAGGTCGCGTTGGCCGCGGCCTATGCCAGCCTGACCGACGGCCCAGTTGTGTCTGCCGCAACGCTTGCCGCCTTGGAAGAGCCGGTTCTGCCAGACCGTCTTCCGGCACCGTTCCTGCGGCAGGTATCTGCTGTCCCGCTCCATCTAGAAGGCGGGGTGTTGCTGTTGGCTATGGCGGACCCGCTGGATGCGTTTATTACACAGGCGGTCTCACTGGCTGTTTCTCTTCCCGTGCGCCCACTGGCAGCGCTCCCTGTGGATTTGGAAGCCGCCTTAAACCGCCTTTACCCTGAAACGAGAGAGGGGGATGCGGCGGAAGGGGAGGGGGAGAGCGCGGAGGGTGATCCGCTTGAGGAGGATGCGGACCGACTGAAGGATCTGGCGAGCGAGGCCCCGGTTATTCGGCTGGTTAATCAGATTATTTTCCGCGCCGTCGAGACCCATGCCTCTGATATTCATTTTGAGCCTTTTGAAAACCGGTTGGGTGTGCGGTTCCGGTATGACGGGGTGCTGCACGAAATGGAGAGCCAGCCCGCGCGGTTGATTGCGGCTGTTATTTCCCGCATCAAGATCATGGCGCGGCTGGATATTGCCGAGCGCCGTCTACCGCAGGATGGTCGCATCAAGCTGGCTGTGCGCGGTCGGTCGGTGGATTTTCGTGTGTCCACCATTCCCGCGTTGCACGGCGAATCTGTGGTGATGCGTGTGTTGGATCGAGGGTCCGTAAAATTCGAATATGGGCTTCTGGGCCTCTCGCCCGCAGTAACGGCGCAATTACGCGCAGCACTGGAAGAACCGAACGGTATTGTGCTGGTCACCGGGCCCACAGGCAGCGGTAAAACCACCACGCTTTATACCGGTCTGGCGCAGTTGAATGTAACCGAGCGCAAAGTGGTTACTATTGAAGACCCGATTGAATATCAGCTTGCTGGTATCAATCAGATTCAAATTCGTCCGCAAATTGGCCTGACATTTGCAACCCTGCTGCGGGCCATTTTGCGGCAGGACCCGGATGTGATCATGGTGGGGGAAATCCGTGATCTGGAAACAGCGCAAATCGCGGCACAGGCGGCGCTGACGGGGCACCTTGTGCTGTCCACGCTCCACACCAACTCTGCCGCGGCTGCCATTACCCGCCTGCGGGACATGGGATTGGAGGACTATCTGCAAACCGCCGTGCTGCGTGGGGTTCTGGCTCAGCGGCTTGTAAGGCGGCTCTGCACGGCGTGTCGGGCACCGCTCCAACTGGATGCGGCCGTGGCGCAGCGTCTGGGTATTCCGTCCGATAAGGCAGGCTCTCTCTGGCAGGCGGTCGGGTGTCCGGACTGTCGCCATACCGGCTACCGGGGGCGCGTCGCCATTGCGGAATATCTGGTGCCATCCCCTGCCATTGTCAGGCTGATCCTCGCACGGGCGGACCATACAGCTATCGAGCGTCAAGCTGCGGAGGAGGGGATGAAAACTCTTTTTCAGGCTGGAATAGACGCGGCGTGTGACGGAGAGACAACGGTTGAGGAAGTCATGCGGATTATCCGCGCCGAGACTGAAACGCCTCCCGTGCCAGCGCTGACCTCTGGAGCCTCAGTCGGGTGAGCACAACATGGCGCTATACCGCTCTGACCGCAGATGGGCAGATGCAGCGCGGGCAGGCTCAAGGAGCGGATGAAGCGCGTGTCGTCGCGGATTTGCGGCGTAATGGACTGACGCCTGTGCGGGTTGTGCCGCAGTCCGAAGGCGGTAGGGTAGGTGGCTTGCAGGTGTCATTCTCTTTGCGGAGAGCCGGGCTGACGCGAGGACAGGTTACGGACATTACGCGAGAACTGGCGCTCATGCTGGGCGCAGGGCTGGATCTGGACCGTGCTCTGCGTTTTCTGATTGAGACCCTGCCGGAAAACGGGAGTGCGGGCCGTCGCGCTCGTAAGGTGCTTACTGAACTGCGGGACGCCATGCGGAATGGTGGGTCGTTCGCCTCAGCCCTCTCTACACGGGCCGATTGTTTCACGCCGCTTTATATCAATCTGGTCAAGGCCGGGGAGGCCGGAGGAGCACTGGGTGACGCGCTGGACCGTCTGGCCACACTGATGGAGCGGGAACGAAAGCTGACCACCTCCATTCAATCCGCGCTGATTTATCCGGCCATTCTGGTGGTGGCTTCCATCGGGTCGGTCGTGCTGTTGCTGACGGGCGTTCTGCCGCAATTTGTGCCCTTGTTTACGGAGGCCGGAGCGCAACTGCCGTTCCTGACGCAATGTGTGATTGCCGCGGGTGATTTTCTAAGCCACTGGGGCCTCGTTCTGCTGCTTGCCACGATTGCCTCTGGCTTTGTTTTGCGGGCGTTGCTGGCACAGCCTGCTTTTCGTCTCAGATTTGACCGCACGCTTCTTCGCCTGCCTGTGGTGGGCGGTCTTTCACGGGATATTATGGCCGCGCGTCTAACCCGCACGCTCGGCACTCTGCTGCAAAACGGTGTGTCGCTCCTGAGTGCGTTAAAAATCAGCGAGGACGTTATTGGCAATCGCGCCGGTGCGCAGGCTGTGGCGGCAGCGGCTCTTGTCGCGAGGGAAGGCGGAGGGCTTTCCCGTCCGTTGGACAACGCGGGGGTGTTCCCGCCCCGCGCCATTCATCTGATGCGGCTTGGGGAAGAAACGGCGCAGCTTGGTCCCTTGTGCCTCCGTGCAGCGGAATTGCATGAAGAGTCAGCGCGTGTCGGCCTGCAACGTCTGGTTGCTCTGCTTGTGCCAGCCATTACCATTATTATGGGCGCAGTTGTTGCGGGGATTGTGTCTGCTCTGCTGCTGGCCATGCTGGGGCTGAATGACCTTGCGCATTAAACAGGAGCAGGGCTTCACGCTGCTGGAGATGATAATTGTTCTGGCTATTGCAGGGCTTTTTCTTGCCCTCATTCTCGAGCGTGGGCCGATGCATAGCACGCTGGTGTCCTTCCTTCAGGCGCGCGAGAACCTCCTGAGCACCCTGCGGGCCGCCCGGTTGGACGCCATGACCAAGGGGGAAGTCGTTACAGTCCGGTTTGACGTGGCGCAGAACAGACTCATCGAATTTTCCAGAAAAACTCTCTTGAGCCAGACGACGTTGCCGAAAGAGGCTGAACTTATGGCACCGGCTCCCATGACGTTTCAGCCGGACGGCCTTGCTAGTGCGGTGGCATGGGGGCTGCGTGTTGGGGCGCGGACGGTCAGTATTTCGGTCAGCCCACTGACAGGGCGGATTTTAACGCATGGCGACTAAAACAGGCCGCCCCGATGAGCAGGGCTTTACCCTTTTGGAAGTTGTGGTGGCCATTGCGATTGCTGCGGCAGGGATGGCCGTTCTCGCCGTCACCTTGGGTGGGGCTCTGGAAAATACAACCCGCTCAGGCTACCGGGAGGAAGCGCTTAGTCGCGCCCGGTCTCGACTGGATAGTGCGCTCGTGCTTACGCACCCGATTATCGGGCGGCAGGAGGGGCAGGACCCGGATGGATATCGTTGGGTGACGGAAACCCGGCAGATTGCCACGCTTCCATCTGGTCGCGGGATGCCGCTGGCATTTTATGCGGTGGATGTGGAAGTGCTCTGGGGGCGCGGGGCGCGGGTGCATCTCACTGGACGGCGGTTCGGGCCGCCAGCTACGCCATGAAGATGCGGATGGCGCGGCGGTGGGGTAACGGGCATGTAAACGGCGCTCAAGCCGGTTTTACGCTGCTGGAAATTCTGGTTGTTACGGCATTGCTCGGCCTGTTGTTCCTTATGTTGTCGGGAGGTGTCACATTTGGGCTACGGGGCTGGGTACGGCAGCACGCGGCGCAGGAACGCATTGTAGAACGAACGGAAGTTGATGCGGCTCTTCGCAAACTTCTCGGAGCCGTTCTGCCGGATGAGGCCAACGTGACAGGCGCACAAGATCGTCTGGCTCTGACCACCCTTACGCGCTTGCCTGACGGCATGGAGCATGAAGTCGGCATTGGGCTGGGTGTGGACCGTGCGCGGCGTCTGGTTCTGCGTTGGCAGATACACCCTCAGCTGGGGTGCGCTCCCGAGGGGCCACAGCATGAGGAAGTTCTCGCGCAGGACGTATCTGCCTTGTTTCTCCGTTATTGGGGTGGCTCTCCGGCCAGTTGGCACACAACATGGACAGGGGATGCGCCACTTCTTTTTGGTGTGCGTATCATTCCGGCCCACGGTGCCGCATGGACCGAACTTATTATCAAACCATTCAGCAGAGATGGAAGTCATGATGGGCCGTAAGCATGGGACATGGTGTGTTTTGGGGGTGGGGTTTCTGCATGCGGTCACCTTACAATCCGCTCTTGCCTCTCCCACTCCTTTGGATGAGAAGGCGACGCAGGGTGATGCCGCCAAAACTGTTCTGGCGCGACCTCTGTTTGCCTTGGACCGACGGCCTGATGCAGCCGCAATGCAGGCGGAGACCACCCCTGTTCTGACCGGTATTGTCCATTATGCCGGGCAAAATGGTGCTTTGTTCAAGGCGCCGGGGCTTCCTGTGGGACATTTGGTGCGCACGGGGGAGACGGTCGCAGGCTGGACTCTCGTTTCAATCAGTAGGGAGTCCGTTACGCTGGAGCGTGGAGGGGAGAAGAGTATCCAGCGTCCAGATTTTCAGCATCGACAGGGCATGAGTGTGGCAGAGCCGCCTTCCACGGCAAGCAGTTCTGAATAATGTTCCATATGTGGACGCTAAATATGAAACACAATATTTAGAAAAATTTATTGTATTTGAATAATGTTTTTATATTCTATTTTTCGTGTGTTGGTTCTTATTTTTGATGTGGCAGACTGTTTGTTGAGGTATTACAAAATGTCCTTCCTTTCTGAGAGCGGAATGGTTTTACTGTCATAAGTTCTTCATGAAACAGTCACACATGAACCCGGAAACAAAGGCTATTGAACAGGTGGTTTAGCAATTACGGCCCCTGCTAAAGGGTCTCGCGGTCATCATTCCTCAAACCGGCATCCAGCTTGGGCGCCGGTGTTTTTCATGGTGCGGCAGGTCTCTCATGCAGGCAGTAAAATACGAAAGGTGACGTAACAGTGTTCGTCAGACCCATGAAAGTTGCATTGTCAGCTCTTCTCTCGCTGTCTATTTGTCTGCCCGCAATGAGCAACGCTGCCGGTCTGGGTGCTTCCAGATACGCGCACATGCCAGCATCACGCTTCGCCACGAAAACGCCGATCAAGCATCTCGTGGTGATTTATCAGGAGAACGTCTCCTTCGATCATTATTTTGCAACCTACCCCAAGTCGGCAAATCCGGCTGGCGAACCCAGCTTTACGGCACTCACGGGCACGCCGCAGGTTAACAACCTGTTGAACGCTAACCTGCTGGAGCAAAACCCCAACACCAACAGCGCAAACGGGAGCGGGGCTGCTCTGCCGTTCCGTTTGGACCGTACGCAGGCTGCTACAGCGGACCAAAACCACGCCTACACGCCTGAACAGCGCGCAACCAATAATGGCTCAATGGATCTGTTCCCTAAATATACTGGGCGCGGTTCATCCGGTGGCGTCGGTGCATTCGGCACGACCGCTCAGGTGCTGGGCTATTATGACGGCAACACGGTAACCGCTTACTGGAACTATGCTCAGTATTTCGCCATGAGCGATAATAACTATACGGACACGTATGGTCCCTCTACGCCGGGCGCATTGGAAGTTGTCGGCGGTCAGACCAACGGTGTGCAGTCTATCGTCGGTTCCAAGGCGTCCTCTTCCATTATTGCGGATGGAAAAGACGGCTACACGATGATCAATGACGTGGACCCGGGCTATGACGTCTGTTCTTCCAAATCCAACGCCGTCATGCTGAACGCAAAGAACATTGGTGATCTGCTTAACACCAAAAACATCCCATGGGGTGGATTTATGGGCGGGTTTGACCTGACCACAGCAAACAGTGATAGTTCCACGAGTTGCCAGCGTCAGACTTATTCCGATGTTGTTTCTGAAGATGTGACAGACTACATCCCGCATCACAACTGGTTCCAGTATTTTGCGTCCACCTCCAACCCGCAGCACACCCGTCCGTCTTCCATGGCGGCTATTGGGTACAGCACGGTTGCAGGGTCCTCGGCTGTTGAGCCAGCCAACCATCAGTATGATCTGAACGATTTCTACAGTGCGCTGAAGGCCGGTAACTTCCCCGCAGTATCCTATATCAAAATGCCGGCGTATCAGGACGGCCATGCCGGCTATTCTGACCCGCTGGATGAGCAGGCTGGCGTTGTAAAACTCATCAATTTCATTCAGCAGCAGCCGGAATGGAGCAGCACGGCGGTCGTGATCGCTTATGATGACTCCGATGGCTGGTATGACCATCAGTATGTCGCACCTCAGCACGGTTCTTTTGATGCCAATGCTGACCAAGTGAACGGTAGCGGCGTGTGTGGCACGGCTGGCAGCCAGCCGATGGGTGTCAATGGTCAGCCGGTTAATGGTCGTTGCGGCCCGGGCACGCGTCTGCCGTTTATCGTTATTTCTCCTTACGCCAAGGCAAATTCTGTCAGCCACACTCTGTCTACGCAGGCTTCTGTTGTGCGCTTCATCGAAGATAACTGGCTGAACGGCGCACGTCTGGGTGGCGGTTCTTTTGATGAAGCGTCTGGCAGCATTGAAGACCTGTTTGACTTCACCCATCAGCGTTCCGGCCAGCTTTTGCTTGACCCTGCTACGGGCAGCGTGCTGACCAACACGATCTCGAACTAAACAAAGGCTTATGGGGGGGAATTGAAGAAGACCCCCATGACTTTTTCAAGATTCTAAAATCCAAAGCAATCGACGTAATCTTTGCGTCGGTTGTTTTGTTTGCAGGGCTGGGGATATTTCCATGCCGTCTTGATTGTTTTCCAGAGTATTCCTTGTTCATAAAGACTTCATGGAAACGTCACACTAATCGTCCGCAAATCCTTTAGAAGTTCCCGCAGAAAAGTTTGTCCTTCGTCTGGTGATGGATGGTCTGCGTTTGTTGATGTTCGTTATTTTCTCTGATGAGTTAAAAAATTTTCTCGTTATGATGGCAGTTTTTTTAATTTTTGAACGCGCTCTTGCGCCAAGATCTAAAAAACAAAATTTTTTGTCTCTTTGAATGTAACTGCTCCTAAAACAGCTTCATATTTCAGAAAGTTTATACTTGTCTTGTGAGTTAATTGCCTCACCATTCACGTGCTTCCTGCCAAAAACACTGCTTTGAACACGCGGAACAGAGTTTGCCTCGTTTTTCTTCCCTGTGCCCATGATGGCCTCGCACTTGTTATCGAAAGAAAAGAGCATGGATAACGTTACTTCAGGTTCTAAACAGGGCGCTGCCTTGCAGAGTAATCCGACCAATCCATCGCCGTCTTCTGCACAGACAGGACTGGGCACAGCCACGCAGTCCGGCATGAGTGTCAATAATGGGGACACCCTCGATATTGCTGCCGGTGTTAGTTCATCTAACGTCACGGTCAACGCGGGTGGCGTCGTAACGGTGTCTGGTGGAACACTAACGACGGCGACGGTCTCTGGCGGAGAAGTGGACGTCTTCTCTGGCGGCACGGTCTCAGCAGCCAATGTGACGAACGGCGGCAACCTGTATGTGGAAGATGGCGCGTCAGCGGTGTCCGCCTCTGTCGGGTCTGCCGGGTATCTGGAAGTGGATGCCGGTGGTGTCGCC
>NZ_LHZV01000039.1 GCF_001581005.1 Acetobacter orleanensis
GAGCAGGAGCAGGAGCAGGAGCAGGAGCAGGAGCAGCGGAGGGCGTGCTTTCCGTGGGGGCTGCCGGTGCGGTCTCCATTCTGGCTGCGGGTGTTGCCTGAGCCACAGGTGTTTCTGTGTGCGGAGAGGGGGAGGTCATAACGGGCGGTTCCGGCGGGGCAGTGGGCAAGGCTGGCACGCGCGCGGCTGCGGTCGACGGCGTATCCGGAGAAGAAGTCTGAGCCAGAACAGGCGCAGGTGTTGCTGCCAGAAAACAGATCATGGCAAGGCGCAGGGTGGAACTGTGGGATGCACACGGGGCACAGACTGCGGGTGTTGCAGACCGGCTCGTCTGAGTCGTGACGTGTGTCCTGTTCTGATATGCGCTCATAATCGTCCTTCATCTGCTGCGGCGGAACGCCGGGGCGCGGGAAAGGGCCGCAGCGGTCAGTCTGGCAAGGCCTTTGAAAAAGGTCACGCCGTGTCTCTGCTCATCAGGCAGAAACGATGAAACCCCTTGTGGGTTTTGCGGCAGCCCTTAACTGTTTATGCTCTGCGCACTCTGCCGGGAGACCTTATGACCCGGAGCCTTCGTTCTGTCAGGAGTTTTGTTCATGTCGTCCATTCCTTCAAGCCCGGGCGCTCTGGCGGTTACAGACCAGATGTTTTTTGACAGACCGGGAGCCCTGCTGGATCGCGCTGACGCGGAAGCCCTGACCCGTAAAGCGCTGGACGGGCTGGATGATGGCGAGCTGTTTCTGGAATATCGGGAGAGTGAAAGCATAGCGCTCGATGATGGCGTTATCCGGTCTGCCTCCTTTGATACCAGCAGCGGTTTTGGCCTGCGGGCCGTGCTGGGAGAGGAAACGGGTTTTGCCCATTCCGATGACCTCAGTCGGTCCGCGCTGGCGCGGGCGGGAGACGCCGTCAGCGCCGTGCGTGGCGGGCGTTCCGGCACCATGGCGGATGCGCCGCGCTCCACCAATCTCCGTCTTTATACTGATGCCAACCCGCTGGGTGAGACAGATTTTGCCGCTCGTTCCGGCCTGCTGACCCAGATTGACGCTTATACCCGTGGCAGGGATAGCCGCGTGGTGCAGGTCATGGCGTCTCTTTCCGGGGAATGGCAGGCCGTGCAGATTATCCGTGCGGATGGCGCGCGGGTGGCGGATCTGCGCCCACTGGTGCGGCTGAATGTCTCCGTTGTGGTGGAGCAGGACGGCAAGCGTGAAAGCGGCAGCTACGGGCTGGGGGGGCGCTATGCCATCAACCGCCTGCTGGAAGCAGAAACATGGCAGGGTGCGGTCAACGAAGCCCTGCGGCAAGCGTTGGTCGCGCTGGAAGCCCAGCCTGCTCCGGCGGGAGAGATGGAAGTGGTGCTGGGGGCTGGCTGGCCCGGTATTCTGCTGCATGAAGCGGTCGGGCATGGGTTGGAAGGGGACTTCAACCGCAAGGGAACGTCTGTGTTCGCCGGGCGCATGGGCACCCGTGTTGCTGCGCCGGGTGTGACGGTGATTGATGATGGCTCTCTACCGGATCGTCGCGGCAGCCTGACCATTGATGATGAAGGCACACCCACAGGCCGGACCACACTGATTGAGGACGGGATTCTGAAAGCCTATCTTCAGGACCGCCTGAATGCCCGGCTGATGGGGGTGGCACCCACAGGCAATGGTCGCCGTCAGTCCTATGCCCATATGCCTCTGCCGCGCATGACCAATACGCTCATGCTGCCCGGTCAGGCTTCTACGGAGGAAATGATTCGCTCCATGAAGCGCGGCCTGTATGCTGTGCATTTTGGTGGCGGGCAGGTGGATATTACGTCCGGCAAGTTCGTGTTCTCGGCGTCTGAAGCCTATCTGGTGGAAGACGGGAAGATTACAGTTCCCGTCAAAGGAGCCACGCTTATCGGGAACGGGGCGGACGCCATGACCCATGTTTCCATGATCGGGAAAGACATGGAACTGGACCCCGGCATTGGCACCTGTGGCAAGGCCGGGCAGGGCGTGCCGGTCGGGGTGGGTCAACCCACCCTGAAAATGACCGGCCTGACAGTGGGTGGCACTGCCTGACCGATAGGGCGGTAAGAGGTTCTTCCGGTGTCTGGCCCGTGCTAGAGCATCATCCGGAATATTCTGCTTTGGCGGCAGGCAGAGGCGTAAACAGGAATTAAAAAGAATGGTCGAAAACGGATTTCAGAGTTCCTTCATGCAGGAAGCCGCGGCGCGCGGTTTCATTTTCCAGTGCACGGACCCCGCTGCACTGGATGAGGCGATGGTGAAGGGTTCCGTTGCGGCCTATATCGGTTTTGACCCCACAGCAGACAGCCTGCATGTGGGCAGCCTAATCCAGATCATGATGCTGCGCCTGTTGCAGAAGCATGGCCATCGCCCCGTGGCGCTGGTGGGTGGCGGCACGGCCAGAATTGGCGACCCATCCTTCCGTGAGGAAGCCCGCAGACTGATGACGGAAGACACCATCCGCACCAATCTTGCCGGGATTGAAGGCTGCCTGCGTCAGTTTCTCACCTTTAGCGACGATGCCTCCGGCAACGTTGGGTCGGGGGCTATTTTAGTCAATAACGCGGACTGGCTGGACAAGCTGGCCTATATCGACCTTCTGCGGGACATTGGGGTGCATTTCTCCATTAACCGCATGCTGTCCTTTGATTCCGTCAAGAACCGTCTCGATCGTGAGCAGGGGCTGACCTTTCTGGAGTTCAACTACTCCATTCTCCAGTCCTACGACTTCCGGGAACTGAACCGCCGCCATGGCGTCACGCTTCAGCTTGGCGGGTCTGACCAGTGGGGCAATATTGTCTCCGGTGTGGATCTGGTGCGCCGCACGGATCAGGCCAGCGTGATGGGGCTGACAACGCCACTGCTGACAACCTCCTCCGGTGCCAAAATGGGTAAGACGGCCAACGGGGCTGTCTGGCTTTCTGAAAACCGCCTGCCGGTGTTTGATTACTGGCAGTTCTGGCGCAACACGGAAGATGCGGATGTGGGCCGTTTCCTGCGTCTGTTTACGGACCTGCCGCTGGAAGAGTGTGCCCGTCTGGAAGCGTTGCAGGGCGCTGAGATTAACGAAGCCAAGAAAATTCTGGCAACCGAAGCCACCGCTCTGTGCCACGGGCGCGACGCGGCGCAGGCTGCGGCGGAAGCGGCCCGTCAGACTTTTGAAGAGGGTAAGGTCGCGGCTGCCGACCTGCCCGTGCATAGTGTGCCGCAGGCCATGCTGGCGGAAGGTGTGCCGGTGTTCCGCCTGTTTGTGGAAGCCGGATTGGTGAAAACCAACGGAGAAGCCCGCCGACTGGTGCGCGGCGGCGGCGCACGGGTCAATAACGCCGTGGTGCAGGATGAAAACACCGTGATTTCAGAAAAAGACATGGCAGACGGGGCCATTCGGTTGTCTTCTGGCAAGAAGCATCATGTTCTGGTCAAAGTTGGGTAGTTTCCTCACCCACTTTCAATCAAGGCGACAGGAGCAAGCCGCATGAAACGTACTCCTCTGATTTTGGGTTGTCTGGGGCTGGCGCTGGTTGGCGCCTTGTCTGGCTGCGCAGGCCCGGTCCATGGCAGAGGGTATAGTTATTACGGCTATAGCCCCTCTTATGCCCGATATGATGACTATTACGGCTATGGCCCACGCTGGGGCTATTCAGACAGACGCGCGCGCCCCTTTCCGGTGGCAGCCGTCCCGGTTTTGCTCCGCGCCCCGGTCGACCTTATCCGCATGGCCGACCGGGCTGGGGCGCTGGCCCTCGCCCACCGGGGCCGGGTGCGGGACGTCCTGCCGGAGGAAATGGGCCGGGTGGCGGTGGTGGTCCTGCTGGAGGCCCCGGCGGTCCGGGGCGCTAAAGGGGACAACCCTTATTGGCTGAGGAAGAGGGGCTGTTCATTCAGCCCCTTTTTTCATCATAGAACGGCGTCTAAGGGTTTTGCCCCCCATAGACCTTGCTCTTATGGCTTCAACCCATTCTAAGCGCTGGGTTTTTGCTGCGATTTCTTCTGAAATCCAGAGAATTATCCACAGTCTATGGAGTCGCTTTTTACCAGTTTTCTGAGTCGTGCACCGTGGTTGCACCCGTTATCCACAGGTTTACCCACGATCTGTGTCGTCAGGTGCTTTTTCGGTTTGTTTGGGGGCCAGTCTGGCTGGTTAAAGTGCTGGCATAGTCCGCATGGGAAGTATGCCGTATCCTGACCTAACAGCCGGAGACTGGAAAAGAGCAGAATTATAAAAACCGGGGAAAATCGTGGTGCTGCTGGACAGGATTGAACTGTCGACCTCTCCCTTACCAAGGGAGTGCTCTACCACTGAGCTACAGCAGCCCGGTGGCGGCGTTCTAGCTGTTCGTGCCGAACGCCGCAAGTCTGTTTCCACCTAAAAGGCGGAATTAATCATCACGATGGGTTTTTTCCATCCGTTCATGCTGCTCCTGTGCCTCAAGGGACAGGGTCGCAATCGGGCGGGCTTCCAAGCGACGGAGGGTGATAGGCTCACCGGTGTCTTCACAATAGCCGTAGGAGCCGTTTTCAATGCGCTGGAGAGCAAGGTTGATCTTGCCAATCAGCTTACGAGCGCGGTCACGGGTACGCAGTTCCAGCGCACGGTCTGTTTCCACGCTGGCGCGGTCAGTAATATCGGCTTCATGGATGCCCCCTTCTGAAAGGCTGGCAAGGGTATCACCGGCCTCTTTGAGGAGTTCAGCACGCCATTTCAGAAGTTTCTGTCTGAAATATTCCGTCTGAAGAGGGTTCATGAACTCTTCATTGTCTGACGGGCGATAGTCTGGCGGTAGAGTAATCATGTCAGTTGTCAGCCTTTGCAATGACAGGACACCTGCCTTGAAAGAATGACGCGGCTTATAGCGGCGTGAACCGCGAACGCCAAGAACATTATGAGATTTTGGAGAAAGAAAAAAAGGCGGCATACCGCTGCTGCCTGCCTGATATGCTCGTTAAATAGTATAGCGGCTGAATTTTAATAAACGGAAATATTTAAATTTTATTACAAAGTACCGGATTGGTGTTGTTGTGATACGCGGTGCCAGCGTTTTCCGATGCCGCCAGCATCCACCCTATAAACAGAAAAAACCAGCCTGCTGTGGGAAAGGAAAACAGGGCACTGGTGGACGCAATAGGCCAGAGCAGCACGCAGCATAAAACAAACAGCATGGCCTGTTGCGGGTTGCGGGCTGGGGAGAGCGCATGCAAACCAGTGCGCAACCAGCACACTGCCATCCATACGAATAAAATCAGCCCCGGCAGGCCTGCTGTGGTGGCTATTTGCAGATAGTAATTATGCGGATGGATGTTGCAGCCTTTCCCCGTGTCACTCTCCAGCGAGGGGAAGCCAAGAGCTGTCAGCGCATCCGTATGGAAGGGCGTGTGGCAGAAGTTTCTGAACCCATCCATGCCAAGCCCCAGCCATGGGTGCGAGGCAATCATCGCGGCAGCCGTACGGAATAACCGTCCGTAATCACTCTGGGTAAAGTGCTGTAGCTGGCTGGAAAATTTCAGCACCAGTTTTTCATAGGTGCGGGGGGAGATGTCGGGCAGACTGGCAACAAGCCCGACCATGCCGACCAGAATGACCACAAAGGGCAGGCGAAAGCGGCGGACCAGCATGGCTGTTAGGACCAAGCCGAACATGAGCAGGACATTGCTCATGCGCTGGCCAATTAAAACCATTGTCGTCACGCTCAGCACCAGAAGCGCGCCTCTGGCCACCCATGCGGATAAGCGTCTGGTGTGAAAGGCGTACAGAACAATCGGCATCAGGGCCGGGAAAAAGAGCATAAGCAGCGTGAACCCGGCGCGTGGCTTGACGAAGGGGCCGGTCAGCGCACCATCATCCGCCGCAGGATAGCCGAGCAGATTGGTGCCGGTCAGATACTGCTTCCAGCATTGACCAATCAGCCAGAAGGCCAGCACGAGTAAAATTGCACTCAGCACCCGGCGGCGTGCGGCGGAAACCAGTATCCAGCTTTCCATAGCCGCGGCAAGCAGCAGGATACGCGGCAGACAGAGGGCCTGAATCCATGCGCCGCGCTGTCCGGCAACAAGGGAGGACATCAGGCAGAGGCCACAGAACAGGGCCGCCGGGAGCAGCCAGTCCTTGCGGGTCCACTGCCAGTCCTTCTGCACAGCGGAATAGAGCAGGAAAAGGCAGCCGATAACCGTCGCGATAATATCGCTGAGCGCACGGCTGTAAAAAAATAGAAGGGGAAGAAGAAAAGTGCATCCCGCCCCACACAGTGTCAGCACTGTGGGAAGGCGAGAAGAAAAGCGAAAAGCGAAGGATGCAGGTGTCATGACGGAAAAGCCCCGTTAATGACAGACCGCGACTCTTCGGCAGGAGGCCGGATGAGAGAAAGGGACTGTCAGACCTTGTCGGCCGATCAGAAGGGGATTTCGTCGTCCAGATCGCTGTTGCCGGGTGCGTCCCAGCCACCAGAATTGCCACCACCGGCTCCACCGCGCGAGGGCGCATTCTGGCGTGGGGCGGAAGAGCCGCCAAAATCGCCGCCTCCCATCGCCCCGCCGCCGTAACCACCGCCGCTTCCGCCGCCGTAACCGCCACCAGCATTGCCGCCACCGCCACCGCCGTAGCTGCTGTTGCCGCCACCATAGCCGCCGGACTCTTCGCCATCACCGCCGTTGCGGCCATCCAGCAGAACCAGTTCACCACGGAAGCGCTCAACAATGACTTCCGTTGTGTAGCGTTCCTGCCCGGACTGGTCGGTCCATTTACGGGTCTGCAAAGCGCCTTCCAGATAGACCTTGCGGCCTTTGCGCAGGAAGCGTTCCGCGACATCCGCTAGACGATCATTGAAAATGACAACACGGTGCCATTCCGTCCGTTCCCGGCGTTCACCAGAGGCGCGATCATTCCATGTGTCACTGGTGGCAATAGAAAAAGAAACAATTTTCATGCCGTTCTGGCTGGTGCGGACTTCCGGGTCTTTGCCCAGATTGCCCACTAAAATAACTTTATTGACGCTGCCAGCCATCAGTGATCCCGTTTTCTGAAACAAGAGAAAGAGTATTCTACCAGTGTAGCGCACTCCTTCATGGGTCGCCAGTTCTGGTTTGATTCTAGTTTCAAAACTGCGTGCCAGTCCGAGGTCTTCTGGCCCGGACGGGCACGTTTTCAGGTGTTTTTAAAGTCGCCAGATAGACAGTCGTGCCGCGCCGTGCCGTCGTTCCGCCAGCAATGTACCCGCATAAACGGGGGGAGGTGGTGCGTCTTCTCCCTCCGCCACGATGAGAATTTCCGGAGGAATATCAACCTCTTCCGCGTTGTTCAGCCGCAACGGCAGCGGTTCCTGTGCCGCAGTTTCAATCACCGCGAGCGCATTGGGGGCAATCCAACCCTGCGCATGGAGTGCTGCCAGTGTGCGGGCCGGTAGATCCTGCCGGTACGGCGGGTCCAGAAACAGCAGGGAACACGGAGCCGGAGCGTGGGTTGGTTTTGTAACGTCCCGTGGGATGACTTTACTGCGGTCTTCCCACCGGCATCCGGCAATATTGCTGCGCAGGGCGACAAGGGCCGCGCGGTCTTTCTCAAAAAACGTGGCGTAGTCCGCCCCGCGTGAGAGAGCTTCCAACCCCAATGCGCCGGTGCCTGCAAAAGCGTCCAGCACGCGCGCGCTATTGAACAAATCCGGGCCGCCCCATGGAGCGTGGAGCAGGATGTCAAAAATAGCCTGCCTTACCCGGTCTGCTGTAGGGCGGGTTGTGGTGCCGGTTGGGGCGGCCAGCACGCGGCCTTTGCGGTCCCCTGCAATAATCCGCACGATTAGTGCGCCTTCCTGCCAGCAGTGCTGGAGGCAGGTTTGCGGGGGGCTGTTTTTTCTGAGGCTTTGGGCATCTGTTCCCGCAGGGTCTTGCCGGGCACTTCTTCCAGTTCTCCTCGTTGCAGGGTGCCAAGCAGGAAGGGGCCATAACTGGTGCGAATCAGGCGGCTGACATGCAGGTTCAGCCCCATCATCACCTTACGGATTTCGCGATTTTTGCCCTCACGCAGGGAGACGGTCAGCCACGCGTTATCACCCTTGCGGGAATCAAGTCCGGCTTCAATTGGCCCGTATTTGACGCCATCAAACACGCTACCGTTGGCGAGTGACGCCAGACGGGCCTCATCCACCACGCCGAACACGCGTACGCGGTAACGCCGCAGCCAGCCATTGGTGGGCAGTTCCAGCCTGCGGGCCAGTTCGCCATCATTGGTCAGCAGCAGCAGGCCTTCACTGTTCAAATCCAACCGCCCCACGCTGATAACGCGCGGCATGCCTTCCGGCAGAGAGGCAAAAACCGTCGGGCGTCCTTCCGGGTCCTTATGGGTTGTGACGAGCCCATCAGGCTTGTGATAGCGCCACAGGCGGGTGCGCTGGGGCTGTTCCACCACCTTGCCATCCACCTGCACAAGGTCGTCAGGAGTGACAAACGTGGCAGGATGGGTCACGGGATGGTTGTTGAGTTTCACCCGTCCTTCTTCAATCATCCGCTCGGCATCACGCCGGCTGGCAACCCCGGTCCGGCCCAGCCATTTGGCAATGCGTTCTCCACGCGATTCCTGCGTCACTCTTGTTCTCCTGCTGCCTGTACAAAGGCGCTCAAAATACTCCGGTCACCCGGGTCTATGCCAAATTCCGGATGCCATTGCACCCCAAGGCAAAAAGGAAGGGTCGGGTCTTCCACCCCTTCAATCAGCCCATCTTCCGCCACAGCATTGATAATCCCGCGCCCGGGGGTTCGCACAGCCTGATGGTGAGAGGAATTAACAGCCATACGTGGCCGCCTTACGCAGCGGGCCAATAGCGTTTCCGGCGTGAGGATAACCGCATGGCTGGCTTCATTTCGCGGGTTAGGCTGCTCATGTGGCAGGGCGTCGGGGCAGGCGTCGGGAATATGCTGAATTAGTGTGCCGCCGAGAGCCACCGCGAGGAGTTGCATCCCGCCACAAATACCGAGCACCGGCATTTGGCGCGCCATTGCCACGGCCAGATAAGCCTGCTCGGCCTGTGTGCGCACGGGCCGCAGGCTTACGCTGCTATGGCGTTCACTTTCGCCATAGAGGGCGGGGTCAATATCAAACGCGCCGCCGGTTATCAGTAACCCATCAATCCTGCTGATATAATCAGGAGCAAGTTTGGGAAAGAGCGGAAGCGCGATAGGCAAGCCGCCCGCTGTTGCGACTGCGGATAAATAGTTTTCCCGCAGCGCATACCAAGGGAGGCGGGAATAACGGTCTGGGCCGCCCACCTCATGGTCAAGCGTAATGCCGATAACGGGGCGGCGTGCAGTCATTTACTCTGGTGTCTTTTTTCAGGGGAAACTGGAAGAAGCGTACCACCTGCCACACCGCGCGTGAGTTTGCACGGGGATAAACAGGTGCTTCTTCTAAAATCCGGACAATTTTCCTGAAAAAAGAGGATCAGCCCGGCAGAAGGGAAATCGGATGAACGTGTGTATGGGGGGCTACCGGCTCATTCACCGTCCGGTCGACAACGGCAAGGCCGAGACCGATTGCAGCGGCGGCGAGGATGAGAGACAGACTGTGCATGGTACTAATCCTTTCCGCGTCTGTGGTGCTCGGGCGGATTTGCCCGATACTGTCATGCGAGTTAACCGTCTGTTACAGAACAGATCATGGCATCTCTAAGGCATGATGGCAGGAAATATCGCGCTTTTGCAAGAAAAAACGACTATTTAAATTAAGGCATCCAGCCTTATTTTCCTGAACGGCGTGTGAGGTTTGAAATATTTGGTGAGCTTTGTCTTTTTGTAGAGAGATTAAGCCGCTTTGCAGCATGACAGCGCTCATGAGGTCAGTTGAGCCAAGACGGGTGGAAAAAGGCACGCACGACATGGGTAACGGAATGGAACTGGCACTGTGTGAGGCCCAGAATGCCGCGCAACGGGGGGAAGTTCCTGTGGGTGCGGTTCTTTTGGGGCCGGACGGCACTGTGCTGGCACGGGCGGGAAACCGCGTGGAGGAACTGCATGACCCTTCCGCCCATGCCGAAATGCTTGTCATGCGGGAGGCTATAGCGGCTAGGGGTGGTCAGCGGCTGGCAGACTGTACCCTTGTGGTTACGCTGGAGCCTTGCCCCATGTGTGCGGCAGCTCTGGCGCATTTTCGCGTAGGGCGGTTGTTGTTTGGAGCGTATGACCCCAAGGGTGGCGGTGTGGAACATGGCCCGCGCCTGCCGTTCCGGGCGGAGGCTCTTCATAGGCCGGAAATTATTGGCGGCGTGCGTGAGCGTGAGGCTGCGTTGCTCCTTAAAACTTTTTTTCAGAGACTAAGGACGCCGGGCGAGGGAGCAGAATCTGCCTCGTAATCCGTGTTACAGTCTTGATATAAATCATGGTCTTCTTGCCGCCCGGTCTTTTGTTTTTGTGGGCAAGGAACCATGTTAGCCGCAGAAGCGTATGACAACTGGCCTGAGGGTCTAAACCATGCGCACGGCGGGGATTGACCCTGTTGGCAAGAGTTTAAGGGAACAGTCGGAATCGTGATGTCGGAAAAATCTGTATCCAAGTTTTTCGGGCGGACTAGCCGCAAGACACTTCTGGTCCTTCTGGCCGGTGTCACCTGTGCCGGGGCAATGGGCGTTGGCCCGGCTGGCCTTTCTGCCGCTTATGCGGAGGATGCCGGGGCCATTAAGCCGAGCAGCCCGGTCCAGACGCTTCCTAATTTTGTAAATCTGGTCAAGCAGGTCAAACCGGCTGTTGTTTCCATTACCTCCATCATCAAGGCGGATGCCGTAGAGGGTGAAGGCGGTGGCATGGGTGGTATGGGCGGCGGTATGCCTTTCCCGTTTCCTTTCCCCTTCCAGATGGCCCCTCGGCAGTCCCGCCAGCAGATTGAAGCGCGTGGGTCCGGCTTCCTGATTTCTTCCGATGGCTATGTGGTCACCAACAACCATGTGGTGAAGGGTGCGACGAAAGTGACCGTCACGCTGGATGACGGCACGACGCTGCCCGCCAAGATTATTGGTCGGGATGGCAAGACGGATCTGGCTCTTCTGAAAATCACCTCAACGCAGAAGCTGCCCTTTATCGAACTGGGCGAATCTGATGATGTGCAGCCCGGTGAATGGGTTGTGGCCGTTGGCAATCCGTATGGTCTGGGTGGCACGGTTACCGCCGGGATTGTCTCAGCGCGCGGTCGTGACATTAATGAAGGCCCGTACGACAACTTCATCCAGATTGATGCGCCTATTAATCGTGGGAACTCTGGCGGTCCGCTGTTCACGCAGGACGGCAAGGTGGTGGGGGTCAATACCGCCATTCTCTCTCCCTCCGGTGGTGGGTCCATCGGGATTGGTTTTGCTATCCCGTCTGACACGGTGCGCAGCGTGACGGACCAATTGCGCAAGACAGGCCACGTCGTGCGTGGGTATCTGGGCGTAAATGCGCAGGTTATCTCCCCAGCTATGGCTAAAGCCCTGAATATGCCGGTCCCGGCTCCGGGCGCGCCGCCTGCCGGTGCGCTGGTGGCCAGCACCAGCCCGGACAGCCCAGCAGAAAAAGCTGGTCTGAAGGCGGAAGATATTGTGACTGACTTCAATGGTCAGAAGGTCTCCTCACCACATGATCTGGCCGTGCGTGTGTCGTCCGTCGCTCCGGGAACGGACGCCAAAATCGGCTTCCTGCGTGCAGGTAAGCCGCAGACGCTGACAGTCAAGATCGGCAACCTCGCGAATGCGTCCAATGATGGCGGGATTGAAGGTGGCGGGGCTTCTTCTGGCCAGCATCTCGGCGTATCGCTCACACCGCTGACGGGTGACCTCCGCCATCAGCTTGGGCTGGGCAATGAGGTGCACGGTGTTGTGGTGAATGATGTGCAACCCGGCTCCCCGGCGGATCAGGCCGGGATTCGCCCCGGGGATGTCATCCAGTCTGTCAGCAGCCAGAGTGTTGATTCTCCCCGTGCCGCCGTCACGGCAGTGCGTGCGGCTCTGGCAGCTAAAAAACCTGTTCTTCTCCGGGTTCTGCGGGATGGGCAATCCCTCTTCATCGCCATTTCTCCAGATGGCACGGGGGATGGAGCAGATTCGTCCTCTGGCAATGGTGGGGATGACGACGATAACTAAGGTGTCTTTCAACACCTGAGACCGGTTTGTTCCCCGGTCTGGTAAAACGCTGGCTCTGCGAAGGGCCAGCGTTTTTTTGTGCCTGCGTTGCGCTAATCTTTCCGGAACTGTAAAAAAATTTCGGTGGGTCGGCCGGAACTTAAAAACTATTATAAAATTTTGATTACATTCGGCGATAGATGGATGAAATTTTCAGCAAGATCAGCTTAATGCCTTACATTCAACAAAGCTGTGGGCCAGCCTCAGGGCTTGTTTGCTTTGGTCCAGAGCAGGTATCCCCTGCGCATTGATAAAGTGGGAGCGATCCGCCCAATGACACTCTCTCGTTTTTCTTATCTGCCGTTCAAGGCCGCATGATGCGAGCTGGACTGGGGTTTACTATGCGGTTGCGTGCAGGCCGGGGCGTGTTCGGCTGTCTTTTTACGATGGTGTATCTGGCGGGGCTCCCCGCATGGGCGGAAAAAACACCGCTTATCGTAGGGCAGGACGGAAGCCTGACCGTGCCTGAAGACTCATCGCTGCGGAAACGGCTGGCGGTTGAGGCTGTGCAGGTTGTTGTCCCGAAGGACACCCTGTCCGTGCCGGGCGCGATTGTGACGGAACCCTCCCGTCAGGTGCCGATTATGGCCCCCGTGAACGGGCGCGTTATGGCGCTGAGCGTTGTGCCCGGCCAGCATGTCACGCATGGGCAGCCTCTGGCCACGCTGATGGCGGGCGATATGGCGCAGGCCGCGACGGATGAGGAAAAAGCGCGGGCTGCGCTGGTTCTGGCCCAGTTGGCCATGGCGCGCGCCCAGCAGGTTAAACAGGCTGGCGGTGCCGCAACGCGCGATGTCGAGGCAGCCCGCGCGGCTTTGGCGCAGGCGCAGGCGGAAGAACGCCGCGCGCAGGACCGTCTGGCGTCTTTGGGGGAAAGTGCTACGGCTGGTGGAAAGCTGGTGCTGCGCTCCCCGGTGGATGGTGTGGTCTCTGCGGTCAACATGGCTCCCGGCCAGAATGTTACGGACCTGACAGCGCCTTTGCTGAGCGTGGAAAACCTTTCGGAAATCTGGGCGGTGGCTGATGTGCCGGAAGAAGATGTGGATGAGATTCATATCGGCCAGTCTGTCTCCCTCACGCTGCCGGGGCGGGAAGGGGTCGTTCTGCATGGAGACATCGCGGCAATTGAGCCAGATCTCCGGTCAGAAACGCGCCGCCTGCGGGCCATGATCCCGCTGCCCAACCCGGATGAAGATTTGCACCCCAATATGTTCGCCACGGTTAGCATACAGCTTAAACAGCCGCCGGGACTGATGGTTCCGCAGTCCGCCCTGCTGATGAACAATGATAATGTAACCGTCTTTGTGGAAACTGCTCCATGGACGTTCAAGCGGCGCAAGATTGGTATCTCCTATGATGAAGGGGAAGATACGCGCGTTCTGACTGGCCTGAATGCCGGGGAACGGATTGTGACACGCGGCGGGGTTCTGCTGAACGATGATTGAGCAGATTATTGCGGCCTGCCTGCGCGAGCGCCGGATTGTTTTTGTGGCCATGGCCGTGCTGGCCCTATGGGGCGGCTGGGCGTGGAAAGACCTGCCGGTAGAAGCCTATCCGGACCTTGGGGCTGTCTCCGTTCAGGTCACAACCCAGAGCTCTGGGTTGGCGGCGGAAGAGGTGGAACAGCAGATCACCATTCCGCTGGAGCGTCAGCTTGCGGCAACGCCCGGGTTGGCGAATAGCCGCTCCAGCAGCACGTTTGGTCTCTCGCTCATCACGTTGATCTTCCGGGATGGTGTCAATGTTTACGCGGCCCGCCAGCGGGTAACGGAACAGTTGGCTCAGGTCACGCTCCCGGCGGGTGTTACGGCCAGCCTCGGGCCTGTCACCAGCCCGTCTGGGGAAATCTATCGGTACACGCTGGAGTCAGACCGCCAGAATCTGATGCAGTTGTCTGAAATCCAGCGTTGGATTGTCGTTCCCGCTCTGACCAAGGTGCAGGGCGTGGCCGCCATCAACAATTTCGGTGGCTTCACGCGGGAATATCAGCTGCTTCTGGACCCGGCGGCCCTCGCGCGGTTTCATGTGGGGGTGAATGATGTTCTGACAGCCATCACCAGCAGCAGCGTTAATGCCGGGGGTGGCCGCGTGGCGCGCGGGGAGCAGTCCTACATTGTGCGCGGTGTGGGCATGATCCACTCGCTGGAGGAGATGGGAGAAATTCCGGTAACCCAGCATGATGGCGTGCCGGTCTTTCTGCGTGAACTGGGCCGGATGCAGCTTGGGCATCAGGTGCGTGAGGGCATTCTGGGGAAAAACGGAAACCCGGATACCATCGAGGGCATTGTCAGCATGGTCACGGGCGAGAACGCCTCAAAAGTGCTGGACCTCCTCCATGCCCGCGTGGCGCAACTGCAAAAGCAGCTAGAGCCGCAGGGCGTGCGGATTGTGCCTTATATTGACCGTGACAATCTGGTGCATGCCACCACGGAAAAGGTCACGCACACGGTTCTGGAAGGCGTGGGGCTGGTTTTTGTCATCCTTATCCTCTTCCTTGGCAGCCCGCGCAGTGCGCTGGTGGCAGCAGTGACAATCCCGCTAGCACTGGCGACGGTCTTTCTCCTCATGAGCCTGCTGGGTATGCCCGCCAATCTGTTCTCCCTCGGTGCGATCGACTTCGGGGTGATTGTGGATGGCGCGATTGTGGTCACGGAATCCATCCTGCGGATGCGGGAGGAACAGCCGAACCATACCATGACGCTGGAGGACGTGGAGGGGCTGACAAAGCATGTGGGCCGCGCCATCGTGTTTGCCACGCTGGTCATTATTGTGGCCTACAGCCCGCTGTTTGCGTTTGAAGGCGCGGAGGGGCGGCTGTTCCGGCCGATGGCCTTTACGGTCAGCTTTGCGCTGCTGGGGGCGTTGCTCAGCGCCATTGTGCTCACACCGTCCTTGGCTTTTCTGGCCATGCGCAAGCCGCACAAGATTTTCCATAACAAGCCGTTGGAAAAACTGCATCATTGGTACCATGACGGTCTGGCCAGCGCCATGCGCCGTCCGTTACTGGCCTATATTGGTGCGGCCATTGCCTTCGTGCTGGTAGTGGTGCTGGGGATGAATACCGGGCGCGAGTTCCTGCCGGAAATGGATGAAGGCGCTCTGTGGTTGCAGGTGCAGCTTCCATCCGGTCTTTCTCTGGAAAAAGCCGGGGCCATGGCGGATGAAGTGCGCCATGCCATTTATACCTTCCCGGAGACATCCTACGCCGTCACCCAGTTGGGGCGGAATGATTCCGGCACAGACCCGTGGACACCTTCCCATATCGAAGTGCCGGTGGGGCTGACTCCTTATAATACTTGGCCGCATGGTGAGACAAAGGCGCAGTTTGTCGCCAAGCTGCATGAGCGTCTGGCTAAAATTCCGGGGATTGATTTCGGCATCAGCCAGCCGATTGCCGATGGCATGAATGATCAGGTGGGTGGAGCGCACTCAGCACTTGTTCTGCGTGTTTATGGGAATGACCCACGGGAAATCCGTCGCATCGGCAATCAGATTGTCGATGTTCTGAAAACCGTGAAAGGCACGACGGAAGCCTCGATCTTTCAGGAGCCGGAAATCCCCGAACTCAATATCGTGGCGGACCGCGCGGCCGCCGCCCGCTATGGCATTTCCGTTGCGGATATTATGGCTGTGGTCGGGAACGCCATCGGGGATGGGCCGATCTCCCAGATCTATATCGGAGACCGCACCTATAACATGACGGTGCGAGTGCCTCCGGCAACGGTCAGTAATCTACGAACACTTGAGCATCTGCCGCTGACAGCCGCCAACGGCGCGCAGATTCCGCTAGAAATGGTTGCGCAGATCGGCCTGAAAACCGGCGAGGGCACAATCTCGCATGAAATGACGGAACGGCAGATCACGCTGCGGGTCGATAATGGCAAGCGCCCTCTGTCCGAGTATATGGCGGAGGCCCAGCAGAAAATTGCTGCTCAGGTGCATTTCGATACCAGTCTCTACCGCCTGCAATGGGCTGGTGCGTTTGAGCAGCAGCAGCGTGCGCAGGCCCGCCTGAGTGTGGCGCTGGGCATCATGCTGGTGGTCATGCTGGTTCTGCTGTTTGCGGAATTCCGCAAGATGCGGCAGGCCGTACTCATTCTGGCAGTGGTGCCACTGGCATTGCTGGGTGGACTGGTGGCCTTGCAGGCGCGCGGCGATACGCTGAACGTGGCGACAGCCGTGGGCTTTATCGCCCTGTTCGGGGTGGCGGTGCAGAACGGGATTATCATGGTCTCCAACTTCAACCGTCATCGTGCGCAGGGTGTCCCGCTGTATGATGCGGTGCTGGAAGGGGCCGGAGAGCGGTTCCGCCCTGTGTTGATGACAGCCACCGTCGCCAGTATGGGCATGCTGCCCGCTGCGATGGCGACCGGGATTGGTACGGACGTGCAGCGCGGGCTGGCGACGGTTGTGGTCGGTGGGCTGGGGATTGCGACCTTGCTGACGCTGTTTATCTTGCCGACATTCTATTACGAGCTGGAAGCGTGGTGTGAGCGCCGTGCCGCCGCACGGGAACCTGCGCCATGATGCCAAAAAAACTGATGCTCTGTGCGGCCACCGCTCTGGTTCTGAGCGGCTGCGCTGTTGGACCGGATTTCAAAAAGCCCGCAACGCCTGCTCCCACAGAGTATGGGCAGGCTGGAAAAGGCAGCATGACGCAGGCTGTCAAAGGTTCAGCGGAAGTAGCGGCCGCTGGCCCGCAGAGCGTGGTGCAGGTGTTTCGTCCGGGGCAGGATATTCCGCCGCAATGGTGGGCGCTGTTCCATTCTCCTGAGCTGGACAGGCTGGTGCGGCGCGCGCTGGACCAGAATCCATCCCTTGAGTCCGCGCGGGATGCGCTGTCAGCAGCGAATGAAAGCCGTCTGGCCCAGCAGAGCGCGCTGTATCCATCGATTTCGGGTAGCTTCAACCCGACTAGGAACAAGACGTCCCGGACATATTCGGCCATCCCAAACAACAACGCTTGGTTGTATTCTGTGCACACGGCGCAGTTGAATATTTCTTACGTGCCGGATTTATGGGGTGGGGTACGGCGTGGGGTGGAAGCCGCCAAAGCCCGGCGTGAAGCGCAGCGTGACCAGTTGCAGGCCGTTTATCTGACTCTGACCTCCTCCGTCGTGCAGGCCGCGATTGATTACGCCGCATTCAATGCGCAGTTGGAGGCGACGCAGTCTCTCGTCGCCTTGCAGCGCACACTCTTGGCCTCGGCGGAAAGGCAGGAGCAGGTCGGGCAGTTTTCCCGCAATGATGTCGCCATGCAGCGGGCCTCTCTGGCGCAGAATGAAGCCAGTCTGGCGCCGCTGCAAAAGCAGTTGGAACAGCAGAGACATCTGATTGCAGCACTGGTGGGGGATGCGCCGGATGCCCCGGAACCCTCTTTCACGCTGGAGAGCCTGAGCTTGCCGGTTGACCTGCCGGTCAGCCTCCCCGCTCGTCTGGTTGAGCAACGCCCGGATATCCGCACGGCGCAGGCCAACTGGCACGAGGCCTGCGCGCAGGTTGGCGTGGCGGTGGCAAACCGTCTGCCTAATGTGCAGCTTGGGGCCACGCCGGGCTTTGCTGCGGCGTCTATCGCGCAGATGGCGACACCGGGTTTCGGGCAGTGGACTCTGGCGGCCATGATCACACAGCCTCTGTTTGATGGTGGTCTGCTGCGGCATCAGGAACATGCGGCCCGCGCGCAGTATGATCAGGCGGCGGCAGATTACCGCACTGTCCTGATCGCGGCGTTGCAGGATGTGGCGGATACGCTGACAGCCATCCGCTCTGACGCGACAGCTTTGGGTGCCAATGCGTCCGCCGCTACGGCTGCGGCGGAAAGCTGGGATATTGCACAAGCGCAGTACCGGCTTGGGGATGTGAGTGAGGTTGCGATGCTTCAGGCGCAGCAGACCCAGCTTCAGGCCCAGTTAGGACTGGCGCAGGCCAGAGCAGACAGATTGTCAGATACCGTCGCTCTGTTTCAGGCTCTGGGGGGCGGTTGGTGGAACAGCAAGGAGTCGGAGGCACCACGCTCGCCGTCATGGCATCCGGATAAAGGCTTAGCGACTATCCTGCCCTGAGGCGATTTCCTGCAGGCGGTTGACGGACAATACCCGGATGCCGTGGTTATCGGTGCCGGTAATAGTCTTCTCCCGCCGGAGGGCGCTGATGGTGCGGCTGACGGTTTCAATGGTCAGACCGAGATAATCCGCAATATCCACCCGCGTCATGGGGAGAGATACCAGACAGCCTTCAGCGTCTGGCTGGCTGGGTGTGGCCGGCGGCAACATACGGCTGAACAGGAAGCTGGCTACGCGCTCACGCGCGGTTTTACGGCCCAGCAGCAGCATCTGTTCCTGCGCTTCCGCCAGCTCATCAGTGACTTCTGCGAGTAGCCGTCTCTCGAACAGCGGATAATCCGTCAGTAATTTTTCAAGTTGCGGGCGCAGAAAACGGCAGACCTGCACGGTGTTTACTGTCTCCGCCCCAAAGGAATAGGTCCCGGCGTTGGTCAGGCCCAGAAAATGCCCCACATCCGCAAAACCTGTAATCTGGCGACGTCCATCTGGCAGGGATTTAAAGAGTTTAACGGTCCCGGCTGTCACATTAAAAAAGGCCACTGCTGGTGTCCCTTCTTCAATCATGGTGGTGCCGGGGGGAAGAGTGAGCCGTTTGGAAGCCTGTGATAGAATGGCCAGTTCCGTGTCACCAATGCCATTACAGACGCTCTTTTCACGCGTTTCACAAAGAAGGCAGCGTTGAAGATCCGTCCCGGCGTCAGGGGTAAACCTGCGCCTGAGCGGAATGGATTGTGTCCGGAGAGGAGGGGCAGGCGGCATGAAGCTATGGGTCCGGCAAGGCTAACTCTTGCAGATGCTGGGCAGTATCCGAAAAAGTCTGGGTCAGGGAAAGCTATCGTAAATATTAGGTTGTTGTTGATATAAATCAACGACAAGCCATAAAAATCTCTCAGGGTTGAAATGTTATCAGCGAATATCAGCATTGTGTTGTGTGCTGTGGTCTAAATAACACAGTCTCCAGTGCATAGTGCGGCACGTTTGATCTAAATCATGGTGACGGACTTCTCCGCGTGATTTCTCCCACTTCAGAAACTTATAGCGCAGTTGGGAAGAGTAACTGGATATGGTCAACTTTCGTTCCTTATGTACAGCCCTTGTGGCGGGTGTGGCTGCCGTCTCCGGCACGGTCGCGGCTCAGGCGCAGACAGTTGCTCCGGCAGCAGCAAATGCGACCTATGTTAACGCTCCGGTTGTTGGCCAGATCCCGGCTGCACCGCGCGCGGGCGGCGGCCATTGCGGTTTGTTTGAAACCTGCGCCAGCACCAAAATTGGTCTGGGTAAAGGTGATTTCCTGATCCGCCTGTCCGCTCTGGGCGTCATGCCGGAAGATCGTGACAGCAAAGTCTGGCTGAACGGCAACGCTATTCCCGGCCGTGTGAAGACCACCCGTCAGGTCATGCCGGAACTGACGTTTGAATATTTCTTCACCGACAACATCTCCATTGACCTGATTGCGGCCAGCACCCGTCATGAAGTGGCGGCTGAAGGCACCCCGCTGGGCAAGATTGACGTCGGCAGCGCATGGGTTCTGCCCCCGACGGTTACGCTGGCTTGGCACTTCCGTCCGCACAAGCGTTTCAACCCCTATGTGGGCGTTGGCGGTACGCTGGCATGGTTCCATAACGTCTCTCCCGCCGGTGGCGTAGTGCAGAAGCTGAACGTTGGTGTGACGGGCGGTCCGTCTTTCAATGTCGGTTTTGATTACCAGCTTGTCGGCAACTGGTTCTTCAACTTTGACGTCAAGCAGATGTTCATACGCATGCATGCATGGGCGAATGATCGTGACTCCGGTGCCTTCATCAAAGCACATGATTCGCTTGACCCCACCGTGGTCGGCGCTGGTATCGAATACCGGTTCTAGTCTCATGAGCGCGGTATCTCCTTCGGATCTGGTTCTCCGTTACGGCGGGAACCTGCCGCGCTACACCAGCTACCCGACCGCAGCCAGTTTTACGGATGCGGTCGGGCCTGCGCAGGCCGAAGAGTGGCTGCGCGCCCTGCCGCCCGATGAGGCGGTTTCTCTTTATTTCCATGTCCCGTTCTGTGATGAATTGTGCCGCTTCTGCGGGTGCAATACCTCCGTCATGCGGCATGAAGACGGGCGCATCGCGTATGGCGATCTGTTGCGTGAGGAACTGCGCCGCGTTGTGGCGCTGGTCGGTCCGCAGCGTTCCGTAAACCATATCCAGTTTGGGGGCGGCACTCCCTCCACCCTCCCAGCGGCCTCGCTCCGGCAGGTGCTGCGCAGTGTGCGGCAGTTTTTCAAGGTTGAGCCGGGCGTGGAACTCGCCATGGAACTGGACCCACGGCATGTCCCGGCAGGCTATCCGGACCTGCTGGGGGACCTTGGTTTCACGCGCATCAGCCTTGGTGTGCAGGATCTGGAAGAAAAGGTGCAGGAAGCCTGCGGGCGGCACCAGTCCTTTGCCCAGACCGAAGCCTGCATTAACGTCGTGCGCGCTGCGGGTGTGACTGGCGTGAATGTCGATCTGATTTATGGCCTGCCGTATCAGACGGAAGAGAGTGTTGCCGCAACCGCACGGAAAATAGCCTCTTTGCGCCCCGACCGTCTGGCGGTTTTCGGGTATGCGCATGTGCCGTGGAAGCAGAAGCGCCAGCGTCTGATTCCTGAAGACTCTCTCCCACAACCCGCTGAACGCCTCCGCCAGCGTACGCGCATGGAAGACGTTTTGTGTGCAGAAGGTTATCTGCCGATCGGGCTGGACCATTACGCTCTGCCGGGTGACCCTCTGGCGCGTGCCGCGCAGAATGGAACGCTCCGGCGGAATTTTCAGGGGTACACAACCGATTCGTCAGCGGTGCTGCTGGGAGTGGGAGCCTCCGCTATTTCCATGCTGCCGGATGGTTATACGCAAAATATCACAACCGTTGCGTCCTATGTCCGCGCTCTGGCGGATCAGACGGGGCTGCCGGTTGCCCGTGGCGTGGCGCGCACGGCCGAAGACAAGCTGCGTGGCCGGATTATTGAAGACCTTATGTGCACCATGCAGGTGGACCTTCAGGCCGCGCATGGTGAGGGCCATAATTTTTTAACGGAATATGCGGCTCTGCGCCCCTTTGTGCAGGACGGGTTCGTGCAGTTGGATGGCAGTTGCGTGCGGGTGACGGAGGCCGGGCGGCCTGTCCTACGGAATGTGGCGGCTGTGTTTGACACGCATCGCCAGAGTCTGTCTTCAGCTATGCCGGGAGCGGCCTCTCAGCCCCGTTTTGCTACAGCACTCTGAACCATTCCCTGCTTTATCCGTTGAGGTCTCGGTTGATCGTGCTGGCATTTTGGCGCATGGAAGGAAACCATTCCTTGCCCGGATGCCATAAAAAAGAACGGTATTCTTCCTAAAGGCAGGAACCCGCCTCACAGCTGAAGGACAGGACAGATGCGTTCTGACACCCCCGCTTTGACAGAAAAGCTGGCTGCCATGCAGCCTGCACAGGTCCCGTTTACGCACTGGATGCTGGAGTCCGTTCTGGACCCAGACGCCTGCGATGCTCTTCTGGAATGGGAGCCGGGGGAAGATGCGCGGGCAGGTGATGTCGGCGGTCGGCGTGAAACCCGGAACAAATTCCGTGTGTTTGTGGACCCCCAAACCCGGGCGCAGGACGCGCGGCTGGACCGGATGGCGCATCTGCTGGACAGTGAACCCGCGCGCAAGGTGTTTAAAGATGTCTGCGGGGCAGAGTTGGAAGATTCCGCGCTCCGGCTGGAACTGTGTCTGGATACGGATGGCTTCTGGCTGGAGCCACATACCGACATTGGCGCGAAAAGACTGACTTTGCTGATTTCCCTGTCCACAAACGATAAAGAGTGTGCGTGGGGGACGGATCTGATGTCGCCTGAGGGCGAGTCCATTGCGCGGGCATCCGGCGCGTTCAACTCCGGCGTGCTGTTTATTCCGTCTGACAAGACATGGCATGGCTTTGTCAAACGCCCGATTGAAGGGACGCGCCGCACCCTGATTGTCAATTTTGTCGACCCGGCATGGCGTGCCGTGCATGAGTTGGCGTTTGGCCCAAGAGTTGCCGCCCCGTCTGCCTAAGGCCGCATAAAAAATCGGTTTGAGGCGGCTTTTGGTGACTGAGAGGGAGGCTGTTAAGGCTGTTTTTTTGCAATTCAGCGTTAAATCGGCTTTAGAAAGCCTCGCCGAGATCTCAACAGGGGCTGAACAGGAATGAGTGAATCTGTGCGTGAGTCTATGGAGTTTGATGTCGTCATCGTTGGCGGCGGCCCTGCGGGTCTGGCTGCGGCTATCCGTCTGCGTCAGCTTTCTCCTGAAACCAGCGTCTGTCTGATTGAAAAAGGCAGTGAAATCGGGGCGCATATCGTCTCGGGTGCCGTCATTGAGCCACGGGCTCTGACGGAACTTCTGCCAGACTGGCAGGAGCGGGGCGCACCGCTGAACACCCCGGTCACGTCGGAAGAGATGCTCTATCTGACGGAAACCCGCAGCCTGCGTGTGCCGATGCTGGACCGGCTGATGCCGCACATGGCCAACCACGGCAATTACATTGTCAGTCTGGGTGAAGTCTGCCGCTGGCTGGCTACGCAGGCGGAAGAACTGGGCGTGGAAATTTACCCCGGCTTTGCTGGCGCTGAAGTGCTGATTGAAAATAACCGTGTGGTTGGTGTGGCCACCGGGGATATGGGCATCACCAAAGACGGCGCCCAAGGCCCCAATTACCAGCCGGGTATGGAGCTGCGCGGGCGTTACACGCTGTTTGCAGAAGGCTGTCGTGGCTCCCTAACCAAACAGGTCATGGCGCATTATGACCTGCGCAAGGGCGTGGACCCACAGACCTACGGGCTGGGGATTAAGGAAGTCTGGGAAATTCCAGCCGAAAACCATCGTCCCGGTCTGGTCCAGCACAGCTTTGGCTGGCCGCTGGATGATAAAACCTACGGTGGCGCTTGGCTGTATCACTTCGGTGAAAATCTGGTGTCTTACGGTTTCGTGGTCGGGCTGGATTACGCCAACACATGGCTGTCCCCGTTTGAGGAAATGCAGCGCATCAAGCTGCACCCTGCTTTCCGTAAACATCTGGAAGGGGGCCGTCGCGTCAGCTACGGCGCGCGCGCGCTTTCAGAAGGTGGCCTGCAATCCATTCCGCGCCTAACCTTTCCCGGTGGCGCGCTGATCGGGGATTCAGCAGGCTTCCTGAATATGCCCAAAATCAAGGGCACGCATACGGCCATGAAGTCCGGCATGTTGGCAGCGGAGGCTGTGGTTGAGGCGATAAAGACGGACCACGTCGAGCCCAGTTCCTTTACCCAGCGAGTCAAAAAAAGCTGGCTGTGGGAAGAATTGCACGCGGCCCGCAATGTGCGCCCCGGTTTTGCGCATTTTGGCATGAGGGGCGGGGCGGTTTATGCCGCGCTGGACGCCATGCTGCTGCGTGGCCGCGCACCGTGGACCCTGCATTTCCGCCATCAGGATAATGAAACCCTGAAGGCTGCGGCACTGTGTAAAAAGCCGAATTATCCCAAACCGGATGGCACGCTGACGTTTGACCGTCTCTCCTCAGTCTTCCTGTCCGCCACCAACCATGAGGAAGATCAGCCGGTGCATCTGCGCCTGCGCAATCCGTCTCTGTGGAAAACGGTTAACTGGGATGTGTTCCGCGCACCAGAGGCCCGGTATTGCCCGGCCGGTGTGTATGAAGTGGTGGATGAGGCAACGGCTCCGGCCCTGCACATCAACGCGCAGAACTGCGTGCATTGCAAAACCTGTGACATCAAGGACCCCGCCCAGAATATCGACTGGACTGTGCCAGAAGGCGCTGGTGGTCCGAATTATCCTGCCGGGATGTGATTTTGTTGCAAAATACGGTAAGCAGCGTCTGAACGATCCTGCGTCTGCAAGCGAAAGAAGCCATGAAGATTGTAGTACCTGTAAAGCGGGTTGTTGATTACAACATCAAACCGCGTGTTAAGGCGGACGGCAGCGGTGTTGAAACCACTGGCGTCAAAATGTCCATGAACCCCTTTGATGAGATTGCGGTGGAAGAAGCCGTGCGCCTCAAGGAAAAGGGCGTGGCGTCTGAAGTCGTCGTTGTCTCCATCGGGGTGCAGCAGGCGCAGGACACACTGCGGACGGCTATGGCCATGGGTGCGGACCGCGCCATTCTGGTGCTGTCGGAAGAAAGCCCGGAACCTCTTGCTGTCGCTAAAGTGCTGAAAGCCATTCACGAGAAAGAGCAGCCCGGTCTGTTCATCCTCGGCAAGCAGGCCATTGATGATGATATGAACGCAACCGGCCAGATGCTGGCGGGCCTGCTCGGTTGGGGTCAGGGCACGTTTGCCGGCAAGATTGAGGTCGCGGATGGCCGCGTGCTGGTCACGCGTGAAATTGATGGCGGGACGGAAGAGGTCTCTCTGGCTCTCCCGGCTGTTGTCACGGCAGACCTGCGCCTCAATGAACCGCGCTATGCCTCTCTGCCGAACATCATGAAGGCCCGTAAAAAGCCGATGGAAACGCTGAATGCGGAAGACCTCGGCGTTGATATGGCCCGTCGCCTCACGGTGGTATCCGTGGCAGAGCCGGAACAGCGTAAAGCTGGTGTGAAAGTTGGCTCCGTGGCTGAGCTGGTTGAAAAACTGCGTAACGAAGCAAAGGTGATCTGATCATGACCGCTCTTGTTCTTCTCGATCATGAAGAAGGCCGGATCAGAAAGTCTGCTCTTTCTGCTGTAACGGCTGCGTCTCAGTTTGGTGATGTGCATGTGCTGGTGGCGGGTGACGCTACCGTGGCACAGGCCGCGTCTGCCATTTCCGGTGTTTCCAAGGTTCTGCATGCTGCGGATGCACAGTACGCGCATGAACTGGCTGAACCTTTGGCTGCCCTGATTGTCTCTCTGGCAGGCGGGTATGACCAGATTGTTGCCGCTGCCGGTGCCGTTGGCAAAAACGTGCTGCCGCGCGCTGCTGCCCTGCTGGACGTGCAGCCGATTCCGGAAGTTGTGCGTATTGTGGATGCCGAAACTTTCGTGCGTCCGATTTATGCAGGCAATGCTCTGGCAACGGTAAAGTCTTCCGATGCCAAAAAGGTTCTGACGGTGCGTGGGTCCGCGTTTGATGCCGCTCCGGCAGAAGGCGGCTCGGCTCCGGTTGAAACCGTTGCTCCCGCTGCTAACCCGAATGTTTCTGAATTTGTGGCGGTTCACCTGTCCGAGTCTGAACGCCCGGAACTGGAATCCGCTCGCGTGGTCGTCTCTGGTGGCCGTGGCCTTCAGAGCGAAGAGAAGTTCCATATTCTGGAACCGCTGGCTGACAAGCTGGGCGCTGCTATTGGTGCGTCCCGTGCCGCTGTCGATTCGGGCTTTGTGCCGAACGAGTTTCAGGTTGGGCAGACCGGCAAGATTGTCGCCCCGGAACTCTATCTGGCCTTCGGGATTTCCGGTGCTATCCAGCATCTCGCCGGTATGAAAGACAGCCGCGTGATTGTGGCAGTCAATAAAGACCCGGAAGCGCCGATCTTTCAGGTAGCCGATTACGGCATTGAGGGCGATCTGTTCGAGATCGTCCCTGCTTTGACGGCCGCTTTGGCGTAAAACCCCGTCCCACGGCCCGCTTAACCGGGCTGTTGAGGTCTTTAAAGCCTGTGCATTCCGTAATCTGGAGTGCGCAGGCTTTTTTATTTCCGGAAAAGGAGGACGGCCGTAGCGTGTCGCTTAGACTTTAGACGGAGCAACACCATAGGCTGCCAGAAAAACGCGTACTGCGGCGTGGACCACTTTTTCTTCTTCCTCAGCTTCGTTTTCTAGCGGCATGTTGAAGCGTTTTCGGTGCGCGATACGTGTCTGGCAGAGAGAGAAAAACTGCTCTGCTGCAAAAACAGGGTCGTCCACCACTAGGGTTCCCTGCGCGACTTGCCCCTTAATCCAGCCAGACAGAGTCTCAATCGCCATTTTCGGGCCGCTTTGCCAGAACGTTGTGGCTAGGTGGGGGAAATGCGGCGCTTCGGAAACAATAATCCGGTAAAGCATGAGGCTTTCTGGCGCGGTGATCAGCTTTATGATTTCACGCGCAAGTGCGAGAAGCGTTTTTTCCGGGGACAGGCTTAACTGCTGTACTGGCGCGAGAACCTGTAGTTTTTCCCGGCAGTTTTTTTCTACAAAGGCAGCAAACAGATCACACTTATTGGCGAAGTAGTTGTAAAGCGTGCCCTTGGAAACACCAGCCTCCCGCGCAATGGCGGACATACTGGCCCCTTCGTAGCCATGCGCCGCAAAAACGGCCAGAGCTCCGGTCAGAATCTGCTGACGTTTGGCTTCAGACTCTCCTGTGCAGAGATGGGCCATTGTCGGGGGTGTGGTGGCAGGGGCAAACATGGTGTTGTGTTATTCCCAAGTATGATGATTGACGCAACATTGAAAAACGATAGGTTGGCATGCTGACCGAACCGATCGGTCAGTGCAAGAACCGGGTAGTAAGAATACGGACTTTCGTTAGGAGCGATCAGGTGGCGAAACGGTATGTGGCGGGAGCAGGCACTGTAGTTCTGGCTTTGGCGCTGGGTGGGTGCATGGTGGGCCCGGATTACAGAAAACCAGCCACATGGACACCAGCAGAGTGGCAACATGCCAGACTGGAGGGGTCTTCTCGTGTTCTTAGTGTGCCCAGCACACAGGCACCCGACCCGGAATGGTGGTCCATTTTTCAGGACCCGGAGCTGACATCTCTGGAAAAACGTCTGGCGTCAGAAAACCTTGATGTCCTTCAGGCAACCCAGCAGTTGGCTGTTAGCCGTGGGCAATTGCTGATTGCCGGAGCAGAGCGATTCCCGAATCTCGCGGCATCCGGCTCCTATAAGCGCGCGCAGTACAGCAGCAAGCAGCTCAGCCGCGTTATCGAGCGCATAGGCCAGAATGCACCGGAAGGCATGGGGGCGCTTCTGTCCTCACAGTCCTCAAATATGTCTATCCCGCTGCTGAACCAGTGGCAGGATGGCCTTCAGGCAAGCTGGGAAGTTGATCTGTGGGGCCGAGTGCGCCGGCAATATGAAGCCGCCAAAGCCTATCTGACAGCCTCTATGGAAGAGCGGCGCGGGATTCTGATCGCCCGGCAGGCCGAACTGGCGCGGGATTATATGGAACTGCGCGGTCTTCAGGAGCAGTTGCGGATAACGGTCGCCAATCGCGATGCCGCCACCAAAATGCTCACGCTCAGCAGTGCCCGCTATAAAAGCGGGCTGGTGAGTGATCTGGATGTTGAGAGCGCCCGTTCTCAGGTGGAACTCACCAATTCCAGCATTCCGCAGTATGAGCAGCGGATTGCCATGCAGATTAACGCTATCAATCTGCTGATGGGCGCGCCGCCCGGTGGTTTGAATAAAGAACTGACGCAGACAGCCGCTATTCCTCTGGTTCCCGCCGCTGTGCCGGTTGGTCTGCCATCTGAACTGGCGCGCAGACGCCCTGATATCCGGGAGGCCGAAGCCGAACTGCACGCCGCGACAGCCGAGGTCGGTCAGGCCGAAGCAGATTTTTACCCCAAAGTGACGATTGATGCCGGGTTTGGCTTCCAGTCCTTCTCGTTTCGGGACCTCGGGTTCTGGGGATCTCGGGCATGGAATGTCGGCCCGTCCATTTCGTTGCCAATCTTTCAGGGTGGCCGTCTGATCGGTCAGCTTGAAATGAAAAAGGCCTCTCAGAAAACAGCAGCACTTCGGTACCGGAAAACGGTGCTCACAGCATGGAGTGAAGTGGATAACGCTCTGACAGCCTATGAAGCTGAACAGAAACGCAACCTCAGCCTGAAGGCGCAGGTCGCAGCGGACCAGCGGTCATGGCAACTGGCACAGGACCAGTATCGTCACGGGATGCAGAGCTTTCTGCAGGTGCTGGATACAGAGCGTCGTCTGCTGTCGTCCCAGACGCAACTGGCGGATAGCACGGCGGTTATCTCGGATAATCTGGTTCGTCTTTATAACGCGCTGGGGGGCGGGTGGGAGACAACCTATCCTGACGCCAGCCAATCTCCGGCTCAGAAGACACAGCACAGCTAAACACTGTTTATAGAGAAACAGACCAAAAACCCCCGGTATCTCTGATGCCGGGGGGTTTTGTGTTTGTGCGGTGTGAAATCAGGAGAGAGGTTTCAGTCTGCCTTAACACTCTGAAAAGAAGGAAGGGTGTATCCCGTCCCATCAGCCGCTTCACGTCATGGCGGGATCTTCTTAAAACCGATTCCCGCAGGTCTCAGAGCGATCTGGTAGGAAACTGAAATCACCACCCCCATAAAAACTGGCGGTTCACTGGGGTTTTTGAGTGATCTGGAGGTTGTGGTGCACTTTTTTGAACTTTTTATGTCGGAC
>NZ_LHZV01000028.1 GCF_001581005.1 Acetobacter orleanensis
AATATGGGAAGAATTTCAAGATCTAACAGGCCCTAGAGTGTTTTCTACGCTGAATGAATCATCAAGGATTCCCAAAGTGGTTGTGATCTGATTCAAGATGAGAGCCGGAATGGAGGCCGGTTGTGGATGTCATCACGCACATTGTCTCTGGATCTTCGCGAACGTGTTGTCGCTGTTGTATTGAATGGTCTGTCGCGTCGTCAGGCGGCTGAACGGTTTGGCGTCAGTCCTGCGAGTGCGGTTCGCTGGTGCGCTCTTGCGGCCGCGACCGGCAATTCTGGACGTGTCACGGTTTAGTTCTGGACCTTTAAGACCGAAGATGGTCATGAAGGAAACGTGGAATGGGACGAGTTTATAAAGTTGAGTTCAGGCACGAGGCGGTGCGTTTAGCTCTGAGCAGCGGTCTGTCGCCTGAGCGTATTGCCCAGGATCTGGGTATGGGCTCCTCGACGTTGAAGAAATGGATCCGCGATGCGCAAAAGCTTGATACTGTAGTCGCTGACACAACAGATCATACGGCGCTATTGCGTGAGAATGAGAGATTACGCCGTGAGAACCTTCTGCTGCGGGAGGAGAGGGAGCTGTTAAAAAAGGCGACACAGTTCTTCGCGAGCCAAAGGTTGTGAGGTTTACCTTTATCGCTCGCTATCATGGGCCACTTTCACGCGAACGGGTCTGCCGCCTTTTTGGCGTCAGCGACCGGGGTTTCAGGGCCTGGCGACGACGCCCGGTCTGTGCCCGCAAAAGACAGGATGATAGTCTGATGATCCATATCCGTGCCATTCACGCTTAGAGTCGGCGAAGCTACGGACGCCTCTGGTATTGTTCATGCTGACAACCTGCCGGAGAAGGCGCCCGTCCGCCGCTGACGCCGAAGTCACAGCCATGCCTCGGATGAAGCCGAAGCGTCGGTCGATGCTGATGTGGGATTTGTAGCCGAAGACCGGCAGGGCGATCATAGGGAGCTGCGTCCCATCTGCCCGATACCGGACTTTTCCGCCGACCTTGAGTGTCCAGCGCGCGTCGGTATCCTTCTGTGCTGCCTTGTTCGGCTCGTCCGGCCAAATGTCTCTGGCGCTCTTCCCCGACTTGATCGCTTCGTGTTCGCCCTCGGTGTTCCGCTATCTTGGCGCAGGCACCAGCGAGGCGTCCACGATCTGCCCGGACATTGGAATGTAGCCCTTCTTCTGGAGTTGCCAGTCAAAGGCCTTCATCACCCGCTTGAGCGTTCCCGTCTTGGTCAGGCAATTGCGAAAATGCCGGATCGTGTTCTCGTCCGGCGTTCGATCCCCAAGCGACAGCCCCAGAAAGCGCAGCCAACTCAGCCGATCGCGGATCATGAACTCCATCCGGGCGTCTGACAGATTGTGCTGCGCCTGCAGGATCAGGGCCTTGAACATCATCACCGGATCGAATGGCGGGCGGCCGTCTTTGCTACCATCGCCATAACCAAGCCCTTCGACCAGCCACGCCCGGAAATACTCGAAATCCACCGTCTAGTGCAAAACCTCGAGCGGATCGCACTCTTTGCTCAATGCATCAAGGTGATCGCTCAAACTGAACAGGGACTTGGGATCCATAGCAGGCCTCCGTGATCGCGTAACTTAAATGAATCGCCATAGCCGTACAAACGCTACCGGTTTTTGCGGGTCTCCAGCTGTTGCCCTATGTGAAAGCCCAGATACAAGATATTATTCCCTCTGATTATCTGGCTCAGCATTTTGCAAGCGATAATATCACGAGCCTGAATAAACTAATGACGGCCAGTGAGGCTCCTATGGTCAAATCCGGCTCTTGCTCATGGCGTTATGCCTACAGCATTGATCGAATTATTGAAAAACTTGCGATCACTGAATATGAAATGAAGCATCTGGATTGTCTAGTTTCCAAGAGCATCAAGAAAGAAAGGCGGAAACAGTCTGACAGGGTTTATCAAGCCAAAAAGCGCAGGAATGCAGGGTCTCTCAGAAGAGAACACTATGAAGGGGAGGCACTGTCAACAACCAAACCATGGGAAAAACTTTGAATATGTCGCAGGACATGGGAAAGACGACAAAAGAAATTCCAGAGAGCTTCTGTTAATGTTGACGTTAAAAGCTCTAAATCAAACCTTCTGGCAAATGTTGGGTGACTGAAATTTTTCCACCATGATTTGCTACAGGTTCTTATTCTGTTTTCATGTGCCGCAAGTCCATCGCAAATAATATATAGGTTCGTAGGTTGGGGTGTAGGGGTATAAGTTTTCATAGACCTAATATTTACTATAAATGTTTTCAATTTATTGATATTAGGAATTCAGAAATTAAGGGAGAAGAGAAAGGGAGGAGGTAGGTCCATGATGCCCCGTCCTGCTTCTCCCATGGATAAAATGTCGGCAACTTACATGAGAGAAAATTATTAAAAATTAAAAATTTTGCTCTTAAAGCTTATAGTCATCTTACAGCTCAAATCTTATGGATTATTGGTATTATGATTGTTGTGGGTGAGATGGCACTTAAAACCCTATGGAAATGAATTTTATGCCTTTCCCATAAGTATCCGGATACCCCAGAAATCCAGATACTGCATGGACTCAGACACCTGAACGATACCATCAAGATATCGCTTTACGCCTTCTGAGTAATGTCCGTATTCATGGCCGAGAAAGTCATCAATCCAGAGTTCTCTGATGCCGGTGTCGCCTCCGGGCATATTTCTGAGCTTGGTGGAGACATTATGACGAATGCTGTGAAAAACAATAGTAGAGGACTTAATGCCAAGCCTATTCTTGAAGATTGAGAATTTACCTCCAAAGTCCACGCTTCGTTTTTTATCCCTTCCGCTGAATGTCAGTTCGTTAAATAGATAATAATTGGCACTCTTGGCCCATTCCAGAATCCCAGCTTCAATCAGTTTGCGGTGGATAGGAACAACCCTTTCACCGGCCTCAGTCTTGGGGTTTCACGCCTCCGCTGGTCTGTTACGTCGTGGCAGATGCTCACAGATATCATCAACACCAGACGCCTTTGGTGTTGATGATATCCAACTTCCGCAACCGGCATATTTCTACCAGCCTCATCCCGGTATACGATCCAATTCCGACAATCATGCCAAATGTTCTGTCGGAAATTTGGCCGGGAGGCCATGGATTGTCGATAAGTTTTTGCAGGTCGTCCTCAGACCATGCTTTATAGCCATCTCCCTTCAGTTTTCGGCCAAAAGACCAATCTTTGAAGACATTGGAACCTCGGTCGATCAGTTTCTTCTTCTCATAGAAGGCCCATAGGATCGACATCTTGGAGAAATGGTTCTTGATGGTCTTTGTTTTTAGAAGGGCTTTTATGCGGTTCTGCTTCGCATATTTAATAAATTCTTCAACCATGAGTTCCTTGGTTTTACCCTTTCCATAGGTGCCGAGAACATGGGTCATCATTTCGATGTATTTATCGGCGTGCTTACTGGAATAGGTGCGAATGAGTTCGTCACCATTGATTTCGATTCATCTGCGATAGACGTTGGCCATCATGACCAGTTCGCTGTTTGGCTTGGTTTTGATGTCTTTTTACGCCATGAAGGCAGAGACGGTCTGCGAGAACGGGGGAGAGGGTTTCACTTCTAGTTGTCGGAAGACAGGAGACAAGGTTTCCCGTAACAGTGCAGACTGATTTTCGAAGACCTTGATGGTTTCCTGATGGCACTGAACTCTGGACGCAGGGATTTCACCTGAACGGATCAGTTTTTCCATTGCGGGTCCCGCTGTATCCTTGAGATATCCGGTGAGCGCGGTCATGCGGTCTGTCTCTCTGACATGTGACAGGAGATGTTCAGCGTTGATGGTTTTGTATTGAGAAATCAGCGACTCAATTTCGAGCTCATATGACCGTACGCACTCTGTCAGGCTGTCTCTTGTTTCCTGAGCTCCGCTGGTTTCCGGGGAAAGGGTGGAGCGTCTGAGGAGGTCAGCATAGTCCTGTTTTTCCTCATCCGACATAATCCACGGTTCATGAGTCATCGCGTGTTCGATCTTTGCAAAAAGTGCCTGTGTCCGTTCGTATGCTGTTCCGGCACGGATCAGTACGATTTTCCTTGATCTGGTGAACAGCGAAAAGCAGATTTCATTCTTTTTAAGGGTATCACGTAAATGTGATTGAACCCGCGCTCTGAAATAGAAACTTGCTGCCCGGCGCTGGAGCATGTTCCTGCCTTGTTCATCGTCGCCCGCTAAAGCCTGTGTAAGACCTTGTGTAAGAGTTTGCGGGATCTATAGTTTCTGGAAATCAAGAATAATGAACAAAAACAATGAGCTATGATGGTGCGAACTGCGGGACTCGAACCCGCTCTCCTTGGGCGCAACCAACTGGACAACCCATTGAAACAGAACGATAATTTCAGGAGAAATCATCCTTCACATGGTGACTGCGGGTTCACTGTGCGGGCAAACCCGTGGGGCAGTCAAGATGCAATCAAAATTCTGAATTTACGACATTTGATAATACTTAATACAACTATTGCGGTGCGGGAAAATAGCTGCAAAATTAGGTAGTATCTTAGTAAGCGTTTTATTGGAGAAACTATGGCTTATCATAAGTTGGCTTTATCATCACTAATAGTAAACCCGGCAAATGATAGACACGGAGAATTAGATAGCGAGGCTGCGGCCATAGCGCATTTATTTGCTACGCAAGAAGGTCATATGCGTAACCTTGCTAAGGATATAGTTTTACAAAACGAAGTTTTTGAACCGCCGCTAGTTTATCCTGAAGGTGATAAATATGTTGTTGCTGATGGTAACCGGAGAACAACTTGTCTCAAGCTTCTTACGAATCCTAGACAAGCACCAACGGTCGAACTGCAAGAATTCTTTGCTGAATTAAAGTCCAAGTGGTCTGCTCTTGAATATATAGAGTGTAGAGTTGAGCATGATCTTGATCGTGTTGATGAGATTTTATTCCGTCGTCATACTGGTGTGCAAAAGGGTATTGGTCAGAGTAATTGGACTGACCGAATGCAAAATAATTTCGTAACACGTACCGGTAAAGGGAACGGCGTTCATATTGCCGATGAAATTGAAAAAAGACTCCAAGCAGCGGGACTTCTTCCTAGTAAGAAAATCCCACGTGCAAATTTGAGTCGTCTTTTGTCTTCAGAGCCTTTACGAAATCGTGTAGGTATATCAATTAAAAAAGGGCAATTTGAGATTATTCGGAATGAAGAGCAAACTTTATCAGTTTTACGGCGTATTGCTGATGATTTGGCGTTTAAGAGAGTGGTTTTAGGTGATATCTGGGATACAGATTCAAAAAGTAGATATATCGACTCTCTAAACCGTGAAGGTTTGCTTCCAGCAGAGCAAGCCACAACTAAGTCAGAGAAAAAGAGTAAAACCCCCGATATTTCGGCTAAGGCAAAGTCAGCTCGTGCAACGAAGCAAGTAAGATGGCCACATTTAATTCCTAATGTTAAGCACGATGTAGTATGGGGAGCGCATCTTCAACGTCATCGTGAGATATGGGAAGAGCTACAGTTTCGCCTGAATATAGATGTGCATTTAAATGCTATATCAGTTTTGTTACGTGTTTTGCTCGAGTTATCAATTGATAATTTTGTAGAGAGAGCACCATGCACAACTGTGCATGAAAATGATAAACTTGCGACGAAAGCAGGTAAGGTCGCAGATCAGTTGTTTGCAGAAGGCAGTATTAATAAAAAATATCAAGGCGCTATTAGAAAGCTTCAGCAGGGGGATGGGCTTTTGTCCATAGATACTCTTAATCGCTATGTTCATTCACCAAACTTCAATGTTTCACCAGAGCATCTTCGAATGCTTTGGAATACTCTTTCAGAGTTTATAACTCTTTGCCTAAGAGTTTAAAGATACCAAGCTAAGGCAGCAAGGCGGCCAGACGTGTAAACCAGCGGACACGTTGTGTTCCGGTGGGTTTGCAAACTGGTCAGGGGGAGAGCAATGCTCTCCCCCGTGAACCTCCTCTTATTATAGCTTTAATCGTTTTGAGGCTATTTGTGCTGCTTGCAATGCTTTCCCGTCCATCCATGTTCTATGACTGCGCTCAAGTGTCATCTGGGCTTCCGGAATTTCCGATGGGTCGCCATGATGAAACGGGGGCTGAGGCGCGTATTGAATAATGAGTTGAATATGTTCTGCTGCGGCCCGCCCACGTAATTGTGCAGCGAGAGTAAGCCCAAAATCAAGGCCAGCAGTCACACCGCCTCCTGTAATCCTATTGCGATCCTGCACAACGCGTTCGTGGCTTTCAATGGCCCCCATTAACGGCAGCAGATTAACAACACCCCAATGGGATGTGGCTTTGTAACCCTCCAATAATCCTGCTGCGGCAAGAATAAGGCTACCTGTGCAAACGCTTGTAATAAAGTGAGAGTGTGGTGCACGACTTGTCAAAAAAGCAAGGACGCCGGGATTGTTCATGCAGGCAATTGTGCCCATTAGTCCACCCGGTACAAACAATACATCGAGTTCCTGTGGGCACGTCGCTGGTGTGTCTGTTGGAGGGACAGGAATACCCACATCGGTTGAGACTGGTGCCATAGTCATGCCAACCAAATAAATTTCAGCACCTAGAATTTTAAAAATAGTCTGTGGACCAACAAGGTCCTGAAGAACCATGTTCGGGTAAACAAGCATAGCAATTTTGATCGGAGGACCAGAGAATTTCATACCTTGCATATGCTCCAGATGCTCTTTTTCAGAACCGCCTGTTGCTGCTTTGGCACTTTCTGAGACTATGGAGGCCATGATAAGAGTGGCAAGGGCGCGTCGTTTAAGACCGGGTAAAGAAGAATATGGCAGTAAATTTGGCATGATTGTTTCTTTGCAAGAGGGTTTGATCTGAGCAAAAACGGCGTACAAGCCGTTCTCAAGAGAGCTGTTGGGTTTCGTCATCAGAATGCCACCTGAAGTGAACCAAAAGCCGAACGGGGAGTTTCCGCACGCATGGAGAATGTGCCATTCGTGTCATAAATGCGGGCATTGGTCAGGTTTGTCATATTGAGCTGAGCCCTGGCTGGTCGTCCGTGTAAGGAAAATTTATACCATAAGGCAGAATCAAGCCGGAAATAGCCAGGAAGGTAGAACGAATTGGGAAGTGTTGCCTCCCGTCGGGTGGCGGCTCTAATACCCAGTCCCAAGCCTAGACCATGAAGAATGGTTCCGTATACAAATTCGTATGTTGTCCAGACGTTGCCGGTATGTTTGGCAACGCCAGCAAGAACACTGTTGACAGGATATTTGTTGTCACGGGTTACATTGGCAAAAGTGTAAGCGTAACTGAGAACGGCTTTCCAGCCCGGCAAAATCTCACCTGCCACATCAGCCTCTATGCCTCGACTACGTTGCTGGCCAACGGCAATAGAATAAAGCGGATGAGCCGGGTCTGTCGTAGCAACATTTGAGCGACGAATATCATATACCGCGACAGTCGCTTGCAGGTGCTCATGAAACAGTTGTTGTTTGACGCCTGCTTCAATCTGGCGAGACCTTCCTGGTGAAAGGGGAGTTCCAGTGAAGGAAGAAGTTGATGTAGGAATAAAACTTGTTGACCAGTTAAAATAAAAAGACGTTTTTTTACTTGCGGCATAGAGAATGCCAAGTCTAGGAGAAAATTTATTTGCAGAAACAGAGGTGTTGATTTCTTTTATTTTATTGAGAGAAGATGTTGTCGTGGTATCATAGCGCCCCCCACCAAGAATATAGAAGCGATCAAAAAGAGAAATGTAATCCTGAAAATACACTGAGGCGGCTTCTGCCTGTGTTGAAATATTGGAGCGTAACCGTGCAAGTCCTGGTGTCCCCGTATAAATGGGATCTGTAAGAATAAGTGTAGGAAGTGAGGCCGCATAGGTTTTTGCACTATAATCTGTCTGATAGAGCTCGCTGCCGACCAGCCAGTCATGTTTTAGTGGACCAGTATGAAAAATGCCTGAAAATTCATTCTGGAGATCAAAATCTTTACCCATCTGAGGGCCGCTGGATACTTCTCGACTCAGGGTTCGTCCGTTCGTTGAGAGAGCAAAGGTGTTCATACGATCCGTACCGAAATCATAGTTGTTGATTGAGCTTGCAAAGCCTGAGCGAAATCGGAATGAATCAGAAAATTTATGTACCCAGTTGTATCCTAAACGCCAGGAGTTCTGATGCGAGGCTCCAAGAGTCTGATTATCGAAGTTATAGGAGAGGGGGAGAGCCAGAGCTTTTCGGATCAAAGGGGTTTGGGATGCACCCCAAGTATAGTTTGAAAGCTGCCAAGACGCGAAGAAATCAATCTTATCATGAAGAGAGGGAGTCCACTGAACAGTGGGAGCAACATAGGTTGTTTCGTTGTAACCGAAGTCTCGGAATGTATCATCATGCTGATAGGCGAAATTGATCCGCCCTACAATTTTTCCATCTCCTGATAGATCACGATTACCGTCTGCGGTTCCTCGGAATAATCCAAAACTTCCACCTGATAATCCGGCATTCAGAAAGTTATGGTTTGCAATGGCTCGCTTTGTCGTGACGTTGATGGTCCCGCCAGAAGAGGTTGAACCACCGTATAACACCGATGCGGGACCTTTGAGGACTTCAATGTTATCAACGCCCTGAATATCTTGGGTTCCGGTCTGTTCTCTAAAACCATCTCGTAAGGTTGTAGAAGCGTCCACAAATCCACGCACACGAAAAGTCAGAGAATTAGGGAAGGTCAGATTACGTTCAACACCGCTGACTGTCTCGACGGCCTGATTAATGCTGAGAACGCCCCGATCCTGTATGACAGCATGAGTGATGACCTGTACCGATACTGGTGTTTTCTGGATGGAAACAGGAATTTTTAGAGCTAAACTATTGGTCTGAGCAAGATAATCTTCGGCAGGCTGCCGTGTTCCGTTAACGATCACAAAGCTTTGTGACTGGGACGCGACCTCTGTCTTTTTTTCTTTCTGAGGCAACATTCCAGTCTGGGAAAATGATGTTTTGTCTGTGCTGCTCTGCGCCCATAAAGGTGTGGCGGTAAAACCGTAAGACAGCACGACAATGCGCGCGATAAAACGACACGCTAATGCTCCTTGAGCATCAAGGGTTTTTTCATACATAGTTAAAGAAAATCCTGAACTGAGAAAGACTCAGCACTGGATCGTGCAGAAATACTCCCAAACACGCACAAAAGCGGCGTGTAGGATGAGACGACACAAACCAGAAGCTGACGAAAGGCTCAGGAAAACAAAGGAGGACCGCGCGACGGTGGCAGACCTGTCAGAACAGATGGTGGCGCTCTGGGAGGATGCGCCCGCATTTCCTGTTGATATCGATACACAGTATAAGCGGGCAGGGCGGGGAGGTTCGTCAGAATAACAGCGACAAGTTCCAGCAACGGGCAAAGCGGACAGCTTTTGTCGTGATGATGTGTATCATGGTGATGACCCGACATGCTCATGGGCATGTCCATCATCACCATATCATTGTCCATGTTGTGCTGAGGGCTGATATCAATGCCCGTTAGTCGTTCAATTGCCGCCCTTGGAGTTTCGTCTGGTAGGGAAAAGCCTTGGAGGAGAAGTTGTCCGACAAACCCGATAAGTACCAGCACCCCAACAAAAATAGCGAAGGGTGTTGTCTTGTGTTGCTGTCGGGTTTGGGGAGTGGTCAAGACTATTGATAACTCCAATATATTTCTGGTGTCATAAAGAGCTATTAGTTGACGGTGTCAAGAAGGGTAAAAAGAGCAGGCATAAACAGAGGCCTTCAAGGATAAGATATTTTATCTTATCGTTCAACGTCTGTTAGTAAAGTCGTGTCTTTATGACCCTGTAATGTGGAAGGGTGAAATCGAGCCTTTCGTCAGCCATGTCCGTCTTTGCAAGGGAAAGAAATAAGGGCAGAAAACTGCTTTTTTTGGGGGTCAACGGGGGAAGATATTCCTCCTTGCCAGATGCTCGATGGGTAGCCATTGAGCACTGCTGGCTCCCTTTTAAATCGTCATGTTTGCAAAGGCTGTTTCTGGGCAGCTGATTGCCTCTATGGTCTGCTTGAGGTTGGCTGTTGAAATGCTGGTCAGATAGGTTGTGGTTCCTTGGCTCTTGTGGGTTGCTTCATGACCCAGCAGGCGGTCTATCCATACCTCCCTGATGTTGGCATCTGCGTTTCTGAGTTGGGTTGAGACTGTGTGCCGGAACGAGTGAAATGTGATTTCTGCTGGTAGGCCAATCCGGGTTTTAAGCAATGAAAAGGCCCTACCAAGAGCTGCGCCCCTGACACCCTGTTTTGAGGTTTCCAGACCGGGGATGAGGTATGGGCCATTCGTGGTCTCTTTCAGCACCAGCACACCAGCTTCAATCAGTTTTGAATGGACTGGTACCACACGATTGCCAGCTTCCGTTTTGGGTGCCCAGCCAGTTTCGGCATGAGGACGGATAAGGAAGCAGGGGATACCATCAACGCTCTGTAGGTCTTCTTTTCTCAGAGTGCAGATTTCGCCTAATCGCATTCCGCTATAAGCTGCAATAAGGGTGACTAGCCGGAAGGCCTGCTCGGGTACGGACTTGCTGTGCCATGACGCAGAGGCCAGCAAAGCCAGTTCCTTT
>NZ_LHZV01000022.1 GCF_001581005.1 Acetobacter orleanensis
AAACGCTCATCCGTGACTTTTCAAACAGGCTCTAAGAGCTACATGTATGAACTGAAGATTCCAAACAAAAGAGAGGTAGAGCTTATAAAAATATTATTTCTCAATGAAAGAAATAAAAATAGGGTTGTAGTTGAAGATAATAAAAAAATACTAGATTGCTACAAAATAGCATCGTTACTTAAACAATATGGAAAAACAAATGAGATTGTCGATTTATATCTAAAAAATTCAATAGAGGGCAGTTATGAAAAACTAGAAAGTGATTTCGACGTTATATTTAATAAAATGATAGAAAAAGATTTATCGTTTTATGAAAATACACAAGCTAGAATAGTTTTTTATAGCTGGCTATCTACTCAGAGTTTGAGAACGTTTGGAGTTAGGCAAAAAATAATTGAGCGACTTAATAAAAATAATGACGTTGATGTTTCTAATTCATGGGCGATTATTAGCATTCTGTTGGCATCAGAGTTGAGTTTATCATTATTTCTGGAAAAACCGAAACGTCCAATTTTCCTCATAGAAAACAAAACTGACATAACATTTTTGACATCCGATCAACCTATCATAAATTTGGATGCCAGAGATGATGGTTCCTCTCCTGCGCATCTATCATGGTATTATCCATTAGGGCCTCGTTTAGCGTTATTATTTCCTGAACCAGGAAAACACGAAGAATTTTACGGTAAAGTTTTAGATTCCGATCAAGTGGATTATTTGAATAAAAGAGTTGTGGATTTGAGCCATGCTCAGTTTTACGCCGACTCCCAAAGGATGATTGAGAGATATGTAGAAAATGATAAAAAGTTCAGTTTTAATTAAATGTACAGAGAGCTATGGGTTTTTATTTCTTCAAATCTTCAACCTATCGTAGTTTATCGCAAAATCCTCGCTACGTTGTCTGTCGGGAATCATGAGTGGACAGGCAGAAGCTATCGTCACGCTGGCCGATAGCAGACGGGCGGCCTTCCCCTCCATTGCTGCCTCACTGCGAATATCGCAACGCCTCGACGAACAGCCTGAAAGCGACGGGGGCCTGTCGCCGGTTTGGGTAGTAAAGATGATACCCTGGCAAAGAGGGTGTGAATTTTGCCAGCGCCTGCACCAGATCGCCGCGCTCCAGATCAGACTGCACCATGTCCAGCGGCAGGTAGGCCAGCCCATGTCCGTCCAGGGCGGCCTCGCGGATAAGGTCAATGGTATTGAGCGTCATCTGCCCCTCCAGCCGCACCCGTGTTTCCCGACCGCCCCGCATCAGTCGCCAGCCATTGACGGTCTGCGATGTCGGCAGCCGCAGATTGACCGCCTTATGCTCGACAAGCCGCGCTGGAGACGTTGGTGCAGGGTGGATGCGGAAATAATCCGGTGATCCGACAATGGCCATGGGGATGTCCGGGCCGATCCGGACGGCAATCATGTCTTTCGCAATCTCGCCGCCCAACCGGATGCCGGCGTCGAAGCGATCCGCCACCACGTCTGCCAGTCCGTAATCAATGGTCACGTCCACACGGATATCAGGATTGTCTCGCAGAAGCTGCTTCACGCCGGGAAGAAGGATGGTTTTCGCCGCATGTTCCACGGTCGTCACCCGGATGGTGCCCGATGGACGGTCCCGCAAATCACTCAGGGAGGCGACCGCTGCATCCAGATCATGCAGCATCGGGCCGAGTGTCGCGAGCAGCCGCTCGCCCGCTTCCGTCGGTGCCACGCTGCGGGTCGTGCGCGACAGCAGGCGCATGCCCAGCCGTTCTTCCGTGCGTCGCACGATCTGGCTCAGGCCGGACTGTGCGATGCCAAGACGACGAGCCGCTTTGGTGAAGCTGCCTTCCTCGGCCACTACGACGAAAGCTGCCAGATCGGCGATTTCATCCCGCTTCATTGATCACTCCAGTGATAGGGCCATGACGTATTATCCGTCTAATTTACGCAATAGGTTTGTTCTACCATGCTTTCATCAACAGGAGACAGACCATGACCAAGATCAGTTTCACGAACACCAACAACCCGGCCATTACCCTGTCGGCGGTGATCAATTTCCCCGATGGCTTCGACGAGACGAAAAAATGGCCCGCCATTGTCGTCTCCCATCCTGGGGGCGGCGTGAAGGAGCAGACGGCTGGTACCTACGCGCAGAAACTCGCGGAACAGGGCTTTGTTACCATTGCGTTCGACCGGTCCTATCAGGGGGAAAGCGGCGGTGAGCCACGCCAGCTTGAGAACCCCTACGTCAGTACGGAAGACGTCAGCGCCGTTATCGACCATCTGACAACGCTGCCCTACATCGACCAGAACCGCATCGGCGCGATGGGCATCTGTGCGGGCGCGGGCTACACGGCCAATGCCGCCATTCAGGACCGTCGCATCAAAGCAATCGGCACTGTCAGCGCAGTCAATATCGGCTCCATGTTCCGCAATGGCTGGGACAATTCGGTGCGCTCGATCAATGCACTCCCGCTGATCGAAGCCGGGTCCAATGCCCGCACCGCAGATGCCGCAGGCAACGGTTACGCCACCATGCCACTCGCGCCGCTGACGGAGAAAGATGCGCCGAACGAAGAACTGCGTCAGGCCTGGGAGTATTATCACACGCCCCGCGCCGAGTGCGCGACCGCGCCCGGCTTTGCCACGCTGCGGAGCCTGAACCAGATCATCACCTATGACGCCTATCACATGGCCGAAACCTATCTGACGCAACCGATCCAGATCGTCGTCGGTAGCAACGCGGGTAGCAAGTGGATGAGCGACGACCTGTACGACCGCGCGGCCAGTACGGATAAGTCGGTCCATATCGTGAAGGGCGCCAATCACATGGATCTCTACGATGGAACAGCCTTCGTGACCGAAGCCGTTTCCGTGCTGGCCCCGTTCTTTCAGGCCAAGCTGGCGTAACGAGCGTGCAAAGCAGAACAAAGGATATCGAGATGAAATCGGTCCAGATACAGAATGCCGATATGGCATGGCCCATTGCAGCCAACACCCTGCTCCCTTCCGACTTTGATGAAAGCAGGGCCTATCCGACCATTGTCAGTGTTCACCCGTTTGGAAGCTGCAAGGAGCAGACCTCGGGGAATGTCTATGGCAAGGCGCTGGCCGAAGCCGGTTTCGTCGTTATTGCTTATGACGCGTCCTATCAGGGTGAAAGCGGCGGTGCGCCGCGCTGGATTGAGAGCCCGACCCAGCGGGTCGAGGACATCAGCCATGTGATCGATTATGCCGTGACGCTGCCTTATGTGGACGCTGACCGTATCGGCGTGATTGGTGTCTGTGGCGGCGGGGCCTACGCCATCAATGCCGCGCTGACGGAAAAACGGATCAAAGCGGTCGTCGGCATCACGCCAGTCAATCTCGGCCGCCTGTTCCGGGAGGGATTCAGTGGTTTCAATCCACTCGGCACATTGGAGGCCATGGCGGCGCAGCGCACGAAAGAGGCGCGTGGTGGCGAGTTGCAGGTCAATGAACTGCTGCCACCGAGCGTCGAGGCAGCCCGTGCGAATGGTCTGACGGACCGGGATGTTCTGGAAGCCACGGATTACTACAAGACGCCTCGCGGCCAGAAGCCCGGTGGGTGGACGCGGCTGCTATTCAGCCATGCCCAGAAAATCCTGTCATGGGACGCGTTTGCCTTTGCTGAACCCCAGCTGACCCAGCCTGTCATGGTTGTAGTGGGAGAAAAGGTCGGCGCGTTCGGCGCCTATCGCGATGGCACGGAGATTTATGGCCGCGCCACCGCGTCTAAAGACCGGCAGATCGTGTCCCTGGAAAACAGCTCGCATTATGATCTGTATGACAAACCGGAAGCCGTCGGTCTGGCACTGGAAAAACTGGTGCCGTTTTTCAGGGTGCACCTTGGAGACAGTGCTTCAGCATAAGAATTATGGTTTATCCGCTTTCGCCATCGACCACATTGAAAGCGGACAGGCCGTTCACCCCTCCAAAGGCGACATTATTGAGTCTTCCAAAGGGCGGCTTGCTTCGGCTTCGAATAGGTTTCTGTAGTGCCTGAAGCACTTCATTTTCAAGAGGTATCTGCGATGACAGTTTTGTCAGATTTGTGCGTTCTGGGGAAAATGGCTTGCTGTTAAGCAGAGATCGAAACAGGGACATGTCGCGACGGGCCTGTTCCTTCGCCAGGCGGTGTTTTTCATTCCAGTCGTAAATCTGTCGCTGACGTGCCCGATTTTGTGCCTCAAACTGCCTGTTCAGCCATTCCTCGCGTTTTTGCGAATTGGCTAGAGCTACAAATTCCGCATCATATTTTGTTTTGATGCGCTCCAGCCTGGGTCTGTTCCGTTCAGTCACAATTGGGCGTATCGGATCAGGCGGGAGAGATCTCAGGCCAACCACAAAGAGCAGCCCCTGAATGGCAAACCGGAGCACTTCCCAAAAATCCAATGCGGTCTGGTCAAACTGCTTTTGTAGGCATCTATGTTTTCCACTCAATCGCTGCCAGATGCTTTCCTTGGCTGCCTCGGACGCCTTCTTTGCTGAGCGATAGTGATCATAGGCGTTTCTTAGCCGTTTTTCGTATGGACGAAGGTCTTTCCGCCATTGTGTCAGAATGACCTCTCTGTCTGGCAGAGGTTGCTTCATGGCGGGAGCCTGCTGGTCAAGGATGGCCTGTCTGTCCTGAAGGGCGTTTAAAAGAAGACATCGCAGGCGGGCTTCTTCCACAGTTCTGATAATCGGGCCAGTGTGAGGGGCCGCCTGAGGGGAACGAACAGGCCGGTCTACATCAGCAACCCGTTTGCGATACAGGTCCTGCTGAAGTTTGCTTCTTTTGGGACGTCGGATGAGGGCTGGCTTCTGTCTGGGCGTGTTTTCTTCTGCAAGCAGTTTTCGGAAATCTGCCATTCTGACTTTGGTCAAACGGGTAAAACTTCCAATGAGCGTGCCGTTCTCGTCTTCAATGATGTGTGCTCCCGGTCTGGTGTCTTTCCTGTCTCCCTCGCGCATTGTCAGGCCATGCTCTTTCAGTGCTGCGCGGAAGGATTTCAGCCCATCAGAGTGAGACCAGAGGTGCGCCACCAGTGTTTTTCGAGTAGCCAGATCAACACCCTGCCGTTCCGTCATCCGTCTTGCCTGTGCTGTATACGCTGCGCGGGGTTTGAGATTGTCTGAAGTGGGTATAAGCTAAGCAATCTGTTCGGCTTCATGATGGTATCCTTGCTTATGAAGGGCATTTGCAATGGCCTTATCATGTCTGCCGGGCACCAGAGCATGCCCTAATCGTAGTTCTTCCAGTCGGGCCACTTTCTCAAGGCGCATCCAGCTAAACCGGCTGCTGAGCACATGATCTCCCTGCCATTCCGGCAGAAGCAAATGCCCATGAGTCAATCCGTCTTTCTGATGGATGATGAGGGTTATATGACTGAGATCAGCTTTAAGCTCTTGGCATAGATGATCGGCAAACTCAGCAAGCTGAGCATCGCTCATCGCTTGTGCCGGATTAAAGGCGATATGGCGCAGGCCATATGTCAGCCCTTCGCGCCTTGCCTCTCGCATGTGGTCACGCATCAGCCAGTCTGACCCAGCCAGAACACGAATAGCTTCATTCTTCGCGCCATGCAGAACATGACGACTCAAAGCCCCCGCACCACTGCGCGTTTTAATCCTGCTTTCTTTGACGATCATGACGCATGGTCACAGGCAATCAATGCACGGTGACAGTCGTGTCGCATTTGCGACGGGCTGTTCTGTTGGAAGGTTTTTTGCGAGATCGTGACAGAATGCGGTCGAACTGATGGATCAGGGTTTCGATATCGTCCAGCACAGACCCGCAATGGACTGCATCGCCACAATTGGCTGAGTGAGCAAGCTGATTGAGATTATTGCCAACGCGTGAAAGCTGGGTGCGTAGTCTGCGGAGTTCGTCTGAAACGGGTGGACCATCATTACCCGAGAACTCAGCGGAAGCCAGTAAAGAGCGTATCCAGTCAGACGTGGTCACATGACCATGACTGTGTGCGATATGGTTCCAGAGCTTCAATTCAACTGGCGATGCACGGACGGAAAGGCGAGAAGTTCGAGATGCAGGCATAACTGATTTTCCTTCTAAAGAGGGGGTTAACGGGGGAGATTTCTCCCCCTTACCAGCTGTCTGACGCTACCCTTTGGGTAGCCGTCTGACACTGCTGGCTCCTCTTAAAGATAACCTATTGGAACAGGCGATTTCCCGTTTTTGTTCTTATGCAAACGAGACTGCCACCATGCGCCGGTTAAATGGGCATAATGCACTCTGGCGGATAGGAGAGGGCTTCGATGACCTGCTTCAAATTGGCAACCTCAATTCCGCTCGTATAGTTTATGGTGCCTTGAGATTTATGACTAGCTTCATGCCCTAAAACAGTATCGATCCATAGTTCCCGAATATGCGCTTCTTGGTTTCGAAGCTTTGTCGAGACGGTATGCCGGAAGGAATGGAACGTTACTGCCTCTGGCAGATCGAGCCGTTTTTTGTGCTTTGAGAAAGAACGGGCAAAGTTATCGCCTCGTTCACCTGATGCTGAAACAGTCAGATCAGGGAAGAGGTATTTTTCACCATTGTCCTGAAGTAGATTCAGCTCTTCCATTCCGAGCAGACTGGAATGAATGGGGATGATGCGCGTTCCTGCTGCCGTCTTT
>NZ_LHZV01000025.1 GCF_001581005.1 Acetobacter orleanensis
AATCACACTTCAGCGAATTTCCAAACAGGCTCTTAACGGAAATGTTTATAGCATTTGGTCTGCATACTTTTTTGTCTATATATGCATATAATTTTTTATCATTTGCCCACGGCAAGAAATAGCGCCTCCATACATGGTGTTGTCTTTTTACTTGCGGCTTCATAACTTCCTATCCTAACATACGCAGATCTTTAATTCGCTTAGAAGCGTACCAGACCCGATTTAACCGATTACATCCCATGATGTGTCCGTTTTTGGAATGGCACCATCTCTAATTATACGACCGGGACGAAGGCGAAAGCGGAAAATAAGGAACATTTTTCACTGTTGCGTTGCTCAGGAAGCTGGAATAACCGGTATGTTCGGATCATGAGGACCGGGGACATGGCCGGATGGCACTACGGCCGATGCACTCAGTACGTGTTTTTCTTGATCGTCGAAAAAGATATGAGCGCCAAAAGCATGCAACACGGGCGCTTTATCCCAGCTACCCACAAAATGGGCCTCGTCGGCGGGCGTGTCCCAAGCGCGTAGTGTGCGGATGACACGTTCATGGGCCGGTGCGTTCCGCGCAGTTACCAGTGCAATGCGAACCTTACTAATATTTCCGTCATTAAGATAGATCTTGCGCAAGGCCGACAGCTTGTGAAGGAACTTGCCGAACGGTCCCCGCTTCATTGGATTAGCGGCGTTAGCAGTCTCATGTGTCAAAAAAGCTTCAAGACCGTCCTTTTTATAAATCTCATCAGATTCTGGCCCGAAGACGACCGCATCGCCATCGAACGCAATCCGAACCTCGTCCGCGCTAGGCCCTTCGCTCCCTAATGGAGCAACGCCCAAACGTGCGGCGGCAGCTCCGCCGTTCACAGCCCCTCTGACGTCAGCATCCTCGTTCGAGAGGAAGAGATCAATCTTCCATGCCGGAATGTACGGAGCCAATGACCTCCCGCTGGTGAAGCTCCCTGTCTTGATAGTGAGTTTATAGTGATTGATGGATTTGAACGCTCTGAGCGACAAATCGGGTGAATTTTGTGAGAGAAGTACGACCTCCACATACGGATCCGCTCCGTGCTCATTTAAAGCCAGAAGCCGTTTCACCACATCGAAGCCTGCGCCTTTGCCGATGATGACATCTTCCCGCTCAAGTTGCATCGCGGCATAGGCGTGAACGCCTTGCTCCCTGAAAACTTTGTGTTCATCCTCAAGATTGAAGAGAGATCGCGTTGAAACGCCGATCCTTAAAGGTTCAGCACGAAGCATCGCAATTGCAGCCTGTTGATCGGTAGTCACTTCGTCACATCTCCAACCTCAGCAAGCATCCATGCGATGCGGAATATGTCTTTTTCGACTTGATTATTTGCAGGAAAAGCACGAGTGGGCAACTGCGTCACAAGCTTAGCACTTGTTCGTCGAATGCACGTATACAGATCTACCGGCGAATACTGGATACGGCGAAGAGCTTCTCCGTTGGATAATTTGGAACGGCATCCAAGGCGAGAGCAATTCCGAATTGAGGATATTGAATGTCTGCTTCCGGAAAGGCGCAACCGATGATCGAATGTCTGACATGTAGGCGTATCCTGCCTGTCTGCAATAAATTTTCAGACAGGCCATGAACACAGCCACACTCTCAGCAGATGGCTAAAGAGGTCATTCTTTCACGTATTAAAATTTCTACCATCATTCTCAACTGCCTCAGATCACCGTTGAAATTTTCCTGCAATACCGCTTCTTCGACACCATCCAATGTTACCCATCTGGCGTCCATATTAATACTGGCCATGAAATTGGCCACCATCTGTCGAGCCATCTGCGGAACATGACCTTTTTGAGGACAAGGCACGTGCACAACATGACAGCGTGAACGCAACGGCGCAGGGACTTTTTCCAAAGAATTTGCAGTCAAAATCCATCTGACACGGGAGAGATTAACTTCTGTATTCAAACAAACATCATAAAAAGTCGCAGCTTCACCAGGCTCAAGAAACTGCAACAGGGCATCTTTTACACTGCCATTGCGATTACCATCAGGAGATTTGTCGATCTCGTCAAGGATAACGCAAGGATTAGCCACTTCTGCCTGCGCAACGTATTCAACAATCACCGAAGGGCGCGGATTACTATATGTTGAATGCGTACCCGTGAATGACAGAACATCAGACATCACCCCCACATTCATGGTCATACAGGGGTAGCCAAGTGCTTTGTTATAAACTCTGGCGAGTGTTGACTTACCACAACCGGGTCGTCCCACTAAAAGTATCGGCTGAAAGCGATGGGAACGCCCAAACACCGTGCGTGTTAAATCCGCCGAGGCCAAAGCTTTAATTGCATCCCGCGCGTATGGAAACCTTTCTTGAACCTGTTCGATACTTTGTTGAACATTAAATGGTTCATGAATACCAACGGGAGATTCTAACCTACGGACATGGCGATAAAGATCACCACCAGACGAACTCGCACTGACGCGTTTTGGAAACGAACACCCTTCCCTAAGAAGAAAAACCTGCTCCTCTTTCGCCAGATCATCAGCTTCCCGTGACCGTTCCGCGTTACGAGATTTCGTTCTAATTCTCCTTGCGAGTCTAGAAAAACTGTGTTGGTCCTTTAAAGAGCTATCATCCTTAGCTTGGTAGTTGTCAGACATACAATCACCCCATCAGATAAGTTGGCTAAAACGCCCCGAATGAAGCGCCTTATCTGTGCGGCATGCAAAAACTTTTGCACTAAAATGAATAATAACGACGTAAAAAACCTTTTCTTTAGAATGATCTTTAGCATATTGCTCGTCACAGGTCAATCGCTGATTGCCCCTCTCTTTCCTGTAAAGGCGCTTTCTCGCGCCCTCTCTGGTAAGAGACATCATCCTCATTAAAGAGATCATTTACCGTGAAAAATTTTCTCGTTCCTTTCATTGCCCTCACCATGCTTCCCCTCTCTTGCGCTGACGCGCGCCCACGGACGCTGGGAGATTTTTTTGCCGGACGAAATCCTGACACTCCGGCCGTTCCACCCAGCCAACAAGACAAAAGAACCTTGGCAGACCTTCTTTCTGGCAGGAACGCTCCAAAAACCAAACCATTCCCGACTGCTCGCAATGGCAATATTCTTCCATCTCGTCCAAACGGATGTCTTGCTGATGCCGCCGCCGGAGCTGTTGCAAGTGGCTCAATGCGCTCTCGTCACCCAATTCTTGGTGCTGGTGTTGGATGCGCTTACGGGTCTTATCAACGACACCAATGGCAGAAACAGTTAAACGCTTACGATTCCCAAACGCCTCCAACACATTAAAACAGCTACTATACATTACATCAAGATCGACAAAATTTTGATTTCTTGATGATCATACCTGAAGAAACCTCTATAACTCTGAGACGTTCATTGTCCGGAAAACGGTCGTTTCTGAAGAATTGTCAAGCAGCATCGGACAAACGGCATCGCTGCTGTCCTTTAAACCTGCTTTTTGGCACGCTATACCCCGCACTTTAGCGTGCGCCAGACAGTGCTTCTGCTCACCTTAAAAATTTTTGCAATTTCTGCCAGCGATCGTCCGGCCTTCTTCAATTCGCAGACATGCGTTCTTTGAGACGATGTCAGGACAGGGCGTCGACCCAACTGGACACCTGCCAGCCTTACAGCTGCCAATCCTGCCTTTGTACGTTCTCTGATGATCTCTCGTTCAAACTGCGCAAATCCAGCGAGAATTGTCAGAAAGAGCTGTCCATTGGGGGTGCCTGTTTCTATCCCAATATTGAGTATACGGACACGTACACCTTGTTCTGTAAGGTTACGGACCAGTCCCATAACGTCGACTGTGTCACGCCCCAGCCTATCCAGTTTTGCCACCACAACGCTGTCACCCTTCACGAGCCTTTTCAATAGGGATGACAAACCGGGACGCTCGACAGCGGGGATACGCCCTGACAGAGTATCCGTAATAATCTCCTCAAGCCCTTCACGTTTCAATTCCAGAACCTGAGGATCATGTGTCTGTTCATCCGTAGAAATCCGAGCATAACCATAACGTGCCATCATTTCCGTCTCCTTCTTTCAACGAGACACATTTTTGGGACACTCAGACTCCACTTACGCCTTCCAAGAGAACATTGTCCCAAAAACGACGGATTTTGAACACGACATCAAACAGCAACTTGGTTCTCTCCCATGACTCAACGCTCTTCAATCCGTCTTTTTTCGATACCTCTTCTAGGTCTGCCGCTCTTGCTGTCTGCATGCTCAGGCAGCCCCCCAAGCAAGGAAGAAGTGGCAAAACTGGAAGCCAACCTTATCAATCAGTCAGTGAGCATGTTTTTTGGAGGAAATCGTCAAAATCAACAGATCGACACAGATGACATAAAAATCGTCAAATATACCTGTCAGGTTGTCAAAGATTTTGATTCTGCTTTCGATTGCACGGTGAGCTTTACACTGAACGATGAGCCCCAGAAAAACACACTCCGTGCCATTCACCATGAAGATGGAAAATGGCGTCTTGCAAAAGAACAGCCCAATTAATCGTCAGTAGACTACTTACTTCTTGATCCGACATAAACATTGAATGTCATGAAAGATGATCATGCGAAAATCTTCTATAGCCCTTGTACTGTTCAGCTTCCCCATTACAGCGCACGCACAAAATGCTGTAGATGATTTTCGGCGCAATATGATGGGTAATCTTGCTGGATACGATCAAGGACATATCCCCTCAAGTAAGACAGATAACCAGGCTCCTCCAGACAATGGAGGAGTTTATCTGAAACACGCATTAGACGTTCCTACCACACCCAACGCAGTTACACAGGCTCCAGTAGTCGGCCTTACAATAGGTATGCCTGCTGTAGAGGCTGAAAAAATCTTAGGCCGTTACTGTAACCATCCAGCCGGTATCAAATACCAAACATTAGGTTTGTCTTATAAAGGGATAGACGTAAAAACGCAGCCTTTTGTAAGCAAACTGACTTGCTCCTCCGATAACGATTCTCTTTCTGTAGACATTTCCCCTCCTGTTGCAGGCACAACTGTCACAAAAATAGACCGTGAAGTTTCCTATCCTGCCGATAAATCTCCCCATTTTGCAGATTTTCAAGCTGAAATTTTAAAAAAATACAATATTCACTTACCTGTTGCCATGCCCAACCAACCAGCAATCGTTGCTCAATATATTTTGAAAGACAAAACGACGTCTGAAAAAATCAATGGCAGACCTATTGATATTGACGATACCTCGGACGCCTTCTCTCAGACAGTACAGAGTTACCTGAGGATCACCGCCAATGTCATACCAGAAAATCCAACAAGCATGTCGGAATTTACCATTTCTTCTGCAAATCCTGGTGATGCCACTGTCATCTCAAACGAAATTATAAAGCAGTTAAAGGCATTTGTTGACGAGAAACTCTCAAACAGTAATGTGAAAACAGTTTTATAATTAATCTACATCCCAAATTCTCCCCATTCCTATATGGATCTGTTAGATGTCTGGAATCGACTTAGGTAATATCACTGAAAATTCCATTGTTTCCGGAAAAGATGGTGGTCGCTCTCTTTGTAACATAAATTACATTCTTTATATTTCAGGCTTTTTTCTTGTTATTCCTGCTTTAATAGGGTTTATTATCGCTCTTGCGTCTCAAGAGAAATCCGATCAGCCCTATCAGTCTCATTTTAAATATCAGAAAAATATATTCATAGTCGGTCTTGTTTATACTTTTTTCATTTCCACTCTAACGCTGATATCTCCTCTTACTTTTGGCATCACGTCGATTATCGCTTTTATTTTAGGCGCAATCTGGTTTGTATGGACAATCCTCAAGATTGTACGCGGCATGCAGGCTCTAGGAAGAAAAGAAAATATTTCCTGATCTACACCAAAAAGCTGAGATTTTATATTCTATTGATTACTTACTACTCTATTAATTGTTGATTTACTGACATTGAAAAGAGCAGCTATCCGTCGCAGAGACATACCTTCATGTGACAAATGAACAATGTGTCTCTTCTGTGGTGCTGTCAGGCGTTCAGGTCGTCCAAGTTTTTTCCCTGATGCTTTAACTGCGGCAAGTCCAGCTCGTGTTCTTTCTCTTATAAGTTCACGCTCAAACTCAGCTATAGCCATCAATATGGTTAGGAACATTCTGCCATTCGGTGTTCCTGTTTCTGCGCCGATGTTAAGGATACGGACGCGGATACCTTGTTCGTCCAGTTCACGCAGCAAACTCAGAACGTCAAGGGTATCGCGTCCCAAGCGGTCTAAGCGGCTGACCACGAGACTATCCCCTCGCTTCATTCTCTTCAGCAAATTCGAAAGTTGTGGACGAGCTCGTGCTGGCACCGCGCCGGAAATCACTTCTGTAATAATCGTCTCCACGCCCTCGCGCTGTAGCGCCAGGATTTGTGGGTCATTGACCTGCATGTCGGTTGAAACTCTCGCATACCCAAAACGTGCCATGCCGATGCCTTTGATAATGACTTCAGACACATCCAAAGGCGGGCCCGAAACAAGAGGCCTCGTATCACGCTTAGATAAATTTGTAAACGTTTTTGGTTCCATATATTCATATATATGTATATTTATATCGCTTTACCCGAAAAAACGTCCTGAAATTTTGCGTCATTCTTGCTCAAAACCGCTTTTTTGGCGCAACATGGCATGAAAGATGAAACTTCCTATTCTGATGGTGGAGACGTTTACTCATGCCTGTTTTGTTGGCTTCACAGTGTCGTGCAGCCCGTGCCATGCTCGGCCTTTCCCAGAAAGATCTGGCACATCTTGCTGAGGTCGGTTCCAGAACACTGGCTGATTTCGAAACAGGAACACGTTCTCCCCATCACAGAACTCTCAAAGCCATCCGTCAGACACTGGAGACAGCAGGAATTTTTTTTATTGATGGGGAAAGCCATCTGGGGCCGGGCGTAAGACTTAACAGCAAAGAACACCCGGCTCTCATGCCAAGCATGGAGCCGAATCCCCCTGAACTTCGACAGGAACTCAGTCCTGACGCTACTCTATAGCCATTACGATTTATTCTCTATCCGTTCCCGTGTTAAACCAAGAGTGCAGGTAGCGTCATATGGCTTTTCATAATTGGCAGAAAACCTTAAATAAGGCATATTACGATAGATCATAAATTAGTCTTCTGCTAAAAAACTTAAATATGGATCGTAATTTTGTCCCATGTTTAAGGTTTTTCTGGTGAACCGTCAGGACTTAACGGGAGGCGTCAGAGAGTGTCTGGCCCGCCTGCCTTCCCCTTATGAGAGCCATTATGGTGTTCTCCCACCACCTCCACCTGAAAGTGGGGTGTATCTGGATAAGATCACAGCTTTGCACTCCCAAGCCATGGCTGCTCTGGGACAAATTGCAGAATGGGCACAAGCGTCAACCGATCCCTACCTCATCAGCAGAACTCTCCGCAGCAGGGAGGCCGTCAGTAGTTCCGCGATGGAAGGTACTCACAGCACCCTTGACGAACTCCTGATCGTTGATGAAGACGATGAACTGGCCACGCAGGAAACACGTCAGGTCAGGGACTATGCGTTAGCACTTGAAAAATTCCTGCCACTGGCCTCTGCATCCGGCAGAACTGTTTTCACGCTCGACACCGTGCTGGCGCTGCATCGGGAAGTCATGAAGCACGACACATCCTATATCGGCACTCCCGGCGCATTACGGACGACCGTTGTCTGGATTGGTGGCAGCAGACATGACATCGCCTATTCCACCTACAACCCGCCCCCGCCTGATCGGGTACCCCAGTGTCTCCAAAGCACACTGGATTATCTGGCGGGGGATGGCATGCAGATGATGACTCAGTCACTCATCACACGGATTGCTATTGCTCATGCCCATTTTGAAGCTGTCCACCCATTCAGAGACGGCAATGGACGGGTTGGCAGACTTCTGATCCCGATGATGCTGGCAGCGGAAAAAGAGCCACCTCTCTATCTCTCTTCCTACATTGAAGCATACAAACAGGACTATTACGACGCGCTGAAACAGGCGCAGCAGAAACTGAACTGGCTTCCCCTGATTACCTTCATGTCACAGGCCATTATTGGGACTATGCAGGAATTCAAAGCTGTCAGGAAGGCGACCAAAACGCTGAAAGCGGAGTGGCTGGGCAGAAGATCCTACAGAAAGAACTCCGCAGCGCTGAGAGCACTGGATGTTCTGATTGATTGTCCTGTCATTACAGCGACACGACTTGGGAAAATTCTAGACATTTCTGCTCCTGCAACCAAGACTGCGCTGGAACAGCTACAGACGGCAGGCATTTTGGTGGAACGCACCGGATATGCCAGAAACCGGATATTTTCTGCCCCCGAAGTCATGGCGATCATCAATAGACCATTCGGGGAAAGAGAACTGGATTCACCGGCATAAACAGGTTAAATATGGCCCCATCAAGTTCCCAGACTGTTTAACCAGTTCTGGGAACTCAGACACTAACCGGAAGACAGCACGTCGCATTCTTTTTGTTGTTTCAAAGGGTTAGAAAAGTGCCACTGCGGGTTGATGCAGGTTCGAGTCCCGCAGTTCGCACCACAGACACCTGAAATAGCACGATTTTTCGGCTAAATGAGGGGCAAAGGCTGTCTTTGCTCCATCGTCCTTCCCCACTGAGGGAAGATTCTATGCTCCGAGTTAGAGGCACCACTTACCACTTCCGCCGTATTGTTCCCCCTGCCCTGCGAGCAGCCTTAAACCGGCGGGAAATCTGGGTTTCCCTGAAAACCGGCTACCAGAACGAAGCCCGTAAACGGGCATCCATTCTTCATGCCAGAACCACAGAACTGTTCATACAGGCCCATCTGGACCTCTTGGAACCAGACGCTTTAAGCAGGCTTGAAGGACTGCGGGTTTCACTGCGGGATTTGCAGAGCGTGAACCTGCCTTCATCTGCTCATGAAACGAGGGCCGTGCCAGTGTCAGCACCGATGCCAAAACCCCGAACGATGAAGAAACCGGCCAAAGCACCCAAAGCCCAACCTTTAATGCTCTCCGGTGCCCTGAAACGCTTTGTGCTGGACAGTCCCCATGCCAGTGCTGACACCAAGAAAGCCACGCAACGGGCGGTAGAGTTG
>NZ_LHZV01000013.1 GCF_001581005.1 Acetobacter orleanensis
GAGGAATGGGCGCGGATCGCGCTACTGATGCCTGAGTCTAGGCACACGGGACGTCCGCGAGAGATTGAATTCCGCGAAATGATCAACGCGGTATGGTATTTGGTCCGCCCGGACTGTGGCTGGCGGATGCTGCCGATCCTTTTCGGGCATTGGCGAACGGTCTGGAGCACGTCCACTGAATTATGAATCGTGAGGGATGACACGGAGCGTGGATTGTGTTTCACCGTTTCCATTGATGGAGGCGATGATGGCACGCGCATTGAGCGACGATCTACGGATGCGGGTTCTGGAAGCTGGTGGAGAGGGCGTGTCAGCCAGTTCAGTGGCGAGACGGTTCGGGATCGGCATTTCGACGGCGATCCGGTGACTTCGTCGTGAACGTGAAACCGGTGAACGGGCAGCGCGCCGCCAGAACAAGCCGCGCGGCTCAAAGCTGGATGGGTATGAAACCTTTGTTGTTGATATGATCGAAGCGCAGAAAGATATCACGCTCAACGAGATGGTGGTGCGCCTGAAGGATGAGCAATCCGTCGGGATTGGCCGCAGCATGCTCAGCTGATGGCTGCGGCAGCGCGGGTGGACATTCAAAAAAAGACCGCACATGCATTGGAGCAGAACGCGAAGATATCCTGAAACGCCGGCAGGACTGGTTCGACGACCAACATGGTCTTCATCGACGAAACCGGCCTCTCCACGAAGATGCCCCGCCAGCGTGGTCGTGCTTTACGCGGAGAACGCTGTCGAACTGGTTTTCCTCATGGCCATTGGAAAACCACGACTTTCACTGCCGGCTTGCGCCTCACGGGCATGACCGCACCCTTCGTGCATGAGGGCGCCATGAACGGCAAAATTTTTCAGACCTATGTCGAGCATGTTCTCGTGCCGACGCTCAGCCCGGGCGATATTGTCGTGCTGGACAATCTACCCGCTCATAAGGGGGCGGGAGCACAGATGATGTTCCTTCCTCCCTATAGTCCCGATTTCAACCCGATCGAAACGGTGTTCGCCAAGTTCAAGGCTCTCCAGCGAGCCAAGGCAGCAAGAACCGTCACAGCCCTGTGGGACGCTGCCGGATCACTCATGGATGCTTTCTCCCCTGACGAATGTGCCAATTTCTTCACCGCCGCAGAGTATGAACCAGAATAAAGCGGACGTGCTCTATGGCTGGTTCCGGGAACTGGCGCGGCGTTTCCTGTTTCATACTACCCACGACGTTGAATCGATGCTCGATCGGGAGCGGATGGGTCGTGAATCCAGCCCTTCGGCTGGGGTGATCGACAGCCAGAGCATCAAGGCTCCTCACGCGAAAACAAGGGGTTATGACGCTGGCAAGAAAGTGGTCGGACGCAA
>NZ_LHZV01000018.1 GCF_001581005.1 Acetobacter orleanensis
CTGGCCATCCGGCCTCTCTGCTCTGGCGTCCACATCTAGTGCTTGAATCACACTTCAGCGAATTTCCAAACAGGCTCTTAGAACACACTCTGCTCCACTTGTTCAAAAACTTCTCTCCAACCTTTCTTACACCCCCCGAAATGCGATGGGTTTCCATCATGAAAGTCTCCATGATAGTGAACTCCCATCACCTTCACTCCTTGCAAGCTGGAAACTGCCTCGCGTGTGTTTTCCCTAACGTCCACGAGAACAAATTTCAAATTTCTTTCAAATATTATCCTTGCTTGATTTATAATTCTAAGAATAGCGTCGTCTCTTTTTGAAATTTCAGCCTGCCAAGAGGTCAAAATTCTATCCTTATCACTATCTGACATAACATCATGCGTAATATAAAATATAGGATTCGGAGCAGTTAAAATTGACGCGCGCATCCGGTCACCTAAATATTTGTATTTTTTACTTACCTCTTTGATTTCATCTCGCCAATGCTTTACTACAAAACCATTTTCATCTCTTGAAAACGCATGATGCATGACTAAGCCGCTAGGAACATGCACTATTGTATCACTTCCTGCGAGTTCTATTTTCTTTAAATACAAATCCATAGAATTAGAAACAATATTGAATTTATTCTCAAACAACCAAAGTATAGAAAAATATGAAGAAATAAAAGAATCGCTCAATCCACTTTTTTCTTGGAGGCCAAAATATTTTAAATTGTGTGCAATGGTACAATTTGTTCCCAATGAAAAATATGTTCTTTTCATTTTAACCAATCTCCCTCAATATTAATTTCCTATATGCTATGTTATATACAAAGAAAATGCAACATAAAGGGTTTAAAAAGCTCTCTGAATTCTGGTATACCTTGGATATGCTTCCCATATCGTAGAGATGGAAGTAAAGAGACAAAATAGGTAATTAGATTGGTTAAAGAGCCATTCTTTTGTTATAAATCATATATTTCCATCGATCGGCAATTCCGACTGATCTGGAAGCGGAAAGCGGCAGCTGGAGGGTTCGAAAAACCCTCTGGCTCTGAACGGTTGTCCGTGATTCTATCTTTCCTGCGTTGATTGGGAAAGATGGAAGATGAAGCAGGGCGGTTTCTTTGATGTTGAAGAGCGGCTTGCCCGGTTGAGCGGGCTTGGCGATCAACTCGAAGCGTTTTCCCGGACTGTGGATTTTGAAGTGTTCCGCCCCGATCTGGAGAAGGCTCTGGCGTATTCGGATGGGAGCAAAGGCGGGCGACCGCCATTTGATGCTGTGCTGATGATCCAGACACTAAACAATTTGTCTGATGAGCGGACAGAGTATCTGATCAACGATCGCCTGTCGTTCATACGCTTTCTGGGATTGGAGCTGTCGGACCGTGTGCCTGACGCCAAAACGGTCTGGCTGTTCCGTGAACGCCTGACCCAGGCCGGTGCGATTGATGGCCTGTTCAATTGCTTTGACGCGATCCTGCGGAACGCAGGTTATCTCCCGATGTCGGGCCAGGTCCTTGATGCAACGCTGGTGGCGGCTTCAAATCAACGTAACACCAATGCTGAGAAAGCGGATCTCCGGGCAGGACAGGCACGCAAAGCTGTCGCACAAAGATCGTCATGCACGCTGGACGCTGAAGTTCACGAAAGCGAAGCGGCAGGACGATGGAACCATGCCATCCAGCGATCTCGCCATCCCGTTCTTTGGCTACAAATTCCACCTCTCCATCGACCGGAAGTTCCGGTTCATCCGGAAATGGAAGACGACGGATGCCGCCGCCAGTGATGGTGCGCGGTTGAGAGAGGGGCTGTTGGATAAAACCAATACGGCCTCAAGCGTTTGGGCTGACACAGCCTATCGCTCAAAAGCCAATGAGGACTTTATGGGAAAGCACGGCTTTGTCTCAAAGATTCACAGGAAAAACCGCATCTCAAGTCTATGCCCCGACATATCCAGAAATCGAATGCTGGAAAGTCTGTGATCCGATCCTGCGTCGAGCATGTCTTTGCCGATCAGAAATCACAGACGGGCTGTTCGCCCGAACAGTCGGTATCACCCGGGCCACAATGAGGATCGGCCTGGCCAATATCGTCTATAATATGCGC
>NZ_LHZV01000044.1 GCF_001581005.1 Acetobacter orleanensis
GCCGACGGCAACGTGGACAGCACGGTAACCGGCTGGACAAAACTTTCATACAATATGCCCAGAATGATATAGATTCCCAGAATAGCCCCGCCAATCAATACAGGCTGGCTGCTGGCAGAATTGCGCAATTGTGCTGCGTTGCCGGCGTAGGCGCCCTGAATAGAGGCGGGGAGGTGGACTTCGGTAACGACATGATCAATCGTACTCATGGCTTGGTTCAAAGAGACGTTGGGTGGAAGATTGAAAGAAATTGTCGTGGCGATGGCTTGGCCTGCATGATTAACGGCAAGTGCTGTTTTGTTCATTTTCCGCGTTGCCACCACAGAGAGAGGAATCATGGTTTCATGTGCGGTCGAAATAGCTGATCCGGATGATGCGGAAGAGCCTCCAGCAAGGCTGTTTGCAATTTGATTAGCCATACTCTGTTGACTGGTATCATGTGGCATTATCGTTGTTTTTGCTTGTCGAACCCTAATGAGATTGGACTGGGATGCCCCGCCTGCACTTCCCCCTGAAGTACTGACCCACGTCTGTACAAGTGACTGTGGTGATTGCCAGAAACGGGGTGCTACTTCCATGATGACACGATACTGATTAAGGGGATTGTAGATGACAGATGCCGCCCTTTGTCCATAAGCATCATAGAGAACGTTACTGACCAGTTGAGGGGTGATCTGCACTCGCGCTGCTGCATCACGGATAATACGCACGTCCATGCTGTCTCCCCCCAGAAGGACGTCTGATGACACATCCATCAGCGTTTTTCCCCGGCTTAACTGCGTGACGAGGCGCTGCGTATAGGTGTAAAGTTCCAGCGGATTATTGCCTTGAAGGCTATATTGATAGGCGGCGTTGCTCGGGCGGGCACCAATTCGGATAGCGCCACGTTGAAGCGCGAAAAAACGTGCATCTTTCAAGATGTGGGCTCGTTGTCTCAGTCGTGTGATGGTTGTCGCCACGGTATCGTGCCGCACAGCTTTATCCGTAAGGCGGATAAAGATATTACCTTGGTTGGATGATCCGCGTCCGCCTAGAAACCCTGCAACCCCAGCGACATCAGGATCCTGCATGAGGAGGCCTTGAACAGTTTTCATATCACGAACCATGGCTTGAAATGAAATTGTCTCATTCCCCATGACGCGGCCGAGAAGCATTCCGGTGTCCTCGTCCGGAAACAGCCCTTGAGGTAGGTCGTGATAGAGCACCACTGTCAGGCCAAGTGAGAGTGGAAGGGAGAGGAGAACCATCACCGGATGGCTTAAGGCGACCTCCAGAGTACGTTGATAGGCGTGCAGTACATGGTCATGCCACCGTTCCAGCATGCGTGTCAGGGCCGTTTTAGGTGCACGTACTTCCAGTCTGGCACAGAGCATGGGGGTAAGGCTGAGTGATAAAAATGCCGAAACGCACAGAGTCAACGTGACGGTGATCGCAAATTCATGGAACAGACGGCCGATTAACCCTCCCATCAGCAGAATTGGTAAAAAAACAACGATGAGAGATGCGGTGATTGAGATGATGGTAAACCGTACTTCTTGAGCCCCGCGTCTTGCCGCTTCCATTGGTGGGAAGCCTTTCTCAGTATAACGGGCAATATTTTCCGCAACTACGATGGCATCATCCACGACAAAGCCGGTCGCAATTGTCAAAGCCATAAGGGACATATTGTCGAGGCCATAGCCAAACAGCCACAGAAAGCCAAGCGCCCCGAGAAGAGAGGCGGGAATGACGACGGCAGGAACCACGACAATATGGGGAGAACCGAGGAATAACAGCACGATCGCGATCACAAGGACAATGGAGATACCGAGTGTCAGGCGGGTGTCCGCAAGAGAGGCCCGAATGACGTCTGAACGGTCCATAACAATGGCGAGATTCGTGTCGGGCGTGAGGGTGTTTTGAATGGACGCGTAGTCGCGATGGAACTGGTCTATTGCCGCAACAGCGTTAGCGCCAGCCTGCATATAAACTTGCGCAATAATAGCGGGTTTGCCGTTGTAATAACCGGCGTTACGAACATCTTCCACACCATCAAGAACGTTGGCGACGTCAGTAAGGTGGAGAGGGCGACCGTTGCGCCAAGCGATAACCAACTTCTTGTAATCTACAGCGCGATGTACTTGGTCATTGGTTGATATCTGAAATCGTTGGCCATCGGTATCAATAGAGCCTTTCGGTGTGTGCGCGTTGGCAGCAGCCAGTGCAGCGCGGACATCTTCGAAACCAAGTCCGTATTTATACAATATCAGCGGATTGATCTCGACGCGCACCGCGGGCAGAGCACTGCCGCTGATTTGCACGAGACCCACGCCATGAATCTGCGCAAGGCGCGGTAGTAGGCTATTGGTAGCCTGATCATAAAGCACCGGCAGCGGTCGGGTGTCCGATGTTAACGCAAGGATCAGCGCGGGAGGATCGTTCGGGTTCGCTTTAGAATAGGTCGGGTTCTGCCGAAGTGTCTTGGGCAGGTCTGCGCGTGCGGCCTGAATAGCTGCTGATACATCGCGGGCTGCGCCATTGATATCGCGCGATAGCGCAAATTGAAGCGTGACACGAAGCATGCCATTGCTGGATTGGGATGTCATTTCCTGAAGGCCGGCGATGGTGCCGAGATGACGTTCGAGGGGTTCCGCAATCGAACTGGCAATTTGCTCCGGGGTTCCACCGGGCTGAAGGGTCTGTACCTGAATTACCGGAAAGTCGATATTTGGTAAATCTGATACTGGAAGCAAGAGATATCCCATGATGCCGAAGAGGCAAAGGGAGAGGGTCAAGAGAGTTGTCGTAACCGGCCTGGATATGAACCAATCCGTCATTCTGGAGGGTGTTTCAATTCAGCATGATGAAGATCCTCGCAGGGATCGGTCCGTCACCGTTATTGAACTCTGATAAAGGCGCAAGGCAAAGCGGCAAAGGTTGGGAATTATTAACTGATTAGGCCGTTTCTTGAAGGCCGATACACACTATATTTACGGCAGATAAAGCCATCTGCCCCTAAGATTCTCACTTTATAAAAGCAGAAAGCTATGTTTCCTCGAATATTTGTTGGGATTGTCATGTTTTTCTTGTGGGTTAAGGAATTTTTGAAAGGAAGATGATCTTTTCTCCTCGTTTATTGGACATGCCTCGAACATAATGGTGGTGGACAGGATGCGCGCACGCAACGGTTTGGAAGACGTCTGATATGGTGTTTGGATTTGTGGCCCTGTTCGTGGTCTCAACAGCTGCGTTCGCCCTGAGCGCCGTTTCGGGTGGAGGCGCTGGGTTAATCGTGATGCCTCTGCTAGGGCTGCTGCTCTCAGCCGACCATGTGCCTGTGGCCCTCTCAATCGGCACAGCGGTCAGTTCCCTGTCACGCATTGTCCTCTTTTTCAAAGCCATCCGCTGGAAGGTCGTACTGCGGTTTGTGCCGTTGGCACTTCCATCAGCATGGGGAGGGGTTCTCCTCCTGAAGCATATCCAACCAGCCTGTCTGGATTTTTTTCTCGGCCTTTTCCTGATCGGTAATCTCCCGCTTATGCTCCGCCGTCGCAAAGCGGACAATAAGCTGCCGAGATCAGACAGACTAACATGGTTGCCGGTCATAGGCATATTAGCTGGTTTTATCTCAGGGTTTACCGGTGCTGTTGGCTTGTTGTTTAACGGCTTTTATCACCGTCTGGGTTTGCGCAAAGAAGAGATCGTTGCAACGCGCGCCGCCAATGATGTCCTGCTACACCTTGTGAAAGTGGCACTTTATACGTTTTATGGGTTGATCAATCAAACGACTATTATCGCAGGTCTTGCTGTGGCTGTCGCCGCCTTGGTATCTTCTTTCATTATGAAGGCATGGCTGCACCATATTCCAGATCACCTGTTCCGACAGGTGGGGCATGGTGCTGCAGCAGTTGCTGGTGTTGCAATGATGGTTTTGGCAACACACCAGATTGCCGTACAAAATCACGTAGAACTTCACTATGCTCGCACGACCGGTCAGATGGAAGTTGCTCTGGACTGGCGGCAACACCAGCTATCATTTGAAGTCGAAAGTCCGACGGAACTGGAAATACGTCACAGCTTGAAACGCCAAAACGTTTCGGCCAATGTTTCTTCGCAAACATATTTGTCATCAGGATCAATTCTTCATATTTCCTCAGCCCGTGGCTTATATATCACCCATATGAAGAAGTTATCGCATTTTGCTCGTATCTAAAGTGATTTTCATTATGGACTTATTGGTGGTAAGCGCGACCATCATCGTGTTTTTCTGAGTATAATTTTTCTATTTTCTCACGACGTTATATGTAGGTTTTGATTAATGTCTATTAATTTTGCCAGTCAGATGCCATGTCCCACACATGATCTGTGTCCCGTTTTAGTTCTGATGACCGATCTTTCGCGTGAGCGTATTGCTCAGGATATGGGTATTGGATTTTCAGACGTCTAATGAGAGAGTGATATTTGTATTGTCAGAGCGCGACGGTTCAAAGTGGCCGCCAACAGCGCTCACAGTCATGCTATTGAACCCAACCTGTTGGGACAGAATTCCTCCACAACAGCTATGAACCAGAAATAGGCAGAAGACATCATAGACATCTGGAGGCAGGAAGACCGGGTTTATCTGCCTGTGATCCTTGATCTGTTGTCACGACAGATGACCGGATGGACTCTCGACGCCTGCATGACAGCAGATCTTGCCATAGTGGCGTTGGAACGGGTCTCTGCCTTGCCTCAGTTGCCAAGAGGGTCGTACATCATGTCGATCGCGATGGTCTGTATTGTTCAAAGGTTTTCCTCTGCTTATGGCTTTATCGTGTTCATAAGAAGACGGGAAAACTACTTGGATATCACAAAGAGTTTCTTTGAGACCCTGAAAACTGCACTCCTGTGTCGACAGGTATGGATGACGTTTCAGGAGGTCGAGCCGGCCATCACATTCTACGTCAACGATTTTTATAATTCGCAGTGGGTGCATTCCGCACTCAATCGAAACACTCTCTGGATTATGAGTGCAACGCCTCTTAGCATATAAACCATGGCCCGGAAGTAAATAATGATACGCCCGATAGGCAGGCTGACAGGACAGTTGCAGCAAATCGCTTTGCTATAGGTACCTCCATGCTAAATTCAGGAAAAAAGTACAACCCTACGGCTTTTGTGTGGGCAGTGGCTTTGGGGGCGAACTTTTTCGCGGTAGCATACGTTCTAAAATCTCGTCTTTTAAAATGATATGATGAAAAATAGCTGCCATGCCATGGCCGCTGGCAATCACGACAATTAACCATGCGTTCCAGTGATGTATGTCCTGAATCCAATGGAGAAGTGGGGTCGGGAAACGAACAAACGGCGATGGAAGCAGAAGGCCGAAAAAGCTCATGGCCTTTCCGGCTCCCCATCGCCAGAGGTAACCCAGCACGATTTCGACCACAAGTAGCATATAGAGCGTATATTCCGCGCCCAGAGCAAAGAAACGGTCCAGTGATTGAAGGGGATTTGACAGATGTCGGCCTTTCGTCACACGCCAGATAATACGGGATATTATGAGGGGTGTCAGCAGGATGCCGACTGTTAGATGTGAAATGATCATTAAATGATGGACGGGTTTTGGAGGCCAGCTCCAACTTTCGCCAAGAGTAAACAGCAAGAGCACCAGAAAGGCAGTTGCCCAATGCAGGATGATTGTCGGCCTGTCATAGCGCAGGGTATGCGTGATATCCGGTATCGCTTTAGGCACGCGTATCCTCCTTAATTAAAATGACTAAACTCTTCACCGGTAGCATGAGTAACCTGACAGGAGCCTGAACGAATCAGCGTATAAAATAATAAATTTCATTGAAAAAACTTGTAATATTAGAATAAATTGTTTGTTGTCAGTTGCGGATTTAATGGCTAGATTTGCACAATCTGATTGGTAATGGATTGTCTTGTGTCGCGACTTCATCCTCTCGCCGAACGTCATGCCGTTGAGAAACTCGGTTGGCTGCGCGCAGCCGTGCTTGGTGCTAATGACGGAACATTGTCGACTGGAAGTCTCATCGTCGGGGTTGCTAGTTCTCACGCCACACGCGGCAGTATCCTTATCGCAGGACTGTCCGCGCTCGTAGCCGGCGCATTGTCCATGGCGGCCGGGGAGTATGTTTCGGTTAGTTCTCAACGTGATTCGGAACAGGCTGACATATCCCGTGAAAAACAGGAACTGGCCGCAGACTGGGATGGAGAAGTGGCCGAACTCGCCGGGATCTACCAGAAACGCGGGCTGGATGAAGATCTTTCTCACAAGGTTGCCATCGCACTCATGCAGCACGATGCCCTTGGTGCCCATGCCAAGGACGAATTGGGGCTTTCAGAGGCCACGGCTGCTCGCCCTGTTCAGGCAGCATTTGCTTCGGCCTCTGCCTTTTCGTCAGGGGCTGTGCTGCCCGTTCTGGCAGCCGTTTTGGCCCCTGAAACATGGGTATCTTGGAGTGTTTCGCTAACGTCCATTATGGTTCTTGCCATTCTGGGTATTGTTGGTGCTGTTGCTGGTGGCGCTCCTCCTCTGCGCCCGGCCCTACGTGTGACGTTCTGGGGCATTGTTGCGATGGTTATGACCAGTGGGATCGGTCACCTATTCGGCGTGTAACGTGGTATCCAGAAAATTGTTTATTATTTATGATATTTTTCAGGATTGTTTGAACACCTATAATCTTAGGCACAACCTGCAGCGGAGTAAATTCACTAAGTAAAGATAGTGAAAGGAATGGGAGAATATATCATTTTATGATAAATTACGATTTTTTGGCCTATTTTTATTTTCTTATCACGGCGACTCATGAATCTGGCGCCGCCCGGTGTTTGCTGGCGGGAATATTTCATGAACTGTGCTGAGCCATGATACCGATCAAGCCAGACGACAGAAATACCGAGACTATGATAAGACAGGGTTCGGTATACGAAGTCCTTCTCGTCTTCCTGCACCTTGGCCTGACGTCCTTTGGCGGTCCGGCCGCTCATCTTGGTTATTTCCGTGATGCCATTGTTGCTCGGCGTCAATGGCTGGATGAGGCCGCTTATGCGGATATTGTCGCGTTGTGTCAGTTTCTACCCGGTCCCGCCAGCAGTCAGGTTGCGGTCAGCGTCGGCATCCTGCGTGCGGGGTTGCCGGGTGGTATCGCGGCATGGTTCGGTTTCAGTATTCCATCAGCGCTCGCGCTTATAGCGTTTGGCTATGGTGTCACGAAAGTCCGGGATATTACGCATGCGCCATGGCTACATGGGCTAAAAATCGTAGCGGTTGCTGTCGTCGCTCAGGCCGTATGGAATATGGCACGAACGCTTTGTCCAGACCGCACCCGCGCCAGCCTGTGCGTTGGCGCGGCGGTGCTTGCCTTTACTTTTCCATCAGCTTTGGGGCAGATCGGAGCGATTGTTCTTGGCGGCGCTATTGGCTGGTGTTGCCTTTCGGGCATCACTCCCCAGCCAAAAGGGCGTCTTTCCTGTCCTATTAGTCGTACCAGTGCGTTTGTTTCCCTAATGGCCTTTATTGTGCTCGCGGTTGCATTGCCCGTGATGGCCGCTACAGGAAGCCATCTTCTGCAACTCATCAATGCGTTCTACCGTTCGGGATACCTTGTTTTCGGTGGTGGTCATGTTGCTTTGCCACTGCTGCAAAGGGCGGTAATACCATCAGGGTGGATCGATAATGATACCTTCCTTGCCGGATACGGCGTTGCGCAGGCAGTTCCAGGGCCATTATTCACGTTCGCAGCGTATTTAGGAACGGTCACAGGTTCAGCCCCCAACGGTATCTCAGGGGGTTTAATCTGCCTTATTGCGATCTATCTTCCATCATTTCTCCTGCTTGTCGGTATCCTTCCGTTCTGGGATACATTACGTCGACAGGCTAGCGTGCAAGCTGCATTACGGGGCGTGAACGCTGCTGTCGTCGGTTTGCTTCTGGCTGCGCTCTATACACCGGTATGGACAAGCGGAATTACAGGGTCGCGAGATTTTGGAATCGGAATTGTGGCTTTCCTTGCACTGGTATTCTGGAAAATGCCACCATGGATCGTCGTCATTGCCGGAGCAGTGGTTGCCTTGATAACATCTTAAGCGTCATTCAATATGAACGCATTCCGATTGGAACCCCATCCCGATGGGAGTCTGGTCTTACCCAGCCTCCGCGTCAGCAGGTTGCATGATTGGCGGTGGGTGCCAGCGGCCCTGATCTACATCTGCTATCTCGCGGTCAATTATAGCAATGACCTGCCGCGAAAAGGGTCCAAGATGCAAGTACAACGCGCTTGTCATGACCATATAAGGCAATGCTTTGGGGTTATGAAGGGCACCGTCCAGCATCATGCGCCAGAATTGACTGCTGGTGCCGGAGCCAGCGCGATGAATACGGAAAAGCAGCCGGATAAAGCTGCGCAGATCGCCCTTTATCATGCGATGCGCGCGTTGGCGCTTGAGCATCCGGCCAAGTCTTCGGACACGGCCGAAATAAGCGACTGGATCATAGATTGTTGCGAGTACTGTTCTGTAATCGTGCAGCACGTCACGGCGTGGGCGTTTTGTCTCAAAGTTAAGGCCGGCAGTGCATTGATCGCCCGATTGAGTCTCTTCATCGCCGGAAAAAAGGCGTCCTTCGGCTAATAGTCGGCGTGTCAGCTGTGTGGTAGGCAGGGCATAAAGCAGGCCGACCATGCAGACTGGGATCGATGTGTCTTCGATACATTCTATCATGCCGTCGGCTACACTGTTTTTTTCGCTATCAAAACCGACGATAAAGCCAGCGTTAACAAAAATTCCTGCTTTGTGAATCGTCTCAATACTCTGCTGCAAACTGCGCCTTGTATTTTGTTTTTTTTGCATGAGTATGAGGGAAACTGTATCCGGACTTTCTATGCCGACGAATATGGCAAAAAAGTTTGTTTCTGAAAGACTTTGAAGAAGTTCCGGGTCATCTGCTAGATTAATTGAAGCTTCGGTTGAGAATTCAAACGGAAAGTTCTTTGTATCCTGCCAGCGCTTAAGGTCAGGCAAGAATTTCTTGAGCGCCTTTTTGTTACCAATGAGGTTATCATCAACAAAATCTACATGCCCACGGTACCCAAGGGTGTAGAGGGCATCAAGTTCGGCTATAACCTGTGTATTGGTCTTGGTGCGTGGCACTCGGCCGTAGAGTTCAATAATATCACAGAATTCACAACTAAACGGGCACCCACGTGAAAACTGGATGCCAACATGCAGATATTGATCTAACTTCAATAAATCAAAGCGAGGTAGCGGGCTTTTTGTGACATCTGTCTTGCCCATAGGCGCTTTGAACACACCGTATCTGTCACCGTCGCGCCATGCCGAGATGAAGTCGATCATGATTTCTTCGGCTTCACCTAAAACCTGAAAATTAGCTGTACTATAAAGATGTGGGCTGGAGGTAACATCGGGGCCACCAACCACGACCGGCTTTCCAAAAGCAAGACACATGTCAATAACGTGGAGGGTGTCATGACGTTGTGGCAGCATACCACCAGTCATTATAAGATCAGCCCATGCAAAATCTGAGTCGTCCAACTGTTCCGTATTACGGTTAATCAGTCGGATTTCCCAATTTTTAGGGAGAAGTGCAGCAACTGTAATGAGACCGAGAGGGGCAGCAGGATAGCGTGCGTCTGTTAGATTGCAGGTTTCCTGATAATTCCAGAACGAGTTAGCATTGAAGAGCGGGAAAACCATTAGTACCTTGCAGGTATCTAGCATCGTGCAGAGGTCCGTTGTTTCAGAAACAGAGTGGGTTAAAATAGAGGCTCTTCCATTCTGTATGAAGAGTCATGGCGAGATAGAGAATAAAAGCTTGTGTTGAAACGATATATTGCAAACTTTCTAAAAATAAATATATTTTTATTTACTCTATCGAAAAAAAATAAAATATAGTATATTTCGTAAAAAGCAATGGGTTGTATGAATGTTGGGATTTATTAATATTTTTGTTATAAAAATGAAATATATATATTAAAAATTTTACGTCTTCGAGATCGATCAGAAAATCTGGCCAGAAAACCAATGCAGAGGCGTATAGAGCACGTTCAGGGGTGAACGTGCTAGGTCCTGTCATGAGTGCCATTAGGCTGACGATGAATGCTCTAAAATTCTCAAAATAGTAGATTGAGGTTTCGAAAACCTCTATTTTAATGTTTTCACGGACAATAATATCAAAGGGTTATGATTTCAAATTCGTTAAAAGAGGTTGGTTTTTCAGACTATGCGGTGATCTGATTGCCTCTGGCAACATGATTGCGAAAATGTTATCAGCTATCCTGATGAGATGTAGAGAGCGCGGCGCTCAGGTCTGCATCGTTTGCGATAACGTAAAAATTGAAATTGTAGCGAAAACTACGAATTATTAACTTTTATGTAAAATATATAAACTAAGGTTCTACCATGTTTATTGGGATTAATTTAAAAAACTAAAACTATATAGTAATATATTAATAAAACTGACATAAAGTTACAATCGTAACGTCACAAAATTCTCTCCGACAACATGATAGAAATCCAAAAATGTCGTGATCGCTACGGAATGGCCGTGCAGCGGTATATGCGGCGTCTATTTGGAGGGGTGTAAGTGTATCCCGTTTTTTCCGTTAGTGATCTGGCCGATAAGCGCGGAAGCGCAAGATACAGTAAGTGGACACGCCCTATATTGATTTGTGCGGTTATGGTTTTTGGCGCCGCGCAGGCAACCGCAGCGACTATTCCATTGGCGGGGGGTGTGGAAAACAAGCCGATGAAAGCAAAGAAGAAGTCGAAAGCTGATTCCACCACGCATGGTGCCATTGAACGCAAAACAGTTCCTGCTGGTAACGCGAACGTTCATACTTTACCGGTCAATCGTGAAACGATTATGGTGAGTGGCCATAAGCAGGTTGATTCCGCGGCCTATCAGGCTCCGACTAAGGCACCCCTAAGTGCTTTTCAGCCGACATCGGTTATCAGTCAGCATTTTATTGAGAACAATATCCCGCCTTCTGGCGGCTATGATACAATGGTTGCGCTTTCTCCCAGTGTTATGACCATTGGAGCGAATGGACCCGGTCTTGCTGAAAATAAAGTCTCAGTCCGTGGTTTTTCAGACGGGCAGTATAATGTTCTGTTTGACGGTATTCCCTTTGCGGATGGCAATAATTTTACGCACCATACTACCGCTTATTACACCGCGCATGATCTTGGTGATATCAGCGTCGATCGTGGCCCGGGCAATGCCAGCACTTTAGGCTATGCGACGTTTGGAGGCACCATTGCGGTTGGTGGCAAGGCACCGTCTCAGCAGCGTTCTGTTGCAGCATATGGGAGCATGGGCGCTTGGAATACCTACACCTATGGTGGTGAATTCAACAGCGGCCGCATGCAGAAGCTAAATAACGCATCGTTCGTCTTTGATGGTGGTGGTGTGCAAAGTGACGGCTATCTCACTTATTCTGGTCAGAAGCGTTATAACTTCTACGGAAAGTGGATCCAGCCGATCAATGACCACACGACCCTGACTTTTATGGGAATGTACAATAATCTGGTTCAATACGTACCGCCGGGTGTGACTAAAGAGCAGATTGCCAAGTACGGGCCGGATTATGGGTTATCGAATAATCCAAATTCGCAAAATTATTATAAATATAACATGGATACCATTCAGACTGATATGGCTTATATTGGCCTGAATTCCGATCTCGGTGGTGGTTGGAGCATCGAGAATAAAGTTTATACCTACGCTTATTATCATCATGGTTACAACGAGAATGACGTCAATGGCACCACGCAGGCGCAGTATCACGAGACTGCGCCGCTTGATGCCAAAGGACACCCAGTTGCCTGCGGTGGAACGTATGGGAACAAGATGACCTATAATTCAGGTCCGGGTTGTGAATATGGCCAAGCGATGCGACAGGACTATCGCGCATGGGGTGATACATTCGCGCTGAAGCGTGATTTTGGTCTGGCGAAGCTTGATGTTGGTTTCTGGCTGGAACATCAGACCGATACTCGTCAACAGGGCAATATTAATTGGTCAACTGGTGCTTTCACCAATGCGGCGATGCCTCTCAATCGGCTCATGACGTTGGAAAACTTTAGCGCACAACCCTATGTGCAGGTAACATTCCGACCGTTGCCGAATTTAGAGATTTCACCGGGCTTCAAATACGCTCTTATGGATCGCCAAATCAATGCGCCGATCAATCAGAAAACGGGTACGCCGCTTGCCTATAGCCAGACATACGGCGCGCCTATGCCGTCACTGAATGTGCATTATATGGTCAATCCAAACTGGTCGGCGTACTTGCAGATTGCACGTGGGTTTTTGGCACCTGATGCTGCGTATTTTTATACGCCGAATCCGGCAGCCAATAAGGTCAGCCCGGAAAACACCATGAACTATCAGATCGGTACGGCGTGGCAGAGTCGTCGTTTTACTCTGTCGGCTGACGTTTATTATATCAATTTCAGCAATTTCGTAACCAGTGCCGTCCAAAACATCCCCGGTTATGGTCCGATGTCTGTCTATTATAATCAGGGCGGGGTCAATTACTACGGTATTGAAGGAGAAGCGTCTTATCATATTGGTTCTGGTTTTACGGTGTTTGCCAATGGCAGCCTTAATCAGTCAAAGACTCAGGGAACCGGTGCTCCTATCGCCAATGCGCCGGACGCTACAGCAGCAGGTGGTGTCATTTATGAGCGTGATGGATTGTATGCCTCCGTCATCGATAAATGGATCGGCGCAAGAGCCGGTTTGGTCAACAACAAGGGTATCGCGCAGAACGGGCTGGATCCGTTCAATCAGCTTGATGTGTCGATTGGGTATACGGTTCACAGTAAAAACCGTTTTGTTCCCCCTGTTAAGTTCCAGCTCAGTGTCACAAATCTGGCCGATAGTAAAAAAATCTTTTCTTATTCTGGAACAACAGCCGAAGGTGTGACGCTTTGGAACACCCAGCCCGGACGTGGTTTCTTTGGATCGATTTCTGTTCCCATCGGGTTCTGACGCAACATTCTTGCAAAAACAGATATTCACTTTCTTGTCCAGATATAACGAAAGAAAAATATGACCATGCTTTTAAGGTTATTCGTTGCTCTGCTTCTCTTGGCAATGGCAGAGCCGGGGAGTGCTGCAAGCTTGCCAGAACAGCCTCAGCCTCAGGTTAGTTCATCTGAGGCTGTAAAAGAAAACATCACGCATTTGCCCGGTCCGGATGGGCGCTATGACTATGCTACTTTTGATGAAACAACCGCGCATCTCTATATCGCCCGTGGTTCGTCGATAACGGATTATAATACGAAAAATGCGTCTGCCCCAATAAGTCTCGGGCAGATTGCTCATGGCCATGCTGTTCTCTCCCTTCCGCGGAGTTCAGATCTTCTGGTGACAAGTGGTGATGATTCCACCGTTCGCTTCCTTGATAAAAAAAGTGGCCATCAAACAGGCCAGATTTCGGTTGGAGTGGACCCTGATGGCGCAGCTATCGATGCGGACCGCAATATTGCTTACGTCATGAATGCCAAGGGCGGAACGGTATCAGTCATTGATCTCGCCTCTCGCAAGGTCATGGCAACTATCGTTCTCAAGCCGGGGTTGGAGTTTCCAGCTCTTGGTAAAAATGGAATTCTTTTTGTCAACAATGAGAACATGAACGAAATCGAGATCGTCGATACACGTGAGATGAGAGTAGAAGAGGCGATTGCCCTGTCCGGATGTACTGGACCGAGCGGACTTGCCTATGATGCGGCTTCCGATCGTCTCATTTCGGCTTGCGCTAACGGGAAGGCTGCAATCATCTCGGCTGGGAACCGGAAACAACTTGGCCTGCTCGATATCGGTACTAAGCCAGATGCGGTGATTCTCGATGCGCAACGCCGGCGTGCCTATATTCCTTGTGGCGGAAATGGAGAACTCGACGAAATTTCTCTCGCTTCCGTACCTGCTGTCCTGAAGCGTATCCCCACCGAGATTGGAACACGGACTGGTGCCATGGATTCCCGGACTGGTGAACTTTATCTTCCGAGCGCTCGTTTTGTTCAGGCTCCGGGCATAAAGCATCCTCCGATGATTCCGGGAAGCTTTCATGTTCTTATCATTAATCCAGACAAACAGAACTGAAGCATAAAAATATGCTGCGATTAAGAAAGAAGGAGCAAGCTTTGTGCCAACGGGCCAAATCTCCGCAATAATTTTTTCAGTTTGGATACGGACTTTGTTGACACTCAAGTTTTGTAAAAATTTTATGTTTTCTCAGTCGTTGTATAAAATTAGGTGGTAACCCAATGAAAACTAATAAAATGAAAATCTGCCTCAGCCTTTGTTTTGGGTTGTGTGTAGGCGTAATCCCGCTGGCTCAGGGAGCAGAACATCATTTCCAGTATTTACAGCCAACTGACGTCCAGTCATCGCTGCTCCTGCCAGCACCACTTGACGACAACTCACCAGGTACGAAGTCCGAACTTATTGATCTTCACACGCTTATCAATGCAAGTTCACCAGAGCGTCTTGCACAGGCGAAGGTGGATAATGACCATGAAGATCCTTCTTTGTTTGATGGTATTTTGGGATTTAAATTGAAGAATTTCCCAAAAACATGGTCTCTTCTCAAAATGGTTCAGAATGAAGGTGATGCATCAGCTGACGTCTTTAAAGAGCATTTTCATCGTAAACGTCCGTGGGCTGTTGATCCTTCTATGCCCCGCTGTGATGGCTCATCCACAGCGCACCCTTATCGTTCTTATCCCAGTGGCCATTCGACATTGAGTTATTCGACGGGGTATATTCTTGCGCGGCTTTTACCGGGACAATCTCAGACCATTCTTGATCGTGCGTCTGATTACGCCGAGAGTCGGAAGGTTTGTGGTGTACATTATCCGTCAGATACCGAAGCAAGCCATGTATTGGGCACATATGTTGCGACGCGATTGATGGCCAATCCACGATTTTTGCAACAATTCGCGGCAGCACGAGATGAACTCAAAGAGGCTCACGTCAAGGGCTCTTGAATAGGCGCGCTATGATAGAGCGTTGTTGATAATATTCTGAATTGCCTAGGGTTTTATTGAGACAACGAGGCTCTGGAGCAATTTAGTGCAGGACGAAAGGAAGAAAGGTAGCGCGTAGAGCCACAGTATGGGGTTTAAGCTGCTGCGGAGGCGGACCGGAGAATACCGACGCCTCTCCGTGGTGCTGCGTGTGTGGAGTGGCGGCGTCATCCATGCTGTCGGTTTTTGTCGCTGCTGGCACAGTCTGAAGGTGTCACAGTTTAGTTCCGGACCTTTGGGACTGACGGTGGTCATAAAGGAGACGTGGAATAGGACGAGTTTGCAAGGCTGAGCTCAGATACGAAGCGGTAATTTTAGCTTTGACCCGCAGTCTGTCACATGAGCGTATTGCTCAGGATCTGGGTATTGCGCTCTTCGAGATTGAAGGAATGGATCCGCGATGAACAGAAGCATGCACTGTGGTCACTGACGCAACGGATTATATAGCGTTATTGCGTGAGAATGACAGTCGTGTTGTCAGAGCACGATGGTTTAAGGTGACGATCAACAACACTCGCAGTCATGTTATTGAACCTGACTTGCCGGGCCGGGATTTCTCCGCAACAGTCGTCAACCAGAAATGAGTGGCGGACATACCATCGGTCTGGACACGTGAAGGCTGGGGTTATCTGCCTGTGGTCTTTGACCAGTTTTCACGGCGGATTGTTAAATGGAACTTCGTTGTTCATGTGATAGCTGATCTTGTTGTAAGGGCGTTGAAGCGAGCTATTGTCTTGCATCAACCCTGACAGGATGTGTGTATTATGCTGATCTTGGCAGTCAGTATTGTTCAGAGGAGGCCGGCACCGCCTGTTTGTCCATGGTTTTATCGTATCCATAAACAGAGAGGGAAACTGCTGGGATAATGCGGTGACGGAGAGTTTTGTCAAAACTTTGAATGCTGAGCCCCTTTGATAATACGCCGTAGAGGTATCCGTTGTTCTCGAATTAACTTCTTGGGACTATGAGCTTGTTTCGATGACTGGAAGCGGTTCCGTATCAGGTAATGGCTGGCATAACGTTTGCGTCGTCTTTAAGTCTGGTACGTAAGCCTATCCGTGGCAACAACGCTCTAAGAGTGTTTATATATCGGTTCCGTTATATTAATTCGAGATAAAGATTTTTTTATTTTTAGAGTGTTTTATTTTAATTGATGTAAGTCATGGTGTGGATAAAAGGGTATGGGCAATATACCTTTTCCGCGTGCGGTGATCTATCGGGGTTTGGACTTGCCATGAGCCAGTTGATTGACAGACTGCTTTTTTTTAAAAAATACCACGGCAAGTTTGCAAATGGTCACGGTGTCAACACCGATGAAAGCCGTGCATGGGAGGATGTCTATCGCTCCCGGTGGGAAAGTGAAAAAATTGTCCGCTCAACCCATGGTGTAAACTGTACGGGTAGCTGTAGCTGGAAGATTTACGTCAAAAGCGGTCTGGTAACATGGGAAACACAGCAGACTGACTACCCGCGTACCCGCCCGGATATGCCCAACCATGAACCACGCGGCTGCCCCCGTGGAGCGAGTTATTCATGGTATCTGTATAGCAGTAATCGCATCCGCTATCCTCTGGTGCGTAAACGACTGGTGGAGCTATGGCGTGAAAAACGTAAAGCTCTTGATGCCGTTACAGCATGGGGCGCGATTCAGAATGATCCTGTAAGTCGCAAAAGCTATCAGGCACAGCGCGGACTAGGGGGCTTTGTTCGGGTTTCATGGGAGGAGGCGAACGAGCTTATTGCTGCCGCTAATATCCATACAATAAAAAAATGGGGGCCGGACAGGCTGGTTGGTTTTTCTCCCATTCCAGCCATGTCTATGCTGAGTTACGCGGCAGGTACTCGGTATCTGAGTCTTCTTGGTGGCACCTGTCTCTCTTTTTATGACTGGTATTGTGACCTTCCTCCGGCATCTCCCCAGACATTTGGTGACCAGACAGATGTTCCTGAGAGTCTCGACTGGTACAACTCGGGTTATCTGCTAGTCTGGGGCTCCAATGTCTCCATGACCCGCACACCAGATGCACATTTTTATACAGAAGCCCGGTATCGCGGTGCAAAAAGTGTTGTAATTGCACCAGATTACGTTGAAGTCGCAAAATTTGCTGATTTATGGCTCCATCCCCGGCAAGGCACCGATTCCGCGTTGGCGCTGGCTATGGCGCACGTCATCCTGCGCGAGTTTTATCTGGAGCGTCAGGTTCCTTATTTTCAGGATTACGCAACCCGTTACACAGACCTCCCATTTCTGGTCATCTTAGAATCCGCCGCTAACGGACAAAAACCCGGAAGGCTTTTGCGAGCAGCAGATCTCGCGGATGAACGCTACCAGACAACAGAAGCGGATTGGAAACCACTGGTCTGGGACCATGCGCAGTCCTGCCCGGCAATGCCGCGTGGCTCTGCCGGTTTCCGGTGGGAAAAGGAAGGAAAGTGGAATCTCGAACCCTTTGACGCGGTAACTGGTGCGCCCTTAACACCTGCCCTTTCTCTGGCTGAGAGCGGTGAGAAGGCAACAGTGCTGTTCCCCTATTTTGGCGGAGACGGGCGCTTTGGCCTGAATGAAGCGGAGCCTGTTCATGCCCGGAATGTGCCGGTAAGAAGCATAACCCTTAAAACAGGGGAAAAACTTCAGTGCGCTACTGTTTTTGATCTGATGGTGGCGCATTACGGTCTGTCTGCTGACCGGGCTGAATGGCCTGATTATGAGAGCAATGTGCCCGGCACTCCCGCATGGCAGGAAGCCATTACGGGTGTTCCACGGGATAGATGTCTGGCTGTGGCGCGCGGCTTTGCCCGCAATGCCGAGGCCACGCAAGGACGTTCCATGGTGATTCTGGGAGCGGGCCTGAACCATTGGTACAACATGGACATGACGTACCGCGCCATTCTGAACATGCTTATGCTGTGTGGGTGTATCGGGCAGAATGGTGGTGGCTGGGCGCATTATGTTGGTCAGGAAAAACTGCGTCCATCTGCAGGGTGGGGGCCTGTCGCCTTTGCTGGGGATTGGGGCGGGCCGCCGCGCCGCATGAATGGCACCAGCTTCTTTTACGCGCATACGGACCAATGGCGTTATGAGCAGGTGACGCCGCAGGCCCAGCTTTCGCCTCTCGCATCTGCCGTAAAATGGCCGCGAACCGTGCTCGACTGTAATATTGCGGCTGAACGGATGGGGTGGCTGCCGAGCGCTCCGCAACTGGCTGTTAATCCTCTAAGCCTCGGGAAGACCGCCAGAGAAAGCGGGCAGGACCCGGCCTCTTATGTCAAGGAAGCCCTTCTTTCCGGCAGCGCTACACTGGCGTGTGAAGACCCGGATGCACCAGAAAACTGGCCGCGTAATATGTTTGTGTGGCGCTCAAACCTGCTAGGCGCCAGTGGAAAAGGACATGAATACTTCATGAAACATCTGCTCGGCGCACCGAGCAATGTCATGAATGAAGATAGTGAACAAAGACCAGAATTTGCAAAATGGCATGAGCAGGCACCGGAAGGAAAACTGGACCTGTTAACGACGATTGATTTTCGGATGAGCACCACGGCAATGTTCAGTGATGTCGTGTTGCCGACGGCAACATGGTATGAAAAATCAGACCTGAATACGTCAGACATGCACACGTTTATCCATCCGCTTCAGGCCGCGGTAGATCCAGCATGGGAAGCCAGAACAGACTGGAGCATTTTCCGGGGTCTGGCTGAAGCGTTCCAGCGCTTGGCACAGGGGCATCTTGCTGAGGAAACAGATGTTGTGCTGTCTCCATTGCAAAAAGACACACCCGCCGAGTTAGCACAGCCCTATGGAGGTCTGGACTGGCAGGCGGATCAGGGTGGCCATGTTCCGGGAAAGACAATGCCCCAGATCGCCGTGGTGACGCGCCGTTATGATGAGGTCTACGACCGCTATATTACTTTGGGGCCAGTTCTGGAAAATAAAGGAAATGCGGACCACGGGCTACAGTGGGACACAACGGAAGAAGTGCAGGAACTTAAGCAGACACATCCCTCTGTATCGCGTAAATATCCCGAGCGCTCATCTCTGTTTAAAGATACGGACGCGGTTGAGACAGTTCTTATTCTGGCACCTGAAACGAATGGCGCTGTTTCTGCACGAAGCTGGAAGTCGCTGTCGGAAAAAACAGGGCGAGATCTTTCTCATCGACTGGGTGGCCGAGAAGGGGACCGCGTTACCTTTGCAGATATCGTGATCCAGCCACGTCAGGTCATTAACTCGCCTGTATGGAGCGGCGTTTCTTCTACACAGGAAGCCTACACGGCCAACTGGCTGAATGTGCATGAATATGTACCGTGGCGCACGTTGACGGGGCGTCTCCAGTTTTATCAGGATCACCCGTGGTTACGCGATTTTGGTGAAACATTTGCTACTTACAAGCCGCCTATTGAGACATACTCGACGCCAGAAGCGCTGGGTTCTGCTCATGATAACGGAAATCCGGTTATTTCCCTTAATTTTTTAACCCCACATCAGAAGTGGGGGATTCACAGTACTTATGCTGAAAACCTGATCATGCTGACACTTGGTCGTGGTGGACCCGTCGTTTGGATTAGCGAAAAAGATGCCGAAAGACTGGAAATTGTTGATAATGACTGGGTGGAAGCTTTCAACCGCAACGGGACACTTGTGGCGCGGGCTGTGGTCAGTCAGCGTATCCCGTCAGGGGCTGCATTCATGTATCACGCGGCAGAAAGGACAGCGAATGTGCCGGGAAGTGAAATTACCGGAAAGCGCGCAGGTATTCATAATTCCGTGACACGTGTCGTCATGAAACCAACACATATGGTTGGCGGATACGCGCATCTTTCATGGTCGTTCAATTATTACGGGCCGGTTGGATCCAATCGTGATGAATTCATCTTCCTGCGCAAGATGAATGAAGTGAACTGGTTCGATACCGACGACAAGAGGCTCGGGTAATGCTGGTTTTTACAATCTTACCAATTTTTCCATGCATTATAGGTCATTGAACGTGAAGATACGTGCACAGATAGGTAAGGTCCTTAACCTCGATAAATGTATCGGGTGTCACACCTGTAGCGTGACATGCAAACAGGTCTGGACCAATCGTGATGGTGTTGAATATGCATGGTTCAACAACGTTGAAAGCAAGCCGGGTGTGGGTTTTCCACAGCAGTGGGAAAATCAGGAGTTGTGGCATGGCGGCTGGCAACTGGGGAAGGGAGAGTCTCTCCGGCCAAAAATTGGCGGAAAATGGCGAATCCTTTCAAAGATATTTGCCAATCCAAATCTTCCGCAACTTGATGATTATTACGAACCCTTTGATTTTGATTATGCTGCTTTGCAGAACGAGAAAAGTGAGCAGGTTGTTACATCTGTCAGGCCCTATTCCCGTATTACCGGGCAGGTTATGGACAAGATTGAAAAAGGACCCAACTGGGAGGAGTCTTTGGGGACGGAATTTAAACAACGTTCGAGAGATTATAACTTCCGGAATATAGAAAAAGAAATCTACGGCCAGTTTGAAAACAGTTTTCTGATGTTCCTGCCGCGGCTATGTGAACATTGTTTAAACCCGACGTGCGTGGCTTCCTGTCCCTCTGGTTCTATTTATAAACGCGAAGAAGACGGCATTGTTCTGGTGGATCAGGAGAAATGTCGTGGCTGGCGTATGTGCGTTAGCGGCTGTCCGTATAAGAAAATTTATTATAACTGGCATACCGGAAAATCAGAAAAATGCGTTTTCTGTTACCCGCGTATAGAAAGCGGACAACCTACAGTCTGCTCTGAAACCTGCGTTGGTCGTATCCGCTATCTGGGTGTGATGCTGTATGATGCCGATAAGATTGAGACCGCAGCTGCCACTAAAAATCCGGAAGACGCTTATCAGGAGCAGCTTGACCTCTTTCTTAATCCACACGATCCAGCCGTAATTGAGCAGGCCCGCCGGGACGGAATATCTGAAGCATGGATTGAGGCCGCCCAACGCTCGCCAGTCTATCGCATGATTAAGGAGTGGAAGATCGCTTTTCCACTGCATCCAGAGTATCGGACGCTCCCGATGGTCTGGTATATCCCGCCACTGTCTCCCATTCAGGAGGCTGCGTCTGCGGGCAGTCTGGAAACTCTGAACGGTATTCCAGACATAAATAGTCTGCGCATTCCAGTGCAGTATCTTGCAAATATGCTGACAGCCGGAGACGAAGTGCCCGTTAAAGCTGCACTCAATTGCCTTCTGGCGTTGCGTGCCTATATGCGCCGCTTCCAGATTGAAAATGTGCGCGATACCACTTTGCTGCAAACAACAGGCCTTTCAGAACAGCAGATTCAGGATATGTATCGGCTTCTGGCAATTGCCAATTACGAAGACCGTTTTGTTGTGCCAACCGCTCATAAAGAAGATGCGGAAGACCCTTACCATCAACGGGGTATTGCAGGTTTTCATTTTAATCAGATGACGACCTCTGGAAAAAGTCGCTTTAGCTTATGGGGGCAGCAAGGCTCGCGGCCAGAAATTCGTCGGCATACAGGCAAAGGAGGATGACCGTGTCGCATCCTCTTTTATTTTTGTGCCAGATCAGTGCGATTTTGCTGCGCTATCCGGACGAACTCATAAAGCAAGAGAGTTCAGAACTTGGAACGCTTGTTTCATCTTCAGATCTTACAGTAGAAGAGAAAAAAGCCTTTGAAGATATTTGTGATTTTTTAAGGGTTACGCCGCTTCTGGACGCACAGAGCCAGTATGTACAGCTTTTTGATATGTCTCCTTCCTTATCCCTTTATCTTTTTCAGCATGTACATGGGGATTCTCGCATGCGCGGGCAGGCCATGGTCGATCTTCTGGAGGATTATCGAGCAGCGGGGCTTGATATGAAGGGCAATGAGCTGCCGGATTTTCTTCCGGCCTATCTCGAATACGCATCTCTTTGCGAACCAGAAAAAACACGGGATTTACTGGCAGAAATTGTTGATATTCTTGCTGTGCTGAGAGACCGCCTTCAGGCAAGGCAGTCTGTTTATAGTGGTCTTTTCAGGGTTTTACAGAATGCCTCAGGCCGCGTGCCAGACAAGGAAATTGTTCACGCACATTTAAGAGATACCGCCATGATGGATGATCCAGCCACGCTGGATGCTCGTTATGAAGAAAAGCCAGTTACGTTTGAGAATGCGTCGCCACCGACGGGATGCCAGACCATGCGTCATGCCAATTCGGATAACAGCCATGTGGGAAGTAGAAAATGAATTGGGTCGAGTATTTTCTATTCCAAATCTATCCTTATTTTTGCCTTGGTATATTTGTTATCGGGTGCTGGGCGCGGTTTGATAGAAGCCAGTTCTCATGGCGGGCTGAGTCTAGTGAATTTCTTGAGCGGCGGACGTTGAAGTGGGCGAGTAACTGTTTCCACGTCGGCGTGTTGGGATTGATGATGGGCCACGCTGCTGGGCTTCTGACACCGCCACAACTCACGGAAGCTTTGGGGCTGAGTGCACATGCACACCAACTTCTGGCCGTTGGTGCGGGCAGCATATTTGCTTTTTTTGCTGCAATTGGCGGTGGTGGACTGATTTACCGTCGCCTCTTTAATGCCCGTGTCAAAGCAACTGGCCGTCCAACCGATCTTTTTATTCTTGTGTTTGTTTATACGCAGTTATGGCTTGGTATCTTGGGGCTACCACACTCCATGATGCACTCAGACGGAAGCACTATGGAGATACTTGGCCAATGGTGTCGTGGTGTGCTGATATTCCGTCCTGATCTTGCAAATCTTCTGAAGCCTATTCCGTGGATTTATAAGCTCCATCTGGTCACTGGAATGACGCTGTTTTTGCTGACACCCTTCACGCGTCTGGTGCATGTCATTTCAGCACCGATCTGGTATATTTTCCGGCCGGGTTGGCAGATTGTACGTCAGAATAGACACGTCGCCAATGATGAGACCTGAGCAAGAAACTATGTCTATTTTTGTGAATGATACAGAAATTCGAGATCACGCTGTGCAAGCGGAAATGCCATTCCATAAAGCAGCCTCTGTTCAGGCTCAATGGCAGGAAGCTGTGCGTGCTCTGGTTATAAAAACACTGCTTCTGGACGAGGCACGAAAGACGTTTCCAACAGAAAATATAGATTTTTCAGACGAAGAGACAGTCATACAGGCTCTTCTTGAGCAGGCAGTTAAAGTGCCAACACCAACAGAGAGTGAGCTTGAGAGGTGGTATGCGTCCAATCACGCTCAGTCCGAAGAACCCGCTATGCATATACGGCATATTCTTATCTATGCCGATAAGTCTCTGCCAGGTTCATTAGATGCTGCTCAGAAAAGAGCGCAGGAAATTTTAGAATATTTACAGGGCAATCCGCAGGATTTCGAGCAGTTTGCGGCACGCTATTCAGAATGTCCCTCAGCTAGTCGAGGCGGAGACCTCGGGGTTGTGCGGGAAGATGATCTATTGATTGAATTCAGAAAAGCGTTGAAAGAAACGAAAGACGGCGCATTTTGCAGTGAACTGATAGAGACACGATATGGAGTGCATATGGTGCAACTCTTAAAGCGCTTTTCTGAAGAGAGGACGAATCCGGTGCGCCAAGAAGAAGAAAAGCAGAAAATAAAAACTTTTCTTGAAGACACGAGTTGGAAGCAGGGCGTGCAGAACTACATAGCCGTACTTGCGTCTAAAGCACGTATCAAGGGATTTGATCTGTTTGCAGGTACAACGGTCCAAGCGTCCAATGGTAACTGGCCTGATGGAGGCGCTTGTACAGGAAAAAAAGTCCAATAGGTCAAATGCTAAATACTTCTGTGGTGTTCACAGATAATCCTGAGAGTTTTTCATGTTTCCGGACCTGTTTTTTAAAACACTTGCTGCTCTGGTAACTGCGGCCGTTATGGGCATGCTAGCCTATGTAACCCATTTACCACTGCTGTTTCCTAGTTTGGGGCCGACTATCTTCATCCATATCATGACGCCGCAACAGGAGGCGGCAAGAGTCTGGAATACGCTTGTGGGCCACGCAATTGGTATTGTGGCTGCCGTAGTGTCATTGTGGATTTTTAACGCTACCACAATGCCTGTTGCAATGAGTATTGATCATATTACTTGGAATCGTATGGCTGCTAGTGCTTTGGCGGTGTCACTCACTATTTTAGGGCAGGGTTTTTTTAAGGCAAATCATGCACCGGCAGCAGCCACAACTTTGCTACTAAGTTTAGGTGGTTTTCATACAGATATTGAGACTATCAGCATTATATGTGGAGGGGTAGTGGTATGTACCGGAATTTCCGAGGTATTTCAAAAAATATTAAACGAAAGGATTAAGTAATTGGAGAGTGTCAGGGTATTTTTTCTGGCCAGGCTTTGAGGGGGCAGGTGTCACCTGCTGGGAAAGGAGAGCTTTCTGTAACCCTTCACTCATGCCCTTTTGGTGAGCGTCACGCGCAAACCATGCCGACAGTCTTGCAAGTTCGAGCGTTTGCTTGCATTCGCTGTTGTCTCTGGCTTCCTGCGTGACCAACAGGTTCAGCATCATTTTGATGTTTCTAAGGTCTTCAGGCGGAAGGGTTTCAAGAGTGTCCGCATGGGCAAGGCCTACCACTACAGTTGCATTTTGTGTTGTGAGTGAGAGCGGATAGCGCTGGCTTGATGTTTTCATCGAAAGACAGACCATCTGAGGATGTGGGCGACGGGCAGTCTACGTTGTGATAGTTTTACGACGAGACGCCTGATTTCCTGTATGGACCAGCGGACGACGACTATCGTGTTCTGCGTTATATTTTTTCGGTTTTTGTGAATTTGCCTGATACCGGACACTTGCCATGACGGCATAAGCAAGCATGACTAGAGAAACATGTCGATGCCAGCCATGCCATGAGCGGGTCTCGTTATGATCAAGACCGAATTCGTTTTTGGCCGTCTCGAAACATTCTTCGATCCTCCAGCGCGTTCCTTCAACGTTCACGAGGCCCTGCATGGTTGTCCCGTTCGGACACCATGTTGTAAAATAGGCAAGGTCTCCATCGACGATGTTTCGACGGATCAACAGGCCACGTGTTCATGGTTCAGCTATAGGGCAGTCAAATTCTTCAGCATCCAGATCGGCATGCGGAAGATACGCCCAGTCATACAGCCGCTCACCTTTTGTGCCGTGTCCAGCAGACAGACGGTGCCAGTCCTGCTCTGGCAGATTTGCGGCAATATCTTTGGCTTCTCCTGCAATCAGTGGGTTTGTCGCCCATGACCCGAACCAGTGATTGCCTCTGACGCCAAGGACATATCCAACTCCTGCCCGGCGAAGCGTGCGTTCTACATCGCCAACACCATACACGCTGTCTGCTGCAACCCAGCGGAAGCGCACACCGGCCTCAAGACTCCGCTCAATCATCATCGAGGCTAACGCCGGTTTGGTTGCAAGCACCACGTCATCGGGAGCGTGGGCTTGCTTCAGGCGCTCACGGTTCGACGTCCGGTCTTTTGGAAGATACAGGGCGCGGTCAACAAAGGCATGGCCCCGCGCCGAGAAATAGGTGGCAAATACACCAATCTGGCCGTTCGTGATCTTGCCGGCAGATCCCGTATACTGCCGCCCCACACCGCAGGACGACTAACCTTTCTTCAGAAAACCGGTCTCATCAATCACCAGTACACCATCTTCAGTGCCCAAATGCTCGACCACGTGCTCCCTGACGACATCACGAAGGGCATCAGCATCCCAGTGCCCGCGCCCCAGAAGCGCCTGTTGCCGCCATGGACCGGAATCTCCTGCGGCTTCCGCACGCATCCATTCGGTCTTGCGGGGTTCATTACCAATCAGAACGTCAAGAAAGGCGCACGCAGAAGCCGCAACACGCTTCTGTGTAAACAACGGCGCGATCCGCTCCTTGGCGGACCGAAGCCCGGACGACCATAAATCTAGCGTCTCTTCAACAAATGCGCCGCCACTCATCATATCCTGAATCATGGTTACCTATAGATTCAAAACTCAACACAAAATGCAGCTGTAGTGCTAAGCAATAGTATGACGAGTTCCTCTCATAATACGGTAATCGGAAAATATTACAAACGTCACCGTGTCGCGGGCTTTCTGGATTTCCTGAAATGTATCTACCGTGAGATTCTGGATGACGTGCATCTTCACTATCGTGATGGATAAGTAAGCCACTCATAAAACGTTTACGATCAAGGCATAGCTCGCGTGCCTTCAGCATTGGCCTGTTCACTTCACGCTCACTTTGACGTCTTGTATCAATCAAGTGGAGCGCTGGTTTGCCGAATTGATGCGCAAGCAACTCCCAAGAGGCGTGTGTCAGGCTATGATACATCATCGGCGTAATCGAGGATTTGATCTGCCAGTTTCATGATGTCACGATTGGCTGGTGTGAAGTAATCAAGGTTACGGGATACAGGATGTTTTTCAAGCCACGACGTTAATGTGCCGCTCAATCGTCATGCCACAGCAGGCTTTTTCGAAGGTGTCCGTGGTAAAACAGGGACCACGATCGATCAGAATATGGGTAATCCAGAAAGAGAAAATGGCTTTTGCGGATTTAAGGAAACCAACTGCATTTTCGCCACTATAGACAGCCGGATGCACTGAATTGGAGCAACGATCGATGGCGGCGTACAGAAGACGTTGCCATCCTTCTCCATCTGTTGTCTGGAGTTTTGGTGGATGTTTCACATCGATATAGACATAACCGGTATTGTAATCCCGGAATGCTCCCTGTCCTCCAACAGACCCGGTCTTTAAGTCGGAAGTAAGCCTGTTCAGTCCGGTATTTTCAGGATGCGCGGATATTGTCTCGGTTTTAGATGCTGCGGTCTTGGGAAGCGTCTTAACCATGTCTGTTCCACTCGCGGATCGTTCGCGTCTGGCGTTAAGTGTCTGCTTGTTGATCAGAAGCATGATTCTAATACCATTTTTACGACGATTGAGCAACACGACATCGACACTTGACCCTTGCCTTCCCATCAGCTCCAAGCCATAAAAACTGTGATATCTCCTTTTGAATGGTAACAAACAAAAGGCAAACATCACCATGCGTGTCATTGGCGCCTGTGACTATAATTTGAGGAAAGAATAGCCTGCATGACAGCTCTTCCCATTCTGGTTGGTGTTTCAGGGCACCGCAATATTCATCCGCAAGCGCTACCTTCCTTGCGGGAGCATATTGCCTGTGTATTGAATGCCTTGCTGGCGCTCTATCCGGCCCACCTTCAGGTTTTGACAGCCTTGGCTGAAGGGGCGGATCAGGAAGTGGCTGACATTGCGGTCCAATTGGGTATCCCTTTAGTGTGTGTACTGCCCATGCCGGTAGCAACATATCGTAAGACCATGGAACCATTAGCTCGTGAGCGATTTGACCGCCTTTATGACAGTGACACAGTCAGCTTGCGGTTTACTTTACCTTTTATTCAGGCCGCACCGGGTGAGCAGGCGGCAGAAGATGTATTACAGTATGAACAACTTGCCATTCTGCTAAGTCGGCAAAGCCACATCCTGCTTGCTCTCTGGAATGGGGAAGATCATGACCCAGCCGACCAGCGACCGGGTCGCTCACGGCGAGAAGGGCGCGGCGGGACGGCGCATACCGTGGCCATTCGTACCAAAGGCGAATATGTGGAGGTTTCCTCCGCCAGTGTGAAAGGTAGCCCGCTATTTGCTGAGCGTCTTCCGCGCCTAGATATGGCACGGTGTGGTCCGGTGCTGCATCTCCATACCCCGCGCGTAACGGATGAAAACCCAGAACCAAAGAGCGCAGGTATGGCCCGCTGGTGGAGCGATATGCCTTCAGGAGCCGGATCAGACAAACGCACGAAACATGATGTGGGATATTGCTGGCAAACCCTTCCATCCGGGCAGACACTTGCAGAGTGGGAACGTACAGTCCGGCTGCTGGCACCAAAGGATTTGGATACAGTTATTGAGGCGAGTGCTGCCCTGCAACGTACGGGTCGGGAGCAGGCCAGACTCTGCATGGCCAATGGTGTCTATCTTGGGCTTGAAGCGGAAAGTCCCCCCGATCTTGAACGCGTTAGAATACTTTTCGGGCAAACCGATACGCTCTCTTTCATCTCGCAGCAGAAACTTCTGGGAGACTGGGTGCCGGGCATGTGGCCACGCGCACGGGCGGCGGGTCGCAAGCAACTGGGGGCGCTGTTCTGGTTCGCTCTAACTATCCCGACCGGTGTGTCTCTATTTGAAACCTATTGCGAATACGGAAAACCAGTGAGCCTTTTGCTGGCCTACGCGGGAGTGCTTGGGTTGGCATTTCTGTACTACAACCTGCGTGTAAAACCGGGAAAATGGCAGGAATTATATCAAGATCACCGTGCTCTTGCCGAAGCACTTCGGGTACAGTTCTACTGGTCGGCATCCCAACTCCCCCTGTCTGTGTCAGATAACTATCTGCGCCAGCATGAAGGGGAACTTGGATGGATTCGTCTAGCCTTGCGTGGTCCTTCTCTGTGGGCGATAGCCGCGGCTCTGATGCCCAAACAAGTTCAGTACAAAGCCATTACTCATGCTTGGATAAATGGTCAAAGAGAGTATTTCCGGGATCGTCTTTTCTCGTATGAAAAAATAGCCCAGCGCCTCAAGCTGATGATTCATATCACTATAGGAGCGTTGTGTCTGTGTATCGGCACGTTAGCGGTTGCGCAGCTTGTGTGTGGAGGGGCGCTTCTGGATAGCGTGCCGGAATCCCTGCGTGAACTCCCGTCTGTGCTAATTGGTGTGCTGCCTGCCATAATAGTGTTTTTCCTGACATTTCAGGAAATGCGCCTGCTAGAGGAACATATTCACGCATATGATCAGGCAGCAAGTGTTTTTGAGCAGGCCTCCCATCAGGCGCGTGGAATCAGGCAGGCGCTAGCGCAGGCTCATGAGGTAGAGCGCACCGTGCTGAACGATGAATGGAAGGCGCTTATGATCACGCTTGGAAAAGAATCTCTGGCAGAAAATGCAACATGGATTCAGGCGCATCGCAGTCGTCCGATCACGGCTAAAATGGGTTGAATTTTTCCTTTTAACCGCATTATTACAGATCACAGATAGGCTAAAGAGTATGAATGGTATTGTTTTCCTTAGTTATTCTTCAAAAGATGAGGATTTTGCAAAAAAGCTTGTAAACGACATTGAAAAGCGTGGTTTGAAATGTTGGATGAGCTGTCGGGACATCCTGCCCGGTGAGGATTATCAAAGTGCTATTGTGAAGGCTATGGACCAGTCCGTTGCCATGTTGCTGCTATTTAGTGGAAACGCCAATCGTTCAAAGGAAATAGCTAAAGAGCTGGCTCTTGCCAGTTTGCGAAATAAGCCGGTTATTCCGGCCCGAATTGAAGATATTCTGCCAACCGGCGCTTTTGAATACCAGATGACAAATGCGCAGTTCATTGACCTGTTCCATAATTACGGAGATGCGCTGGATCGACTGTGTGATGCCCTGCGGCGGCAAGCAGGATTGCCAATAGTGGAGATGGGAACATCCACAAACAAACGGAATACACGCATACTGTTTTTGGGCGGCAGCGCGGCTGTTGTTATTGCGGCAGGAATTGGCGCTTCCGTTGTTCTACATAAACCTTCGAGTGTGCCTGTCGCCTCGCTTTCTTCCAATATACCAGTTGCGCCTGACACTCTCAAAGCAACACATCTTTCTTTACCTCAGAATCAGGTGCTGTCGACGTCTGTTTCAGAAAAATCCAAATCGACATTTGAACCCTCTACAGTAAAAAAAGAGGAGGTCCCATCATCACCGACTGAAACACCCGCACCTATTTCTGCGCCTGTTCCTACAAAATCGGTTGCGGCTCAGCCTGTACAGCAGGACAATACTGATCTTGCTCCTCTGGTAAAGCAGTTGGCCAGCATAGACCCGAATATGCGTGTTTCCGCCATTGAAAAAGGACTGACGGACAGTGATGGCAAACTATCCTATGCTCAGGTGATACAGCTTCTTCATGGTACACGGGAAGGAAGCAGGGCCCAGATCATCCGTATGCTGGTGCAGTCCGTACAAGCCCCCATCCCCGTATCAGTCGCGTTGTCCTTTCTTCAATCGACCGATAACTTTCGTGAAAACTGTATTGAGGAACTGGATCAGTATCTGCCAGAGTCCATCGGAGGGGATGACGTCATTGCCCTGCTGGGCAGTCTGGAACAGGGCAATCGTTTTCAGGCTATCAACAAATTGAACGACCATATCCAGATACAACTGACGGCGGAACAGGCTTTGCGGGTTCTCCGTGGCACCGATGGTTACTGGACCCAGACGCTGGAAAAAATTGCCTCCAAGCTGACTAAGCCGCAGACTCCAGCTGATCTTGCGCGCCTGCTGGGAGGGACACAGCAGGGCAACCGTTTTCAGGGCCTGAAAGCACTTTCTGTTGCTATGCCAGAAACCATGACAGTAGCGGAAATTAATAAATTGCTTGATGGTCTGGATGGTTTCAGAAGTTCCGGGATCGAGTTCATTGCACGGCGACTGGAAAGAGATGTTGCCCCCTCGGATATAGCCAGTCTTCTGGAAGGCACAGAGCAGGGTAACCGTAGCTCGGCGCTGAAAGCCGTTGCATATCATATGAAAAAAGGGTTGCAGGGTACAGAGGTTGTAGCTGTTCTGGAAGGGATGGATGGATACTGGACAAACGCAGTTTCTACTATACGGCCCAATCTAGAAAAACCGCAATCTCAGGCTTCTTTGCTTGCGTTAATTGGGAATACTTCCCAAGGACAGCGTTGTGAAGTCCTGAGGGATTTACAGGCCTTTATGCCAAAGAAAATGTCTGCTGCCGATGTGCAGGTGCTGCTGCAACAGACGGAAGGTTATTATGAACAAGGCTTGGAGTTGCTTCTCCCCAACATACGGCCACCAAGTCCCGAAGAAGTTGCGCAGTTGGTAGCGCCGCTAAGTAACTCATTCCAGAGTGGCCAGATGATGAAAAAGCTGCGCGAACTGCATTAAGGTCTAGCACTACAGGCGGACATTGGCACCGCCCGCAAGGCGCACCGCATTTCACAACGACTGGCCGATCGTCTGTGGCGCAAGGTTGAGGGTGTTTATACGAATGCGAACACCCTCAAGCGCAATCAAGCATTTCTGGGCGCGGCAGAACGCGCATCTTATGACCGACAACTCGATAGCATTGCTGGCACGTTATGCCGCTGACGGTATGGAAATTAGAACGTCTGAAGAAGCGCTATTTTCCGCGATAAGCCGACCTTCGGGTCTCCCCTCCCGAGGCGGACATGGAGTGAATGTCGAAAACCAGAAGATAATGATAATTAGAATACTGATTTATCAGTGATTTATGAATCCATTCAATATAGATAATGTTCTATTTAGACCAGAAAAATTCACTAATTAATGATAAAAACAGCAAGTGAAATTTAAGATCTTATTTCTATAGCGTTTATGTCGGCGATAGGGTGGCGAGGTATGTCCGTTTTCAGAATGAGACTATTCTGATTTCTACCCTTGTCCCATCGTCATGGCGGAGATACTCGGCACCATGGCTTTACGGGAAAGAAGATGAGCAACCTTCAAGAGGCCGGATTATCCTTGTAATAATGCACGAGGGCACAGACGGCGTGATAAAATGTCTGATCGGGGTGCTTCTCGCTATATGCAATCAGAAAGTCGATATCGCGGGCGCGTCTTTCGGCAGCATTGCCAAATTGAATAAGCGATGCCCCGTCTTTAGTCCTGTTCTCGTTTATCGCCGTTATGAACCCAAGATACCAGCTATAGTAGTTAAGTTTCATCGCAAAAGCGGTCGGTACTAGTCTGGTCGTTGAATCGTAGCTCGCCTCCTGAATACGAGTTAGGAAAACGTCGCATTTCGCGCTGCCGCCTCCATAAAGGATCGATCCAAGCCGTATAAGACTCTGTTGCTCCTTGGATGCAGGCAGGGTCTCGATCTCGCCGGAGACAAGCGCGCCTCCTTCGTCCAACTCGTAATATTCTCCGTTATCTCCGACGACATCCGCGTCGAGACGGGCCGCCAGCATCACCATCTTGCGGATGAGAGGTTCGTCGGGATATTTTGCAACGATCCGTCCATCAAAGCACCAGAGAGCGGAGTCGCTCTCCTCACCATTGGGATGGGCGGTCCAGAGCGCCGTGTCGACGCCGTAATCCGCGGCGTCCGCCGAAATGAAGAACTTGAGTTCTGAATCGCGTCTGATCATGTCGAACCACTCGTCGAGCGTGATCTTGGGACCTGGCTTTCTTGAAAAAAGCGGGTTGCGCGTAATCTCAACATCATACCCCATGAATTAACCCTTCTAATGACGTCAGAGACCCCATGTGCGCTGGCTGCATCGTAAGATGAGGGCATGGGAGCGACAGATTGTCACCGCACCGTTTGGCTTGTAGTCTCTTGTGCCTATTTATCATCAATCAGTGGATTTTTATCATCGTCTTCTGCATTTTTATCGCGATTAAGTGGTTTTTTCGGCGACAAAAACGGCAATCAGCAGCGGATTATCATTATTTTCTGGTTTTCGACAACAAACCTGTCGAAATCCCTTAATTTAAGTTAGTCAATACTCCGATATTTCAGCACGTTATTAATTCCCTTAATTAGGCGAATATTCCTTATTAATGCGAAAAGTATCTTTAATTATGTTAAAGATTGTATCGATATTTTTGTAAGGGGACAGTCTGCTTACGCCTTCATGCCAGACTCAGGGAAGGCAATCTGCGTTTCCTCATGGCGGGCAAGGCAAAATAGCGCGCAAGGATTGGTCTGCGCCCAACCCGGAGCGTTTGTGCAAGGTCTGCTGATCCTCCCAAGCGCAGATGGCCCAATATTCATTTGGTGAAGAAAATATCTACACAAATAACTTTGAATTTCAAAGTTATTTGTGAGAATAATCCACCGACGGAAAACACGTGCCCCGGCACCAAGACAGAGGATACCAAATGCATGCGTGATTCATTTGCATGCGTGATTCATTCGGACTGCTGAAGCGCGCCGCGCTGGTTGTGGTCGGTGCGATCGGTGTCGAGTCACCGGCGTTCGCGGGGTCAGCGGTTATCATCGATCATAGGATTTCGGTGACAAGCGAGGGAAAAGGAAACGATATTCTACTCATTCCATAATTGGCTTCGTCAGCACATGTCTGGGATCCGACTGTGCCCGCCTCGCTACGCACTATCGCGTCCACGTCGTGCAAGTGCTGGGGTTTGCGGGCTGGCCAGCAGAGACAAATGCCAATGGCCCTGTCATCACGCCCGTGACAGAAGCAGTGCATGACGATATCGCATCGAACCATCTTGGTCCGATCGCTGTGATCGGACATTCGATGGGGGGGGCTCATCGGGCTGGAACTGGCCCTCGGTCATGCCGCCGACGTCCGTCGGTTGATGATCGTAGACTCGTTGCCCTTCTTCGGCGCCATTTTTGGCGCGTCCGATGTTGAAGCGATCCGGTCTCGCGCGACGGGCATGCGCGAGGCGATGGTCAAGGAAAGTCAGGCGGTGTATGCCGCCGGCGCAGTGAGAATGACGCCAATGATGGTCCGTACGGCTGGTGCTCCGGCCGCCGTCGTGACCCGGGCTTCAGCAGCATCCGATCATCGTGTCGTTGCGCAAGCAATGTATGACGATATGACGACTGATTTGCGTCAGACGATCGCAAAAATCAAATTACCGGTGACTCTATTGTATCCATGGGATTCGGTATCAGGGATGACTGCTGCCTCGACAGATAGCTTCTATCACGCTCAGTACGCGGCCCTGCAGGGCATGACCTTCCAGCGGATCGATGCGAGTCGGCATTTCATTATGATCGATCAGTTCGACGTATTTGCAGCAGCGGTCGACAAATTTCTTGCCCCTTGATTGCAATCCCGCTCCCGCTAAATCGAGAGAGACGTTCATGCTTATTTTAGACTCGAATTTTTCCCGCGACGACCTCGCGTTCCTGCGTACCCTAGCCGAAGCCGGGCGCCACCCGCAGTTGACCTGCGGGCCCTATTTTCTTGCCGCGGGCCTCGTCTACGCCGTGGCAAGTTTTCTGACCTGGGGGTTGTCACTGGTCGGCACACCGCTCGCCACGCGCGCCATACTGTGGACATGGATCGCGTCCACGATCGCATGGGGTCCTATCCTGTGGTGGCTGAGCCGATGTGAGACGCACATCGCGGGGGCCACGGCTACGATCAACCATGCTATCTCAACGGTCTGGACGGGCATGGGGCAGGCGATGGGCGTTCTGTTTCTCTGCTGCGCTATTCTGACGTGGCGGCTGGAAACGCCGGTGCCATGGACGGTTTTGCCGTCAATCATTCTTGCCGTCTACGGCGCAGGCTGGACCGCAACGGGATTGATCTCTCGCCAGGGATGGATGCGCTTGATGGCCATCGGGTCGTTGGCTGCAGCAATCCTTCTGGCCTTTGTATCTGGAAGACCCGAAACGTTCTTCGTCTACGGGGGTGTGCTGGTGCTGTTACTGGTTGTTCCCGGCTGGTGGATGGTGCGCAAAGGGGCACGCGTGTCGTGAACCGGGCACCGACGGCCTTGAACATGCCTTTCGACATTGCTCGTATAAACGAAGTCATCCACGGACGCGTGCGTCTGGGGATCATGACATTGCTCGTCGCGCGGGGCGGGATCGAATTCAAGGCGTTGCGGGACTTTCTTTCGCTGACCGATGGCAATCTCTCGACGCATCTGCGCAAGCTCGAGGACGCTGGCTATATCGTTCAAGAGAAGACCTTTGTCGGTCGTAAGCCTCTGACGAGCATCGCTCTTACCGAGACCGGCCGCGTGGCATTCCTGCAGTATCTCGACGCCATGCGTGTTTTGCTACGCGACGAGGATGGAATAAGAGATCAACTTGATGAAAGTTAGATAGCGCTGGAGAGATAGAAGCTTGGTGCATGGCAACTCGGCGGTAGAGAGCAGGGATGGACGTGTCCCGGTTTAGTTCCGGACCTTTAAGACCGAAGATGGTCATGAAGGAGACGTGGAATGGGACGAGTTTATAAAGCTGAGTTCAGGCACGAGGCGGTGCGTTTAGCTCTGAGCGGCGGTCTATCGCGTGAGCGTATTGCCCAGGATCTGGGTATCGGCTCCTCGACGTTGAAGAAATGGATCTGCGACGCGCAAAAGCTTGATACTGTAGTCACTGACACAACAGATCATACGGCGTTATTGCGTGAGAATGAAAGATTACGCCGTGAGAATCTTCTGCTGCAGGAGGAGAGGGAACTCTTAAAAAAGGCGACGCAGTTCTTCGCGAGCCAAAGGTCGTGAGGTTTGCCTTTATCGCTCGCTATCATGGGCCACTTTCACGCGAAAGGGTCTGCCGCCTTTTTGGCGTCAGCGACCGGGGTTTCAGGGCCTGGCGACGACGCCCGGTCTGTGCCCGCAAAAGACAGGATGATAGTCTGATGATCCATATCCGCGCCATTCACGCGCAGAGCAGACGAAGCTACGGTCGCCCCCGCATGACAGAGGAACTCAGGGCTGCTGGTCTGTCTGTCGGGCATCGTCGCGTTGGACGTCTGATGCGCGAGAATGCCATTCGTGTTGTCAGGACACGACGCTTCAAGGTGACCACGAACAGTTCGCACAAGCACAGTATTGAACCCAACCTTCTGGGGCAGGATTTTTCAGCATCAGCGCTGAACCAGAAATGGACAGCGTTGACGTGCTCCCTTTTTTGTATCCAGTCAAAAGGAGAGTTCCCGTTTTTTATGACTTGAGGGTGATGGGATGACAAGTGTCTCGGGGGCCTGATCCGGTGTTCTGCCATCCAGTTGGGAATGGGGACGCACCGTATTGTAGTCTTCCCGCCAGTCAGCCAGAATCTGGCGGACCTGCGTCAGGGACGTGAACAGCGTTTCGTTGAGACATTCATCCCTCAATCGGCCATTGAAGCTTTCGACAAAGCCGTTTTGCTGCGGTTTCCCAGGGGCAATGTAGTGCCTCTCGATCTGCATATCAGCGGCCCATTTCAGGATGGCATGGGATGTGAACTCCATCCCGTTATCGCTGACAATCATGAGGGGTTTGCCATAGCGTTCCACCAGGGGCGTCAATTCCCGCGCTACACGTCCCCCTGACAAGGACGTGTCGGCAACCAATGCCAGATTCTTGTGACTGAAATCGTTGATAACAGCCAGAATGCGGAACCGGCGACCACAGATCAGGGCATCGGAGACAAAATCCAGGCTCCAGCGCCCTCTTGCAGCCACTCCGATGGCGGACTTTCAGACCTTCCTTCTGGTAAAGGCGGAACAGCTTCTTGTGATTGGGGCTGAACCCTTCCCGCGCAAGAAGATAGCCCACGCGGCGATAGCCAAAGCGACGCCTCTGGCCCGCCAGATCCCGCAGGCGCTGGCGCAGGGCGGCATCATCTGCCCGGATGGAAACATACCGCGCAACACGTCTGGAAAGACCAACAAGCGCATAGGCGCGACGCTCACTCAACTCCGGAGCCTCCTGAATGTGTCGGACCGCCTGCCGCTTGGCGACAGGCGTCACCACTTTTTTCCAACAATTTCCTTCAGCGCAGCATTATCCAGCATCGCATCCGCCAGAAGACGTTTCAGCCGGCTGTTCTCATCTTCCAGCGCCTTCAACCGTTTGGCCTCGGATACCTCAAGGCCACCATAACGGGTCTTCCATTTGTAAAACGTCGCGTCACTGATCCCGTGTTTGCGGCATAGATCAGAGACTTTCAGACCAGCCTCCTGTTCCTTCAGGATCCCTATGATCTGCTCTTCCGTAAAACGACTGCGTTTCATTCGTCCGTATCCT
>NZ_LHZV01000024.1 GCF_001581005.1 Acetobacter orleanensis
TGCGCGGCCCCGAAGGGGTCATACTGACTCTCGGAGCGGCGGGTGAAGCCGGATAGGCCGCCGGGCTGGCGCAGGGTGCGGATGCGGTCGCGGCGTCCGGTGAGGATCTTGTGCGGATAGGCCTGATGGCCCACGTCCCAGATGACCTTGTCCGCCGGGGTGTCGAACACCGCATGCAGGGCCACGGTCAGTTCCACAACGCCCAGCGAGGCGCCCAGATGGCCGCCGGTAGTGGACACGGCATCAATGGTTTCGGCCCGCAGTTCATCGGCAATCTGCTTGAGCTGCTCAACCGAGAGGTTCCGCATGTCAGACGGGTAGGTCACCCGGTCCAGAGCAGGAAAACGGCCAAGGGTGGGAATCCGGGTAGCATTTTTGTCGTGAGAACTGTCCATGCGATCGTTTCCATCTTCTTTTGCGCAGGTAACAGAGCGCCGTGTCTGGGGAGAGACGCGGCGTTTCGTTGCCATGCAGTGTGTCTTAACGTCGCGCGAAAATATTTTCACACATCGCGATATAAGGCGTTTTGGTTTAATGTTTCAGGCCGGAACGCAAGCCTTTAAACAAAACTAACTCCGTATTGTGTCTTTTTTACAACAGGTTTTGAAAAAGGCTTGAGCTTGACAAAGTAGCCAACCTATATGCAGGCGAACAGTTCCATACGTGACTGTGCGCACCGCGCCTGCACTGGCCGTCCAACGGTGCGCAGGGGCCGGTTACTCGGCATGGTTGCGTTTTAACAAATTACGAAGTGTCTCACTCAGTATGATGCAGGCGTCTCACATGCGCCGGAGCGGGGGTTTATGGCCGTACCTATAATGCAGGCCGTCAGGGTCGGCAGTTATGTCGTCAAACAGCACATCACCGGGCGCAAGCGTTATCCGCTGGTTCTGATGCTTGAACCGCTTTTCCGCTGCAATCTGGCCTGTGCTGGCTGTGGTAAAATTGACTATCCCGCCGCTATTCTCAACCAGCGCATGACCGTGCAGGAATGTCTGGATGCGGATGCGGAAGCAGGCGCGCCCGTTATTGCTGTCGCCGGGGGTGAACCCCTGCTGCACAAGGAAATGCCGGAAATTATCCGTGGTCTGATTGCCCGGAAAAAATACGTCTATCTGTGCACAAACGCTCTTCTGCTTGAAAAGAAGATGGATGAGTATGAACCCTCTCCGTTCTTCTCATGGGACGTGCATCTAGATGGCGATAAGTCCATGCACGATTCCTCCGTCTGTCAGGACGGTGTGTATGAACGCGCCGTTGCGGCGATCAAGAAGGCCAAGGCCCGCGGTTTCCGTCTGTCCATCAACTGCACCCTGTTTGATGGCGCAGACCCCAAGCGCGTTGCCGCCTTCTTTGATGAAGTCATGGCGATGGGCGTTGACGGCATTATGACCGCTCCGGGGTATGCGTATGAACGCGCGCCGGATCAGGCTCACTTCCTCAACCGCCAGAAAACCAAGCAACTTTTCCGTGACATCTTCCGTCTCGGTAAAGGCAAGAAATGGCGGTTTACGCAGTCTCCGCTGTTCCTGAACTTCCTTGCGGGTAACGAGCAGTATCACTGCACGCCGTGGGGCAAGCCGCTGCGTAACGTCTTTGGCTGGCAGCGCCCGTGCTACCTGCTGGGTGAAGGCTATGCCAAGTCTTTCAATGAACTGATGGAAGACACCAAGTGGGACGATTACGGCACCGGAAACTATGAAAAATGCGCCGACTGCATGGTGCATTCCGGGTATGAATCCACCGCCGTGATGGATGCCGTGCGCCGCCCGTGGCACATTGCAAAAGTTGCTCTGTTCGGGCCGGAAACTGAAAAGCCGATGGCGCCGGAAATCTCCCTCGCCAACCAGCGGCCTGCTCAGTACGTCTTCTCCAAGCAGGTAGAAGAGCAGATGGAAGAAATCGCCGCGCGCAAGCCTGCCAAGGCTCCGCGTGTGAAGGTGATCCGTACAGACGCCGCCAATGCGGATGCCGCCCCCGCCAAAACGGATGCATCCGTGGAAGCGACCGCGGCAGACTGAGCCGTCTTCTGCTCAGCGACTCCATGAAAGGAGCGGTCCCTGCACGGGGGCCGCTCTTTTTTTATGGGGTCTGACCGGGCTGGAGCGGGCCTTTTTCCCTGATTTGTTGCTCTGGCAGGCATACGCTCCCTGCATAAGAATGTGGGGGAAAAACCTCTTTTCGCATAAGGGGCGGTCTGGCACGCATGGCCTGCGCCTACTGGCCTCTGAGGCCATCATCCCGTATCGTGCAGTTTCCTTCGTGACGCAGGGCCACCGCATTCCATGACTGTTTCTATTCTCGTTATTTTTCTGCTGGTTATTCTGAACGCCGTTTTCGCCATGGGAGAACTGGCGCTGATTTCGGTCAGAATGCCGCGTCTGGCCATTCTGCGGGAGCAGGGCATGCGGGGGGCCGACCGCGCCATGCGGCTGGCGGAAGATCCCCAGATTTTCCTGCCCACAGTCCAGATTGGCATGACTCTGGTGTCCATTCTGGAAGGGACATTTGGCGGTGTGCAGGTTGAAGCGCATCTGACGCCTCTTCTGGAAAAAATCGCTTTTCTCCGTCCCGTAGCGGCTCAGGTCTCCATGGTGCTGGTGGTTATCGCCATTACAGCCCTCATGCTGGTGCTGGGAGAACTGGTGCCCAAGCAGTTGGCCTTGCGTGAGCCGGAAAAAATGGCTGCCCGTCTGGCTCTGCCGCTGGAAATTCTGGCCAATGCCACGCGTCCGGTGGTGTGGGTGCTGCGTCAGTCTTCTAACGTCGTGCTGAAGCTGATGGGAGCAGGGGATGCCGTAAGCCAAACGCTGACGGAAGAGGAATTGAAAGCCTATATTGCGGAAGGCGCGCGGTCCGGCGTGCTGGAGCATGAAGAGCGCACCATGATCGAGCGCCTGCTCCGTCTGGCGGACAGACCTGTGCGGGCCATCATGACCCCGCGTAACGAGCTATACTGGATTGACCGCCACGCAGGGCGAGACGCGCTGATCAAGGCGCTCAAGCAAACAACCTACGCGCGTCTGGTGGTATGTGAAGGGGGCGTGGATAACCCGGTTGGCGTCGTGCTGGCCAAGGACATGCTGGACCGGATGCTGGATGGCATGCCTGTCTCCATAGAAGCCGGGCTGCGGCAGATGGTCGTGGTGCCGGACAGCATTTCCGCGCTGGATATGCTGGAGCGGATGCGCAGTATTTCTCTGGGCATGGCGTTTGTGTTTGATGAATATGGTTCGTTTGAAGGCGTGGTAACGGCGTCTGATCTGTTTGACGCCATTATAGGTGAGGCACGGCACGAATCCTCTCAGGCGATGGACGCATTTCATACCCCTACGCAGGACGATGTGCTGCTGATGGACGGCACGGATTCCGCTGATGAGGTGAAGGACCGCCTCGGTCTCCGCGCCCTGCCGGATGAAGGCAGTTACCACACGCTGGGCGGCCTGATTCTGGCGCTGCTCCGTCGTGTCCCGGCTCTGGGGGACAAGGTGGCGTATTCCGGTTGGTTGTTTGAGGTGCTGGAAATGGAAGGCCGCCGCGTCTCCCGCGTGCGTGCCAGCCGTCAGGTTCTGGCAGAAAACTGAAACCTGACAGAATAACCTGATAGAAAAGAAACGGCCTGAACAGTCATTCTGTCAGGCCGTTTTATTTATCTGTGCGGAAGAGCGTTCCGCGCGTTTCGTGCTTACTGCTGGCTTTGTGCGTGCATGATGCTGTCATGAGGGGTGACGGGCCAGAAAGCACAGGCGGTTTCCTGCTGTACCTGTGAAATCTGAATCTGAATCCACTGCATATATTCGTGCAGACCGCGGATGATAATGTCCTCCACCGTCTGGTCTGCCAGTGTGGCGCGCAGCTCCGCCATTCGTTCCTGAATAGGTGCGCAGAGACGACGCATGCTGCCATGCCCGGCCAGCATGCTGAGGGCGTTATCTACCAGACGCAGACTTGTGGACAGGGAACGCGGAAACGCATCGTTCTTTAACAGAAATCCTACGACATTGGCCGGCGTTGTTGTGACAGGTTGCTGACGGCGAAAGGCATGATACGCAGCGGCGGAGCGCAGGATGGATGCCCACTGCGTCAGATCAATGTCGGACCCAACCGGCTCATGGCCCGGCAGGAGCGTGTGGTAGCGGATGTCAATCAGGCGAGTAGTCTGGTCGCCGCGTTCCAGATATTTGCCCAGCAGATAAAACAGCCATGCCTGATCCCGGTAGAGGGTGCCTTCCGTAATGCCAAAATGGCTCTGACACTCCTGTTTCAGGCGGTTGCAGAGGTCATAGAGGCTGTCCAGCCGAATATCGGAGGGCTGAAGTTTCAGCACCCAGCCGGTAAAAACGTTAAGCTGCGTCCACATTTCCGTTGAAATCAACGGGCGGACGGCGCGCGCATTTTCCCGCGCGGCATGGGCCATGGCTTTGATGGAATTGGGGTTTTCCTTCTCTGTCACGTAAAAGGTGACGACATCGGTTTCCGTAACACTCTGGTGGCGGGCGTAGAAACACTCTTCATCAGAATTGATCTGGAGGATGGTGTCCCATCCCGGCTGGCCATCAGGTCCGCGCACAAAGCTTTCGGTGACTTCCAGAAGCCGGGCCAGATTTTCAATACGCTCCATATAGCGTGCCAGCCACATCATGCTTTCCCCATAGCGGGATAGCAGAGTGTTCAGGCCGGGCTGCATGGAGGAAAAATTAGCGGAAATTTCAGTCATGATGCCAGCACCCACGTATCTTTTGACCCACCCCCCTGTGAGGAGTTGACGACAAGTGACCCTTTACGCAGCGCCACGCGGGAGAGCCCTCCCGGCAGAACCCATGTGGAGCGGCCTGTGACGGCAAAAGGGCGTAGGTCCACATGACGTGCTTCCACACCCTGCGGGCATAAAGTTGGGGAGACGGACAGGTTAATGACCGGCTGGCTGATATAATTGCCGGGGTTGTCTTGCAGCTTGTGGCGGAACTCCGCCAGTTCTGCCTGCGTGGCGTGCGGGCCGATCAACAGGCCATAACCGCCGGATTCCCCAACAGGTTTGATCACCAGCTTGTCCATATTGGCCAGCGTGTAGGCCAGTCCGTTCGGTTCCGCGCAGATATGCGTCTCGACACTTGCCAGAATTGGTTCTTCATCCAGATAATAGCGGATAATGCGCGGCATGTAGGCATAAACGGCTTTATCATCCGCAACCCCGGTGCCCAGCGCGTTGGCGATGGTGACATTCCCTCGACGGTAGGCTTCCACCAGCCCCGGCACACCCAGCATGCTATCCGGGTTGAAAGCCAGCGGGTCCAGAAATTCATCATTCAGGCGGCGGTAAATAGCATGAACAGGCCGTAACCCGGCCACCGTGCGCATGAAGACACGGTGGTTTTCCACCACCAGATCCTTCCCTTCCACCAGCGGCACGCCCATCTCGCGTGCTAGAAAAACATGCTCAAAATAAGCAGAGTTATAAATACCGGGAGACAGCAGAACGACCTGCGGGTCCAGCACTCCTTTAGGGGAGACTTCGCGCAGGCTTTGGTGCAGCTTTAGTCCGTAATCCTCCACAGAACGGAGGGGGAGGCCCGCAGCTAGATCCGGCATAAGCCGCAGCATCATATGCCGGTTTTCAATAACGTAGGACACGCCAGAGGGCGTGCGGGCATTATCTTCCAGAATCAGAAAGCGGCCGCTCTGGTCACGGATCAGATCCGTGCCGTTAATATGCACATACACGCCGCCGGGTACATCCAGCCCGACCATTGCCTCACAATAATTCGGGTTTTTCAGAACCAGATCCGCGGGAATAATACCGTCACGCAGGATGGCGCGATCATGATAGATATCGTGCAGAAAAAGATTGATGGCCTGCACACGCTGCTGCACGCCGCGCTCAATATGGGTCCATTCCGCCGCAGTGATGATGCGGGGAATGACATCAAATGGCAAAACTCGGTCTATCGCTTCCTTGTCGGAATAGACGGTAAAGGTAATCCCTAGCCGATACAGCTGTGTTTCCGCCGCGTTCGTGCGATGCCGCAGGTCTGCCAGACTGAAACGGGCTAGACGGTCCCGCACATTCTGTAAGGTTGGGGGGGCGATTTCCTTACGGTTCATCAATTCGCAAAAAAAATCCGGAACGTCGTAGGCTGCAAAAACCCCTGCTGTCTGATCGGGGGTATGGCGTGGTGCGTCATTCATATCCTGGTTCCCGATATGAGGTCCGGCACTCTGGGCGACGGTAAGAACCTGCGCCGCTGCATGCCGTTTCGTTACGGTTGATTACCTAACACGAGCAGGAATTAGAGGGCTTGCCAAGCGGCAAAACGGCAATTTGTTTTTTTATTGCAATATTTCGTACAAGGGCTGGCTTGTCAGGGAGCAATGCTGATAGCGTAGAGACTTTCATGCGCTCCAACCCGCTTTTCCTGTATTGCAGGAGGAGAAAGGCAGAGCGTTTCAGTATGAGCAAGGTGTTCAAGGCCGTCCCACCATGAGTTCATATGTTATGCTGACTCACCAGACCCGATACCGGTATGACCGGCCTGTTTTTCTAGGTCCGCAGATCATCCGGCTTCGTCCGTCCCCCACGGACGGAACGCCAGTGCGTGCCTATGCCCTGCGGGTCGAACCCTCAGAATGTAAGCAAACATGGCAGTGCGATCGTTTCGGTAATCACATAGCAAAAGTGATTTTTTCTGAGTGTGTGACCTCTTTTGACATCATGGTACGGCTAGAAGCCGATCTCACACCCAGAGATCCTTTTGATTTCACACTTGCACCTGTAGCCCGGTACTGGAGACCGCCTGCCGCGCTCGCGGCTCTTTTACAGAACACTCTGGAATTACAGAATATTCCAGAGCCGCTGCTTTTTCAGCAGCAGGTTATGCAGCAACAGCAGGCCGGTTCTATTTCTGTTCAGCATCAGGCGCTGGCAGCCTTACAGGCGTGTGCGCAAAGCCAATTTTATACGACCGAAGAACAAGGCGAGTTAGAATCTTACCGTTCGACGTCCCTCGTCGGACCGCATCTCCATGCATTTTTGGCGGACTGGGTGGCAAAAGCCCCTCATGACACGCTGGAGATGCTGGTGGCGCTTAACCGTGCTCTGGCCGCGCGCGTTAAATATCAGGTGCGGCTGGAACCCGGTGTTTGGAGTCCAGAAGAAACACTGAGTCGTGGCGCCGGGTCTTGCCGTGACAGTGCGTGGTTGATGATCGCCGTGCTGCGGCATCTGGGTTTTGCCGCCCGTTTTGTCTCGGGTTATCTAATTCAGTCTAGCCAGACAGCGGAAGGGGAGGAAACTCTGACCTGTGACCTTCATGCTTGGGCAGAGGCCTTTCTGCCCGGCGCTGGGTGGATAGGGTTTGATACCACATCGGGCCTGCTGGCAGCACAGGGCCACCTGCCCTTGGCGGCAACACCGTCCCCGGAACAGGCGGCCCCGGTTTCAGGTTTGCTGGATTACTGTAACGCCACGTTTGATGTGTCCATGCAGTTGGACCGGCTGGTGATGCCCGACGTCGCCTAACCTTGCTGGTTTTTCTTGCGTTAGAACTCTGGACGCATGAGAGTGATCAGCATGAGACTTTTTACCTGTCAGTCCTGTGAGCAGATTCTGTTTTTTGAAAACACAGCCTGTGAACATTGCAAACATCAGCTTGGTTATCTTCCGGGGCTTTCAGTGCTGTCCGCGCTGGAGCCGGTGGAAGGCGGCCTGTGGCGTCCGCTGGAGCCGCGCATTCGTCAGGCTGAACTGGCTTACTGTGCCAATCATGCGTATAATGTGTGTAACTGGATGACCATGCCCAACGGGGCCGGTACGCCATCCTTCTGCTTTGCCTGCCGTTTTAACCGCATCATTCCCAATCTGGAAAAGCCGGAAAATTTGGAACGCTGGCGTAAGTTAGAAGTAGCGAAACATCGTTTGTTCTACACGTTGTTGCGTCTAAAACTTCCAATGAAAACCCGGCAGGAAGACCCGCAAGGTGGTCTGGTTTTTGATTTTCTGGAAGACGCCGCAGATGGCTCTTCTACAGTCATGACGGGCCACGATAACGGGGTTATCACAATTGCCCTGCGCGAAGCGGATGATGCCTGCCGTGAGCAGATGCGCGTGGAAATGGGAGAATATTACCGCACCCTTCTAGGGCATTTCCGGCATGAAGTGGGGCATTATTACTGGAACGTTCTGGTGCGGGATGCCGGGCGGCTGGATGCCTGCCGCGCTGTGTTTGGGGATGACCGGGCTGATTATCAGCAGGCCTTACAAACCTATTATGACAATCCGCCATCGCAAGGCTGGCAGACGCATCATGTCAGCGTGTATGCCACCTCTCATCCGTGGGAGGATTTTGCGGAAACATGGGCGCATTATCTGCATATTGTCTCAACACTGGAGACAGCATGGGCCTATGGTGTATCGATCAGCCCCACACTGGCCGGGGCCACACCCTCTTATTCTCCACGGCATGGAAATCCTTATACCGAGGCGTCTTTTGATGAAATCATGCAGGCTTGGCTACCGCTGACATATGCCGTCAACAGTCTAAACCGGTCTATGGGGTTGCCTGATTTTTATCCCTTTGTCCTGACACAGGGTGTTGTGGACAAACTTTCTTTTATACACATCTTGATTCGGGAAACGCAGGCCTTACGTTCTTGCTGAATTCTGTTGAAAACCACGGCAGGAAGGGGGAACCTGCCGTGGTAAAATCTGCTTAGTGTGTTGCGATGGTTTCGGCTTGAGGTGCCTCTTCCATCAGATACGGCCCTCCATTCAGGATCTGCAAGGACAGCATTGCGATGGTTTCCGCATTGCGGTGGCCGAGGTCAAGCACGGCCTGCCCGGTTGTCCAGCGGCAT
>NZ_LHZV01000036.1 GCF_001581005.1 Acetobacter orleanensis
AATCACACTTCAGCGAATTTCCAAACAGGCTCTAAGAATTTCAAAGATATATAAGAAAGACTTACCGTGCTTGCTTTTACAGCGGGTGGGGTTATTGCGATTAAACAAATATTTAAATAGTTCTTTTCTAATGTACCAATATTCATTGCCAAATTTTATGCATTTTCTTGCTCCGGAAATGACAGGAGTTAGCGTTCCTCATATCAGTCCTTCGCAAATCGCATCTTTTCCCATTTGCCTTCCTTCTCGCAAAATTCAAGATGAAATTGTTACATACCTAGCTAGAGCGATTACCAAATTTGAAAGCCTTATTTTAACAGCGACTAACGCTATTACCCTGCTCAAAGAACGCCGCGCTGCTCTCATCTCCGCCGCTGTCACCGGCAAAATCGACGTTCGCGCCCAGAGCAAGGCCCTCGCAGCATGATCGATACCAAAGGCCGCTCTCTGGAGCTTTTCTATATCGACGGTCATCCGGACGGCATGATCACCGCTGAACTCTTCAACTGGACAGGGCATGTCTTCGTCACGCCTCGCACGCGCCTGACGGAGGCACTCAAACGGGAGGAAGCTGGTTACGCCGGGGTTTACCTACTGCTTGGTGAGAAAGAAGGAGAAGACTTCGCCTATATCGGGGAAGCCGAGGATCTTGGTGTCAGGTTGAAGCAGCACGCGGCGGCGAGTGACAAGGACTGGTGGGAAACCGCCGTTCTGGTCTCCGCCAGCGCGAACCGGCTGAACAAGGCGCATGTGAAATATCTTGAGGCGCGGCTTATCGTCATGGCGCGGGAGATCGGGCACACGCCACTACACAACGGCAATGCCCCGAAGCTGCCGGGTCTGACAGAAGCAGATATTGCCAAGATGGAGGCGTTTCTTGCCAGTCTGATGGTGGTGCTACCAGCTATTCGGGTGGACATGTTTATCCAGCGGAGCCGCCCGGCAGGATCAACGACTTCTGCTGTCACCAGACAAACTGCATGGGTAAATGAACGAAGCTCAGATTTAGAGCCAGAATTCACTCTCAAATATCCGAAATATGAAATAGAGGCGCATGCTGTTTTACAGGATGGCGAATTTATCGTTCTCACCGGTTCTCGTCTCTACCCGTGTTGGCAAGGGAAGGAAGGAACAAGCTATCATCCATTACGCGATGAACTTGAGAGAGGCGGCGTTATACGCTGTGAGGGTCAATCCGCTGTATTTGTGAAAGATTATGCTTTTTCCAGCCCAAGTGCGGCTGCATCAATCATCTATGGACGCCCTGCGAATGGCCCGGACAAGTGGCATCAGGTCCACTCTGGGATCACTTATAAAGAATGGGAAAATCGTCAGCTTGATGCTCTTCCCACAGAGGATGCAGCTGAATGACCGACCTTCACAAAGAGCATCATCTTGAATCTGAAATCTGCGATTATCTCGGTCGTTCCGGCTGGGTTTACGAAGACAGTTCGGCGGCCCGATATGACGTGGGGCTCGCACTGTTCCCTGAAGATCTGCTGGCATGGGTGCGTGAATGCGAACCCGAGGCGTGGGAGACGCTGGAAAAAATGCACGGCGGCTCGGCGGGGACTGTATTGTGCCAGCGGGTGCGGGATGCGCTGAACACACGGGGCGCGCTGGTTGTTCTGCGGGACGGGTTGGACATTATCGGGCTGACAAAGACGCTGAAGATCTGCCAGTTCCGTCCAGCGCTGACGATGAATCCGCATTTGCAACATCGTTATGACGTCAATCGCCTGCGCGTTGTTCGACAGGTGCGTTATTCGGCCAGTAACGGCAATGAGCTGGATCTGGTGCTATTTCTGAACGGCGTTCCGGTTGCGACCGCCGAACTGAAATCAAACTACATACAGTCAGTTCAGGACGCGGTGGAGCAGTATTGCTCCGATCGACTACCGAAGCCGCCGGGCAAGCCTGCGGAGCCGCTGCTTTCGGTGCCTGGCGGTGCGGTCGTGCATTTTGCTGTCAGCAACAGCGATGTGATGATGTGCACGCATCTGGATGGCGCGCACAGCCGCTTCCTGCCGTTCAATCAGGGGAACGCTGGCGGTGCGGGCAATCCCGGCACTACGGCGTATCTCTGGCAGGAAGTCTGGCAGCCGGACTCATGGCTGGATATTCTGGGCCGCTACGTCATTCCGGTGAAGAAAAAAGGGAAGATCTCGGGCTGGATCTTTCCGCGCTATCATCAGCTTGCCGCTACACGGCTGCTGGTCTCCACCATTCTGGAGAAAGGGCCGGGGCAACGTTACCTAATCCAGCACTCTGCCGGGTCGGGCAAGACGAACTCCATCGCGTGGACGGCACATTTTCTGTCCGACCTACATGACGCTCATAACCACAAGCTGTTCGATACTGTCATTGTGGTGTCAGACCGCACGGTTCTGGATCGGCAGCTTTCGGAAACCATTGAGAGCTTCGAGCGCACGCGTGGGGTAGTAGCGTCGATCTCTGGCAACGGGGGCAGCAAGAGCCAGGAACTTGCGACGGCCCTGCATACCGGCAAGAAAATCATTATCTGCACGATTCAGACCTTTCCGTTCGCTCTGGAAGAAATCCGTAAGCTTGCGGCAGCCGACGGCAAGCATTTCGTCGTGATTGCTGATGAGGCTCATTCCTCCCAGACCGGCACTTCGGCCAGTAAACTCAAGGCTGCTCTTTCCGCCGGTGAACTGGCGGAGCTTGCGGACGGTGGGGAGATCAGCACGGAAGACCTGCTGGCGGCGGAAATGGCGCAGAGGACGGCAGCAGACGCTGGCATTTCCTTCATTGCGTTCACGGCTACGCCAAAGGCCAAAACGCTGGAACTGTTCGGGCGCTTGCCGCATCCGGATCAGCCCAAGAGCAAGGACAATAAGCCTGAGGCGTTCCATGTCTATTCCATGCGGCAGGCTATCGAAGAAGGCTTTATCCTCGATGTGTTGCAGAATTATGTGTCCTGGAAACAGGCATTTCGCCTGAGCCAGAACGGGCAGATTCTGGATGACACAGAAGTCGAGGCTTCGGAGGCAAAGAAAGCACTGATGAAGTGGGTACGCCTGCATCCCACCAACATCGCCGCGCGCGTGCAGATTGTGGTGGAGCATTTCCGCCAAAATGTGCAGCCTCTCCTTGACGGCAAGGCACGCGCTATGGTCGTGACGGCCAGCCGCAAGGAGGCCGTGCGCTGGAAACTGGCTATGGATCGCTATGTGAAGGAAAAGCATTATCCCTTCGGGCTTCTCGCAGCATTCTCGGGTGAAGTGAATGACCCGGAAAGTGGTCCGGAGCCCTTTACGGAAAGCAATATCAACCCGGCACTCAAAGGGCGCGACCTGAGGGAAGTCTTTGCCGAAGATCCGTGGCGGATTCTGATCGTGGCGAACAAGTTCCAGACGGGTTTTGATCAGCCTTTGCTATGCGGCATGTATGTGGATCGTAAGCTCGGCGGGATTCAGGCCGTCCAGACGCTTTCACGCTTAAACCGTTGCTATCCGGGCAAGGACATGACTTTCGTTGTTGACTTCGAGAACGATCCCGAAGACATCCTCAAGGCGTTCCAGCAATATTACACGAAGGCCGAGCTGGCGGACCTCAGTGACCCGAACTGCGTGGTGAACCTGCGCCACAAGCTGGATGATGCCGGGCTATATGATCAGCCTGAAGTGGATCGGGTGGCTCATATCCTCACAAACCCGAAAGCGTCACAGCAGCAGCTTGACGCGGCCATTGTGCCGGTCAGTTCCCGTGTGCTGGGCCGCTATCGCGACGCACGGAAAATCATTCAGGACGAACCGGAAGGCTCACAGGAATGGAAGGAAGCGAAGGAGCGGATTGACGGACTGGCCCAGTTCCGGAGTGATCTAGCATCTTACGTGCGGATGTACGAGTTTTTCAGTCAGATGCTAAATTATGGCAATCCAGATTATGAAAAGCTATACCTGTTTGCAAAGATGCTGTGGCCGTTACTGAAGTTCGACCGTGAGCGTGAGACCATTGACACGACAACTTTGCGTTTGACGCATCACCGTATGAAAGATCTTGGTAAGCAGAAGCTTGGACTGAAGAACGAAGCCGGTGATGGGCTGGAGCCGATAAAGGAAGCCGGTTCGGGGCAACCGCAAGACAAAGTGAAGGTGCAGCTTTCCCGCATCATTGAGGCAATCAATGATCTGTTCGAGGGCGATCTGACAGATGGTGACAAAGTGGCCTTTGTCACTGGGCTTGAAACCAAGCTAGCAGAATCAGAAAAATTGCGTGAACAGGCAAAGGCTAACACAAAGGATCAGTTCGCTAACTCACCTGACCTTCAGGAAGAAGGGCTGAACGCGACCATTGAGCTTATGGAAGCTCATGAAAAAATGGGCAAACAGTTGCTGAATGATAACTCGCTGTTGCGTGCTGTTATTGCCGCCATCGTGAAGCAAGGCGGGCTTTGGGAGGGATTTCAGGGATAGGAGACTTTAAGCACCATCGGCGACCATTGTACTCGTATAGTGTAGCCAAACCTTTTTGACATGACTTGGGCTGCAACCTACCAAGCGGGCTGTTTCTAAAATACTTGTGCCGCCTTGTCGGAGTGCCACTATCCGTTCGTGAACTTTATGATTTGGTTTTCGTCCTCTGTATCTTCCTGAGGCTTTTGCCTGCTCAATACCTTGTTTTTGGCGCTCTCGTCTGTCTTCGTAGTCTTCTCGCGCCATTTGCAGAGAGAGCCGCAAAAGCATTTCCTGCATGGCTTCCAGGACCACACGAGTTACGCCTTCAGCTTCTGCAAGAACCTCAGACAGATCCACCAGTCCGGGAACGGCAAGCTTCGCCCCACGCTGCCGGATTGTCTGAACCAATCTATCTGCTTCACCCAATGGCAAGCGACTGATCCGGTCCATTTTTTCGGCAATCACTAACTCTCCCGGTTGGAGATCTGCGATCATCCGCATCAGTTCTGGGCGGTCGGAGCGTGCGCCCGATGCCTTTTCTCTATAAACTGCTGCCACATAACATCCAGCCGCACGGGCGTCTTCAATTACCCGCTCCTGTCTTCGTAAATCCTGTTCATCAGTGCTGACGCGGAGATAAATACGGGCAATTTTTGGATGAATGACTTCGCCTCTCTGTTGGTTGATATTTGCCTGGCTCATTAGGGTATACTCAAAAGAGCCATGATTTTTGGCTATAGCTCATTATGAAAATAGCAACTCTAATGAGCCATGTTTTTCTAGCAAACTCAAAAGAGCCATATCCCCAATGTAGCTCGCCGTGATTCCCAAAAGACATTCCTCCACTCATTTAACCAATCCTCACAGGTGCAAGATCCTTTACGGAAAAAGGCTAACCTTCATTCTAATGCCAAAAGACATGGAGAGGGCCGTCTGTAAAAACCTGACTCTGCTGTCCGAATTAGAAAGCAGACTCCAACCCATTTTCCTGTGCGATGTGTAACCATTATCTATCTGAAAGATTTACTCACAATATGAGTTACATAGCGTGACACAAAAAGCGACTTGTCTGGCGCTTTGCAAACTACGCCGCACTAGCTCCACTCGCCCAGACCTTCAGACCCTTCAAATTAGCTATAAATGGCTAAGGAATAGGCTGTGTGAATGTTCTGGTGGAGGTGTTCTACCAACTGGAAAATAAACGGCATCAGAAGTCGTTCACAAGAAAATACCCCCTATGGCAGTTACAAAGGGGTGGTAACTGCCCCGCCCTCATTCCAGCTCATACGGATCTTGGCCGAGATATTTGCTTAGCTGAAAAAGCTGATGACACCTGCAATCATGCACGTGAGACCTGTCCCAATGAGGCTGATTTCTAACAGCACAAAGCGGTGCCTGTCGGATTTTTCCATATAATCCAACCGCTCTAAAATTGGCCTAACCACTTCTGGTCTATCCACGATCTTGCCCTCCCCTGAGCATTGACCACTCTCTTTTGTGGGTGAGAATATAAGCTTGTATACCTCAAAACATGCAAAAACTCTCGAAAAACAAACGCGCTTATTTGGCTTTAGCTGCTACATCTTTGATCGCTTCATTGTAGATATATGGAAGCCCCAAGCGTTCGATAGCTGACTTTGCTTGGTCGCGCTGAGTCTTCTGTACGACTAGTCGCAGGAGATACAAGGATTCAAAAACACACGAAACCAGCTCAACGGGCAACGGTTCGCTCTCACTAGATCCAGTCTCGTTGCTCCGCGTTTTGATCCCATCCATAAGCATTTTTTTTATGTCTGCGAGCTGTCGTTCAGTTCCAGATTGTCGATCCAGCATCAATTCAACATGCCGCTCACTTGCCATTCTGGACAAAGCAGCCTCTCGCACCCAAGCGGACATATTGCCCCCTGAAAGCTCGCGGATCATGCGTTTTTCCTCTTCGGAAACACGAATAAGAATTTTAGCATCACATTGCTGAACCAAAATATACACCCAATTATACAAAAAAATGCCAATAGCCCGCTGAAAACAGCCATTCATTTGTGCCATGTTATACAAACAAATATACAGATTTTTTTTGCGGTGCGAAAAAACGAAGTTATTTCAATAACTTAATCAGTCCAACGGACTGCGTTTTGTGTATAGGCCAAAATTAAGGGTAAAAAACCTCTCTTCGATAATAGAAAAACCCTCGCACGAACCTTTTTAAGGGTGAAAAATCGTCCTTCTTTCGGAGCAAAGCGACCCATAACGGAAGAATAGCGGAAAAGTAACGCAACAAAACACCAACTCATCTAAAAGAAGCGAAAAGATAACAGAAAACACAATGTTTTTTTATTATGTCACGAAAAGGTTGTGAAAAAGTAGCTAAAAAAACTTGTACCCTGAAAAAAGCGCGATAGGATTCAATCAACCAGCATACAGGGGAAAAAATGACCTATACCGGCCCGAAAAGGACCAAGCTACGCGGCATCGTCCGAACCGAGCTTTCACGGATCGAAGAAATGCTCCGTGGTGGTTACACGATTACCGGAGTGGTAGAATTGCTCGAGCATGAGACGGGTCTAAAGATCAACCACCTGACCTTCAAAACAGCTTTGTCAGTTATACGGAAAGAACGGCGGGAAAATGGTAACTGGATTGCACAATCAAAAATTTTTCCTAATGTGACCGAAGCAGAGGCTGAGTCGCACATGGTAGAGCAAACACAAAAACAATCTTCAGAACCTGAACAACCCTCTATGCCAAGAAAGACGCAAATCACAAAAGACCAACCCCAAACGGCTGAAGAGAAAAAGCTCGCCCTCACGGAAGCCAGCCGCGCCCCAATCCCTAACCTCGAAAAATATCTCCCAAAACCCGGACGCATAAACCGATAGCCTTCCTAAGAGGCCTAATGAAAACGGGTGGTATCTGCCCCGCTTTTATCCTCCTGCTGGAAGGAAACTGATAGCCATTACGCTGCCAAAGGGGTGGTAATTGCCCCGTCTCACTACGCGTTACGTTATGGTTACGTTATGCGTGACGATACAGAAAATCAGTTCGTTCGAAAGATGACAGATATTGATAGAAGGTATGTGTAAAAATGGCAGAAATTATCAAATTTAAACCTGATCAGACTTCGGCAACACATCACAGGAACGCAACTCAAAAGGCTCTCCTTAAACGTGGATTGCGTCTTCTGGGCCGTGCCTGCCTTGCATGCTTACTGTTGCCCCTACGGTGGCTCCGTGGGCTTTTCATTCTAATCGGTGCCCTATTATTTCCCGCGATTGCTCCAGCCGGACTCTTTTTCCTCCTCTGGACTGCAATCTTCACCTTTGCAGAAATCCATGATGGTTGGAAAGAAGCGTGGACTGTTGAGGTAACTGGTGGCCTAGTCGTTGCCTCAATTGTGCTCTGGTTTATTTGCGAACGTGCGCGCGTTCTTTTGGATGAAGCCACCTTTAATCGTCATATGCGCTACTTAAATAAGAAAAAATAAAAATGATGATGTGCCTGTGGATTTGTAAACAAAAGGGATAGTCTTGATAGACTATCCCTGTTCCGCAGGATTGTTCACAAACCCATAGGTTTAATTTCAGATTTTCTGTTCAGCGTCGCAAAAGATACGACAAACAAAATCATACAGAACATTGCCGATACAATATCAGAGCGAAAGTATGGGATCATTACAAAGAATAAAATTATAAATGATATTAATTTTATTTTCTTCAATATCCACTCATTTACGTTCTTGATAATGTTTTTATTATCTATAATCGAAAATAGCACAAAAAATAATACGCTTACACTGAGATAAAACTCATATCCCTTGACCAACCTTGTGAGCATCACGACCGGTACAAATACACTGGCGACAAGCAACACCAAAACTGGCCACGTTACAAACATGGCCATAGTCCTAACTGCTCTCATCATCGGGAACTCCCTCGCGCCAGACCACGCGCAACATTGGCAGCGTTTGATGCCACCATACCGGCAGGACCACCTGCTGCTCCTTTGATTGCCTGAGTAAGTTCTGCAACGGCCTTTGTATTGGCTCCGCGTCCTGTCATTCCAAGGCCAGACGAAGCTGATTTTAAACCTTCCATGAGAGATGGCGCAGCAAGCTGAATTCCATCGCCAAGACGCGCTGCTACGCCAGGGATCTGCTTAATCACCTGTAACGTTATGACTGCAATAATCCCACATGTGAGAGTAGGCGCTAAAAGGCTTCCGTCTCCGGGCGTTTGAGCACGATCAATTGCCATTTTAAAGAGATGCTCAAACAGTCCAAAAGTGGCAGAAAGCATGACTGTAACCAGCCCATAATTGAGGCAGACACCTGTCCAGCGGCCAAAAATCCCGGATGTTGCTTTAAAAAGCAGACAGAAGATAGCAATAGGCCCAAGACACACACAGATTGCCAGCATGATCTTGGCGAAAAGTATGGAAGAGGCGCTCCCGGCACACAGGAAGACCGTAGTGATGGCTAGGCAGATCGCTTCAGCCAATGCCGCCAGCCCTCCCCCACTCATCACTCCAGCGGCTTTAAAAGCCGTTTTGGTGGCCTTCCAACCTTCGGTCAGAGCCGTGTCTAACGCTGTTGAAGCTGTCGCCCCAGCTTGATCGGTCGAGTTTGATAGAATTAGCAGGTTCGCAAAATCGTCCGGCACCTTCAAAATAACTGCCGCAATTTCGTGTTGGTACATGCCACCAGCAGATGCGACGGAGAGAATAATTCCCCATCGCAAAAATTTTTGCATTAAGGCAGATAAAGGCTCTCCGCTAGGGTTTAGCATAGTCATGACGCCTTCAATGGCAAGCACACAACTCATTGCCGCTGCGACCGCTGGCGTAACACCAATAATGACCGTTGAGATATTGTTCGCGACAAAATCTGTCGTAACCCCATCAATGTAATGGAAGATAGGACTAAAGACCTGCATTATTCTGCTCCTCCACCCGGATTAAAGGCAGGAACGACTTCATCATCTTCCCCAAGCGCATACTGGGTAGCAGCTTGCTCTTTCTGAGCTTCTAAAAGCTTGGTTTGAGCATTTTGTAGCATCTGCATGAGCTGGACTTGTGCAACCTGTGTCTGCACCTGACCAGAAGCGGCTTGCAGCCTATTTTGCAGATCGAGAGACTCTTTCTCTGTACCGACAGAATCAATTTCTCCGGAGATCTTCCTTAGGTTTTCCCACGTCTGATTGATGCCATTATAAGCCTGCTGCGCCATAGCCCTGTCATAACCACCCTGATTACGGGACTGCATCATGACGTATTGCAGGGCTTGCAACTTATCCATACTCCCTAGCTTGTTGGAAAAGGTTGAGTTGATCTGGTTGGCCGAACTAGCCAAAGAAGATCCTGCCCCCATCGCATCATCGTAAACATTCTGCCAGTTTGACGGCAGAACATCCTTGAGCTGATCGAGCATTCCGGGCGCGAGGTTAGACAGAAAATTGCCGTTTCCCGTCATTGAAGTGAGCATAGCTTTTGCTTGTTCGAGCTGCGATGCCATATTTGCAATCTGCTCGCCAAACTGCGCTGCTTTCTGTGCGAAACCTTGCGGATCTTGAGTGATGATGCCTTGTGCAAAACTACTTTGACTGTGAAACGTCGTAGTCAACAATATACCAAGGAAGAAGAGACTTCTTTGCCTTCTCATTTGCGACCTCTTTTTTAAAATAACTTCCGGTATATATGCCCAAACAACCACAGAACCCAATAATTTTCTCTTTCCTTGAAAATGCAAATTCAAGTAAATAGAACAAGTTTTCCAAAAAATATTTTCAATTTTATATTGACCACATAAAAAAAGGAGGCAGAATGCCCCCTGATTTGCGGCATTGAGTGCGTCCAACACCCAATGCCGCGCAGAACCGCAGAAACTACCTGACGGCCTGCTATGGCAAGACTGTTACATGATTCTAGGATAATATTCATCCCCAAAATCATGTAATTTTGTCATTAAATGGTCGCTTGTCGGAGATAAGATACAGTGACCATTCATGCTATCGACTTTTCAAAACAGCCTTTCACAGAAAAAATAGCTGCTTCTTACCTTGGAATCTCTCTAGCCACATTAAAACGTGAAAGAGTGGAGGGAAAGATTGGTTATATAAAAATCCGCTCTCGTTACCGCTACACAGAGAATCATTTAACTGATTATTTAAAGAGCAATGAAATATGTCCGAAGAAAAATTTCGAATTGGAGAATATTTCCTCGATCGACGTAAAAATTCACCAGCATGGTGTGCTTGCCACTATGAACCAAAAACAAGACAAACGAAGCGAACATCGCTTCGCACAACTGTTTTTCATGAAGCACAAATAAAACTTGCAGAATATGTGGCAGAACACTCAGTTAAACGCAATGTGCATAATTCAGATGCAACTATGGCAACCATTTTTTTTCGTTACTTCAAAAAACATAGTAAACAGACACGGAGCGCCCAACCGAACTATCGTGCTTTGCAGTTAGTTTTAGACTGCCTCAAACCAAATTATACAGTTGCAGATTATACCATTTCCGAACAACGGCGCATTTCTGAATATATGCGTAGCCAAGGATACTCTGCCGGATATACGCGCCGAATTATGGGTATTGCCGCTGCTGCCATAAACTGGGCATGGAAAAATGGTGAAATCGAACGTCAAATTCCCATTGTATTACCTCCTGATGGTACAGGCCGCGAACGCATAATGACCATTCAAGAGATGGCACGATTATGGGATGTTGATATGCCATCGCACCTTCGCATGTTTCTGGCCCTTATAATTGGTACGGCGTCACGACCGGAAGCTCTTCTGGAACTTACGCGTGAACAGTGTGATTTACAGCACGGAGTAATAGACCTTAACCCACCCGGCCGACCCCGCACAAAAAAGCGGCGACCCCGTGTGCCAATGCCTGCGTTCTTGCGCCCATGGATTGAGACCGTGCCTTCGGGACATCTTGTGACTTACAAGAGCAAGCCGATCTTGAAAATTAATGGGGCATGGCGAGCTGCGAGAGAAGCGGCTGGCCTATCGCCTGAAATCGTGCCCTACACCGTTCGCCATACTATGGCGACAGAACTGATCACGCGTGGCGTACCTGAGATAGAAGTCGCTTCTCTCATGGGACATGCCATGCCCAATCTTCGCACCACAGGCCGCTATGTGCATGTGCGTCCGGACTTCCTCGCCAACGCCAGACAGGCTATTGAAGAGGTCGCAAGCGCCATTGACCGGGTGGCAGCCCGGTCAATGGTAAATCTCAATTTGCGTGCTAATAGCGTGCTAGACTCAACTGCAAAGGATGGCAGTCCAATGCATAAGCCTCAGAAAACCGTTGGTTTTCTGCCGGATAAAGATGGTGGGCGCAACAGGGATTGAACCTGTGACCCCTACCATGTCAAGGTAGTGCTCTACCGCTGAGCTATGCGCCCATCTTTGACCGTGGGCCGCGTTCTATCGCGCTTGCGTTCAAAGCGCAAGCCCCTCAATGATGGTCTGATGAAAAAGCTTACGCATAGCCTGATCAACCGGGGTCTGGCCCGTGTTTTACCGGGAGTGCCCGCCAGCATTGCAGAGGAAGCAGACCGTATGCAGGCGCCCTCGCCTGTGCTGGTCTCCGGCCAGCCGGTAACGGCTGTGGTGTTGGCTTCCCCGCATTCCGGGCGCTTTTATCCTGAAGCTTTTGTGCAGGAAAGCCGGCAACCTCTGACGATTCTGCGCAGTGGAGAAGACAGCTATGTTGAAGACCTGGCCGCCAGTGCGCACGCGTTGGGCCCCATACTTGTGCACGCGACCTTCCCTCGAGTTTTTTGCGATGTTAACCGTGCCGCGTGGGATCTGGACCCGCGTATGTTCGAAACGCCCGCACCCCCTTTTGTGCGCGCAACGCACAGGGGGTTGTCTGGGTTAGGCTCTGTGCCCCGCATTGTGGCCGATAACCGCCAGATTTACCGAACACGTATGCCTTTTATGGAGGCTGCTCTACGAATCCGGGATTACTGGATGCCCTACCATGTGGCACTCGCTAACGCCCTGAACCAGACGCTTGCGCGCCACAACATCACTCTGCTTCTGGACCTGCATTCCATGCCGGATGTCCCGGAGGCCGGAAATCCGGATTTTGTGCTCGGGGATGCTCATGGCGCAAGCTGTGCCAGCACGCTTGTTCAAACCGCCGAGGAGAGTTTGCAATCCATGGGTTTTAAGACCTCTCGCAATATCCCATACGCTGGCGGCTATATTACACAGCATTACGGTCGCCCACGGGAGGGGTTACACGCTCTGCAAATCGAGATGCGTCGCGGTTTATATATGCATGAAAAAACACGCGATAAGCACAGTGGTTTCTTTGATCTACAGCATGCCATTTCTCAGATGACCGAAAAATTAATTGCACATATGCACTCGTGTGAAATGACTGGATAAAATACTGTCTCAGAGCGCCTCTAAAAAGCGGTCGGGAATTCTACAGAGATTACTTTCTCTTCCGGCCTTTATAATCCCGACAAAATCAAGTGTGTCCAGAGCGCATTCAGACCGACTATCCTGAAATGCTCTGATAAAATCCAGCAACGCCTGATCTGGCATGCGATGAGACTCTCCATGATGAAGAGTGCGTGCGCGAGCACTCCACGGCAGCCCCCGCGTGCAAGCCAGACGCTCAAGCACACTGCTCTGGTCAGCATATTTCAGGTGAAACATCCATAACGCTGCATCCAGCATGGCTGGCTCTTTGCACTTATGGAAACCCGGCTCCCATGTAAGCGGCACAGAAGAAAGGAGTGTTTTGCAGGACCATATCCTGACCGCTCCATAAGGCCGTTGTTGCAGAATAGGCTTATCCCACTGGACGGGCGGAAGGTTGGGTTCGCACTCCATCACATCCACACCGATACAACGCACACTGGCCGCAGGTGCATGAGCCGCGTAGTCCCGCAAAGACGTATAGCGCGCAGGGTCTGCCACAAGAAACTCGTCACAATCCGTAAAAAGAACGGACTGATAGCTGCGAAGAAGTTTTTTCTGAAATACCTGAACCTGTCTGCACCGGTCAATTTCGTCCAGTTCAGTCCGCCGCAGCGGAATAACATGACAACCCGGAAGTTCAGGCAGATTGTCACTCCCATGGTCCAGAATAAAAAGATTTTCTGCCCCCACTTGCTGCCCATAATAACGGACCCATAAAGGCAGCATACGGTGTTCATTATAAACCATGGTGAATACAGCCAGAGGTTTACGCGCATTATCCACCGATGCGCGAGACAGCCGCCAGAAAAAGCGTCTACAGGCCGCCTGTATTCTTTCCCATCTGTCTTTCATCATGCACCTCGCTTGATCGGTTCATGAGAAAATTTAGCACATTGCCTCATTTATACCTTTGTCCAATGATGACCTTCTCTCTGGAACAAGGCCTCTCGCACCGGGCTGGTCTGGCGCGTAACCGGAGCCATACTCAGGAGAAGACAGGATTATGATCAAAAGTATTGACCACGCCCCGCGTCCCATTTCATAAAAAATTAACAGGCACAGCCGTGCTGGGCGTTGCCCTGTTGGGACTGGCCGCTTGCCAGACCACCCCGGCCACAGCCAGCGAGCAGCCAAACGGTTCCGCCACACCCAACGCCGCTCTGCCGCAGGGAGTTGCCCCGCAAAATGGCACTCCGACGGGTAACGTCGCCACCACGTCTGCCGCCACAACGCCACAACGCGGAAAGCTGATCGGCATGGCTAACCCGGCATCTGTCCATTGTGTGAAGGCAGGCGGCAAACTGGAAATCCGCACAGGGGCGTCTGGCGGCCAATATGGTGTGTGCCATATGCCGGACGGCAACAGTTGCGAGGAATGGTCTTTCTTCCGCACAGGCCAGTGCAAGGCTGAATCGCTGAAAAACCATTGATGTTCTGCCTCGGGAGATATTGAAAAATTCTCCCGTTCATCTCATTTCTAAAAGGATGCAGGAGGTGGCGGCTTTTGGCCTGTGGGCAAAGGCTGCTGCGCTCATGATGCAGTGTCACGCATAAATGCGGGGAAAGAGATGACGGAAACAGCCACGGGCAGCACGCCCGCACAGGGCAGCGAAACACGGGAATTTAGCGCGGAAGTCGGGCGGTTGCTCGACCTTGTGGTGCATTCGCTCTATTCCGAGCGGGAAATTTTTCTGCGCGAACTGGTCGCCAACTCAGCCGACGCCACGGACCGCCGTCGCTTTGAGGCTCTGACTGACGGCGCCCATGCCCTGCCGGATGATGCCAAAATCCGCATTAATCCGGAAAAAGATGCCCGCTTGCTGACCATCAGTGATGATGGTGCTGGCATGAGCAAAGAAGAACTGGTCTCCAACCTGGGCACCATTGCCAAATCCGGCACACGCGCCTTTGGCCAGAAGCTGGAAGATGCAAAACCGGAAGACCGCCCGAACCTGATCGGCCAGTTTGGCGTCGGCTTTTACGCAGCGTTTATGGTGGCGGATAAAGTGGATGTTGTCTCCCGTCGCGCAGGCTCGGATGACGCTTGGCGCTGGACGTCTGACGGCAAAGGCTCCTACACGCTGGAACCCGCCACGCGCGAAAAAGCCGGAACGGACATTACGCTGCACATCAAGGAAGACGCGGACGAGTTCCTTGATAGCTGGCGTTTGGAAGCTATCATCCGCAAGTGGTCGGACCATATTGCCTGGCCTGTCACGATTGTGAAGGACGGCAAGGAAGAAGCCGCCAACGAGGGCACCGCCCTGTGGCGCAAGCCGCGTAGCGAAATTACGGACGATCAGCTTAACGCGTTCTATCGTCACATCACCCACAATTTTGATACACCGTGGGACACGCTGCACTGGCGCGCGGAAGGCACGATTGAATTCTCTGCTCTACTGTTTGTCCCGGGAAGCCGCCCGTTTGAATTTGCCGAGCAGACACGGGAAAGCAAGATAAGGCTGCATGTCCGCCGTATGTTCATTACGGATGACGCCAATATCCTCCCCTCATGGCTGCGTTTTGTGCAGGGTGTGGTGGATACGGAAGATCTGCCGCTCAACGTCTCGCGTGAAATGCTTCAGGCCACTCCGGTTCTGGCGCGTATCCGCAAGGCCGTGACCGGCAAGGTGATGGGGGAACTAAAAACCCGCTCCAAAGATGAAGAAGCCTACGCCAGCTTCTGGGAAAATTTTGGCCCTGTGCTGAAGGAAGGCATGTGGGATGACCCAGCACACCGCGCGGAAGTCGCTGCACTCAGCCGTTTCCGGTCCAGCGCTGTGGATGGTTTGACCTCTCTGGACGCTTATATCAGCCGCATGAAGCCCGAGCAGGACGCGATTTACTATCTGACCGACGATAATGCAGAAACACTGGCAGCATCCCCGCAAATTGAAGGCTTCAAAGCCCGTGGCGTGGAAGTCCTGCTGCTGTCTGACGCCGTAGATTCCTTCTGGCCGGACCGTCTGGGCACGTATGAAGGCAAAGCTCTGCGCAACGTGGCACAGGGCCAGACCGACCTTGAAAAGTTTGGTGCCCCGGAAGAAAGCGATGCCGAAAAAGCCGACATGGAGACACTGGTGCCTGCGCTGAAAACTGCGCTGGGTGAAACAGTTTCCGACATTCGCGCCACCGACCGTCTGGTCAACAGCGCCATGGTGCTGACAGCCCCTGAAGGCGGCCCGGATCTGCAACTGCAAAAGCTCATGCAGCGGAGCGGGCAGCGTCTGCCTCCTGTCACCCCGGTTCTGGAACTCAACCCGGCTCACCCGATTGTCCACCATCTGGCGGACCTCGTAAAAGCAGGCAAGCCGGTTGACGCTCTGGCTCATATTCTGCTGGACGTTGCCAGCATCCAGAATGGTGAACCGCCGAAGGACGTCAACGCGTTCTCCCGCAGACTGATGGACTATCTGGCTGGTGGCGTTGAGGCTGCAATCCCGGTAGCACCTACCGCAGACTGATCTGATTGCTCTGCTTTGAGCCTATGAAAACTGGCCCCTTCATAACGAAGGAGCCAGTTTTTTGGTTTTTTGAGCTGCAAACAGGCACCCGACAAGCGGATCGCCATCGTTTTCAAGTTTACGCCAGTTCGTGTGACAGTCGATCCATACAAGGGCTTTTATGCCATCGGCCCTTCTTGTCTCTACCCAGCTCGCTGCGCGGTGCGGCTAAACCTCGGGCTTCTTTGGAAAGAAAATATACAAAAATTCATGACATAGTTATGAAAATTCTAAAATACGCATGGCACGTCACACCCCTCAAACCACTCTCCGATTACATACAGAAAGACAGCCTATCAACGCCTGACTCTAGCAAGCTCTTGCCTGTGCGCTGACAGATTTCAGCCATCGCGTTTTTTGACACGATTCCAGACGTCATCCAGGTACGCCACGGGTTCATCCAGCATGGAGCGGCCTTCTGCCGCCAGTTCAGCCTCAACTGCCTGAAAGCGCCGGGTGAACTTGTCACAGGCCTGCCTCAGGCATGCTTCCGGGTCCAGATCCAGCCGTCGGGCCAGACTGGCGAGTGAGAAAAAGACGTCCCCAAGCTCATCCTGCATTTTGGCGCGGTCATTTGCCTGCATTTCCACGGCAAACTCTTCCATTTCCTCATGGACCTTCGCCACAACGCCTTGCACGTCCGGCCAGTCAAACCCGACACGGGCCGCACGCGAGGCAATTTTTGAGGCCCGAAGCAACGCTGGCAAAGCCGGAGGAATCCCCGCCAGCGCACTGGACTGTTCTCCCGGAGCCCGTAATTTTTGCCGCTCTTTTTCTTTCAGCCTCTCCCACTGCCCCGGCATGGCCGTATAGGCAGACGGCCCAGAGGCTGCGTACCCAGATGAACGCGGATCAGAGAGCGTGGGAGAGGAATCCGACACAGTCCCAGTCTCTCTATTTTTCGCCAAGCTGGCGTCCAGCGGCACGCTGCCTAGCACGTCTGGTCCAAAGGTAACGTGCGGGTGGCGGCGGATCATTTTTTCCGTAATCAGTCGCGCGACCGTCGCAAAATCAAAATATCCTTCCTCTTCCGCCAGACGGGCCTGATAGACCACCTGCAACAGCAGGTCTCCCAATTCATCAGGAAATGCCTGCCAGTCCTGTTTCTGGATGGCGTCAAGAACTTCATAGGCTTCCTCAATGGCATAGGGTGCTATGGTTTCATGCGTCTGCTCCCGGTCCCACGGGCAGCCATGTTCCGGGTCACGCAGGCGGGCCATAAGCGCGACAAGACGCGTCAGTTCACGGGCAGCGTCCGTCTGCGCGGCTGTTGCAGACTGTGTCGGCACCAATCCGTCTGTAGCTTTTGCATCCATAAGACCACGTCCCCCCTTCAATCCTTTTTGTATTCCCCTTCCGCGCCCACAGACCTATACTCTGCACGGCAGAAAGACGCTCTGGAGCAGGAAGCTCATGCACCGCATGCCAGCACTGCATGGACACGGTGTTTTTTGCCTCTCCCCCTTCCGCCACAAGGGATTTAGCCCGTATATGCGGAAGCTGGGAAACGGAACAGTCCGCGCACCATAGACCATGGCTCCGGACGAAGACAGGGAACCCCCGTATCCGGGTGGAGGATGAAGGCATGACACAGCAGCCGGTTATTTTTATTGACGGAGAAGCCGGAACGACCGGTCTGGGTATGCGGGACCGCCTGTCTGCCTTACCCGTGCGCCTCCACTCCATCAATCCAGTCCACCGCAAGGACCCGGCCGCACGTAAGGACGCCATGGAAGCGGCCGATCTGGTTGTGCTATGCCTGCCAGATGATGCCTCCCGCGAGGCTGTTGCAATGGCTGAAACCCTTGGGGAAAACGCCCCCCGCCTTCTGGACGCCAGCACAGCGTTCCGCACAGAAGCCGGATGGATCTATGGTTTTCCAGAACTCTCTGCGGCACAGAGTGAGGCTATTCAGGGTGCTCCGCGCGTTTCCAACCCCGGCTGTTATCCGACCGGTGCCATTGCCCTGCTGCGCCCGTTGATTGACGCGGGTATTATGGAGCCGCACTACCCTGTCTGCATCAACGCCATCAGCGGATATTCTGGCGGCGGTCGCGCCATGATTGAAGCCCATATGCGGGATGGCGGCCCGGCTTTTGAACTCTACGGGCTTGGGCTGGACCATAAGCATGTGCCGGAAATCCATCTGCATGCTGGGTTAACCCGTCGTCCGGTTTTTGTGCCATCCGTCGGACATTTTGCGCAGGGCATGATTGTCTCCATCCCTCTGCATCTGGATGACCTGAATGGCGGTGTGACAGGGGATGACCTGCACACCGCGCTGGCGGGGCGCTATGCCGGGCAGGACCGCGTGCATGTTCTGCCTACTGAACCAAAGCTGTCCGCCGAGGCTCTCGCAGGGCGTGACACCATGGAACTGCGTGTACATGGCAGCCCGCATACGCGGCAGGCCGTGCTGACGGCGCGTCTGGACAACCTCGGTAAAGGCGCTTCCGGTGCGGCCTTACAGAACATTGCCCTGATGCTCAGCCTCCAGCAGGTCTGAGCCTTTCAACCTTTTTAAAATAGGATTTTCTGAGCATGACACACCGTGTAGCCCTCATTACAGGCGGTAGCCGCGGCATTGGCGCTGGTATTGCGGAAGCTCTGGCGAAAGACGGGTTTGATATTGCGCTAACCTACGCCCGCAATGCAGACGCAGCTGAAGCCACCGCCGCCAAAGTGCGGGCACAAGGCCGCAAGGCGCTGTGCATTCAGGCCGACGGGACAACCGTTGCCGGTAATCAGGCTGGTGTTGCCGAAACACTCAAAGAATTTGGCCGCATTGATACACTGGTCTGCAACGCAGGCACGTATCCTTACGGGCCGATTGGCGAAATGAGTGTTGAGCAGATTGAACATGTGCTGAACCTGAATGTGCGTGCCGTGATGGTAGAAACCATGGAAGCGGTCAAACACATGAAGGAAGGCGGTCGTCTTATTTTTATCGGCTCCGCTTTTGGTGCACGCGCGCCCTTTCCCGGTATTTCTCTCTATGCTGCGACTAAAGCGGCTCTGCGTGGCTTTACGCAGGGTGTCGCACGGGACCTTGGCCCCAAAGGCATTACCGTCAACGTAGTGGAACCCGGCCCCATTGATACAGATATGAACCCTGCGACAGGAGACGTTGCCAAACTGATCAGCAGTTTTGTTGCAACCGGCAAATACGGCACGGTGCAGGACATTGCCAGCATGGTCTCCTTCCTCGCCAGCCCGCAGGCCGGATACATTACAGGGGCCGCACTGCCGGTAGATGGTGGTCTGGAAGCCTGATTTTCCAACCTGATAGTTTTTCAAAAACCGGGATAAGAGCTTTTCTTTCCCGGTTTTTTATGCTCTTACGCCAATCTGCCTCATTATTCATATTTGAAATAATTAATAAAAACACTCACATTTTTTAAGAATGATACAGCGCACATTCCCACTCAGGCCCTGAGCATTCTTATATAATTTTCAAAGAGTAAGCGCGATGCTTATCTCTGCTGCCTACAGTAAGAGACACTGTTCCGGGCGGCACCTGCTGTTTAACTACAACAATAGAGTCTGTTTGTTCTCGCATTGGCTGCCAAGGTCGGAGAACAGGCAGTTCGCAGTCCATCGTCGTTTCAAAACAGCATGGTGAAATATTCTAAGGAGAATTTTTATTTTTATGGCTTATATCCCCTGAAATGCTATTGACCAAAAAAGTAGCATTCAGAACCAATAGATCAGTAATTTTTCGTTAATTATCGATAAATTATTTCTATATTTTTCACTTCTAATTCAAAAAACTTAGAAATTTTTATTTTTTTGAAATATTCTCTAGCGATATTCTCTCAACACACCTAAAGCATTACGCCTTTGTAAGTTTAGAACGATCTCTGGAGCTTCCCTTCTTATGGCCCCGACCGACGCAGGATACGCTTATGGCGTTCCTCCGCAGCACAGACTTTGCGCTTGTCCTGTTCCGCCCCACGCCCGCTCGGAATCCGCCTGCCAATGAGTTCTGACCTCTTCAGGCCGGAAGCCCTTGAAGCACGGCGGCAGTCATGGTTGGGGCAGGTACAGGCCTCTCAGCCCCTCTCCATCCGGATTGCAGCGTGGTTCACTGTTGCCCTCGTTGTGCTGGCCATTCTCTACACCATCTTCGGGGTCTATACCCGGCGTGTGCATGCAACCGGGTTGATGATGCCCCCTGCCGGACTGATTACAGTCAATGCCAGTGCGGCTGGCATTATCATGAAGCAGCATGCGGAAGAAGGGATGCGCGTTAAAAAAGGAGAGACCCTTTTTGTTATTGACCTTGAAGCAACATCCTCTTCCGGCCCGACTCAGGGGCATGTTCTGGCGGAATTGACGACTCAGCGGGCACTTTTTGAAAAACAGAAGGCTATTCGCTCCGCCGATGCCCCCGTTGAAAAACAGTCCATGGTCACACAAATCCGCTATTTGCAGCAACAGCATGAACATATTGGGCACCAGTTGGAAAACGATGCCCATGTACTGCCAGTTGTGGAAAGCGCTGTGCGTCGCATGCAAAGTGCGGAAACCGCACATCTGGTAACAGAAACACAGTTCCAGAGTCAGCTTTACACCTATGCGCAGCTTCTCAGCAGTCATGCCCAGTTTCTACAAAACTATACCGATACAGAAGGAAAAATTGCAGACCTGACATCAAAGCTGATCCGGTATGACAGCCAGCTTGCGCATGATCTTAACGATCTGGACAGGCAAATTGCCCAGATTGATCAGCAGATTGCGGAAGGAGAAGGCCACCGCACCAACGTTATTCTGGCCCCGGATGATGGAATTTTAACAGCTCTGCGCGCCAACCCCGGCCAGCAGGTTTCCGCAGGCACGCCGCTTGTCACACTCCTGCCCACCGGCCACACGCTGGAAGCAGAACTCTATGTCTCCAGTGCTTCCATCGGGTTTATTCATGAAGGTGAGCCTGTTCTACTACGTTACGCAGCGTTTCCGTATCAGCGGTTTGGCCTCTCGCGCGGGCATGTGCGGGAAATTACCCGTGCTCCGATTACCGCGACCGACACCAATTCTACCGGCCAGCATGCAGCGCCCACCGCCAAAGACAAAACACAGTCTCAGACCCCCAGTCAGGACGTGTACCGTGTCCGTGTCCTGCCAGACAAACAGTATGTCGAGGCCTATGGGCAACGCAAAGATCTTGAAGCCGGAATGGAAGTAGAAGCTGACATCGCCATTGATTCCCGTAGACTGTACCGATGGATTTTTGATCCTGTTATCAGCATGCGAGACAGTATTTACGCCGTAAGCGGAGGGTTGGTGAAATGAACCTTGGCCAGAAACAACTGGAATTTGGCTGGGGTTCTCGCACGCCGGTTATCCTACAGGTCGAAGCATCGGAATGTGGTCTGGCCTGTCTGGCCATGATCATGGGCCATTACGGCAACCATATTGACCTTGCCACCTTGCGCCGCCGCTATTCTGTGTCCGTCAAAGGCGTATCCCTGCGCGATCTGGTAACAACAGCAGACAAGGTTGGCCTGTCCACCCGCGCTGTGCGGCTGGATATGGAGGACCTACAAAATCTCCGCCTACCTTGCATCCTGCATTGGAGCATGAACCATTTTGTCGTTCTGACAAAAGTAACGCCTACCAAAGTCACTATTCACGACCCTGCCGTGGGCAAACGCACCCTGAGCATGGGCGAGGTCTCGCGCGAATTTACCGGTATCGCGCTGGAAGCTGTTCCGAACGAGAGTTTTCGGAAGCACGATGACCGGGAAACCCTGCGCCTGCGTGACCTGTTCCGTCAGGTGGCTGGACTTCGCCCTGCTCTTATGGTGCTTTTTGCGCTTTCTCTAGGGCTGGAAGTCATTGCTCTGGTCATGCCGATGATTTCTCAGGTTGTGATTGATGAAGTCATTGTCACGGCAGATCATGAACTGATGATCACCATTGCCTTTGGTCTGGCGCTGCTACTGCTGCTGCAAATGCTGATAGGCTCTGTGCGCCAATGGGCCGTGCTCATTCTGGGCACCCGTGTGGGGCTGGAATGGAACACCAGCCTGTTTGACCATCTCTCCCGTCTGCCCTTGGACTATTTTTCAAAACGGCACGTAGGAGATGTTCTCTCCCGCTTCAATGCGCTGGGCACCATTCAAAAAACCATCACCACCGATATGGTGCAGACCATCATGGATGGGCTGATGGCCATTGGGATGGCGATCATGCTGTTTATCTATGGCGGGTGGCTGGGCATGATTGCCATGATTGCCACCGGGCTGGATATTCTTCTGCGGCTGATTACCTACCGCGTCTATCGGGAGGCATCAGAAGAGCAGATTGTTATTGATGCGCGTCAACAAAGTCATTTTATAGAAACACTGCGGGGCATGGCCAGTGTAAAACTGCTCGGCCTGCGGGAGCGGCGGCGCACGACGTGGCTGAACCTGATTGTGGACAGCATCAATATCCGCCTGCGCCTGCAGCGGTATGACCTGATTTACGGGCGGCTGGGTGACCTGATTTTTGGCGCGGACCGTCTGATCATGATGGTACTGGGCGCAGATGCCGTGATGCGGGGGGATATGAGTGTGGGGATGCTGGTCGCGTTCCTGTCTTACAAGGACCAGTTTGCCAGCCGCATTGGCAGCCTGATTAGCAGCGGGTTCCAACTCCGGATGCTGAACGTGCAGACTGACCGCCTGTCCGATATTGTCATGACTGACCCGGAACCCTCCGCCAAAGGGATTATACCTGTACCCTTGCGAGCGGACGGGGAAGCACAGGCGGCTACGTTGAGTTGCGTGAATATCTCGGCACGCTACGGCACGCAGGATCCGTGGATTTTCAAAGATATTTCAATCGATATTCCGGCAGGGTCTTCCGTAGCCATTGTCGGCCCCTCCGGCTGCGGGAAAACCACTCTGCTCAAAACCATGATGGGCCTTATGCATCTGGACGAAGGGGAAATCCGGCTGGATGGTGCGGATATTGCCGCCCTGACACTGGAAGGCTACCGGGACCGGATTGCAGGTGTGTTGCAGGATGACGGTCTATTTTCCGGCTCTATTGCCGATAATATCAGTGGTTTTGCAGAAAATCAGGATGAGGAATGGCTTCAGGAATGTGCCCGGCGCGCCGCCATTCTGGAAGACATCATGCGGATGCCTATGGGGTTTGAAACACTGGTAGGAGATATGGGGAGCGGTCTGTCCGGCGGCCAGAAACAGCGCGTTATTCTGGCGCGTGCCCTGTACCGGCGGCCTGAAATCCTGTTCCTTGATGAAGCCACCAGCCATCTGGATGAACTGACTGAATATAAAGTGGCCGCTGCTCTGCGGGACATGAACATCACGCGCGTGATGGTCGCCCATCGCCCGGCCACTATTGCCCATGCGGATAGGGTCTATGTCTTTCAGCCGGGCGGACAGCTTATTCCGTATGAACGTCCGCAACCGCCGCAAAACCCGGCGGTGGAAGAGGGCTAGGGCCTGTTAGATCTTGAAATTCTTCCCATATTGTAGGGATGGAAGAAGGAGACGGAACAGGCACTTTTACGGATGAGACGTGGGCGATCTGGGAACCTCTGATTGAGACGGTTCGCCCGCGGGGCAAGACGCCGCCCCATGATC
>NZ_LHZV01000020.1 GCF_001581005.1 Acetobacter orleanensis
ACAGGCACAGGCACAGGCACAGGCACAGGCACAGGCTGACTCGCACTTGGCGTGCTGGCAACCTTTAAAACTCAGGTTGCCAGTAACACTGTCCTATCCACCTTTTGAGTCCGGCACTGATAAGCGCCGGACTTTTTTATTGCCGAAATCTTTGCACCCACCGCACAGACACTCCGCCCTACGTGCCTAAGTTCCAGACCTGTCTTTGCTTTAAAGACAACGCTGCATGACGCATCGCGTGCCGGGCTGGAAACCGTAGGCTTCTTCTTCCGTGAGAATAGCCCGTAGGTCCGCCTCCAGAGTGGATTCCTCCAGATACTCAAAGCCCATTTTATGGTAAAATGGCGCATTCCAAGGCACATCCCGGCAGGTGGTCAGCGTGATACGTCTGCATCCGGCCTTCTGCGCCGCCTGACATGCAGCCGCCAGCAACGCTTTGCCAATGCCGCGCCCCTGAGCCTGCGCCTCCACTGACACTTCCAGAATATGGAGCCGATCCTCAATGCGTTCGGCTGTCAGAAAGCCGACGGGGCGATCCTTGTCTGTCACAGCAACCCAGCAGGTTCCGTCCTCAAGGCTAGCGAGATGCGTGTCTATGGGGAGACACGGCCCCTCAGCGATCCATGCCAGAGCCGGAAGGGTTTTGAAGCTCTGCGCGGCTGATTTTTCAATATCAGGCAACAGAACAACGTCCTCATACCGCGCGGGCCGTACTGTGGTGGGTGACGCGTTTCTATCGTGGGAAGATGTATTAAAAGACATGCCAACGCTGTGCCATCCACCCGCCGCCTCTCACAAGAAAAAATCGCTTCTAAGGAGAGTGCGTCTCTGAGCCCTCCTTGAACACCAACCAATCCGGGCTGAGACGAACTGAGCGTAAAACCGCCACACACCGCACCAGCATGCACCCGTTGCTTTGCACGGACACCATCATACAACTTCAAGAACCCCGTCTCTGAGTCGTTCCACTGGCGACAAAACTGACAATAAAAAAGGCCGCCCTGTTGAGGCGACCTTTTTCCAAACTCGAAAAATACCAATTTTTATTTGGCGGCAGATAGCTTCAGCACCCAAAGCTGAGCAATGTCCTGCGCGCCCGTCTCACCGTCAACGGTTTTGAACGTGGCAATCGCATCAGCTTTTTTACCAGCAGCCAACTGCGCCAGACCATAGTGGAGACGGGCCACATTCATGTCCGTCACGCCTTTGGTCATCGCCTGCTGCATCAGGCCAAGGCCCTTATCAGCCTGCCCGAAGGTGACGTAATTGTAGCCTACCGTCAGCAGATCATCACCGGTCTTCTGCTTGAGAGCTGCGGCTTCATCCGCCGCGATGGACGCTTTCTTGTCCGCTACGGTTTTCTCCACCATGGCTTTCAGGCGTGCCTGACGCGGTGCTTCAGCACCCTGCCCCAGCACATTGGCCTGATAGCCCTGATTCATCAGGTCCAGCGCAAGCTGCGGCATGCCCGCCTGCATGGCGATTTCCGTCATGTCCATAAAGTCACGCGCCTGAGACACGTTCCCGGCAGCCAGACGGATACGGTACACATCCAGTTGGAGTGAAGGCGGAATTCTGGGGTTCACGATGAGTTCGTGCAGCAGGAGCGCCCAATATTCCTTTTTGGGGTAATAGGTCGCCAGCAGCACATAGGCATGCGTGGAGGTCGCGGAATCCTTCACGGCGGTCGCGCTGGCACCCAGCATCTGGAGCTGAGATTCCGGCGGCGTTTTCTTCGCCTTGATTTCCTGCTCGATCTGCTGCTTCAGCACCCGAATGGAATTGGGATAATCTTTCTGAAGGTAGTAGGACTGCGCCAGAAGCGTATCCAGCGTGGCGTTGGGGCCAACTTCCTTCTGGTAACGCTGAATCGCCTTGATTGCGCTAGGGTAATTCTTAGCGGTATAGGCCATTGTGGCTTCAGACATCAGCATCTGGTGCTTTGTCTCTGTGGGCGTGCGCGGAGAAGCAATCAGCTTGTCATAAGCTGCGGTTGCTTCACCCAGTTGGCCGCCCTGTGTTGCCACGGCAGCACGCATCTGGGTGATGGTGTAAGACTCATAGTCACTCTTGCCCTTTACCGCATCAGCAGCATTCACCGCAGCCATGGCTTTGGTGTAGTCGTGAGCGGACAGAGCGGATTGTGCCTGCTGCAGCGCCTTGCCCACATCTGCTCCCAGCACATCCTCTGCCTGTGCGGCCGGATAAGAGAAAGCAAATGCGGCGCTAGCAAACAGTGCGACGCGTAAAAGACGAGATGACATCAGATCACTGACCTTCTGCGAATTGTTCCTGCCCGACGATACCAAGCTTGGTCACGCCAAGTCGCTGGGCGTCTGCCATAACATGCACCACAGTTTTGTAATCGGCCAGACGGTTTGGCTGGAGATGAACTTCCGGCTGCTTATCTTCCGGTCCGGTTGCGGCTTCCCGCAGGTGGGCCTGAAGGTCTTCCTCACTGGTAACCGGCTGTCCGTTCCATGTAATGCTGTTGTCAAAGTCAACCGCAAGTGTGACCACTGGTGTTTCAACCGTGGACGGCGGCGGGTTGCCCTGCGGAAGGTCAATAGAAACGGCTTGGGTCTGCAACGGAATTGTGATGATAAGCATGATCAGCAGAACCAGCATCACGTCGATCAACGGCGTGGTGTTGATATCGACAATGCCTTCGTCTTCCGTCGTGCTTTCCGATCCGACATTCATGCCCATGGGGTGTCACTCTCTCAAACTCTGGATCCACGGCACGGTCCAAACAAGGCCGGACGCGGGATAGTGGACTGAATCCCACCTCCTCCCCTTGGGGAGAGAAGGTGGAGCCTGCCTGCTTGGTCAGTTGGTTTTTGGTCGCTCGGTAATAAAGTCGATACGATAGATACCAGCTTCCTGACAGGCTTCGATCAGCTTGCCGACAGATTCATAGCGGCTCTTCACATCACCACGGATCTGAATCTGCGGCTGCGGTTTCTGGACCGCTGCCTTTTCGAGCCGATCCATCAGATCAGCCCGGCCTTTCAGTGGCACTTCGTCCCAGTATGCCTGTCCGTTTTGCGCCACTGCAAGCACGACGTTAGACATCATTGTCTGTGTCGGCTGGTTCATATCCTTCGGCAAAGTTACCTTGACCGTGTGGGTTGCAACCGGAATTGTGATCAGAAAGATGATCAGCAACACCAGCATGACATCAACGAGAGGAGTTGTGTTGATCGCCGATACGACGTCGTCTTCTCCCCCGCTGTCTCCGACAGACATACCCATGATTAGCCTACCCGGTTAGAGACGGTTGCGGTGGTGGGGGAATTGTCAGGACGGACAACAATGCGTTCTGCACCCGCACCATGACGCAGGCCACCAATCAGGATGGACTGAAGGTCAGCCGCGAAGTCACGCACACGGTCCATAGCCCCTTTGTTACGACGCACGAGCAGGTTGTAACCCAGCACGGCCGGAACAGCGGTGGCCAGACCAATAGCCGTCATGATCAGAGATTCACCAACCGGACCAGCAACCTTGTCGATGGACGCCTGACCGGCAATGCCGATGGCTGTCAGGGCGTGATAGATACCCCAGACGGTGCCGAACAGACCCACGAACGGAGAGGTGGAGCCCACGGTGCCCAGAAAGGCCAGACCAGACTGAAGGCTGTTCTGGATGTTGTTCACCGAACGCTGAATGGACAGGGAGGTCCAGCTATTCAGGTCGATGGATTCCTGCATCGTGCCTTCATGGTGCTCCGCAGCGACAATGCCCGTGTCAGCAATGTAGCGGAACGGAGAGGTGGATTTCAGGGCAGCTGCGCCTTCCTGAATGGTGCTCTTCGTCCAGAACTGTTTGGTCGCTTCCTTGGCCGCAGAGAACAGACGAGCCTGTTCAATGAACTTGGTGATCATGATGAACCAAGTGCCCAGAGACATGATCAGCATGATCATCAGCACGCCACGGGCGATGATGTCACCATTGGACCACAGAGCGCCAAGACCATACGGGTTGGCTTCTTCTTTTGTGGCCGGAGCCGCTGCGGGAGCGGAGGCATCGGCGGCCGGAGCAGACGCGTCAGGCGCCGGGGCAGCAGGAGCAGCCGTGTCCGACGAAGCCGGTGCAGACGCCGCGGGAGCAGCAGGGGCTGCGGAGTTATCCGTAGCAGCAGGAGCAGCAGGCGCTGATGCAGCAGGAGCGGAGGAAGCATCCTGAGCCAGAGCCAGAACCGGTGTCGCCGTGCCCAGCATGACCGCAAGGGCCGGAACCGCGAGACCCGACACTGGAAGACGAGACAGTCTGATCATGTACCTAAAAATCCTTATCTTTATCGGCCTGATGCACGGGGGCTCCCGGCATCAGGCAGTTTTCTGCAGAATACGGCTTAATTGCCGGGATCAGTCATCCAGTCTGAACCTGATCACATACACCTTGTGAAGTTCCTTGACGGGCACGCCGTTCTTCATGGCCGGGCGATACCGGGCCTTGTGAACGTAATCCAGAGCAGCCTGCGCGAAGGATTGTCCCCCCTGCACGGACTGAACAGAACAGTTGCTCGTCATCCCCGTTGTTTCCACATCACAGGCAACAGTCGCACGGCCTTCAATGTTGTCTTCCTCCATATCTGGCGGATAGACGGGCCGGGCGTTGTTCAGCGGTGACGTTCCTGCCGAAGTATCCGGCGAGTTGGTCGGGGCCGCAGTGGATGCCGGTTCGCTCGACACGGGCGGTGCCGGAGCCGTTGTTGTTTGCGGAGGCGTCGCCTTTTTGGGCGGCGTCCGGGACACATGCTTGATCGGCGGCTTAGGCGGCGGCGGCAGCTGTATCTTCGGCGGAGGAATATACGGCGGCGGCGGAACCGTCATAACCGGCGGCGGCGGCGGCGGCGGCGGCGGCGGCGGTGGTG
>NZ_LHZV01000048.1 GCF_001581005.1 Acetobacter orleanensis
GAAACGCTCATCCGTGACTTTTCAAACAGGCTCTTAGACCTGAAGAAATCCATGGGCGATCCATGCCAATTACAATATCACCCTCTTTTAATTCATAAATATCAAGTCCATCGTCAATTTGACGTTTCCAATATACTACATCGTCCCAACGTAATTTTCCAACTCCGACATTAACACCACGAAGTAGAGGTACGCCCTCGCCATATTTCAAAAACTTGTCAGATGGAAACGCAAAACCGGATATGACTCTCACCACACGGCCTGCTGTCACAACATCCCACCCTTCCGGCACCACCCCAATCCACGGGATGCCTGAGTCCTTCATGGGGGCGTTGGGGTTCAGGCCTTTTGTGACGGCGTGGGAGATGACGGCCTGCCGCTTTTCCGCAAGGAGGGCAATCAGTCGTTCCTGTTCGGCAATCAGGGCGTCAATTTTCCCGCACTCGCGGTCCAGAAAACTGGCTATTGCCTTCTGTTCGGGGAGTGATGGTAAAATAACTGCCATTCTAGAGTGTGTTTCTGGATCTAAGTCCCATTGATTGGGGCGAACACCTTTAGATATAGAATAATAATATGATGTGTATAAATTACACCTAAATAAATAATGAAGAAATTTCCAAAAATTATTGCTTGTTGATGAAAAAACAAAATAAGCAGGACTTACTATGCCTTCGAAATCGGATACGGCACAAGAACCTTGCCATGCCTTCATCTTGTTAATCACGAGATCATTTTTTTCAACAAGTTGGTATGCAGCAAGGTCATCGGACGGCTTATTGAAATTATCATCACGGCTACTTTTTGGTATCACTCCATAGTCTCTATAAACAGAAAGAAGCTCTTTTTCTGCATGACCGTTGCGTTTTACGCGTCGAAATAAAGTCCAGAATGGTTTAATGCTCCACCCAACCGGAATTTCTCCAATCCACTCAACTCCACTGTCCTTATAAGCAGGATATTTCGGGAAACTCATGCCGAAAGCTCCCCAAGCATCGCCATAATTTTCGCGGTCACCTCTTTCAGGTCGGCATCAATTTCCTCAAGTGGGCGCGGGGGTTCGAACACATAGAAATACCGGTTAAATGGAATTTCGTAGCCGATCTTTGTCTTGTCCTCATCAATCCACGCATCCGGGGCATGGGGCAGAACTTCGCGTTTGAAATAAGCATGAATGTCCTCATCCAGCGGTACGTTTTCCGTATCGCGCAGGCTGCTATCGGGCACTGGCTGACCCTTCGCCTTGCCGCGCTGGCCGAGGACGATAGTGCCGTCCTCATCGCGTTGCGGACGCTCTACGGTGATGGTCTGATAACCGAAATCCTCACTCTTGAAGATGCGGCTGAGCGGTGCGAGCCGGACCTTGCCGCCTTCGGGCGGTTCCGGTGGCGCTTCACCCTGCATCACGACTGCGCGTGTCTGCGTGCCATCCGCACCGGTGATGGTGGCAAGTTGAGCCTCCTGCGCATCCCGGAACAGGCGGGTGACAAGGGTGATGTCGTCCTCCCCCATTTCCTTGCGTTTGGAGCCAAGGCTTTTCCGCATTTTCTGCCAGAAGGACGAGGCATCGATCAGTTGCACCTTCCCCTTGCGGTTTTTCGGCTTGCGGTTGGTCAGCACCCAGACATAGGTGGCTATGCCAGTATTGAAGAACATATCGGTCGGCAGCGCGATGATGGCTTCGACCAGATCTTCTTCCAGCACGAAGCGCCGGATTTCGGACTCGCCGGAGCCGGCAGCGCCCGTGAACAGGGGCGAACCATTCAGGACAATGCCGAAGCGTGAGCCACCGTCCTTCGCCGGACGCATCTTGTGAACAAGGTGGAGCAGGAACAGCATGGAGCCGTCCGAGATACGCGGCAGGCCGGGGCCGAAGCGCCCGTCATAACCCAGCTTTTCATGCTCGGCGCGGACGGTTTTCTCGACCTTCTTCCACTCCACGCCGAAGGGCGGATTAGAGAGCATGTAATCGAATTTGTGGTCCGCCAGTTCATCATCGGAGAGCGTGTTGCCGAGGCGGATTTTGCTGACATCCTGATTACGGATCAGCATGTCAGCCTTACAGATGGCATAGGATTCCGGATTCAGTTCCTGCCCGAACATGGTCAGGCGGGCGTCCGGATTGTGGTCGAGCAGGAACTCTTCCGCGACGGAGAGCATACCGCCGGTGCCAGCGGTGGGGTCATAGATGGTGCGGACGGCGGCATTGCCGGGGGTCAGCAGGCTATCATCCTCGGCAAAGATGAGGTTCACCATCAGTTTGATGACTTCGCGCGGGGTGAAGTGCTCACCGGCGGTCTCGTTGGAGGCTTCCGAGAACTTGCGGATCAGTTCCTCGAACACCTGCCCCATCTGGTGGTTATCAACGGCTTTATCACTGAGATCAAAGCTGATGAATTTTTCGAGCACCAGATAGAGGAGATTGGCTTTGCCCAGCCGGTCTGTCTGTTCGGTGAAGCGGAAGTGGTCGAAGATGTCACGGGCAGCAGGAGAGAAAGCGTTGATATAGGCTGAGAGGTTTTCGGTCAGGTTATCCGGATCGCCCAGCACGCCTTTCAGCGTGAAGTCAGACGTGTTCACGAACCGCAGACCGGCAGCTTTCTCCATGAAAGGCATTGGGTCGATCCCTTTGCTCTCCCACTTTTCCTTTTCCTTCAGCACCTTGTCACGGGTCGGAGCCAGAACGGCATCAAGGCGGCGCAGAACGGTAAAGGGTAGGATGATTCGACCGTATTCGGCTGGCTTGAAATCGCCTCGCAGGAGATCGGCGACCTGCCAGATCATGGAGGACAGGGAGGCGGTGCGGGGTGTCGTGCTCATAAGAGAATCTGGTCCGATGTCGAAAATATATGAATCATTGATTTTGAAAATGCTGCCGAAGCCACGCCGCGAACGCGTCTTCCTCCATTGCGCCAGCCGCCAGAGCCACCATGGCCTCGACGGCGTCCGGGGCGCTGACTTGCACACGGGTTCCATTCAGCCGAAGGAAAAGGACACAGCAGCTCCAGGCTGTCCGCTTGTTGGCGTCATTGAAGGGATGATTACGCGCAATGCCATAAGCGTAGGCAGCCGCCAGAGTGGCAGTGTCCGGTCGAGGTAATTCAGCATAGTGCCATCGGTTTTCGGCGCGAGCTAACGCGCTATGCAGCAGGTTCTCGCTTTTGAGACCATGTGTCCCACCATATTCCTTCAGGGTCTGATCGTGCATAAACAGCACCGCATCAGGTGCCAGAAACTCAGGCAGATCCGGCATCAGCGCTTGGCCAGTTCCTGAAGAACGTCAGCTTGCTCACGCAGCGTCTCGCGAGCCATCTGCATCTGGCGTTCAAGCTTGAGATTGCGCTTCACAAGCTTGATTCCGTCGGCCATTTCAACAAGCGTGAGTTCCTGCCCGACTTCGAGACCAAGACGGATACGTGTTTCCGCCGGAAGGGTAACACCGACAGAATTACCCTGTTTGCGAACGACGACGGTTTCCATGGGCTTTGCTCCGTATTACGTGTCGTAATACGTATCAGGGCTACATCAAAGGTGACAAGCCCCAATATCCTTTTAGCAGTGCTGCTCAGACAGAATTGCGGGTCAGGTGGTTTCCCAGCTTTTGATGATTTCCACCCACTCGCCGGGTGAAAGCTGGCTTGGACCGTGGGGTTCTGGGTATCGACGTCCTGAAAGCAGTCGTTTCTCCTCTATAGATATATCTCTGGACGCCTTCTGCGTCATCCTGTCACTTAGAACCCGCACACCACGGAAAATGGCGCGGGCCATATGTTTTCCAGCCGCACGAACCTGATCAGCTGCCTTGATAAGCAGCCTGTAGGTATTACTTGTTCTCACCCATCGTCCCTCAACGCGCTTGCGCCGGTGGGTTCGCTCGATCAGTCCTAGCTCATAGCCTCTTTCAAGCGCCCGGATGACCGTCCGCACGGAATACCGGCAAGCTCGAGCGATTGCCTCGTGGCTCGGATAGAGCCCATCCGCCCCCAGGAAGGTGGCGAGCGTCATGAGCACGGATTTTTCGGATGGCTTTAGCTTGTGGTCAAAGTAGAGCCCCAGAACTTGCTCGCGGAAAGCCGCCTTGACGGAAGCATGGCGGCTCATCGTTCCGCACTCCCGGTCGAAACCAAAGCGCGATGAAAAAAACTTGCCTGAAAGGTCCAGAGATCCGTGACAATAGACTCAGTTTCTAGTACGCTACTCGCACGCATTGCACGATTTTTCCTTGATCGTGCGTGCCGTTTTTGAACGTGTTTGACTCTTTAAGTCTCTGATTTTGTTGGGGTCAGCCGGTTTTGACATGGTAGGGGTCACAGGTTCAATCCCTGTTGCGCCCACCATCTTTGACCGTTGATTTTATTGGGTTTTCCAGATTTTCCGCGCATAAAAAATGCGCAAAACAGTGGCAACAAGAGCCATCAAAGAGAATTATCTGACAACTGAACCCGTACCAGATTGGCGCCGCGGGATAGACATTCCACCAATCGCAAATCTCCTCTCGATAAGCATATCTGGCATCTTTTTGGCGTTTTTCGCTAAGATTCCCACGGTTGGCCACGCGCCATCTAGAGTGTCTCTATGCCCACAATAATGCCATGGCACCCATGTGTGGGGCAGGGTGTGCGGCGTTGCATCTGGCACAAAGACTGTTTTTCCTTCTTTTGCCTTACGATATCTCGCGCGTGTGCTCCCTGAGTAGACTGGCGGGATAACGGGAGGCGAATCGCTCTTTTTTCAGGAACGGACAGTGTCCGGCGCAGGGTGATTCGCAATTTTTTCAAAGGTCACAGGCAAAAAAAGCCGGGGGACTACCAGTTTTTCATCACAAACGTGTTTGGCCTAAAATTTGATCAAATGCCCGAAAATTTAGCCTTTCTCGGTCATGGCGTAGTGGGATAAGTGTGCAATGCCTGTTTTTCACACTACAAATACTCTTGAGAGAAAAAGAGAAAACGCACAAAGTTTTTAAAGTGATTACTTGAATATCATTTCCTGAACAGTCTGATGCACTATGCATTTTCTAGATATCTGAGTGTTTTTGTTTCCTGTTGCTTAGGGGCACGGAGCGTGGTTTGAGGCCTCCACACGATCAACTCCAAGGAAACAAAATAATGCTTATTCATGTTGCTGATAATGCCATTTCCACTGTCATGCAGGTTGCTCCGATGGTGCCGATGCTCGCCTTCCTGCCGGTTATTGCCATGCTGATGCTAGCGACGGTGTTTTCTGACCGTACAGCCTGAGCCTTTTACACATTTCTGTCTGTTCTCCTCTGTGGTCAGCCTATTGCGGAATGGTGCCGTATAGAGAAGGCCATATCAGGTGTCCGGGCCGTCATTCCTGAGAGAATGACGGCAGTCCGGGTCGGGCTTCCAGCCCTCAGCCCAACCCTGCTGCCCGGAGCAGCTTTTTCCCCGTCCAGCGTCTTCCCTGACAGATAATTCCGTTTAAAACCGGTGAGCCGTCTTCTGCCAAGGCGGGCTGTGTACCATTGTCCGGGGTTGCTCATGCAGGATCTTTTTAACGCGCATCACGTCGGGGATTCCCGTCCGCTGGGTTTGTCTGATGATGTTGTCAGCACAGCAACCTATGGCGGCCCGGACAAATGTTATCGTTACACGCTTCGGCGGGTTTGGGATGCGTCTCGTCCTGTCGTGATGTGGTTAATGATGAACCCCTCCGTCGCTACAGAAGTGGGGGATGACCGCACCGTGGCCAAATGCCAGCGTTATGCGCGGGCATGGGGCTATGGCGGTATGCTGGTGGGCAACACGTTTGCGTACCGCTGCACGGACCAGAAGCGTCTTCTGGAAACGCCGGACCCGATAGGGCCGGGCAATGATGCTGCTCTCCTGACCATGGCGCGTGAGGCGGATCTGGTGATTGCCGCCTATGGCTCCCCCCAGCACAAAGCCTTGTGGGAGCGGGGGCCCGCCGTGGTGCGCGCCCTCCAGCAACAGGGTGTTACCGTGCATGCCATGAAAGTGGGGGTGAATGGTCGCCCCTGTCACCCGCTTTATCTTCCTTCCGCCCTCAAGCCTGTTGTGCTGCCTGCGCCCTGATCACGATTGACTGACGGCGCGGACAGTTGACGGATGGCCGCCTTCAGTATCCGATCAGCAGGGACAGGTCAGGCCGTAGTGCAGTCCATGCGGCTGGGCCGAGAATAAGGTGGGGCAAACCCGCTTCTGGTATGGGAAGGATTGGAATGACAAGCTCCTCACAGGCGCGGAATACCGCACCGGAAAGCAAGACGCTGGCCAGTATGCTGGACAGGCTGGGGGAAGTAGCCGTGCGTACCGGCTTGAATGTGGCGCCGGGGCAGCAGGTGATTATTACCGCCCCGCTGGAAGCCGTGCCGCTAGTACGGCGGGTTACAGAACATGCCTATAAGGCCGGAGCTTCGCTCGTCACCACCTTTTATACGGATGAAGAGGCCACTCTGGCCCGCTACCGCTTTGCGCATGAAGACACGTTTGATACCGCAGCGGACTGGATGGCGCGTGGCATGGCGGATGGCTTCCGGGCCGGGGCAGCGCGTCTGGCGATAACCGGCAGTAACCCGGCACTGCTGGCCGGGCAGAACCCGGAGCATATCTCGCGCGCCAGCCGGGCGGCCTCCCGCGTGAACCGGCCTGCTATGGAGATCATCACCAATTTCGATGTGAACTGGAATATTGTCGCCACCGCCACGCATGCATGGGCAAAAGTGGTGTTTCCTGATCTGCCGGAAGATCAGGCCGTGATGCGTTTGTGGGAGGCCATTTTTGCAGCGTCTCGCCTGACTGGGGCTGACCCCGTGGCGGACTGGGCGGAGCATAATGCCACGTTGCATCGTCGGGCGACGTTCCTGAATGAGGCCCGTTATACCGCTCTGCATTTTACCGGGCCGGGAACGGATCTGACAGTTGGTCTGGCCGATGGGCATGACTGGGCCGGTGGGTCTGAAAAGGCAGGGAACGGAATTATCTGTAACCCCAATATTCCGACGGAAGAGGTCTTCACCACCCCGCACCGTCTGAAAGTGGATGGCTATGTGGCCAGCACCAAGCCGCTCTCTCATCAAGGCACACTGATTGATGGTATCCGCGTGCGGTTTGAGGCCGGCAAGATTGTAGAAATGCACGCCACGAAAGGGGAGGACGTTCTGTCCCGCGTGCTGGATACGGATGAAGGCTCGCGCAGACTGGGTGAGGTGGCCCTTGTGCCACATTCTTCTCCAATCTCGCAGAGTGGAATCCTTTTCCAAAACACGCTGTTTGATGAAAATGCGGCCAGCCATATCGCACTGGGGCAAGCTTATACCAAATGCATGCGGGATACTGCCGGGCAGGATGAGGCCGCTCTGGTCGCACGCGGCGCTAATAGCAGTATCATCCATATCGACTGGATGATCGGCTCTGGCGAGATTGATGTGGATGGCATTGACGCAAACGGAACGGCCATCCCGTTGATGCGTAAGGGCGAATGGGCTGTTCCTGCGTAATGCGGATTAGAAAAGAAGTTCTGCTGTAAAGAAGGATTATGTTTTGATGACTGGACTGAAAAAAATCGCTCTGGCCACTATTTTGCTGACAGGCAGCATGATGGCGCAGCCTGTTCTGGCACAGAGCGCTGCACCAGCGCCCGGGCAGCCACAGTCGGCTCCGGCTGGCCACCCGAACCTGACGCCTGAGCAGGTGACAACTTTGCAGCACGACATGAATACTGCCCTGCATTACAAACTGGCGCCTGACGTCATGCCGCGCCTGACGTCAGCCCTGAAATCCATTCAGGCTGCCCAGATCCAGCCGCCGGGGCGTCTGGGCATGTCTCTGGATGAACAGGTTGGTATGGTCGGCAAAGTACCGGGTCTGGAGCCTATTTTAAAAACAAATGGCTTCACACCACGGGATTTTGTTATGAGTCTGACCTGCGTTGGTCTGACCGGTAGTCTGCTGAATGTACCGCCGGGGCAGGCAACAGGCAATATCCCGACACCGGATGCCGCAAACGTCGCGATCCTGAAAGGTAACCCGCAGCAGTTGCAGGACCTGATTGCGGTTTTGCGGGCTGAGCACCAGCCTGCTCCGTAATAAAATCAGTCATAAAGAAGACTAGTTTCAGGCAGTTTTTTCCAAACTGTTGTTGAAAGATTTTTTAAAAAGCGGGCGACATCTTCAGCAATGTCGCCCGTTTTTTATGGTTTAAGCAATGATCTTTTCCAGATTTTTTGCGGCGGCCTCAACGGCCTGTTCCGTCGCGGTTTCTGGGGATATCAGGCGGCTTGCCCGGCTGAGCGCCATAATCGGGAAAAACTGCCGATACAGGTCATAGCGCAGCATGAATGCGCGTGAGAGTTCCGCCCCCTGTTGCAGGCGTTTTGACAAAGCGGGGTCATCGAGACGGATGGTCTGGCCAACACCGTAGCCGGGGAAGCCTGTGCCGGTATAGTCTTCTTCCGTCCAGCTCCCATCCGGTTCCTGCCGGTCAATCAGATAACGGCAGCCTTTTTCAATAGCCGGATAATCTTGCGGGCGAGCGGCGGCAATCAGCCCCATGAGTGCCCATGCGGTCTGGGATGGCGTTGTTTTGCCACGCCCAATGGTGGAGGCATCCATATAGGACGCACAGCTTTCACCCCAGCCGCCATCCTCCTGCTGATGGGCAACCAGCCAGTCACAGGCTTTTGTGATGTAAGGCTGCGTCATGTCCTCCCCGATGGCGGCCAGAGCGGGTAGGACAGCCCCGGTGCCATACACGTAATTCACCCCCCAGCGCCCGAACCACGGGCCTTGGGGGTCCTGCTCTGCACGAACGTAGTCCAGAGCGTGCTTGATGCAGGGCAGATCACGTGGGAGCCCAAGAAGCCCGAAAGCTTCCAGAATATGCGCTGTGACATCCACGGAGGGTGGGTCTAGCGCTTCCCCAAAATCACAGAAGGGGATTTTGGAAAGAAGGGCCTTGTTATTGTCCTTATCAAAAGCGCCCCAGCCACCGCAGGAACTTTGCATAGCCACCAGCCATCGCACGGCGCGCGCAATAGCGTCTTCAACGCCGCGTTCCTGCCATTCCGGCCTGTGGCGGCAGGAGGCAAGGGCGATCAGGGCGACGGCGGTGTCGTCTGTATCAGGGTAGAAATCATTGGCATATTCAAAGGCCCAGCCACCCGGTTCCACATCGGGCAATTTGATGGACCAGTCCCCCTTTACGCGCACCTGCCGGTCGAGCAGCCAGCCCAGAGCTTTGTCCACCTGCGGGGTAAAGCGGTCTTCGGCTTTGGCATCATGCAGGGCCATAATGGCCAGCATGGTGTCCCACACCGGGCTGTTGGTAGCCTGAATCCATGAGGCATTGCCTTTGTCATGCCGCCAGCCGGGGTCATTCAGGGCGTCCAGTCCTTTCGCCATCACGGGATGATGAAACTGGTATCCTTCCCCATGCAGCGCCATCAGACCATAGACCCATGGCGGCTGAATCCCACCCCAGCCGCCATCGGCATCCTGATGGCGGATAATCCATTCCAGCATATGGCGGATTGCGGCTTCACGCATAGTATTGCGTTTGAGGAACTTGGACTGAAGCCAGTGCAGCCCTTTATCTGTCGTGCGGAAGAAGTCTGACCAGAGGTCCACACCTTCCTTTTTGGGGAGCGTGTAGTCAAAATTCCCACGCCCTTCAGGAAAGAGAGCGTTCAGACGGTCCTGCGGGCGGAGAGGGCGGCTGGGGCGGCGAGCGGACAGGATTGCCAAAGGTACCAGCGTGGCCCGTGCCCACTGGGCAAAATTATAGATGGAAAAAACAAATTTATTGGGAAACCAGATAATTTCCGGCGGCAGGTTGGGGGTTTTCTCCCACGGCCATTCCCCAATGAGCGCCAGCCAGTAGCGTGTGAAAACCCGGATGTTTTTTAAGCCACCTTTCTGTTTGATCCATGTAGCGGCTTTTTGCAGAGCAGGCGTGTTTTCGGGATATCCCAGTGAGCGCAAAGCCGCATAGGCTTCAACCGTGGCATTGATGTCCCCATTGCCTGCGCCCAGATAGACATCCCATGATCCATCTTCCCGCTGTGTCTGAAGCAGGGCGTTGCCTAAACGCGGGCGCAGGGGATGGTCTTCCAGTCCAAGGAACCACAGGGCAAGACACCATTCCGCTTCCATGGAGGCATTAGAGCCTACGGGCCCAACCCAGTGCCCATCGGGATTCTGCTGGCTGATCAACCACTCGCAGGCGGAAGACACTGTATGGGTCAGGCTGTTTCCCATGCCTTTAAAGAGTGGCGTCGTCATTGTGTAAGCACCTCTAAAACTGGAAAATCTGTTTGAATATCTTATGCGTCTGCCGCTTCAGCCGGGCTGGCAGGCATGATTAATCTCTGGATATCCGCAAAAGCGTCATGCCACTCTTTGTCCTGCATGGTAATGAACCCGAAACTTCTTAGAAAAAAAGCGCCTTCCGCGGCGAAAAACATTGTGCGTATCTGCCGTGCTTCGTCGGAATGGCAGAAATCATGCGTCAGCCATCCTGTGTACCAATCGCGTATCCGTCTGAGGTGATCTGGAGAGTGCAGAAGGGTCATGAGCGTGCCGACAATCCGCGTCCGCGTTGCCTCATCCATCTGGGCACAGACCTGTACATACGCCCGCACCTTATCGGCAGCACTGGCGTTGGGTGGGGTATGCTGTCGCACGTCTGCTTCGAAGGAGGCAATCCAACGGTCAATGAGGGCTGCAATCAGGTCATCCTTGCAGCCAAAGCAGTATTGCAAACCACCTTTGGTAATCCCGGCTTCCCGGGCGACGGCATCCAGTGTCAGGGCAACGGCACCATCACGCTGGACGAGCTGTTCCGCACAATCCATGACCCGGTCACGATTAATGGTTCTGGGGCGCGCCATACGCTGCAATCTCTAGCCCATTGTTTCCGTCCGAGCGGATTTAAACGAGATGCTTCGTCCTTTCAAGCCTGTTTTAGAGACGGCTTGAGGTGTTCTGCCATGCCAATCATAAAGGTCTCTGGCCGGTGCGGAGCCAGTATTTGGCGGCTGATTCAGCTTGTTGTCCGGCAGAGCCGCGTGCAGGCATTAGCAATGCGCGGGCGGTGGTGGCAGTGCCAGATTATGCAGGGAACCATGCATGCGGAAATCCCCAAAGTCCATATCCAGCTTGTCTGAAACGCCATTTGCAAAATAGCGCATACCAATCTCATAGTCTGGCAAAATGCTGTCTGGCGTGCGGCTGAAGAAGGCCACATGCACACGCCCTGCGGGCTGACTGGCAAGGGCAGGGAAGGGGGCCGGGTCTTTTTGTGGGCCCCAGCCCAGAAGAGTGATGTAGGTTTCTTGTGCGCCGTCCGCGCCGGTGCCATCAAAGAGCAGCGGGGCGATATTGGGCGCACCCTGCTGCGCTGCGGCAAGAATGGCGGCTGTATGCATCATGGGGAACAGCGTGCCGGGTGGTAGCTTCAGTGTTTTTTTGATCGGCTTTTCATACTGCACCACGCCGTGCCCGTGCGCATCAACCGAGGCTTCCCCGCTGACGGTCTGGAGCACGGTGTTGTTGGATTTCTGCACGGTGCGGAAAATCAGATGGCGTCCATCCTTGCTTTCCAACGTGCTGTAATCGGACACCATGGTGACTGCGCCGCCGTTGCGGGTGGCACTCTGAATGTCCAGATGCTGCTGGGTGGACCATGCGGAACAGGTATCGCGCACCACATACGTCATGCTGCCGGTGGCGGAGAGCGTGTTGCCGCCGGATTCCGCCAGACTAAGGTCATAAGTCGCCCGCTGACCAGTCAGGGCGTGTTCAGCCTGAATCTGTCCGGTCAAGGTCTGTCTGTTCAAGGTTTGGTCGGTCGGGAGCTGGTCCGCCGATATTTGTCTCGCTGCGGCGTTGGCGATCTTCGCGGTGGAGGGGCTAGTGCCGGGGAGCGCTGCGGCAAAGCAGGCTGAAGGCAGGACGCTCAGAAGAAGTGCGGAGACCACGCTGGTCCGTAAGGGCTGAACCCTTGCAGGACGGGGGAGTGCTCTGAGGACGTTAAGAGCCTGACAGGCGTGGCGGCGAAGAAAAGCGGTCATGCGTTGAGAAAAGAGCATCCGGGGCGGGAGCGCAACCACCCCGGATGCGTCATCTGACGTGTGTCAGTCTTTTTTAACGGTCGGTTTCGGTTTGGGCAGGTCCAGTGCCAGAGACAGTTCTTTCAGCCGTTCCGGCGGAACTGTGGCGGGCGCGCCCATCATCAGGTCCTCGCCCTGCTGGTTCAGCGGGAAGAGGATCACCTCACGAATGTTCGGCTCATCCGCCAGCAGCATGACAATGCGGTCTACCCCCGGAGCAGACCCGCCATGCGGCGGCGCACCGTAGCGGAAGGCGTTCAGCATGCCGCCAAACCGGGCTTCCACTTCGCTTTCCGGGTAACCGGCAATCTCGAAAGCGCGGATCATGACTTCTGGGAGATGGTTACGGATTGCGCCGGAGGACAGCTCAATGCCGTTACACACAATGTCATACTGGTAGGCGTTGATGTCCAGCGGGTTTTTGGTGTTCAGCGCTTCCAGACCACCCTGCGGCATGGAGAACGGGTTGTGCGAGAAGTCGATACGTCCCGTTTCCTCGTTCATTTCATACATCGGGAAGTCGGTAATCCAGCAGAAGCGGAAGGCGTTCTTCTCAATCAGGTCCAGCTCTTCCGCAATGCGGGTACGGACCTGACCGGAGAATTTGGCAACCTCATCCCCTTTGCCTGCGGCAAAGAACACAGCATCCCCAGCGTTCAGGCCGAGCTTGATGCGGATGGCCTCAACGCGGTCTGCTTCCAGATTTTTGGCAATCGGGCCTTTGCCGCCGTCGGCTTCAAAAATGATGTAGCCAAGACCACCTGCGCCGGACTCGCGGGCCCAGTTGTTCAGCTTGTCAAAAAAGGCGCGCGGCTTGTCACCCGCCCCGGGTGCCGGAATGGCGCGAATTTCTCCGCCGTCAGCCGCAATGCGGGCAAACAGGCCAAAGCCGGACCCGGCGAACTCTTCCGTTACGTCTGAAATCAGCAGCGGGTTCCGCAGGTCCGGCTTGTCGGAGCCATAAACCTTCATGGCGCGAGCATAGGGAATCCGCTCAAACGGAGCTTGGCTCACGGTGCGGCCATTGCCGAACTCGGTAAACAGGCCGGACATCACGTTTTCCAGCGTGGCGAACACTTCGTCCTGCGTGGCGAACGCCATTTCAAAGTCGAGCTGGTAGAACTCACCCGGAGAGCGGTCCGCGCGGGAGGCTTCATCCCGGAAGCAGGGAGCAATCTGGAAATAGCGGTCAAACCCGGCCACCATGGCAAGCTGTTTGAACTGCTGCGGAGCCTGCGGCAGGGCGTAGAACTTGCCGGGGTGCATCCGGGCGGGAACAAGGAAGTCCCGTGCGCCTTCCGGGGAGGAGGCCGTCAGAATGGGGGTCTGAAGTTCGATGAAGTTCAGGTCCGTCATCCGCTTGCGCATGCTCTGGATCACGCGGGCGCGTAGCAGCATGTTGCTGTGGACGCTCTCGCGGCGCAGGTCGATGTAGCGGTAGCGCAGACGCAGGTCTTCCGGGTAATTCTCATGCCCGGAGACCTGAAAAGGCAGCACGGCGGCGGAAGACTGCACGATAAACTCCCGCGCACGGACTTCAATATCGCCAGTGGCCAGATCAGGATTGCGGGTGGCTTCCTCACGGCGGACCACCTCGCCCGTTACGGTAATCACGCTTTCCACGCGGATGGCGTCGGCCTGTTCCAGCACCGGATCACCCGCCGGGATAACAATCTGGGTGATGCCGGTTTCATCCCGCAGGTCAATAAACAGCAGGCCGCCGTGGTCCCGTTTGCTATGGACCCAGCCGGACAGGCGCGCTGTGGTGCCGGCATCCTGCGCGCGAAGGGCCGAACAGCTATGGGTACGGTAAGGGTGCATTCTCTCGTCCTGAATATTAAGGGCCGGTGTTTTTGATCCTGCGCGGGAGGAAGCCGGGGAGCCGCGCAGATGTCAAGGGAAAGACGCGGGGAGGGAGGCTACGCAGGCCTGTATGTCGGCTGCAAGCGCATCCAGCGCGTCTGTCTGCGCATCCCATGCAAACAGGAAGCGGGCGGCTGCGCCAAAAAAAACATGGAATCGCCAGCCTTTGGCGCGCAGGCTGTTCATGGCCTGCTCTGGCATGAGCAGAAAGACGGCGTTGGACTGCACAGGCCACGCCAGTTGCACGTTGGGGATGGTCTCGACGGCCTTGGCAAAACGGTGGGCGCAGGCGTTGGCGTGTTCCGCATTGCGCAGCCATGCCCCGCTTTGGATCATGCTCAGCCATGGCGCGGTGATAAAACGCATTTTGGACGCCAGTTGCCCCGCCTGCTTGGTACGTTCCGCAAAGCCCCGCGCCAGAGAGCGGTCAAAAAACACCACGGCATCGCCTACGGCCATGCCGTTCTTGGTGCCGCCAAAGCTCAGCGCATCGACACCTGCTTCCCATGTCATAGCAGCCGGGGTGCAGCCCAATGCGGCGATGGCGCAGGCAAAGCGGGCGCCATCCATATGCAGTTTCAGCCCACATTCTTTGCAGATTTCCGCCAGAGCACGGATTTCTTCCAACGTGTAAAGCAACCCGTTTTCTGTTGGCTGTGTAATGCTGACCACGGCAGGTTCCGAGGCATGGGCACCACTGGCCTTGCGGCGGCACAGGCGGATGGCGTCAGGCGTCAGTTTGCCGTCTGGGCAGGGCGGGGTGAGTGTCTTGCTGCCGCCGGAGAAGAATTCTGGCGCGCCACGTTCCGAGGTTTCAATATGCGCAATGTCGGAGGCAATCACGCTGCAATAGGGCGGGCAGAGGGTTGCCAGCGCCAGCGCATTGGCGGCGGTGCCGGTCAGGACAAAAAACACGGCAGCCTGCGTTTCAAACAGTGTGCAGATAGCGTCTGCCGCCAGACGGGTCCATGCGTCATCCCCATAGGCCGCAGCGGAACCGGCGGCGGAAGCACGGGCCATGGCGTCCAGCGCCTCCGGGCAGGCGCCCGCATAGTTGTCGCTGGCAAACTGCTGGGGTGTGTCGGGCATCGGCATGGGGGCATGGTCCGGGTGGAGAGTGCGGGATGAGCCTGTCTATACCGCGTCCAGCGTGGGCCGTCATGGCCCTTCTGCCGGGTTTTCTGCGGCGGAGGCGGCGGTAACCATTGCGTTTGCCCCCCATTTCCGGTAAGGCGACCGCACCGTGCAGGCACCCCTGGAGGCCTGCATGTTCTGGTTTTTAGGAGAATTCAACGTGTCCAAGATTACATCTATCGACGCTTCGGCGCGCGCGAAAGCAGGTAAGGGGGCAGCGCGTGCAACGAGACGTGCCGGTCTGGTTCCTGCTGTTATTTACGGCGGTAAGAAAGAACCGACTCTGATTGCTCTTGATCCCCGCATTGTCATCAAGGGGATTCAGGCTTCTGGCTGGCGCTCACGCGTTTACGAAATCAAGGTTGCTGGCGGTGTTACCGAACGCGCCCTGATTCGTGACATTCAGCTGCACCCGGTGAAAGACACCCCGGAGCATGTTGACTTCATGCGTCTGGCCAAAGGTCAGAAAGTGACCGTTGAAGTCTCCGTTCACTTCTCTGGTGAAGAAAAATCTCCGGGCATCAAGCGTGGCGGCGTTCTGAACATTGTGCGTCACACGGTTGAAGTTGAAGCCGATGCGGAACACATCCCTGAATTCTTCACGGTTGATCTGTCCGCTCTGGACATCAACGAGAACGTGCGTTGGGAAGACCTGAAGGGCACGGAAAACGTGACTCCGCTGGTGCATATCCCCAACTTTGTGATCGCGACGATTGCTGCACCGAGCGTCGATGAGGCTGACGAAGCTGAAGGCGAAGCAGACGCAGCTTCTGCTTGAACGCCAGTCTGACGTTCTGAAAATAAGAGGGTGGAGGCGTGTGCTGTGCATGGGCCTCCACCCTCGTTTCAAGATACAGGACCAGTGATGTTGCTCTGGGCCGGACTTGGTAATCCCGAGTCTTCAATGAGCCGACACAGACACAATGTCGGGTTCATGGCAGTGGACGCCATTGCCAGCCGTTATGGATTTGCCCCATGGCGGACACGCTTCAAGGGACTGGTTTCAGAAGGCCGGGTTGGCACGCACCGTGTGCTGCTGCTGCGCCCCATGACCTATATGAATCTGTCTGGTGTAAGTGTGCAGGAAGCTGCGGCGTTTTATAAAATTACGCCCGACCAGATTACCGCTTTTCATGACGAGCTGGATCTTGCGCCGGGTAAGGTGCGGGTCAAGCGCGGGGGCGGAGCCGCAGGGCATAACGGCCTGCGTTCTATGGACAAGATGCTTGGCACCCCTGACTACTGGCGTGTGCGGATTGGTATCGGCCACCCCGGTGCCAAGGAGCGCGTGCATGGCTGGGTGCTTGGAAATTTTACGGATACAGACCGACAGACGTGGCTTGAGCCTCTGCTGGACAAAATCGCAGACGCAGCACCACTTCTGGCTGATGGCCGGTCGGATCAATTCATGACGCAGGTTGCGTTGCCAGAAGGGAGTAAAGGCTGATGGGGTTTAATTGCGGTATTGTCGGTCTTCCCAATGTGGGCAAGTCCACTCTGTTCAACGCGCTGACGGCAACGGCAACGGCGCAGGCGGCAAACTACCCGTTTTGCACCATTGAGCCCAACGTGGGCCGTGTTGCGGTGCCGGACCCGCGTTTGGAAAAGCTGGCCACGGTTGGCAAATCCCAGAAGGTGGTGCCCACCAGTCTGGAGTTTGTGGATATTGCGGGCCTCGTGCGGGGTGCATCCCGTGGGGAAGGGCTGGGCAACCAGTTTCTGGCCAATATCCGGGAAGTGGACGCCATTATCCATGTGCTGCGCTGCTTTGAAGATGATGACATCACGCACGTTGAAGGCGGCGTGGACCCCGTGCGAGATGCGGAAATTATTGAGACGGAACTGATGCTGGCGGATCTCGATTCGCTGGAAAAACGTCTGCCTGCCCTGCAGAAGCGCGCGAAAAACCGCGATGCCGAAGCCATGGCGCAGGTCGAGGTGGTTGAGCCGCTGATTGAAGCCCTCAAGGAAGGCCGTCCCGCCCGCACCGCCATTCCCGCAGGCGCGGAGGAGGCTGTGCGCCGCCTTCAGTTGATGACGACCAAGCCGGTTCTGTATGTGTGCAACGTGGAGGAAGACTCTGCAGCCACGGGTAACGAGTTTTCAAAAAAAGTGCAGGCTCGGGCAGAAGCTGAAGGCGCGGCTGTCGTTATTGTTTCCGCAGCGATTGAAGCGGAAGTCAGCCAGCTTGCGGATGAAGAACGGCGTGAGTTTCTGGAAGGACTGGGCCTGAGTGACAGCGGTCTGGACCGTGTGATTGCCGCAGGATATGGCCTGCTTGGCTTGCGCACCTACTTTACGGTCGGGCCGAAGGAAACACGGGCTTGGACCATTACAGAAGGCACCAAGGCCCCGCAGGCTGCGGCTGTTATTCACAATGATTTTGAGCGTGGCTTCATTGCCTGTGAAACGGTCGCATATGATGATTATATTCAGTACGGTGGCGAAGCTGGCGCGAAGGAAGCCGGTCGCCTGCGGATTGAAGGGCGGGATTACGTGGTGAAGGACGGTGACGTCCTGCTGTTCCGCTTTAACGTCTGAGCCAGACCGCCCAGATAGTTTGAACAACGGGCAGTTTGAACAACAGACAGTTTGAACACTAGTACATGAACAATTGTGAAACGGGGATGAAGGACGCCATCATGAAGGCGCAGGAAGATGGGCAACAGGGTTTGGCACAGCAGACGGTTTCCGGCGCTCTGCCAAGCCCAATGGTAGCCTTGGCGCGCCGAGCCAGACTGGCGTCCCGCACTCTGGCGCAAAGCCCGTCCTCCGCGCGGGACAAGGCGTTGTGGGCCGCCGCCGCCGCTGTGCGTGAGGCGCGCTCTGCTATTCTCGCAGCCAACGCGAAGGATCTGGAAGCCTCTACCGCAGGGGCTGCCTTCCGGGATCGCCTGACCCTGACTCCGGAGCGGGTGGAAGCCATGGCTGCGGGGTTGGAGGAAATGGCGGACCTGCCAGACCCGGTTGGCCGGGTGCTGGAAGAATGGACCCGTCCAAACGGCCTGCGTTTCCGGCGGGTTGCTACACCTGTCGGCGTGATTGGCGTGATTTATGAAAGCCGCCCCAATGTGGGCGCGGATGCGGCTGGCCTGTGCATTAAATCTGGCAACGCGGTTCTGCTGCGTGGCGGGTCTGAAAGCCTGCACAGTGCGCGGGCTATTCATGCGGCCATTCAGGCTGGTCTGCGGGCGGCCGATCTGCCGGAAGATGCTGTGCTGATCGCCCCGGATGGGGACCGTGCCCATGTGGCGGAGATGCTGGGCGCTGCCGGGCTTGTGGATTTGCTCATCCCGCGTGGTGGCCGGTCTCTGGTGGACCGTGTGCAGAAGGAAGCCCGTGTACCGGTTCTGGCCCATGCTGATGGCCTCTGCCACACCTATGTTCATTCCGCAGCGGACCCGGCCATGGCTCGTCGGATCGTGCTGAACGCCAAGATGCGGCGTGTAGGTATTTGTGGTGCTACGGAAACATTGCTCATTGACGCAGCCATTGCGCCGTCTCTGCTCCCGCAGATTGTAGGAGATCTTGCCGAGTTCGGTTGTACGTTCCACGCGGATGCGGAGGCCCGGGCCATCATGCCTGATCTCCCAGTTGCGACGGAGCAGGATTTCTCCACGGAATGGCTGGATGCCGTGCTGAACATTGCCGTGGTTGATGGCGTGGATGAAGCACTGGACCATATCCAGAAATATAGTTCTTCCCACACCGAAGCCATTGTGACGTCGGATGAAGCTGTGGCGACACGCTTCCTGAACGGTACGGATAGTGCGGTGGTGATGTGGAATGCCTCCACGCAGTTCTGTGATGGGGGCGAGTTCGGTTTTGGCGCGGAAATTGGCATTGCCACAGGCCGTTTCCATGCGCGTGGGCCGGTGGGGGTCGAGCAGTTGACCACCTTCCGGTACGAGGTGATCGGTACAGGGCAGGTGCGGACCTGAAACCGGGCATGACCCGACGGGATACGATTCCCACTTGGGGGGACCGCCGTTTTGCGCGGATTGGTCTGCTGGGTGGGTCTTTTAATCCCGCCCATTGCGGGCATCGGACCATTGCGCAGCGCGCGCTGGTGGCTCTGGGGCTGGATCAGGTCTGGCTCATGGTCTCACCGGGTAATCCGCTCAAACCCGCCGCAGGCATGGCGCCGTTTGCCCGCAGGTTCGACTCGGCAGCCTCTCTGGCGGATGGACACAGGCTGATTGCCACGGATATCGAAGCCCGACTCGGCACACGCTATACGTTTGATACGTTGGGAAAGCTGCAAACGCGCTTTCCCAACGTGCATTTTGTCTGGCTGACCGGAGCGGATGGCTTTGTGACGCTGCCAAGATGGAAAGGCTGGAAGCGCCTGCTGCACCGTGTGCCGGTGGCGGTCATGCCGCGTCCGGGGCAGACTATGCGGGCTTTACGGGGGGCTGCGGCGCATTATCTGGCGCATTATCGGCTGTCCTCCGGGCAGGCACGGCTGCTGCCTGATCTTTCTCCGCCAGTATGGACTTTTCTTCCGGGGCGACAAAACGGTATATCTGCAACATCAATTCGCCAGCAGGGCGGCTTTGGGGTGGATGTCGGCCAGACCGGCACCCCCGATACGTTCAATTCAGGAGATTCGTCATAGCAACCAAGCCACCCGCCGAAGCATCTGCACGCAGCAGGTCCTCCACGGCCGCCACCAAAAAAGCAGCATCCGCCAAACCGGCTCTGGCCGGAGCCGCCAAGGTTACCGGGTCTGTCCGTAAAAAAGCCGCAGCCGCCGGGCCGAAGGGCAAGGTGAAGCGTGAGGCGGCCTCGCCGGACGTTATCGCCCAGTCGCTCGACCTCATTGTGAACAGTCTGGAAGACGATAAGGGTGAGAATATCGTTGTGATCGATCTGACAGGCCGCGCCTCCTTTGCAGACCGGATGGTGATTGCCACCGGTGTGGCGGATCGTCAGATTGCCGCCATGGCCCAGCATCTTGAACGCAAGCTGAGAGACATCGGCATCAAGCGTGTTCTGGTTGAAGGTGCCAACGGGTCTGACTGGGTTCTGCTTGATACGGGCGATATCGTTGTCCATCTTTTCAAGCCGGAAGCGCGGGAGCTGTATGGTCTGGAAAAAATGTGGGGCGCTGAACTGGATGATGGGAATGAAGAGGCTGTAACGCCCGTCTGACTCCCGGAATGGGTTGAATTTCAGCGCGTATGAAAAGGGGAAGCCGCAGGGCTTCCCCAATTTTTTACAGAACGCCCGATCAGACGGGGTGTTTTGCATTACGGGAACTTGGCGGGATGAAGCTGATTGCTGTCGGGCGGATGAAGGATAAGTCCGAGCAGGCGCTTGTCGCCCGCTATCTGAAACGGCTTCGTCCAGCACTTGATCTTGTGGAACTGGCGGATGGTCGTGGCAGCCCGGATGAAATCAAGCGGCGGGAAGCACAGGCCATTCTGGCGGCCTGCCCGGATCAGGCTTTTCTGGTGGTGCTGGATGAAGCCGGTCGCGCTTTTGACAGTCTGGCTTTTTCCGCAGCCGTTGCAAACTGGTCCGCACTGGGGCGTCCGCTCTGCTTTGTCATTGGGGGTGCTGAGGGGCTGGATGCGGCGGTTATTCAGCGCGCGGACGCCAAACTTTCCTTCGGCACACTCACATGGCCGCATATGCTGGTGCGGATCATGCTGGTGGAACAGATTTATCGCGCACAGGCCATTGCGGCAGGTCACCCATACCACCGGGCAGGGCGGCCTTAGGGGCCGCTGTAAAAGTCGCCCGGATCGTCCCTGCGTCGGTCTGGTGTGCCGCTTGCAACGGATGCCAACCCGCGTTTGTATGAACTCATGGCGTCTTCTGCGCTCACACAATAAGCCTTTGGCACCAATCAGCCAAAGACGACGAAAAAGAGGTTTGAGCGTGCGCAGGGAGGTATGACACTGCTGGCCTGAGCCCGGATGCCAGAGTATCAGGGCTCTCGCGCGGTCTGGTCCGTCACAAAAATGCCCCGCCAGTCTTTCTCTCTGGCTTTTTGCAGTCGCCTTTCAAACGGACGCGCCAACGACGCGGATCAGCGATTTTTCAGGACAGACCGCAGATTGCCCGCATGCTCAGCCAGCAACGTGCGACCTTCTTCCGGAGAAAAGCCAAAACACACCAGAATGGCCAGCTTGATGCTGCCTTCGGCTTTTTCCAGTGCTGTGCTGGCTTCGGCTTCGGTGCAGTCCGTTAACTGCTGCACCATCCGATGCGCACGGCGGACGAGTTTGGCGTTGACGATCTTCATATCAACCATCTGTCCGCGCCATGTGTGGCCAAGCCGGATCATCAGGGCCGTGGAGAGCATGTTTAGCGCGACTTTCTGTGCTGTTCCGGCTTTCATGCGGGTCGAACCGGCGACCACTTCCGGCCCGGTTTCAATCAGCAGCCCCAGTTCAGCGTCTCGTAGCAGGCGCGTATGAGGACTGCACGACAGGCCAATGGTCAGGCTGCCGGCAGCGCGGGCGCAGGAGAGGGCGGCGCAGGTATAGGGTGTGCCGCCGCTGGCCGCCACGCCAATCACCACATCATCCGGGCCAGCGTTGTGGGCGATTATGGCCGTGCGGGCTGCCTCTTCATCATCCTCAGCGCCTTCCACGGGCTGGAACAGGGCGGCATTCCCTCCGGCGAGCAGCAGAACCAGCCGGTCTTCCGGCCAGCCATAGGTGGGGATGAGTTCCACGCCATCCTGCAAGCCAATCCGGCCAGAGGTGCCAGCGCCCACGTAAAACAGGCGTCCGCCCCGTTGCAGGCGGGGCAGGGCGGCCGTAATGGCGTCTTCCATGCCGGGGAGTGCTGTTTTGACAGAGGCCACGGCTCCCAACTGACTTTCCAGCAGAACATCCAGCAGGGTGCTGGTGGGCCAGAGGTCCAGCGCCTCATACCGGGAATCAGAGGTTTCGGTTTTGGCTGGATCTGTGGAGGCGGACGGAACCTGCTGGGTCATACAACAAAAATCCTGTGCTGGGATAACGATGACTTAGTATAAAAGAAATGTCTGACGGAGGGCGCGGAAAGCAGCGAGATCTTTTTCCCAGAGTGCCGCGAGTGCCGTGGCGTCAGCCCCTTTATCCAGAAGGAGGCGAATCTGTGTATTCCCGCTGAGTTGGTCAAAGGTTTTTCCAGTCCCGCGCCAGAAAGAGGGGCCAGCCAGACGACGCGCAGTGCTGAGCAATGTCATCCCTGTGGCAACCGGGTCAAACTGTGTACGGTCAGTTACAGCACAATGCAGGCCATGTAGCAGCGTGTTTTTAAACGGGTCTACAAGGGGCGTAAACCAGACATCCTGAAAAGCGACGCCCGTGCAACCGGCTTTTGTTGCTGCTGTAGCCCAAGCGTGTCCGTCCACATCCTCACCCCCCAGATAGAGGAAGGGCATGGTTGTCCCCCGACCAACCGAAAAACGGCTTCCTTCAAACAGGCAGGTGCCGGGATAAACCAGAGCGGTTAAAGGCGTGGGCATGTTGGGGCTGGGTGGGCACCACGTCAGGCCTGTCTCTTCAAAAAACATGCCACGTTGCCAGCCTTCCATCGGGATGATGTCGAGAGACGCCTTTTGGCCAGCTTTTTCTGGGATAAACACGGCGTTAAACAGGCGCGCCAGTTCCGCTACCGTCATGCCATGGCGCAGGGCGATTGGTGCGCGCCCGACAAAGGAGGCCAGACGTGGGTCCAGCACCGGGCCGGAGGCGTTCAGCCCGGAAATGGGGTTGGGGCGGTCCAGCACGAGCAGGGGGAGCCCTAACTCGGCGCAGGCCATCATGCAGTCAAACAGGGTCCAGATATAAGTGTAGAAGCGAGATCCGGTATCCTGAATATCAAAAATAAGCAGGGTAATACCTGATTTTTTTAGGATGGATTTTAAGGCGTCTCCGGTTTTGGCGTAAATATCATACACCGTGCAGCCTGTTTCCGGGTCTTGCGTTTCCGGTTCGGAAAATCCTTCTTTCATGGATCCGCGAAAGCCATGCTCCGGCCCAAAAATGGCGTGAAGCCGGACGGAGGGGGCCAGATGCAGGCAGTCCACAATGGAGGTCAGGGTGTTATCCACGCTGGCCACATTGGCAATCACACCAACCTTGTGCCCCAGCAGCGGCGCGTAGCCGCCCTCCCGCAGTTTTTCAAATCCGGTTTTAACGCGGCCAGCAGAGGAGGGCGCGCACGCAGGGCCGGGAGAGGCGGAGGACGCCTGTGCGGGCAGGCAGCTAGCAAGAAATGCCCCACCAAGACCGAGTAAGGCCTTGCCGCTTTGGTGTGCCAGTGCACGGCGGGGGAGAGGGGTCATGCGTCAGGCGTCCGTTTCAGGAGCGGCAGGACTGTGCGACCCAGACGCAGGCCGGCGGCAAAGAAAAAGAGTAGAAGAATACCTGTCAGAATAAGCCACGGAAACGCGAGAGGGTGCCCGTTGGGGCGTACGGTAGCCATGGTCAGCAGGACAAGCGGCACGGTGAGGCAGAAAGCCGGGATCAGTTCCGTAGCACGGGCGGAGGGGATGGCCATACCAGCCAGAAATGTGCCCAGCATGGGGCCGTAGCCACAGGCGGCAATGGAGAATCCCAGCAGCACAGCGGATTGACTTCCTTGCGCAAACAGCAAGGAACAGCCCACAAGAGCCACGCTCCAGAACACGGTCAGCGCACGGGCTAAGGCCAACGGGCTGAGCGAGAGCATGCGGCCCAATTTGGCACAAAGCCCGGAAAAATCCCCAACAGTGGCAGCGGTCATGGCGGAAAGCGTGGAGGAGAGGGATCCCATGGTGGCGGCGAGAATGGCCGCGACCATCAAACCGCGCAGGCCCTCGGGCAAACCATGCACAATATAGTCAGGAAAAATGGCATCGGGTGAAGAAAGTCCCGTTTGCTGCAACGGCACTTGCCCATGATACAGCCACAGTAACACTCCAACCCCAGATAGCAGGAAGAACAAAGCGGTGACCCCTACCGCACTGCCCATCAGGGCCATGCGGGCGTCCTTCAGGCTGCGGGCGGCCAGTACACGCTGCACCATAAGTTGGTCTGTGCCGTGGGAGGCCAAAGTCATGAGTGTGCCACCGCCTATGGCGGCAATCGGGGTAAAGGCGCTGCTAAATGGCGTACTGGCATGGGCAAATAGGGCAAATTTCCCGGCATGGTGTAAGGCGCTGAAGCTCCCGGTAGGTAGGCCGTGCATCAGTAATGCGGCACAAAGTGCCGAACCTCCCAGATACAGGCAGAACTGAATGGCGTCCGACCACACAACGGCCCGTAACCCGCCACATAAGGTGTAAAAAAGTGTGATGCCTACAACGAGTGTCAGAAGAGCCAGATGTGGAACGGCCATATGCGTGGCAGCCAGCATGGCTGTGAGCGGGAGCATGCCTGCAAACAGCCGGACAGCTTCTGCCAGAATACGTGTGCCAAGAAATGTGGCGGAGGCTAGCCGCTGCATCCGGGAGCCAAAGCGTTGGCCCAGATAATCATAAGCGCTCAGCATGTGGCCGGAACTATAAAGTGGCAGAAATTTCCATGCGACCAGCGCGCGGCCCAGCAAATACCCCAGCGCCAGACCGACAAAAACCATCCCGTTCCCAAAAGCCACGCCGGGAACACTGATAACGGTGAGAGTTGATGTTTCCGTCGCGACCATAGAGAGACACAGCGCCCACCACGGTAGGTCATGCCCCCCTTCCAGATACGCGGCGGTGGAGGATTGCCGACCGGACAGCAGCACGGCCAAAAGCGGCATGCCGATAAGATACGCCAGCATAACGCCCAGATCGAGCATGTTCATGCAGGGCGTGTCCCACCTGCCTGTCGTGCGGCGGCAATCAGGGCACGGATGGCGTCCGGGTCCGTCACAACGGGCTGGGAACCATAACCGAAAGCGGCATCCTGAGCGTTGGAGGGGGTGGTTTTGCGGCAGGAGGCATGGATTTCCGTAACGCCTGTCTGGCGAAGAATGGCGCCCACATTATCAGCCTTCACGCCGCTGCCAGCCAGAATAACAATCCGTCCTCGGGCTTCTTCCTGCAAGCGGGCAAGACAGTCTACACCGTCCGGCGCGGAGGGCTTCTGGCCGGATGTCAGAATACGTGTGAACCCGGCCGAAATTGCAAATTCCAGCTCCGCAAAAGGGTCTTGCGTGAGGTCAAACGCTCTGTGCAGAGTGCGTTCCATGCTTCCACACTCTTCCGACAGGCGCAGGAGCAGATCATGGTCCAGATGCCGGTCGGGCCGGAGCGCGCCTAGAACGACACCGGCCAGACCAGCCGTGCGGGCTGCGCGGATATCATTCCGCATGACAGCGGCTTCGTCAGTATCAAAAATGAACGCGCCCGCGCGCGGGCGGATCATGGCGAGGGCTGGTAGGGGACAGTCGGCGGCATACTGCATCAACCCCATGCTGGGGGTTAGCCCGCCAACATCCAGCGAGGCGCAGAGTTCCAGCCTGTCCGCCCCGGCGGACGTGGCGGCCTGAATACCCTGCGGTGTTTCTATGCAGATTTCAACATGCGTCATAGCACAGCTCCGGGCCAAGGCAGGCCGCCCCTAGAATACCAGCATCTTTCCCTAGAATGGCGCGCCGGAGCAGGGGCTGCGTGGTGGGGGAGAGGATACGCTCCCGCACCGCGTGGTCCAGTGTCTGCACAAGCAGGGCGGAATTACTCAGCCCCCCCGCGACTGGTACAACCGTGCTGCCAATGACGTTGAGAATATGGGCTAGCGCGGCGCTGGTATAGGTCATCCAGACAGACAGGGTGCGTGTCGCCTGTCTATCACCGTCTTCCCAAAGTTTTAGAATGGCATGGCTTGTTTCCGGCTTTCCACCGGCCCACAGATGCAGGCGCTCAAGAGATCTGGCCCCTGCAATGGTATCAAGACATCCCGACTGACCACACCCACAGCGGAACAGGGGAACGGCTGCGGCAATGTCATCAGGGTCTGTCAGCAAGGGCGGCGCGATAACAACCGGCGCGTGGCCTAACTCTCCTGTAACGCCCCCCAGACCGGGCACAATCTGCCCATCCAGCACAAAGCCGCCGCCAATGCCTGTGCCCAGAATCAGGCCAAACACATTCCGGTGTCCCTTTGCGGCTCCAAAACGGGCTTCCGCCAGAGCAAAGCAGTCGGCATCATTCCCGATGCGGACAAGGCGCTGGGTGCGTTGGCTAAGCCGTTCTCTCAGCGGTGTGGTGCGGATACCGGGAATATTAGCTGCATGGACATGGCCGGTCTGCGGGTTTTCAACACCCGCAATGGCAAGATGCAGCGGCACGTCCGGATACGGGGCGCAGAGCGTGTGCAGCACATTGATAAAAGCGTCGGCATCGTCAACCGGAGTTGGCACGGCGTGGCGCTGTTCCAGTCTGCCATCAGGATGGACGAGAGCAAAATCGATAAACGATCCGCCGATGTCTGCACAAAGAAGCATAAGGACATCCGTGATTAAAGGCGCTGGGGGCACAGACACGCAGACACTGCGCGCCGTTAAATCCATTCTCTTCCGGGTTAGTATTTCAAAGGGAGTTTGTAAATATCATTCCGTCTGTTTGCACAACTTGTTTCATGATATAAATTATCATTCCGTATCGTTTTGCAGCGTGAGAGCCGAATATGCTGTCTTCAGGTCATTATCAAATTCTCAGCATTCTCAGCCGCAAAGGGGCAAAAAGCCGGAGCGAACTGGCAGCGGAATTAGGGCTGAGTAAGGCGGGTATTTCGGCTTTGGTGCGGGACTTGCTGGAGAAGCATATCCTGAGCGAGCAGGAGCCTGTGCATGGAGCGGGCCGTCCATCCGTGCCGCTGGTTGTGCGGGCTAATGCGGCCTCCTTTATTGGTATTTCCTTGCAGGACGATCCCGCCGTTGTGGTGTTGACCGACTTGCATGGAACTACCCTGAACAGGGTTGAACTCCCCCGGTTGGCGGAGCCGGAAGCCTGTATTGCTCTTCTGGCCAGTACAGTGAAAACCGTGCGCTCTGCGCTGCCGCGTGACCGAGGAAAGCTGTCCGGCATTGGCCTTGCGCTACCGGGTTTTGTGGCGCGGGACCGGCAAACCTGCCTGACCTGCACTGCACTGGGGTGGCGGAATATTAACATCGGCGCGGCGCTGGCTGAACGAACAGGCCTGCCAGTGTGGGTGGAGAATGACGCCAAGGCACTGATTCTTGGGGAGCAACTGTTTGGCCCGCTGAAAGGCAGCCCGGATTTCAGTATGATTTTTGTAAGCCACGGCATTGGGTGTGCCCATATTGTCAATGGCCGTCTGTTATGGGGCAATGCCGGTGGGGCGGGGGAGATCTCCCACGCACCCATAACCGTGGATATGCCGCAGGCTTTGCCTTGCCGATGTGGGAATCGCGGGTGTCTGGAAACAGTGGCGTCTCTTCTGGCCATCGGGAATGCCGCCAGACTGGCAAATCTGCCGACAAATATGCAGGATTTAACCCGTTTGGCGGCGGAGGGGCGTGCGGAGGCGGTCAGTATTCTCCACAGAGCGGGCTCTGCCATGGGCATTGCCACAGCGCAACTTATCCAGATGCTCGACCCCAGCCATGTTGTGGTGATGCTTGACCCGGCTTTGAAAGACGGCGTGTACGGCCACGCCCTGCAGTATGAAGCTGAATCTCACATTCTTCATCGCACAAATGCCTGTACCATGATCAATTTTCGAGATTTTGCGCCAGACAGCTTCGCACGTGGGGCCGCCAGTCTGGCCATGCGGTATTTCATTTTCGGGCATGGCGGGATCTGAAACAGCCGCAAGACTAGCCCGAAATTGTGTCTTTCATGCAACGAATAGCGAGGCTGTAACATAAAATCTTTATTCGCATCATGAATTAAATCGTTCTCTTTAAACCCCCATTGCATACTAACAACGAAATTTGCAGGGTTACGTTTCTATTCAGGAATGATGTGGGGCGTTTCCACCATCGGGCGAGGGGGTTGTTATCATGCGTCTTTCATTGCGTCAGCTTTCAGTCTCCTGTGTTGCGTTGACAGGGCTTCTCGCCACGTCCGCGCAGGCACAGTCAGCACCTGCTGCGTCCTCTGGGCATCAGGTTAAAAAGACTTCCAGACCCTCTGGCCCGGTCAGGAAAAAAACAACTACTGGTAACGGGCTGAGTTCCTCCGTTCTTGGCCAGTTTACGGGGTCTACAGAAGAAATTTCTGTTACCAGCCACTCAGTGTCTTCAACCGGGGTTACCAACCGAACACCCGGTGGTGGCCTGATGCCGCACCAGACCGCCCCGCGCTCTCAAAGTGGCATTACGAGAGACTTTATTGCCAAACAGGCTCCGTCTTCAAATATCACGTCTTTGATTGCAGATTTGCCGGGTGTTACCGTCACCAGTCAGGACCCTTTCGGCATGACGGGGGACCACCTTCAGGTGCGAGGTCTGAATGAAACGCAGATGGGCTACCTGTTTGAAGGCGCGCCTTTGGCGGACCCGATCAATTATGCTCCCTATACCTCTACACTGATCGATTCTGAAAATCTTGGTTCTGTGACAGTGTCACAGGGAGCACCTGATCTTAACGCGCCATTTTACAACGCGGTTGGCGGCCAGATTACGGCAACGGCCCTTAACCCGTCCCGTAAGGCTGGGGGATTTCTGGATCTCGGCGGTGGCTCCTACAGCTATAATAAGGAGTTTATCCGTCTGGATACAGGCACTATCGGTAATTCCGGTGTGCGCGGCTATGTGTCTTTCTCGCATACTGGCTACAATAACGGCGCACGCGGGCCGGGTGGCCTGTTCCGGTATCATCTGGATTCAAAGTTTGTAAAAGAATGGGGTGACGGAAACAGCATTTCCGCTATTTTTTCCTATAACCGGCAGGAAGCAACCTCATGGCGGTCTCCCAACAAAGCCCAGTGGGACCAGTATGGGGTGGGTTTCTCTTACGACAAGCATTTCTCGCCGGGTGATTCCCAGTATTACAAGCTGAACCGGCAGAACCTGAACCAGCAGCTTATTGTTCTACCCATGAACTTTACGCTGGCGGACAATTTGCATCTGCATGTGTCGCCTTATTTTGTCCACCAGTTTGGTCCGTCGTTGGGGGGTGAAAATATTCCTGCATCTGGCGGATATTTTGGTACGCAGCAATATGGGGACCTGAATGTCGGCACACCGGTTAACGGCAAAATTCTCACCTCTAGCCGAGACCCATGGAACCAGAAAACCGGCGGTATGAATATCTCGGCTGACTGGCGGATTTCCAAAAGCAACACATTTTCCTTCGGGTGGTGGTATGCCTACACCACGCATGAGGAACTGTCTGATTTCCGCCCGGTCTATGCCGATGGGAGTGGCTGGTCTGGTGATGTCATCCGCGTGGGTGGAAAAATCCTTACTGGGTATGATCTTAACTTCATGCAGCAGGTTAACACCCTCTTTATTGCTGATACGCAAAAGCTGCTGAATGATAAACTAACTCTCAGTGCTGGCTTTCGTGTGGCTATGGTCTCCCGTCAGGGCACAAATCTTGTGCCGGGGGCGGACCCGTATAAAATGCAGGGTAATTATTTTGAGCCGCTGCCACAGTTTTCCGCCAGCTACATGATCACGCCGAAAGATCAGATTTTCATTAATGGCACAACATCCTTCCGTGCGCCGGAATCTGTGGAAGCCTATTCGCAGATTTTTGACCCCAATGCCGCACATGCCACCATGCAGCCGCAGAGCCTGAAGCCTGAATATTCCATCAGTGAGGAAATCGGCTATCGCCATCAGGGAAATTTCTACAATTTCTCTATGTCTCTGTTTAACATCAATCTGACAAACCATCAGGTTACGTCCACCGGCTATATCCCCAATACCAACATGATGGTGGCATCACCCATCAATATTGGTGGGCAGACCTCCCGTGGTGTGCAGGCGGAAGTCGGGCTGGCGCGTTGGCACCATTTCAGCCCCTATCTGTCCGGGCAGTTTCTGCATTCCACGTTTGACAATAACTTCAACACAGGCAGTGGATATTTGCCCACGGCCGGTAAAACTGCCGTTCAGGCTCCCAAATTCACAGGTGCTATTGGCCTGAATTATGATGATGGGCGCTTCTTCGGCAATTTTGATCTGCGCTATGTGGATACGCAGTACACTACCTTCATGAATGATGAGAAAATGCCAGCCTATGTCACTTCCAATCTGACGCTGGGCTATCGCATGAAATCCTTCAGCTATCTGAAGCACCCCCAGATTCAGCTTAACCTGACCAATGTCGGGGATAATCATTATCGCTCCGGGTCCAGCTACACGGCCAATGCGCACCCGCATATCACCTCCACGGGGGCGGTGGCGGCAGGGAGCGCGCCAGTTTACTATGTTGGCGGGGTGTTTGCCGCTATGGTTTCAGTCTCCTCCGGGTTTTAAGGGGGAACGCAGAGTTACAAACCCTGCGTGATCAACAGAGTTAAGGCAGGGAGCCGGAGGTTTCTCCGGCCCGTTGCTGAAGGAGTGCGGTGTGCTCAGGTTTCCGATTGCAAGTCCGGCCGGTGCCTATGGCTGGCGGCCTGTGCTGATTATGGCGGCCCTGTTTTTCAGTATCGGTTTTGTTACATGGCTAAACGGGCCGCTGATTACCTTCGTTCAGATTGCTTTTAACCTCAGTGATGTGGCGTCCTTTCTGGTGCCCGTCTGCTTTTATCTGGCGTATCTTGTTTTTCCCCTGCCGGCCACGCTTGTAGCGCGACGTATTGGCCTGCGGCGCGGCCTCGTTGTGGCTCTCGCCATTATGGCGGCGGGAACGCTGCTGTTTGGGGAGTGTGTGAATGGGCGGTGGTATGCAGGCGCTCTCAGCGGGCTGAGTGTAATTGGCGCGGGTCTTTCTCTGCTGCAAATTACCGTTAATCCGTATGTCAGCCTGCTGGGCGATCATGACCGTGCTGCCCAGCGCATTGCCATTATGGGCATTGCCAACAAATTTGCAGGCATTGTTGCTCCGGTGCTGTTTGCGTTGATTGTCATGCCGGATGTCGGGCAGGTTGTCGCCAATATCAGCCACACGCCGGTTGGGCCGGTGCGGGATGCAGTGCTTACTCAATTTACGCATGCTGTCCATGTGCCCTATCAGGTTATGGCCGGATTGCTTTTGCTTCTGGCTGTATTGGTAGGGCGCGCACCATTACCGGAAATTACGCTTGAAGCCGCGGAGCAGCAGAGCATACCCGCGCGCAAGGCCCAGCCCGCGTGGCTGCTGACAGGCGTATTCGCCATGTTCCTCTATGTTGGTGTGGAGGTTATGGCCGGGGACGCTATTGGCCTGTTTGGGCATTCCTTCGGACTTTCTCTCGATATTACAAAATATCTGACAGCCCTTACGCTGGCATCCATGATGCTGGGGTATCTGGCTGGTATGGTGATTGTGCCGCGCTTTATCAGTCAGGATGGCTATATGCTTACCTGCTGTGTGCTGGGCATTCTCATCTGTCTGGCGGCCCTTGTCGCGCCGGGTGTCGTTCCGGTTTTCTGTGTGGCCCTGCTTGGGTTTGCCAATGCCATGATTCTGCCCGCCCTGTTTCCCATTGTTCTGGCTGAAGCTGGGTCTGATGGTGCAAAGGCCACGGCGTTTCTGGTTATGGCTTATTCTGGTGGTGCCGTGTTGCCGCAGATTTTTGTGCATATCGCGCCCATGCTTGGCAATCTGCACGCCTTCATGGTACTGGTTATCCCGGCCTATCTTTTTATTGCTGGGTGGAGCATGGCTCTGCGCGCCAAGACAGGTGCTCCGGTTCCTGAATCCCTGATTACTTCGGCTGGAGACTGATTTTTTATGAAAATCGTCATATGTTCCGATGCCGCGCAAACACGGCGGCTGGCGGCGCAGGTGCTTGCACAACAGGTGCGGAGCAAACCAAACTCAGTGCTTGGTCTTGCTACTGGCCGCACTATGGAAGCTATTTATGCGCAACTGGCAGAAAAAGCGCAGAATGAAGCGCTAGATTTCAGTGACGTGACGACATTCAATCTGGACGAATATATTGGTCTCGCGGCAAACCACCCGCAGTCCTACCGCTATTATATGCAAGAGCATCTTTTCGGGCTGATTAATATTTCAGCTGAGAATACGCATGTGCCAGATGGGACTGCTGAGGATGTAAAGGCCGAAGCGCGTTCTTACGAAAATCGTATCGCACAGGCTGGTGGGATAGACCTCCAGTTACTCGGGCTTGGCGAAAATGGGCATATTGGATTTAATGAACCTCTTTCCGCGTTAAACAGCCGCACACATGTTGTGACACTGGCTCAGGCAACCCTGCGGCAAAATGCGGGGATGTTTAACAACGATATGGAGCAGGTGCCCACCCGTGCATTAACCATGGGGACTGGCACTATTCTGGATGCGCGAGAAGCATTGCTTGTGGTAACAGATGCTAAAAAAGCTGAGATTATAGCGCGTGTTATTGAAGGCCCGGTAAGCGCGCTTGTGCCGGGGTCCGCTTTGCAACTCCACCCACATTGCCTTGTATTGCTGGATGCTGCCGCTGCATCGCGCCTGACGCAGCGGGAGGCCATTTTCTGGCAGATGCAGCATGACCCGGACTTGCGCGCCTTACTTTCCGCCTGAAAAAGACCACGACCTTTCTGCATAAGGCAGGCTGCTTTCAGAGCCGTTGCCATAAAAAAGAGGACGCAGCATGACAAAACAGACTTTCTCAAAATTTCGTCGCGTGCTTCTGGGCAGCGCTGCTGTTCTGACACTCGCTGCGGCTCCGGCGCTTGCTGCATCGCAAGGGGTGGAACCCGTGGCTGTATCAGCAGGCGTTTCAACGGTTGTACCGGCTCTCATGCCAATGCCTGCATCGGTTTCTCTGCCAGCAGGAGCACTGCCATTAAGCGGGGGGGTAACCGTACAGTGGGAGCAGCAGCCGTCTCCGTTGCTGGCCCGCGCTGCGGAGCGTTTTACAAAGCGCATTAACGCGCTAGCGGGGCGTGTGCTGCCTCAGCAACCAGACGGTAATCAGGTGGGGCAGACAGCGAGTATCCCCGTGCATATTCAGGTGGGCGAGGACCGAGGCGCTCTGACAGTCCATGCTAAGGAGAGTTATAGTCTTCAGGTCAACGCCTCTGGTGTGGCGCTGACAGCAGAGGGGCCAGATGGCGTTCTACATGGTCTGGCAACACTCGCGCAGCTTGTTACGCGGGGTGAAAACGGACCACAACTGGCGTTTGCCACGATTACAGACAGCCCGCGTTTCCCGTGGCGCGGGATTATGATTGATACCTCCCGGCATTTCATGGCGGTTGAGACACTCCAGCGGCAGCTTGACGCGATGGAACTGCTCAAGATGAATGTGCTGCACCTGCATCTGAGCGATGGCACCGGCTTTCGGGTGGAAAGCAAGCGCATGCCGGAATTGACGGAAAAAGGCTCGCACGGCCAGTATTACACGCAGCGAGAACTGAAAGACCTTGTTGCGTACGCCGCAGATCGCGGTATCCGCGTTGTGCCGGAGTTTGACGTGCCGGGGCATGCGCTGGCGTTCCTTCTGGCGTATCCGGAACTCGCTGCGCAAAGCCCGGTTAACCCTGAGCCCAAAAACAAGAATAATGCTGCACTGGACCCTACGGTGCCTGCCACGCTCCGCTTTGTCCGCAAGCTTTATGCTGAAATGGGTAAACTGTTCCCTGATGCCTATTTCCATTCTGGTGGGGACGAGGTGGACCCGAAGGAATGGATGAAAAATCCGAAAATTGTTGCCTATATGAAGGAAAACGGTTTCGCGACACCGCAGGCTCTACAGGCGCATTTTACGGCGGAAGTGCAGAAAATCCTCGCGGATCAGGGGAAGATCATGGTCGGGTGGGATGAGGTGAGCGAAGCGCCTATCCCTAAAGACGTTGTTGTGGATGTTTGGAGAAGTTCGAAGTTCCTTGCTTCTGCTTCAGCAGATCATCATCCGGTCATTGTCTCGGCAGGGTATTATCTTGATCTGCTCCAGCCAGCGTCCCAGCATTATCTGGTAGATCCGTATGACCCGGCGGCAAACGGTATCACCCGTGCACAGGCCGATAAGCTTCTGGCCAAAGGCGGACGGCCGGATCTGGTCAATGCGTTTTTGAAAGAACCGGCCCCGGCCCCACTGACGGACGAGCAGAAGCAGTATATTTTGGGGGGTGAGGCACCTCTGTGGTCCGAGTTGGTGACGGACGAAATGCTGGACGCCCGTTTCTGGCCGCGTGCGGCGGCTATTGCGGAACGGTTCTGGTCTCCTGCATCTGTGCGGGATGTGAATGACATGTATCGCCGTCTTGCCGTGGTGGACGCGGAATTGCAGTTGACCGGTTTGCAGGCTCAGGCCAACACACATCGGATGGCGTTGCGGCTCTCCCCCGGCAATGCTGATCCTGTGGAGTGTCTGGCGAGCGCAACAGTGCCTTTGCGCAATTACGTCATGAACCGCTATGTCAGCCATCATGGGGATGCGTTGGATGAAATTGGGGAAGTCACGTCCCCGGACCCGTTCCCTGCTGTGCGGTTCAGTATGCTGGTTGACCAGTATGTGGCGGGGGACCGTTCCGTTCTTCCCGCTTTGAAAGCACAAATGCAGGTCTGGCGAGATAATGATGTCGCCTTCCAGCAAGTAGCAACCGTGCGTGGGTTGTCAGAGGCCGTGCCGATCTCTCACAATCTCGCGGTCATGGCCGGGGCGGGGCTGGATGCCCTGAACGGTCATAAGAAAAAACTTTCTACTGCGGATAAGAAGGTTTTTGATCAGGAAGAAACACTGATCAATAGCTCAGCGGATGTTTCAGGCTCTTTCTTCGGCACGACTTTTCCGCCGGGAGGACTGATGATTAGTGTGGAGCCGGCCATCAGAAAACTTGTAGGACTGTAAGGTCTGCTCTTCCGGGCGTCCTGAAAACGGATGCCCGGATACCATCTGTAAAATCACTGAGTTTTTTCAGGATTCCGCGGCGGGAAACTGATCTTCAGGGCTCATGTTTTCCCATTTCCGGCAGGAAGCGCGTAGAATTTTAACAAACCGTGCAACCAGCGGCATGTTCTGGCCGGAGCGAATGGCAACAGCGAGTGTGGCGCGGGGGGCGGGTTCGCTCAGTGTATGGAATGTCACCCCGCCCGCATGAATCTGGCTGAGAGAGCGGGGCACAACGGAAACCCCCAGCCCGGCCGCAACCAGTGGCACCGTGCCAGCAATTTGCGGTGCCTGTTGGCCCATGGGTGGCGTAACGCCTGCTAATTGATAAGCCGATAAAATGGCGTCATGAAAGCCGGGGCCGAGCTCGCGCGGGAAGATAATCAGTGGGTCTTCGGCCACCTTATCCAGACTGATAACGGGCTGAGCGGCCAGCCGGTGCCCTCGGGGCAGGGCAATAACAGTTGGTTCATCCAGCAGATGGAAAACAGAAAGCCGCGTGGGGTCCGGCACGGGGGGGCGGATAATGGCCAGATCTGTGCTGTGGTCATGCAACGCCGCGCAGAGAGCCGGTGTGTTGCTCTCCTCCAGTGAGAGCGTGACATCTGGCGCACTTTCCCGAAAATGCCGGATAACCATAGGGATCACCGGCAGAAGGGGAACGGCTCCGGCTAGCCCTAGCCGGATGTGGCCGAGTTCACCCCGCGCAAGTCCGTCTGCGGTCACCATAAACTGGGCCTGAAGGTCCAGAATGGTGCGGGCACGGGGCAGGAGGGTTGCACCAATTTCAGTCAGCTTGACCCCCCGTGTCTGGCGTTCAAACAGCGCCACGCCAAGCTTCTGCTCCAGTTGCTTGATCTGTTGGCTCAGGGGCGGCTGTTCCATCCCCAACTCCTCCGCAGCGCGGGTAATGCTGCCGTGGTCTGCTACAGTGACAAAATAACGCAGGTGTCTTATATCCATTAGGCATATTTATATCATATGGATAATGCGTTCAATATATATTGGAAGACTAGATCATCCTGTAATAACGTTTGTGTCACTGAGATAAGCAACCAATGAGTGTGAAACAGTGCGCAGTATGAAAAGCAGTCCGGTGGCAGACATGGACATTCGGTCTTCTGCTCTCGGGAATGGTGTGGGCAAGAAGCCCGTCGCCAACCGCCTTTATCAGACCTCCACCATGGCCGCTCTGCTGGACGCCGTGTATGATGGTGAAACCACGCTGGATGAGGTGCTGCATCACGGTAATTTCGGCCTTGGCACTTTTAACGCGCTAGACGGTGAGATGATTGTGACGGACGGCGTTGTGCGCCAGTTCCGTGCGGAAGGGCAGGCTGCTGAAGTTCCGGGGTCTCTGAAAACACCTTTTGCCTGCGTGACCTATTTTGAGCCGGAAAAAACGCTCAATGTTGATAAACCGCAAACAAAAGAAACGTTTGAAGCACTGGTGGACCAGCTTGTTGGCAACCCCAACCTGTTTGGGGCCGTACGTTTTACCGGGCAGTTTGAGCGGGTGGATACCCGTACGGTGTTCTGCCAGTGCAAACCCTACCCGCATATGCTGGATGTTGTGAAAAAACAGCCGACGCTGACAATGGAGTCCGTCACAGGTACCATGATCGGCTTCCGTACGCCTGCTTATATGCAGGGTGTAAATGTAGCGGGGTATCACCTACATTTTCTGACAGAAGATCAGAAACGTGGGGGGCATGTTACGGAATATCGGCTGGTCCGTGGCCAGCTTGAGGTTGCCGTTATCTCCGATCTTGAAATTCAGTTGCCGCGCACAGAGCAGTTTGCAAAAGCAAACCTCAATCCTGAACATCTGAGCGAAGCTATTCGGATTGCCGAAGGCGGCTGAGACTTTTTTGACCACTGCACCCCCGGTGCAGTGGTCTTTTTACAGGACGTTATAGAAATGACCGAGCCTTCTGATCACGCTGCACAATGCGGTGCGGAGCTTATTGTCAAAAATCTGGTGGCGCATGGCGTCACGCATGTCTTCGGTATTCCGGGTGCCAAGGTTGACCGCCTGTTTGATGCGCTGGTTGATTCCCCGATTGAAACCGTGGTGACCCGGCATGAGCAGAATGCCGCCTTTATTGCTGGGGGCCTTGGCCGCCTGACGGGGAAGGCCGGTGTGGCGATTGCAACATCCGGTCCCGGAGCTTCAAATTTTGTAACAGGTCTGGCAACCGCCAATTCTGAAGGGGATCCTGTTCTGGCCATTGGTGGGGCCGTCAAGCTGGCGGACAGGCTGAAGCTGACGCATCAGACCATGGACACGGTCAGCCTTTTCAAGCCCATTACCAAATACAGCGTGGAAATTACCAACCCGCTGGCAATTTCAGAAGTGATGGCCAATGCCTTCCGTTTTGCGGAAAGTGGCCGTCCGGGTGCTTCTTTTGTCAGCACACCAATGGATGTGCTGTCCATGCCCGCCAATGCTCCTGTTCTGGCAGACCGCGCGGTGCCAAAAACCGGCCCTGCCGCAGCGGATACCATTGCTGAGGCTGCGCGGCTTCTGAAAAACGCCAAACGCCCGGTTGTGCTGTTGGGCCTTCTGGCCAGTCGCCCGGATGTGGCGGAAGCCGTGCGCGCGTTTGTGGCCACCACGGGAGCGCCGGTTGTGGGGACCTATCAGGCGGCAGGTGCGGTCTCGCACGAACTGGTTGACCGTTTTGGCGGGCGCGTTGGTCTGTTCCGCAACCAGCATGGGGACCAGCTTCTGCATGAAGCAGATGTGGTTGTGACCATTGGGTACAACCCGGTGGAATATGACCCATGGTTGTGGAATGTGAATGACGCCCGCAAGATTATCAATATTGATATTGTCGCGGCGGAACTGGATAACGCGTTTGTTCCTGTTGTTGAACTGGTGGGGGAAATTGCCCCAACGGTCAAAGCCCTTGCCCAGCAGGCAGGTAAGCTGACGCAGGCTCCGGAACTGGAAACCATTCTAGAAGGCTACAAGGTTGCGCGCGCCGGTGCGCTGCGGGACGCCCGCAGCACCAGCAATACCGCTGTGCATCCGTTGCAGATTGTCCGGGAACTGGAGCAGATTGTCACACCGGATGTCACACTCTGTCTGGATATGGGCACGTTCCATATCTGGTTGGCCCGGTATCTGCTGTCCTTCCGTGCGAGGCAGGTGCTCATCAGCAATGGTCAGCAGACCATGGGCGTCGGTCTGCCGTGGGGGATTGCCGCAAGCCTGCTCAACCCGGCGCAGAAAGTGATTTCCATCTCTGGGGATGGCGGTTTCATGATGTCCAGCATGGAGTTGGAAACTGCCGTGCGCCTGAAATGTAACCTGATCCACATGGTCTGGATTGATCAGGCCTACAATATGGTGGAAATGCAGGAGAAGAAGAAATACGGTCGTGGCTCCGGCGTGGAATTCGGGCCGATTGATTTCGCCAAATACGCAGAAGCCTGTGGGGCCACAGGCATGACCGTGACATCGGCTGATGGTGTGGGCAAGGCGTTGAAAGCGGCCATGGATATTGAAGGCCCGGTGGTGATTGCCGTTCCGGTTGATTACTCCCAGAATCACTTGTTGATGAAGCCGCTGGCCCAGCTTGGGGAAACGTCCGCAGCAGCCTGAGACCCTACAGGACAGAATTCTGTTTCAGACTGTTTTCATGTGGCGCTTCCTGTTATAACAGGAAGCGCCACAGGCGGATTAAGGACTGCTAATGCTGGACGACGATTATCTTTGCCAGACTGGCGGCCCTGCAAGGCCAACCGCTGATAAAATTCGCGCTGTTCCCTTCTGTGCGCATGGGCAGTTATCAGCAGGCAGGTGGGGTGCCATAAAGGGTGAAGCAGCCTGAGTGCGGGCGCACGGCCTTTTTTGGGCAGAACAGAAGGATAATCGGAATGCAGATGTCATCGCTTGATGCAGCCGGGCAGAATGGCATGCGGCGTGGAGCGGCTGTGCTGCTCGAAATTCTGCGTAGCGAAGGTGTGGACTATATTTTTGGTAATCCGGGCACAACCGAACTGCCGCTTATGGATGCCCTTCTGGAAGTGCCCAACGTTGCCTATATTCTTGGCCTACAGGAAGCCAGCGTTGTTGCCATGGCAGACGGCTATGCGCAGGCGGCCCGTAAACCCGGCTTTTTGAACCTGCATACAGCGGGCGGCTTGGGGCATGGTATGGGCAATCTGCTCAATGCCAGCGTCTCTCAGACACCGCTTGTTGTCACGGCTGGCCAGCAGGATTCCCGCCATACCATTTCCGACCCGCTCCTGTTTGGGGATCTGGTGCAGATTGCCCGCCCCGCTGTGAAATGGGCGCAGGAAGTGGCTCATGCGGATCAATTACCCGTGTTGTTGCGCCGCGCTTTTCACGATTCCATGGCGGCCCCTGCGGGTCCCGTCTTTCTTTCTCTGCCCATGGATGTGATGGAAGAAATGAGCGGGGTGGATATAGGCACCCCGTCCGTTATCAATCGGGCTGCGGTGGCGGGTGGTCTGGACGATCTGGCAAAAGCCTTGACCAGCCTTGCGCCGGGCCGCGTTGCATTGATTGCGGGGGATGAAGTTTATGCATCCGATGCGGCGGCGGAAGTAGCCGCCGTTGCGGAGTGTCTGGGTGCGCCGGTTTACGGGTCTTCATGGCCGTCCCGCGTGCCGTTTTCCACGGCCCATCCGCTCTGGTGCGGAAATCTGCCAACGCAGGCCACGGCTATTGCCGAGCGGCTGAGTGCGTATGACGCCATTTTCGCACTCGGCGGCAAGTCCCTTATTACCATTCTCTACACGGAAGGCCCCGCGCTGCCAGCGGGTTGCGCCGTGTATCAGATGTCGTCCGATGTGCGGGACCTTGGCCGCACCTTCAACACGCCGCTCTCTGTGGTCGGGGATATCCGGGCTTCTCTTCAGGCACTCCTGCCGCTGCTCCGTAAGGCGACACAGCCGCGTCAGGCTGACTACGCTGCGCAGGCGGCACAGGTGGCAGCGGTACGCCGGAGCCAGCGGGCGGAAGCCGTAGCGGAAGCCAAGGCCAGACGGAATGAGGCCGCTATCCCGCCGCGTGTGGCAGCATGGGAGGCCGTGCGGGCCATTGGCCCGGATGTGGCGATTGTGGATGAGGCTATTGCGACCTCCTCTGATGTTCGGCTGTTTCTGGAAAGCACATGGCCGGGCCAGTATTCCTTTTTGCGCGGGGGCGCGCTTGGCTGGGGGATGCCTGCAGCCGTTGGCGCGTCGCTCGGCTTAGGGCGGGACAGGGTGGTGTCTCTGGTAGGAGATGGTGCCGCACTGTACTCTCCACAGGCCATCTGGACTGCCGCGCATGAAAAGCTTCCTGTCACGTTCGTGGTGATGAACAATCAGGAATATAACGTTCTCAAAAATTTCATGAGACAACAGAAAGATTACCTTTCCGCACGTGAGGGAACATATCCGGCAATGGATATTGTTAATCCGAGTATTGATTATCAGGCCATGGCGAAATCCATGGGCGTACCATCCTGCCGGGTGACGCGCGCGTCTGATATCGCACCCGCCATTGAGGCTTCGCTGGCTTCCGATGGTCCCTCTCTTGTTGAGATCATGATTACAACAGGCTGAAAACCTGTTTTACCGCCGGGGGTTTGCATGAAAATAGGTCTTTTTATACCGTGTTATATTGATGCGTTTTATCCGAACGCGGGGATTGCCACGCTGGAACTGCTGGAAAAGCTGGGGCAGGACGTGGACTACCCGCTGGACCAGACCTGCTGCGGTCAGCCCATGGCCAATTCCGGCTGTAATTCGGATGCTGCTGCGGCGGAAGCCCTTTTTGTGCGCAATTTTGCGAAATATGATGCCATTGTCATGCCTTCCGGCAGTTGCACGCATCATGTGCGGGATAATTTTGACGCTATTCCGCAGACGGCAGAGGTGCAGCATGTCCGCAAAAACACGTTTGAGCTGGTCGAATTCCTGCACGATATTCTGAAAGTGGAAGACTTTCCGTGGGCGGAGTTCCCGCACAAGGTTGGCCTGCATAATAGCTGCGGCACCCTGCGCGCGCTGCGCACCGCCAGCATGTCCGAACTTGGCGAGCCGTTCTTTTCCAAACCGATGGATCTGCTCTCCAAGGTTAAGGGCATTTCCTTCGCCACTCCCAAACGCCCGGACGAATGTTGCGGGTTTGGCGGCACGTTCTCTGTCACGGAAGAGGCCGTTTCTGCCCGCATGGGGCTGGATAAGGTGCGGGACCATCATCAGGCTGGGGCTGAGTATATCGTCTCGGCAGATACGTCCTGCATGATGCATCAGCAGGGGTGTGCGGAACGCGGCGGTGTGCCCATCCGCTTTATTCATATTGCTGAAATTCTGAACGGAGCGCGGTCATGAAGGTCAAACCCGTCAATCACGCCAAGGCGGCGGAAGCGTTTCTGGAAGATGCTCCGCATCTGACCTTCCATGATGAACGCCTGTGGGACATGCGCCAGAAGCGTGACCAGCAGATGCATCTCCTGCCGGAATGGCAGGAACTACGCAGCCGCGCGTCCGCTATTAAAGAGCATACGCTGGCCAACCTGCCCGAATATCTGGAGCAGTTTGAAGCCAACGCGAAAAAGAACGGCATCCATGTGCACTGGGCCGCGGATGGTGCGGAACATAACCGCATTGTGGGCGAAATTCTGGAAAAGCATGGTGCGAAATCGCTCATCAAGAGCAAGTCCATGGTCACGGAAGAATGTGACATGCGCGCCTATCTGGAGCCGCGTGGCGTTGTCGTGACGGAAACGGATCTGGGCGAGCGTATCCAGCAGCTTGATGGCCAGATGCCTAGCCATATCGTGGTGCCAGCCGTGCATAAGCTGGTGCCCGATGTGGCGAGGATTTTTGCCAAAAACTACAATACCGACCCGAATGATGACAGCCCGCAGTCTCTGGCGGAATCGCAGCGTATGGCGGCCCGCCCGGTTATTCTGACAGCCGATGCCGGGATGACGGGCGGCAACTTTCTGGTGGCGGAAACAGGGACCTTTGTGGTCTGCACCAATGAAGGCAATGCGGACCTGAGTGCGACTGTCCCCAACCTGCACATTGCAACGCTGGGGATTGAACGCATTGTGCCGCGTATGGCGGATATGGGTGTTTTTGTCCGTCTGCTCTCTCGCAGCGCGCTGGGGTCTCCCATTACGCAGTACACCACGCATTTCCGTGGCCCGCAGAAGGGCGGGGAGATGCATATCGTGCTGGTGGATAATGGCCGCTCTGCCCGTCTGGGTATGGAAGAGTTCTGGACATCGCTTAAATGCATCCGTTGTGGCGCATGCATGAACACCTGCCCGGTTTATCGCCGCTCTGGTGGTCTGTCCTACGGGGCGGTCTATTCTGGCCCGATTGGCGCGATTATCGACCCGACATTTAACGAGCGGAAATACAGCACCCTGCCGTTTGCTTCCACCATGAATGGAAGCTGCACGAACGTCTGCCCGGTGAAAATCAATATTCACGAACAGCTTTATAAATGGCGTCGTGTGCTGGCCGAGCATCATGAACTGCCGTTTGTAAAACGCGAAATCATGCATATGGCCGGTAAGCTGATGGGCCAGCCCACGCTGTATCGGACGGCCATTAACGGGACGGAAGTTGCCCTGAGTTCCCTGCCGCGCTTTGTGCTGTATAACTGGCTGAACCCTTGGGGTAAGCATCGCGAACTGCCGCATCCGGTCAAGCAGACCTTCCATAGCTGGTACAAGAAAAACCGCCTTAAAGGCAAAGAAGAGTCTAAGGGAGGGAAAGCCTGATGAGTTCCCGCGATACAATTCTGGCAACACTCCGCGCCAACCGCCCCGACCCCGCTGCTCATGAACTGCCGCCCGTTGCAGTTCTGGGGGATATGGATGCTGGCAAAGCGCGTTTTGAAGATGCCCTGCAACTTCTGGGCGGGCAGATTTTGCTGCCACAGGAAGGCGATACGCTGGCATCAGCCATTGCGCGTCGCTTCCCGGATGCCAAAATCATCTGTTCCGCCGTGCCAGATTTTGAAGGCACCATCCGTCTGGAGGATGTGGCGTCCCCCCAGCAGGCCGCCGCTACGGATGTTCTGGTTGTGCGCAGCCCGTTCGGGATTTCAGAAATGGGCTCTATTTTTCTGAGCGAGGCCCAACTGAACAGCCTGAACTCTGCCGCGCATCTGACGCAGCATATTGTGGTGATTTTGTCCGAGAAAAATCTGACCGCCAATATGCATACAGCCTATGTCGAACGGCCGGAATTTCACACTGCTCATTACGGTGTGCTGATGACTGGCCCGTCCGCCACGGCTGATATTCAGGGCGTGCTGATCCGCGGTGCGCAGGGTGTGCGGTCCCTGTCTGTCTGGTGGGAATAAATCCAGCCTGAGGCAAGAAAAAGCCGGATCAGGGGGACCTGATCCGGCTTTTTTTACGGCGCGTCACTCTGATACGTAATCATCCTGCATCGTAAGTCCTTTCAACAGACTTATGATGAGGTTTCATAAAGCGGGCGCGAGGCGACACGCAGAGCATAGCCTCGCGAAAAAACTAGTCTTTTACGCGCTCAATCTGGGCACCACAGGCGGCAAGCTTGCGTTCTACCGCTTCATAGCCCCGGTCCAGATGATAGACACGGCTGAGGATGGTTTCCCCATGGGCGGCGAGCCCTGCCAGAATCAGGGAGAAAGAGGCCCGCAGGTCGGTCGCCATAACCGGGGCGCCAGACAGGCTATGCACACCGCGAATAATGGCGGATGAGCCGTGGACGTTAATGCGCGCACCCATCCGATTAAGTTCCGGCACATGCATGAAACGGTTTTCAAAAATGGTTTCCGTAATCATGGACGCGCCTTCGGCGACAGAGAGCAGCGCCATGAACTGTGCCTGCATATCGGTCGGGAAACCCGGATAAGGTTCCGTCATAATATCAATGCCACGCAGCGCGCCGGTACGCCGGACGCGCATCACGTCACCTTCCTGCGTGACTTCCACGCCGGCTTCCTCAAAAGCTCGGACCACAGCGCCCAGATGGTCCACGTTGCCGCCAATAAGGCGGAGGTCACCGCCGGTAATGGCTGCGGCACAGGCATAGGTGCCGCATTCAATACGGTCGGACATGATGCGATGTTCAGCCCCGTGCAGAGCTTCTACGCCATCAATAATAATATGGCCGGTGCCTGCGCCGGTAATGCGCGCGCCCATGGCGTTCAGGCAGTCTGCCAGATCCACCATTTCTGGCTCACGCGCTGCGTTGACAATTTCCGTGCGGCCATGCGCCAGTGTGGCGGCCATCATCAGGTTTTCGGTGGCCCCCACGGAGGCAAACGGCAGCACAATTCGGTCCCCTGTCAGGCCGTTGGGTGCGCGGGCGTTGATGTAGCCGTTTTCCAGCGTGATTTTGGCCCCAAGCGTTTCCAGCCCTTTCAGGTGGAGGTCAACCGGGCGGGTGCCAATGGCGCAACCGCCGGGTAGGGAGACACGCGCCTCCCGGCAGCGGGCCAGCAGCGGGCCGAGCACCAGAATGGAGGCCCGCATTTTGGAGACGATATCGTAAGGCGCTTCCGTGCTGGTAATTTCACCCCCAACGGACAGCTTTGTCTTATCCCCCCCCACGGTTTCCACCGTCAGGCCGTGCTGGCGCAACAGGGACTCCATGGTGGCAATATCGGCAATATGCGGCACGTTGGTCAGCACCAGCCGCTCGGAAGTGAGGAGCCCTGCAACCAGCAGTTTCAGCCCGGCGTTTTTCGCGCCACCAATGGTGATCTCACCATGCAGGGGGCGACCGCCCCGAATAATAAACCGGTCCATGCGCTTACATCCGCGGCGTGGCAACGCCACGCTGGCCCATATATTTGCCAGCGCGGTCTGCGTAGCTGGTCTCACACGGGGTTTCCCCCTTAAAGAACAGGAACTGGCAGATGCCTTCATTGGCATAAATGCGGGCAGGCAGCGGGGTGGTGTTGCTGATCTCGATGGTGACCTGTCCCTCCCATTCCGGTTCCAGCGGTGTCACGTTTACAATAATGCCGCACCGCGCATAGGTGGATTTGCCAAGGCAGACCACCAGCACATCCCGCGGGATGCGGAAATATTCAATGGTGTGAGCCAGCACAAAGCTGTTGGGCGGAATAATGCATTCATCCGCTTTGCGGGACACAAATCCATCGGGGCTGAAGTTCTTGGGGTCCACAATGGCATTGTTCACATCCGTAAAAATACGGAAGTCATCGGCCACGCGGGCATCATACCCGTAGGAGGACAGGCCGTAGGAAATCACGCCTTCCCGTTTCTGGGATTCCACAAACGGTTCGATCATGCCGTGATCCTGCGCCATACGGCGGATCCATGTATCGGGCATCACTGGCATGGTGGCATATCTCCGTAATCCGCGTCGTGCTGAGCGGATGAGGTCTGTCGGGCCGCGCGTTCATCCGGCCCGGAAGGTGAAGGAAAGGCGTCCGGCTGGCTGAGGGTGGCCTCGGCTTCCATCTCTTCTCTGCTGCGCGCCTGCTGTTTGCGTTTGCGCAGGTTGGCCCGCAGGGCTGCCGCTTGACGGGCCGCACGCTCTGCACGCGCCGTTTCCGCTTTGGGAGACAGTCGGGTACCGGACGAGGAGGAAGAAGGCGTATCAGTCATGCCATAATCGCAGAAATGAACGTTCGTCCTGCTGAGTAGCAGAGCGATGCTGCTATGCCTAGGGTCCCGCCCCGGCATTCCCGGCACAAACCGTATTTCCGGCCGGATGCTGCCTGCCGCAGGTCAGCATCCGGCGAGGGTCTTGGTTAGAACTTAGAGGTTGGCGATTAGCTTCAGCCCCGCAATGACGGCGTTGGGGATGCGGTGCGTCTCGCCGGGGTGGATCATGTACTGAAACTCCGGCTGGATCAGAATGCCGGGGAAGGCATCAATGCCGTAATAGGCCTCAATGATATGAGAATTGTTCTGCACCCCATGAACGCTGGACCCCAGCGGCAGGCCGGCATCCTGCGCCATCTGCTGACTGAGCCGCCGCCGCTGGCTGACATGATACCAAGAGTAAAGCACACCAAACCGGTCTGTCACGCGGCCGGGGATCATACCGACCATGGAAAAGCCGCCGTAAGCCTGATCGGAAATGTTCGCAACGTGCGGCGTGGTATGGACGTACCCTGCCATCAGGTAGCCACCGGCCATCATGTTACGGCCACCCAGACGATACACCATCTGGTCGGCTTCCACCCACATCATGTCCGCCGGGGCGGAACGGGTACCGGGCAGAAGGTCGGCCCGCTTTTTGGGGTAGACCGAGCTGATTTTGTCCGCGTAGCGCGTTGTGTCATGCGCAAAACCCAGCACGTAGTGGCCCGGTAGACGGTTGCGCGTGAGAAAGGGCTGCCAAGTGAATTCGATGGGCAGAGAAAGCCCGGTCGTGTTTTCAGCACCCCATGACCAGCCGCTGGGGTTGTCCGTCAGCGCACTGACGGAATAGGCGCCCACCTGCACAGCCGTATCACGCGTAGGCCGGAAGCGTAGACGCCCACCCCATGTGGCTTTTGGGTAAACGCTCATGGCCGGATTCTGCTTGAGGCCGACAGGGGCTGAGCAGGTCACAATAAAGGAGCAGAGTAGCGGAGACGTTGCATAAACGTGGGTAAGCGACATGCGGCCGAAAATAAGGTCCAGCTTATTCTGCATCATTTTCTTTTCGGCGTAGAAATCCACCAGATGCGCTGCAACGTTGCCGGACAGGCTATAAACTTCCTGCAACGCAACATAATATTCGCCCACGCGCCCGTTCTGGAGGGCTTTGCCCGCGCGTTCCATCACCAGCATATGCACGGACCAGCCATTCAGATTGGCCATTTTCTGAAGGTCAAAAATGCCCTGCAATGTCAGTTCATGCACATAGCTCATGCCTTTTTTCAGGCCGCCGCTTATCAGCCCCATGGCTTCTCCCTTGTAGGAGAAGGAGAAAGTGAAGCCGCGCTTGCGCAGCCATTCCCGCATAGGGTCAATGGGCTTGAGCAGGTGCCCGGCACCAGCCGTGGGCACGTAGTACGGGTCATTCAGGTCCGTATCGCGCAGCGCGTCGAGCCGGGGTGGGAGCAGGGCGGACGGGCCTTCTGACGGTAAAAGCGAATCCAGCTCAATCTGATGGTGGGATTTCTTGTCTTCCGACGGCATCAGCGGCGTGAAGTCCATGGTCGCAAAGCCGGATGAGGGGAGTACCGGCACGCCGCTTGGCGGGATGGGGGTGTTGGGTGGCCGCCGAATGGCGGACGGGTCCGGCCCCATGGTCTCGGCATCAAGCGGACGGGCGGACATGGCCGGGTTGGCCCGCGCCTTGCTGCTTGGGCTGATGATGGTATCCGAAACGGGCGATACGGGGGTTTGCGCGGCCAGCGGCGGCGCAGCATACGCCACCCCGGCTGAGCCGATTTTGAGTGCCAGAACGGCCGCCAGAGCGGACGCAAAACAGAAGCGAGCACGCAGTGAAGCACGGCGCGCCGCAGAGCAGCGTGGTGTTACAGAGATCATATCCGCATTCAGTCTTTTTGATTTTTATGAGGGATATGGTCCAAATGGCAGCGGCCATTCGGGCATACAGGTGTGGGGCGGGTTATGGCCTGTTTGTGGCCACATGTCCGGTAAACACCCGGAGGCGTGCTCCAGTGCCATACCGCCGCCAGAACTGGCAGCTAGCAAATACCGCAGTCAACCCGGCCGGTGCGCGGGTAGAATGAGGAAGCAGGTCTTCAATCCGTTCTTCCCGGAGGGCAGCAGAGTGCGCTGTCAGGCAGAACGAATGCGGGAAGAGGCATTCTGACATGATAAAGAGACCGTTTCTTATTGTTATTTAACTGGTCAGTCAGAATTACAATCAGAAAGCAGGGGGGCGGTCAACGCGATCTACAAGCCATGACAGTGTCTTGAGTAGAGAAGACTGTTAAATTGCTAAAGTTGTGATAAATATACCATGTTATAACAAGTTGCTATAACAAAATGAATGGTTTTTAAGCAGGAAGAACGTCCTGCCAGCCGCAGCGTGCGGTATGGGAATGCTCTAAACCCGTGCGGAATTCACTGGAACACAGGGCTTCAAATTCAGCCTCATGCTCATAAGTTGGCATCAGCTTTTGCAGCAAAGCATTCTTGTGCGTAGCGGGATGGAAATAGATTTCTGAAACACCGTCTGGCAGATGTGCTGCCAGTGCCGCCACGCGGTCAGGTGTCATATGCCCACTCCATGCCAGACCAAAGCACCAGTCATTGGCCGCCATGCCAGCGGCACGGGCCTGATGGCGCAAAAGGCGCGTCCAGCGGCGAAGGGCGGCGTCACCCAGCGTATCGGTGTAGGTTCCGGCGGCGTAGAGCGGTTCTGGGGGTTCAAGCGGAACACGCACGGCGCGCAGCCCATAGCGGCGGCCAATCTCAATCATCATACCGCCCACGGTGGGGTGCAGGTGCATGTGTTTATGGGCGTTGGCGTGGTCCAGCCGTAGGCCAGTGCGGGCAAAGGCGTCAAACTGTGCGGTGATTTCCGCTGCCAGTTCCTTGCGGCCTTCCGGGCGGAAGAAATAGTCCACCCCCAGCCCAAGCTGGGAGGAGGAAAACCAGCCGTCAGGTCCAGTGACCAGCGGCAGTCGCTTGTGCGGCAGGACAGATGCGCCCTCAATGACCACAAGATGCAGACCAACGCCTAATGTTGGCAGGCGTCTGGCGCGTTCAATCGCATCCTCTGCCGCAGGTCCCGCCACCATCAGGCTGGCTGTGGACAGTAGGCCATCACGGTGAGCAATCTCAATGGCCTCGTTAACTTCAACCGAAAGGCCGAAATCATCGGCGGAAATGATGGCGCGTTTCATACTGTGAAAAACTCTGCCCCCGCCCAGCAAGACCGGGCGGGGGCATTATGCAGGAAATCAGGCAGCGTTACGGTCACGCAGGAAGTGGAAGAATTCCACACCTTCGCGCAGGCGGCGCTTCATCATCTGCGGGGAGCGGACCATTTCGCTCACGATGGAGGCAATCTTCGGCGCGCGGAAGTAGAACTTCTTGTAGAATTCTTCCACGCTGTTGAAGATTTCCGTGTGGGACAGATGCGGGTAGTGCAGCGGTGCCATCTGCACACCGTTTTCATCAATCAGTTCCGCATTGCTTTCATCCAGCCAGCCGTTTTCTGTAGCCTGCTTGTGCAGGGCTGTGCCGGGATACGGGGCAGCCAGAGAAACCTGAAGCGTATGCGGGTTGATTTCCTTGGCGAACTTGATGGTTTCCTGAATGGTTTCCTTCGTTTCGCCCGGCAGACCCAGAATGAAGGTGCCGTGAATCTTGATGCCAAGATCATGGCAGTTCTTGGTGAACTCACGCGCGACTTCAACGCGCATACCCTTCTTGATGTTGTGCAGGATCTGCTGGTTGCCGCTTTCGTAGCCAACCAGCAGCAGGCGCAGGCCGTTTTCACGCAGGACTTTCAGGGTTTCCAGCGGTACGTTGGCTTTGGCGTTGCAGGACCATGTGACCCCCAGCTTGCCCAGTTCCCGCGCAATGGCTTCCGCACGCGGCAGGTCATCAGTGAAGGTATCATCGTCAAAGAAGAACTCTTTAACCTGCGGGAAATATTGCTGCGCCAGACGGATTTCCGCCGCCACATGCTGCGGGCTGCGTGTACGGTAGCGGTGGCCCCCCACAGTCTGCGGCCACAGGCAGAAGGTGCAGCGGGATTTACAGCCACGGCCCGTATAGATGGAAATGTACGGGTGCATCAGGTAGCCGATGAAGTAATCTTCAATCTTCAAGTCGCGCTTGTACACTTCGGTCACGAAGGGCAGGCTGTCCATGTCTTCAATCATGGCGCGATCACGGTTGGCGATAATCTCGCCCGCCTCGTTACGCCATGTAATCCCATCGACATCTTTCCAGTCGCGGCCTTCAGCGATTTCCTTGATGGTGAAGTCGAATTCGTTACGCGCCACGAAATCAACCGGAGCGCCCTTCAGCAGGCTTTCTTCCGGCTGCACGGCAACCTTCGCACCCACCATCCCGATTTTCAGCTTCGGGTTGGCGTCTTTCAGCATCTGGGCGACCTGCACATCCTTGGCGAAGGACGGCGTGGAAGTGTGAATGATCACCAGATCACGGTTTTTCACATCCTCAAGAATCGGCTCCATGCCCATGCGGGCCGGAGGAGCGTCAATCAGGCGGCTGCCTTCCACCATGGCGGCGGGCTGGGCCAGCCATGTCGGGTACCAGAATGACTTGATTTCGCGCTTGGCCTGATAGCGCGAACCAGCTCCACCATCGAAGCCATCAAAAGACGGAGGCTGGAGAAAGAGGGTTCTCATCATTGTTCTGTGTCCTGACAGGGCGTGTGATCTGAATTTATCAGAAGAATATGGGGAGGCATTTACTCTTGCGGAAGAGGTGAGACAACCCGTCTCAGCCTTCCGGAGATAATTGACTGGCTTGCGGAGGCCCTACGGGGTGCGGCGAAACATGCATAGTCTGCCCCCGCCAGTCCACCCGTGTGCCGCTGGCGCTGCCGACCATAATGGCGGCGGACAGCCAGTCCCGCGCGGGCAGCAGCAGGAGCGGCCAGAGCAGGCGGGACCCTACGGCGCGGTTGATAATCAGCCCGGTCAGAATACGGAGCCCCCACACGCAGGCAAACAGCACAAGCGGCCACAGAGCGTGGGGCTGGAACAGAATCGCCAGCGTTGCCCAGAACAGCGGGAGCTGGATTGCGGACGCGCCATACCCGGCCGGGGCGAGTGTACACACGGTCCGGCCCCACCGCAGTTCGTGGGAGAGCAGGTCCGCAAAGCTGGGCTCGCCAATGGTGGTCCATGTCAGGCAGTCGGCAATGGTAATATCTTTGCCCAACTGGCGGACCAACCGCCCCAGCAGGGCATCATCCGCCACATGGGGTAGCAGAGCTTCAAGCCCGCCAACAGCTTCCAGCACATCCCGCCGCAGGGCCATGGTTGCCCCCAGACAATCCTGCCGCCCCAGATAACGGGAGAGCAGAACACCGGGCAGGAAGTTATGGTTGATCTGGCAGGCCGCCAGCATCTGCACAACGGTATTATGGGCAGGCAGGCCCGCGTAAAGCGTTGTCACCAGCCCGGTATTGGGTTTGTGCAGGGCGCTGACGATATGCCGCATATAATCGGGGCTGACATGAATATCAGAATCGGAAATGACAAGCAGATCATGCCGCGCAAACGGCAGGATGTTCATCAGATTGCTGATCTTGCGGTTCAACCCATGCACGGCCGGATTCACCACCAACTGCATATCAAGGTGCGGGTGGCGGGCTTGCAGGCGCTTAACAATATCTATGGCGGGGTCATCATGGTCCCGCACGCCAAAGAGAATCTGAATTTGAGGATAGTCCTGCGTGCAGAAGCTTTCCAGAGCTTCTTCCAGTAACGGCTCATCACCATAAAGCGGTTTGAGAACGGTTACGGGGGGCAGGGTTTTGAGAGGAACAGGGCGGCGTTCATTGCGCCGGAAGCGCGTCAGCAAACCTGCCCCGGCAATGGACTGAAGGCAGCCCGCTGCTGCCAGACCACTGCTGGCCAGCGCCAGAATGGAAAAAGCGGACATTACAAACCAGCCGCTATGCGGCCCATAACCGGGCAGTTTGTATGTCCGCTACGCATCACGCTCTTTATCCTGCTCAGTCGTTAGAGAACGTTTTGACTTTGCGTTCCAGAACATTGATCAGGCCCGCAACGCCACCGGAGGCCAGCGTGGAGCTGAAATCCGAACGCTGGGCGGCAGCCTGACTGATGCGGGAATCGCCCAGCAGCACATCCACAATTTTCCAGCCGGAGGGTGTGCTGTGCATGATGTAGCTCAGCGGGGTGCCGGGCATGCTATCATCCGCTCCGATGAAGGTATTCACGATCTTGTTACCACCAACAGGAGAGTTTTCAAGACCCGGCTTCATGGTGAATCGGGCGTCAGTCCCCGGTTTGAAGCTGGAAACATACCGCGCAATGGTGAAGTCCCGGAAGGCAGCCAGCAGCTTGGCTTTGTCCGCCGGAGCAAGGGACTGATAGCGCACGCCAACGGAGGCATGCAGCACGGCGTCCAGATCATAGGCCTGATCAACACCGGCACCGACAATCTGGCTGCGTTCCGCAAAGCTGCTGTGGGAATGCTGGGCTTTATCAAGTGCGGCATAGAGTGCCTGCACAGGTGCGCTTTCCGCAGTGGCCGGGGCCGACTGCGCCTGTGCAGCGGGAACAAACGGGGCAACGCCCGCAGCGGGAAGCAGTGTCATGCCCAGACCGAGCACAAGCCCTGCGCGAAGAGAAATCGTTTTCATGCTCATGATTTTGTTCCCGTAGCACAGTTTGGCAAGTTCATTGAGAGCATGTCTCCGATGCCCAGCGCGCTGAGAGCGGTTTTGACGATGAAGGGGGCGGTGAGGCCGGCCTGCTCGTACTGAGCCTCCTGCGTGTTATGGTCAATGAAGATGTCAGGCAGGGTCATCGGGCGGAAGCGCACATGGTCCAGCAGGCCGGTATTGGCCAGATGCTGGCCAACCTGCGCGCCAAACCCGCCAACAGAGCCTTCTTCTAGCGTAATCAGCACCGCATGGTTGCGGGCCAGATTTTCCACCAGAGCCGTATCGATTGGCTTGGCGAAGCGGGCATCCGCTACAGTCGGGGCCAGCCCTTGGGCGGCCAGCATGTCCGCCGCCTTCAGGGCTTCCGCCAGACGCGGACCGAGCGAGAGGATGGCAATGCCTCCCTTCTCCGCCCCGGCCTGACGGCCCATTTCCCGGACAATCCGGCCCTTACCGATTTCCAGAACCTGCCCTTCCGCGGGCAGATCCAGCCCAAGGCCGTTACCGCGCGGGTAGCGCAGGGCAATCGGGCCTTCATCAAACTCGGCGGCGGTGGCTGTCATGTGCAGCAGTTCGACCTCGTCAGACGGTGCCATGATGCTGATGCCCGGCAGGCAGCCCAGATAGGCGATGTCAAAGGAGCCTGCATGCGTCGCGCCATCCGCCCCTACCAGACCGGCGCGATCAATGGCGAAGCGGACGGGCAGCTTTTGCAGCACCACGTCATGCATCACCTGATCATAGGCGCGCTGGAGGAAGGAGGAGTAAATGGCGCAGAACGGACGCAGCCCTTCCGTGGCCATGCCCGCAGCGAAGGTCACGGCATGCTGCTCGGCAATGCCGACGTCAAAAAAGCGGTCGGGATAGTTCTTGGCAAAAGCATCCAGCCCGGTGCCGGACGGCATGGCGGCGGTGATCGCCGTAATTTTGTTATCCGTAGCAGCCCGGCGCACCAGTTCCTTTGCGAACACGGACGTATAGGACGGCGGGCCAGCGGGACCCTTTTTCTGCTCACCCGTGACGACATTGAACTTGGCGACCGCGTGATATTTATCCCCTGCTTTTTCCGCCGGGTTATAGCCGTGACCCTTCTTGGTCATCACATGCAGCAGGATGGGGCCGTTATCCGTATCGCGCA
>NZ_LHZV01000023.1 GCF_001581005.1 Acetobacter orleanensis
GGGCCTCAGTGCAAAAATTCTTTAGATATTAGAAATTCCTTGGGTTCTACCGGGTGATGCCGGGGATTCTACCAATCTCTTTTGCTAGAAAATCCACACAGAGTCGGACGCGTGTCACGTTTGTCCGTTCCGGCGTGATTAGCATGTTGAGCGGTACAGACGGCAGCGTATAGTCCGGCAGGATAGGCACCAAACGTCCGTCTCGTAGGCAGTCTTCCACTAGCCAGCGATGGGCAGGCCCGTAGCCTCGACCCGCAAGGAATGCGTCTCGCGCTGCCAGACCGTGATCGACAGTCAGGCGGCCATGAAACGGCACGATATGGTTGCTGCCCGTCGCGCTGTGGAGAATCAGTCGATCTGACCCTTGCACACGTGACATCCGCACCCCGTCGAGATCATGAAGGTCCTCAGGTCGCCGCACCGGACCGTTGCGCCGCAGCCATTCTGGCGATGCGACAAGCAGGCGTTTACTTTCGCCTAAGGTGCGCAATTTCATCGTGCAATCATTCAGCGGGCCGAGGCGAACAGCGATATCGACACCCTCACGCACCAGATCAATGCGCTCGTCTGTCAGGCCAAATGCTATCTGTATCCCCGGATTCTGGTCCTGAAAGGCGTAGACAAGACGGCTGACATGCAGGACGCCCAGTGCGCCGGTACAGGAAATACGCACTGTTCCTGCCGTTGCTTGCCGCGTATCGCGCATCTCTTGGTTGGCCTGCTCGACGTGGGAGAGAATCTGTACACAATGTGCGTAATAGCGTGTTCCTTCGTCTGTGAGCGCCGTGCGGCGCGTCGTCCGCGTTAGCAAGGACACTCCCAAAGCCTCTTCAAGCTCGCGCAGATGCCGCGTGATCGTCGACTGCCCCGCGCCGGTTTCACGAGCGACGGCGGCCAAATTTCCGCGCTCGGCAATGCGCACGAAGGTTCGCATCCGTTCCAGTGAGATTAGAGAGTGTTCCATATTTCGGCATTCTCCATGCCATTATTGCTGCATGGAAGGAGAATAGCCTATCGCGTACTCTGAGTGGGCACGAAATTTTCCCTGTAAAGAGAGGCTGCTCATGAATGTCCTGATCGTTTTCACTCATCCAGAAAGACACTCGCTCAATGGAGCCCTGCTTGACGTTATGGTCGCTGAACTGAAGGCTCAGGGACATGAGGTACAGGTCTCGGATCTCTACGCTATGCACTGGAAAGCAGCCGTGGACCGGGCAGATTTCCCAGATATTGGTCCGGACGAACGTTTGAAAGTGGCGTCTGCTTCTTCACGCGAATTCGCGGCGGACGGTCTTACGGGTGATGTGAAAGCCGAGCAGGACAAATTGCGTTGGGCAGATACCGTCATCCTCCAGTTTCCACTCTGGTGGTTCGCCATGCCGGCAATCCTTAAGGGCTGGATCGATCGTGTCTATGCGTGTGGCTTCGCGTATGGCGTCGGCGAGCACAGTGATCGTCGCTGGGGCGATCGCTATGGCGAAGGTATGATGGCGGGCAAGCGCGCTATGCTAGTCGTGACCGTTGGAGGCTGGTCCGAACATTATTCAGAGAGGGGGATCAACGGCCAGATTGATGATCTGCTGTTCCCTATCAATCACGGTATTCTGTTCTATCCGGGCTTCACCGTCCTGCCGCCGTACGTGGCTTATCGAGTGGATCGACTGGACGAGGCTCGCTTCAGGACAGTGGCGGATGAACTGCGCGAACGGATGCGCACGCTGGAAGCGACGTCACCCATCCCCTATCGGAAGCAGAACGACGGCGAGTATCAAATCCCCACGATGGAACTGAAACCCGGTTTGGAAACACCTGGTGCCGTGCGTTTCGCTCTCCATGTCGGGGAATCCAAGTCGCAGGGAGAGTGACTCCCCCCGTAATCTTGTGCCCGTGCGGCTGAGTGCTTTGCCGCACGGGCACAAGACCATTACAAGTCTAAAACGGCGGAAGACCGCCTTTGCTCCCATCCGCATCATAGGCCGCAGCCTTTTCCAGATCAGGACGGAAGACTGCCAAACCCACAGTGCGGGAAACAGGATAGAGGGGATCACACAGAGGAACTCAAAACCAAGAAGTTTTGAGGTATCTCCAATTTTTCCGAAGATTGGTGTTCGCGACGGACTTTTATAACGGAATATAATATTCTGATTTATAATGGCATTATGAAGTTAATTTTTGAACGTTACCCCGAAAAATACCCCAAATATTTTAGATGCTTTCTAAGCTAAACTCTGGAGAGCCAGACCATACCAAATCCCATTTAGCGCCAGGGCGAACATTTTGAATGGCTGAGGGATCAAATATTACAAGACATTGCCCACCGGGGTTTCTGACAGATGGGTAAATGAGGCCACGCTCACCTTTCTGCTGAAGCTCAAGAGCAAGTTTTTGCCCTTCAGGATAGCCTACAGCTGGATCCGCAGAAAGACAGGGGTGCTCTGGTTCATCGCTTATATCAGGGAAGTCACCTATGAAATCAGCGAGCAGTTCGACATAACGTGCTTTCTCGTCATAAATTCCTACATAGGAGAGCTCTCTTATCTTATGATAAGCGACCTCTTCGACGGCGGTTCTCATGTCCCAAGCGCAATACCATGCGCCTCTAGCTGAGGAGTTAAACCGGTTCCCAGTAATACGCGTGTAAGTGAAGGCAGCATTAATATGGCTATGACCATAAATTTTTAGGTCAGAATTTCGCCTCTGCCATGCCAATTCCCGTTTATCAACATGCATATTCTGACCTTTTTCAGCCAGTTGCCGAAGGCTCGTTAAGCTTTCTATTTTTGCAAGGACCTCCAACTCTTCCTCGGTATCTACAAGCGCGCGAAGCGTAGGAGGCTTATGATATGTGGCAGGAATTAGTCGGATAAGGCCTCGGTCACATATGGTTGTACGCCTCACATCCCACCTCGCAGCGCATCTAGATAGCACCGTACACCAATAAAGTTGGGCAGTCCGAATTCTATTAGCGCATCAATCGGACGCTTGCCGTCAAACAATGGCCCGGTATTAGCTAGCGTCATCCATTTGGAAGCAAGAGGGTCATCGAAATATAGCTTGAGGGATTTATAAATACCTATGAGCGCACTTAATCTCAGCATTTGATCATGAGTTAACTCGCCAGAAAACCTCGGTTTTTTAGCGCGTTTCCAAGTGCTTTCTGACATATCACACAACAGTGCAGCTTGGGGCGTTGATACACCCCATTCTGCCATGATGCGGCTGACAGCTTTCAGCGCAATGCTCGTTGCGCCACCAGCTGGTGCACTTTTGGTTGCTGGCTGCATTAAAATTCTCCGTTTTTCCTTTGGTTTCTTATATCAGACCATTTGAACGCATCAATAAGATCAAATGACCTAATCGCATTATTTTTTGTGCGCGGGCTGTTTAATGCACGCTCAGACTATATAACCACTGATTGCCTTCTGGCCGGTTAAGAGTATCAGCTAGTCTGTACCTTAGCGTTGGCGGCATAAAGCGCAGCCTCAGCGGCCTGCCATTCTCCCGCCGTAGGGGTCCGGCCCGTTACCTTGTTTTCGGGAATCTTATGCCCCGTCCGTTACCCAAAAATCGCGGGATTGGATGGCACCAGATGCAACGGCGAAAAGCAAGAAAAGCTGAGATTTCTGCGGGTTTGAAACGGGGTGATATCGGCTGAAATAAGTGAATGGTGTCCGCGACGGGCGCCAAACCATCCTATCCCCTCCTATCTAAAGGTGTCTTAAAGCCTTTGAATTGATTGAGAAAATTATTTTCTAGGTAGCCAGTCCTATCTCAAGCTATCCAAGGAACGCCGACTTTAAGAGGGGCGGGAAGATGGGTGAGATAGACTAATGAAGGTAGCACCACATAGGCTAAAGGCCCGGCAGGTTGAGACGCTTAAAGAGGGCGCACTATCTGACGGTGGCAACTTATGGGCCGTGGCACGCGGCGGTTCCAAGGCATGGTCCTTCCGGTTTAAGTCCCCAGCCACAGGGAAGCGCCGAGAGATGGGTTTCGGACCTACATATGACATCCCGTTGGCCACAGCCCGGACCATGGCAGCGGATGCCCGCGCACTTTTGCGGGAGGGAATCGACCCGATAGATGCCCGCGTCCGAAACAGAGAGGTCGGGAGAACCTTTGCCGAGGCCGCTGAGCGATACATTACGGAACAGACCCCCGGTTGGCGCAACGCTAAAACAGCCCCTATCTGGCGGAGTGTGCTTACCCGGTATGCTTATCCTTCTCTCGGCGGGAAGATCGTCGCCGCCATAGACACAGAAGATGTGCTTGCCATCCTCCGTCCGATCTGGTCCGAGAAAAATGAGATCGCAAACGGTGTCCGGGGGCGCATCGAACGTATCCTTGACTACGCCCGGAGCCACGGGTGGCGTGAGGGGGAGAACCCGGCACGGTGGCGAGGTCACCTATCCAACATCTTCCCAGCCCCCGGAAAAGTGACACAGGCAGGACACTTTGCTGCTCTCGACCGGAAGGATGTGCCTCGGGCCATGGCAGCATTGGCTCAGTCAGAAGGTGTGGCGGCAAAGGTTTCTCGCTTCATTTGCCTGACGGCGGCCCGGTCGGGGGAGGCGCGGGGCGCTGTTTGGTCTGAGATAGATCTCGAAAATAAGGTTTGGACTATCCCGAAAGAGCGGATGAAGGCGGGGAAGGAGCACCGGGTGCCACTCTGCGAATCAGCTGTGGCAATCCTTCGGGAAGCCATCCCTCTCAGAGATGTGGGACGAGGCGATCTTGTCTTTCCCGGTCAGAAGGCAGGAAAGCCCCTGTCCGATGTTGCCGTATCAAAGGCTCTGCATATCGCAGCCGGGACTAAGGGTGTCACGATACATGGCCTCCGGTCTACCTTCCGGGATTGGGCTGCTGAGGAGACCGATTACCCACGTGAGGTGGCCGAGATGGCTCTGGCCCATACCGTGGGGTCAGCAGTTGAGCGGGCATACCGGCGAGGGGATCTTTTTGCCAAACGTTGGCAGATGATGGATGACTGGGAGAGGTGGACAACTAGCTAACGAGTGTATTTATTCTATTGCGTGTTACGCTATTGATATTGCTGATTATGAAAATACTGTTCTTAAATGTATAGTTTTTATTGCCTGTGCTATATTGTAGCAGAAGGCTAATTGGCGGAAAAAGATTTACCATGGCGATCATTAAATTATTTTCTCAAAGAGAGGCAGAAGCCGCAAATCTCGATCATATTGATGTTTATCAATATGATAAAATTCCATCTACTCTTCGAGTGCAGATTAAACAAATTTCTGTGGATGCACTTGGAAAAGTGGGAATAAGAGGAAATGCGGTAGACTCGCGGGATCGTAATAATAGTTTATGGGCTGAAATTGAAAAAGTATTTCTCCGTGAAAACGGCTTAGAGAAGATTGGGCACGACAAGCTCGCAGGTCTCCGTGTTCTTAGTTTTCTAGATAACTGCACTACAACGGATTGGTTGGATTTAGTTGAATTGATTGTGCTTGGTATTCACGTAATGGGTGATGACCGACATTATTCCGAACGTCAGGAATAGAGTGTGACAGTCAATCCAGAAGAGGCGATTGATGAGATAAACTATCGGTTAAGACGTGCTGGCGTAGGATACCAAGTTGAAGGAAATCGGCTTATTCGAGTGGATAGCCAGCTCATTCACTCGGAAGTAGTCAAACCGGCTTTAACTTTATTGTCCGGGGAAGGATTTGATGGGCCTAGGCAGGAGTTTCTTTCTGCCCATGAGCATTATCGGGCAGGAGAATATAGGCAAGCAGTGGGCCTGGCCGCTAGTGCATTAGAAAGTACCTTTAAAGCGATCTTTGATAAGAAAGGCTGGTCATATAACAAGGGTGCGCGTATCTCAGATCTCCTCAAGGTTGCTCGTGCAAACCATCTTTGGCCGGAATACTTGGACACGAGTTTTGATCAGCTCGTCGCTACTCTTCAGAGCGGCCTCCCTAAAATACGGGACAATGACTCTGCTCATGGTCAAGGTGCGCAACCGAAATCAGTTCCCGCGTATATCGCGGCTTACGCCCTTCATTTGGCTGCGAGCAAGATCGTGTTTATCTCTGAAGCTGCCAAGTAACTAACCTAGTATTACGAAATAATTTTTTCGGGATAGATCTAATATTTAAAATGCGGGCGGCTAGTCTTACTTCCCAACCCGCTGGTGTCCTTCTGGCCGCAACCGGGTATAAACCCCTCAGCCGCCCTCTCACAGATACCAGTGGTCTGCTGAGGTTTCGGTCTGCTTTCTTTGTGTTATGCGACTGTGTAAAGTAATTGTCCGTTTAAAAACAATAAAAATGAATAGCGTATCAATACAGGTTAGAATTATAATAGCTCCAGAGCGATAATTCCCATGGAGATATAATATGATCGAACAGACGCAAAAGCCGGTCTATGCCTCTATTTCAGGCATCATGACCGCCTTTTCTATTAGCGCGGCCACTGTGCACCGGTTGCTGAATGCTGGTGCCTTCGGGTCGTGCAAAATTGGCCGGGCACGACGGATTAAGGTTGCTGATGTAGAGGCTTATTTTGAATCACGTAAGGATCAGCCTGACGCTGTCGGCACCCGGATCGCTCGTCGGCATGTCAAGTAATAATGAAATAACGGCAGAATACGGGCCACGGTAAGCTGTCGAATATAAAATGAAACCCCTCTTGCGACCAACAAGAAGGGCTTCCAATAAGATGTAATTGAGAATTATTAGATATGAATATACCTGAGGCAACCGAAGAACACAAGTCAAACCTTAGAGCCTGTTTGAAAAGTCACGGATGAGCGTT
>NZ_LHZV01000026.1 GCF_001581005.1 Acetobacter orleanensis
ATATTCCGTATAATTTTGTCAGTGCCCTGCCAGACACCCCCCCCTCCCCCCCTTCAGACTACAGCTTTCAATATCTGCAAATTCCTTTGTGCTCCGTATTGAGTGACCGTGTAATCTGGGGTTTTCGCTTTAATGAGAATGGCTTTGCCAGAACTATTCTCGAAGATGCCTACAGCGTTATTGATACTATGCTGGCCAGCGCAATGATCTACAATGAGCAGCACGGTATGCTGACATTCGTGTCCAACTTCATTGTTCCACAAATAAGCACTGCTTCTAGTCTGAATGAACGTGGCGGCAGCAATGATCTGATAACACTTACTCAAAAACTGAATGATTACCTAAGAGAGAAAATTACAACCTATAAAAACTCCTACCTTCTGAATGTAGATACTATCACCTCAACAATTGGTAAACGTTATATTCTTGATGATACTATTTATTTCCACTCTCACGGCGCTGTAGCCTGTCAGGACTGGGATGATTTCGGCTCAATCGCCAGAAATGAGCCCATTCCTCCGTTGAAAACAGTCTATCCTGTCAAAAAAGAAGCGTTTCTGGACGCTATCTTCCGTCAGATGGTCACTGCATATCGAACAATTAGGCAAATTGATCAGGTCAAAGCTGTTGTATTTAGTCTGGATAACACTTTATGGCGTGGACAGCTTTCTGAGAATTATCGTCTGGGATATCAACCTTGGCCACGCACCGATGGCTGGCCTTTGGGACTATGGGGAGCTATTCACTCTCTACGAGCACGGGGCATCCTTGTAGCGATCTGTTCTAAAGACGATTATGACTACGTCAAATCCCGCTGGGACGATGTGGTCGAACCTAAGCTGCTTTCTCTGGACGATTTCTCATCTGTCAAAATCAACAGACTACCCAAGACTCAGAATCTCGCTGAAATCTGCCAGGAATTTAACATCGAGCCGAAAAACATGCTTTTTGTCGATGCTAACCCCGTAGAACACGCTGCCGTAGTATCGGCTTTGCCTGGAATTCGAGTCATCGGCGGCAATCCTTATCTAACGCGCCGCATCCTGCTATGGTCAGCAGAAACCCAAATCGTTCACAGGGTGGGAAAATCTGGCAAGCAGGCACAAATAATCCATGAGCAAGCTAGAACAGAAGACAAACGCTCCAGCATGGATGGTTCAGAGTTCCTAACGCCGCTGAACTGCGAGGTATCGTTTATCAATATCAAAAGCACCGAGCAAGCAGAGTTCGAGCGCACTCTAGAACTGACCAACGAGTCCAACCAATTCAATACGAGTGGTCAGCATTGGTCTTTTGAAAATATTGCCGACTTCCTTAAATCCGGCGGAAAAATTCTTACCTTTATGGCCAAAGACAATTTTACAGACTACGGCCTTGTTGGCGCTCTATATCTGAAAGGGACTGAAATAGTCCAATATGTCATGACTCGTCACTTACCGGAAACGGGAGTGGAAGAGTTTGCTATTGCGGAAGCGGTTCAATTCCTGCGCTATATCCATCAGGGTGAAACAAACATCACAGCAACAATCAAAGAAACAGCTCATAATACTCCTTGCCGGGACGTCTATATCCGCTCAGGTTTTCAAGAAGCACCATCTCAGAACGGTATCAGACGCTTCATTCTGGACAGCAAAGACACACCCAAGTTTTCCCTGCACATAAAGAAAGCCTGATCTGAAAAAACCCTGCACTGTAATGTGCGGGGTTTTTCTTAAATAATGTAATCAATTGGCGGCAATGTCTGATCCATAGTAAAAGCTGGCATACTCGAATGTCTGGTGCCCACTTTACGAGCCGGATTCCCAACAACCGTCGTAAATGCGGGAACTGATTCCAAGACAATTGACCCTGCACCAATCTTGGCACCCTCACCAATTTCGATATTACCCAACACCTTCGCTCCGGCACCAATCAGCACTCCCCTGCGCACCTTAGGGTGACGATCCCCGGAGTGTTTACCTGTTCCCCCTAGAGTAACTTCCTGCAGGATAGACACATCGTCCTCAATAATAGACGTTTCTCCCACAACAATACCTGTCCCATGGTCAAAAAGAATGCGCCGACCAAGGCTGGCTGCCGGATGAATATCCACGCCAAATAATTCTGAACCACGACTCTGCAAATGCAACGCCAGATGCCGCCGCCCGGCACGCCAGAGCCAATGTGCAATCCTATAGCTTTGAACAGCATGGAAACCTTTGAAAAATAAGAAGGGTGCCACATAATCCGGACACGCAGGGTCACGCTCGCGAATAGCAACAATATCCGCAGCAGCCGCACATACTATCTCTGGTTGAGCGTCAAAACCTTCTTTTACCAGTTCTGCCAGCGCATCTGCAGCAACAGACCTGTCCCCCAGCTTCCGTCCCAGCAAAGCAGCCAGAGCCGATGCAAAATCTGCGTGACTTTTTATTCCTGTTGCCAACAGCCCGCGTACCAAAGGATCATGGCACACGCATGCCTCCGCAACCATATGCTGCCATAAAAGCTCCAGTTTTGGCGAACATATGCCTGCTTCGTCAAAATGACTGGAGAGAATGGAAGACGTATGCAGCCTGTTCATAGGCAGGTCCTTTATATCGGTCGCCAGATGCTCTACCCAGCCCTGAACATCCGGCGTTAGAGCCCCATGGCGTGCTTTACGAAAGCCTTTCTCAATTTCGGCAAACGATGCACTCCGACAATCCCGATATCACGCGCCAGTCTGATGATAGGATTATCGTTACTAAACAATCTATCAAGTGTATCCGTTGCGGCAAGCATGAGCATATTCGCGGGACGACAACGCGCCTGATAACATGCCAACAACGCAGGTGCTCCCAGATCATCTCCTCTGGAATGCGCTGTTACCAGAATATCACTTAAAGCAATAATATCCCGGAACCCCAGATTAAGTCCCTGCCCTGCAATTGGGTGAATCCCATGTGCAGCATCTCCAACCAACAGCAAACGCGTATCTGTATAACGCTGTGCATATTGTGCAGACAAAGGATATACCCAACGACGACCAACTGGTGTCACTTTTCCGAGCCTGTGATTGCCCATGCGTCGCTCGACCTCCCGAGCGAAGACATCATTCGGCAGATCAGCAAAGCGTTGCGCCAAAGCGTCTTTATCACTCCAGACAATAGCCGAAAGATAAGGGTGCTCCTCTGTTCCTGCCATCGGAAGTTGAGCAAACGGGCCAGCTGGCAGGAAGTGCTCCAGAGCACCATTGTCATGTGGAAATTCATGCGCAATCGCACACACAATGGCAGTTTGCCCATAAGACAGTTTTGTGAGTGGAATTCCAGATTCCGAGCGTAGGCGGCTTTTGCGTCCATCAGCCGCCACAACCAGAGAAGCCCTGAATGACCGTCCATCCTGCAGATGAACTATAGCCCCCTCTGGCTTTCGAACCACCTTGACTTCTGCTGGGGCCAGTACCGTAATGTTCGGCATATTATGAAGCGTGGCATTCAAAGCAACACGCAGAGCACGCGCTTCCACCATCCAGCCAAACGGCTGATTGGCATCCGCGCGGGTGAATTCCAAAAATAGCGAGGAAGCAGGCTCTCCCGGTCGACCATCTGTTACAAGAATATCCTCAATCGGACAGGATGACAAAGGCAGAGCCTGCCAGATACCAGCCTCTTCAAGGAGCTTTTTAGGACCAGCGGCAATCGCATAGGCACGGCCATCAAAATCAGGATGTTCCATCGGCGGCAGATCGGCACGGTCTACAATTGCAACACGCAGACCCTCCACCGCGAGACGACACGCTAGAGAACCCCCAACGGGCCCAGCACCGACAATACACACATCGACATCCATTACGGGCTGATGTGAAGATATGACAGCGTTCTGAACCACAGACGCAGATGCGGCAGCCATTGGCATTATTCCTCATACAGAATGCGCGTTACCTCAGCCCAAAGCCGCAGTTTTGCGCAAAAAGCTTTCCTCTTTTTATCCAACCTCAGCAGAAGAGCCAAACAGGAAGGCTCGTCAACCATGCAAAAATCTGGCATATTTTGAGCCGAAGAAGACTTAACGCGGGCGTTCAGCCTTTTTGGCCTGCAATAGCAACAAGGACATGGATCTCATGAAGCTGATGACAGCAATTATAAAGCCATTCAAGCTTGATGATGTCCGTGAAGCGCTTGCCCCCCTTGGCATTCAGGGCCTAACTGTCTCTGAAGTAAAAGGCTTTGGCCGCCAGAAAGGCCAGACAGAAATTTATCGTGGCGCAGAATACAGGATTAGCTTCTTACCTAAAATCAAGATTGAGATTGCCGTTTCTGACACTCAGGTTGAACAAGTCATTGAAGCTATCCTTGACGCCGCACACACAGGAAAAATTGGTGATGGCAAAATTTTTGTAAGTGAACTCAATCAGGTCATCCGAATCAGAACGCGAGAAACTGGGAATGAAGCTTTGTAAGAAAAAAATTAATATATCAGCAAAATTATCATAAAAATGATCTCTTCTTAATCAAGGTATGTTTCAATGAAAAAATACGAGTGTTCCGTTGTAGTATGCGCCCGGTGGGAATCACCCTATATTATGGAATGGCTTACATATTACAAATCCATTGGTTATGATCACGTGTATCTGTACTGCAACGATGACAACCCTGAAGAACTTTATAAAACCATACTACCATTTGTAGTAGGGAAGGATCCATTTGTTACATTTGTTGATTTTACCTTTAAAGGGTTACAACATCAGATGTATCTACATTTCCTCACCAATTACCATCAGGAAACAGAGTGGGTCAGTTTCTTTGATGTTGATGAATTTCTAAATATTCCAGCTTTTTCAGATATCTCAACCCTTACAAAACACTACCCGGATGCTGATTGCATCGTTTTTTATTGGTTAGTATTTGGTCACAATGGATTCGAAAAAAATCCCACCGGACTTGTTCTGGAAAACTACAATCGACGTGGAGTTGGCATAAACGAATATACAAAATATATTTGTAAAACAGAATCATTAATGGATGATAAAATATTTTCTCAAGCGGGATTTGGATTCTGGCACAACCCACTCTGGCATAGTTATAAAAAAATTAATGCTGTTGATGTGTTGGGGCGACAAGAATTTTCCATACATAATCTCTCAAAAGAGCAGATAGAAAAAATTGAGTGTACTGCGACTGTCCATCATTATATGATCAAATCATACGAATATCTCGAGCATCGAGTGAAACGAGGAACCGCAGGATCTTTTTCTGGTCAGGTCATCTGGGATACCAGCGCAGAAAGCCAGCGTGCAGCTCTTGAAAAATCATTACTCGAGTTTAACGCCCAGCAAGACGATAGTCTTACAAGTTATTGGAACAAGCTAATTCACAAAGCATATAATAAACGTGTTGCCTCGCCTGTTACAGGCACTTTAATATCTCAAAATAAACCATGCATTCAAAGTAGCATAAGCGAATGGTCTATTGGCAGCGATGTTCATTCAGATGCAAAAAATGCTGTTAATGGTATTATAAACGGCATTCCTAAATTTCACACATCTTTGGAAAATAACCCATGGTGGGAGGTCGATTTAGGAAAAATGTCAAACGTTACAGACATTGTTATTTACAATGTTTCTGATCATTTAGCCTCAAGATGCCAAAATATAAAAATTGAATTTTCTACAGATGGGTATGTGTACAACACGTTATATGAAAAGAAAGATTCCATTCCTGTGGGCAGTCTTTTGACTCAGCCTTTTCATATTCATACCGATTTTCATGCCCGATTTATTAGAATAGTTCTTCTTGGACGTAATTTTCTACATCTGGATCAAGTATTAATATATGGAAAATAATTTCTCTTTAAATCACGTGGAGGGTTCTAAAAACCCTCTGGTTTTGGGCCCTTCTCTCTGATTCCATCTCTTGTGTGATGATTGGAGGAGTGGCTCATGACACAGTCTGGTTTCTTTGATGTTTAAGAGCGGCTTGCTCGGTTAGAGTGGGCTCGGCGACCAACCTGAAGCGTTTTCGCGGACTGTGGATTTTGAGGTGTTCCGTCCAGAACTGAACAAGGCGCTAGCCTATTCAGACGGAAGTAAAGGCGGTCGTCCTCCGTTTGATCGTGTTCTGATGTTCAAAATTCTGGTCATCCAGACGCTGAACAACTTGTCCGATGAGCGGACGGAATACCTGATCAACGACCGCCTGTCCTTCATGCGCTTCCTTGGTCTGGGGCGGAGTCGCAAGGTTCCGGCGATACGCAGTATCGTTGGAATACAGGCGGAGGCTGTCGGACCGCGTGCCGGAGGCCAAAACAGTCTGGCTGTTTCGCGAACACCTGACCCGGGCGGGTGCCATTGAAACACTATTTGAGCGCTTTAATGCCACCCTGCGGAACGCTGGTTACCGGCCGATGTCAGGCCAGATCCTGAATGCCGCACTGGTAGCGGCTCCCATGCAACGCAATGCCAATGCGGAAAAAGCCGATCCGCGTGCAGGACGGATCCCGCAGGACTGGCAGGGCAAGCTGGAAGCCCGTAAAAACCGGTAGCGTTTGGACGGCTATGGTGATTCATTTAAGTTACGCGATCACGGAGGCCTGCTATGGATCCCAAGTCCCTGTTCAGTTTGAGCGATCACCTTGATGCATTGAGCAAGGAGGGCGATCCGCTCGAGGTTTTGCACGAGACGGTGGATTTCGAGTATTTCCGGGCGTGGCTGGTCGAAGGGCTTGGTTGTGGCGATGGTAGCAAAGGCGGCCGCTCACCATTCGATCCGGTGATGATGTTCAAGGCCCTGATCCTGCAGGCGCAGCATAATCTGTCAGATGCCCGGATGGAGTTCATGATCCGCGATCGGCGGAGTTGGCTACGATTTCTGGGGCTGTCGCTCGGGGATCTAACGCTGGACGAGAACACGATCCGGCATTTTCGCAATTGCCTGACCGAGACGGTAACGCTCAAGCGGGTGATGAAGGCCTTTGACTGGCAACTCCGGAAGAAGGGCTACATTCCAATGTCCAGGCAGATCGTGGACGCCTCGGTGGTGCCTGCGCCAAGACAGCGGAACACCGAGAGCGAACGCGAAGCGATCAAGTCGGGGAAGAGCGCCAGTGGACGTGTCACGGTTTAGTTCCGGACCTTTAAGACCGAAGATGGTTATTAGAGTCTAATCCGATCTGTTTGGATCGTATCCTGCGGCTCTGAAATAGTTGACGCATTCGTTTGGGATAAAGCTTTCGGAGAGGGCGCCGATAACGTTCCATAATCCGGCGCGGGTGCGCTCCGCTGCCTTGCGGAGCAGGGCCTTGAGCTTCGAGAAGGCCATCTCGATGGGGTTGAAATCGGGACTGTATGACGGAAGGAAACGAAGCTCGGCACCGACGCTTTCGATCAACTGCCGCATGCGGGGACCTTTGTGGCTGGAAAGGTTGTCCATGATCACGATATCGCCGGGACGTAGTTCTGGCAGAAGGACACGTTCAACGTAGGTTTCGAATGACAATCGATTGATGGGACCGCTGATGACGAACGGGGCCACCATTCCCCGTGTCGTCAGTCCGGCAACGAAGGTTGTCGTGCAGCGGTGTCCGTGCGGAAACCCCATCTGCAACCGCTGACCGCGCAGGCAGTGACCATGCGCCCGTGTCATGTTGGTCTTGGCCCAGGTTTCGTCGATGAACACCAGCCGGTCGGGATCCAGATCGCTTTGCCCCTCGATCCACTCCTGCCACCGGATCAGGACATCGGGGCGGTCCTGCTCGGTGGCGTGACCGGTCTTTTTTACGCGTCAGCCCATGACGTTTGAAGAAACGCCACAGGGAGCCGTAGCCAAAATCATGCCCAGGTCGCGCAAGGCCGCTTGCAGTTCGCTCGTGCTGATATCGGGCTTTTCCGCCAGAAGGCGACGGATCAGGTCATGATGTTTCTCAAGGCGACCCGAACGTCGATCTCCGCCCAGAGGACCGGGCGTGACCGTGCCTTTCTCCCGTTCGAGCGCACGCCATCGGCTCACGCTCGCAGCGCTCACACCAAAACGCGCCGCAGCAACACGGTGGCTCGCGCCTCCCGAAACAGCAGCCAGAACACGGCTGCGAAGATCAACGGGCAGAGCTTTCGACATGACCACCGCCCTCCCCGCCGGTCATCATGATGAATCACAAATATGCCCCCTTGGGTACCCCTACAGTTTCATACAGGTCGAATTCCGCTCTAAGAGCCTGTTTGGAAAGTCACGGATGAGCGTTTCTGCGGATGAAATTGGCCCCCATGGCGACGAGGGTCATGGCGTTTGAGACGTCGATGCGTCGCTCATAATCGCGCACAAGGCGTCGTCACCGGGTCATCCAGCCGAACGTCCGCTCGACGACCCATCGGCGGGGTGGGAGCCTCGAAGCCTTTGTTCCCGTCACGACGGCAGATGATCTTGACAACAAACTCCAGATAATACCAACGGCTATCACCTTTGACCTTTATAAGCCCATTTTGTGAGGCCGATGGAACGGATGGTCGGGGGAGCGACAAGATTGTTCCACACGTTATAGGCGGCGTTGATGATGTGGTCCATGTCATCGAAGATGGTGTTGGCTAGCCAGTGGACACGGAGGAACTGCCAGACGTTTTCGATCGGGTTCAGTTCGGGAGCACGCGATGGCAGAAAGATCAGGCTGATGTTGCGCGGCAGTTTGAGTTTGGCGGTCGTATGCCATGGCGCCCGATCGAGAAGCACGACGGCATGAGCGCCCCGAGCAACACGGAGTATGAAATCTCGTCGATGTGCACTTGCATGCTGTCCTTGCCGATAAACGGGAGAGCGAGACCTGCGGCTTTGCCACGTGCGGGACAGATTGCCCCGAACAGCCATGCATTGGCATAGCGCAGGTCGGTAGGCTAGCGTGGCCGTGTCCCCGTTTGGCCCATTGCCGGACGACACTGTTCTTTTACCCGGTCCGCGCTTCGTCCCGGCACCAGATTTCGATCCGTTTGCCGCGCGGCAGATGGCCGGTGTGAGACTTCAGGATTGTCGGGAAGTTTTTTTGAAAGCGTCCATGATCGAACGCCGGACGAGAACACGATCCGGCATTTTCGCAATTGCCTGACCAAGACGGGAACGCTCAAGCGGGTGATGAAGGCCTTTGACTGGCAACTCCAGAAGAAGGGCTATATTCCAATGTCCAGGCAGAGCGCCAGAGACATTTGGCCGGACGAGCCGAACAAGGCAGCACAGAAGGATACCAACGCTCGCTGGACACTCAAGGTCGGCGGAAAAGTCCGGTATCGGGCAGATGGGACGCCGCTCCCCATGATCGCCCTGCCGGTCTTCGGCTATAAATCCCACATCAGCATCGACCGACGCTTCGGCTTCATCCGAGGATGGCTGTGACTTCGGCGTCAGCAGCGGACGGGCGTTTTCTCCGGCAGGTCGTCAGCACGAACAATACCAGTTCCAAGGTCTGGGCAGACAGTGCCTATCGATCCATGCGCAACGAGAAGTGGCTGTCGGACCAGATGCTCACGTCCCGTATTCATCGGCGCAAACCCATGGGCAAGCCGATGTCGAAGGCCACAGCGCGGGCCAATGCCGCCAAATCCTCGATCCGTGCGCATGTTGAGCACGTCTTCGCGCATCAGAAAACCGGTTCAACCTGTTCATCCGCACCATCGGCCTCGCCCGCGCTGAGGCGAAACTGACCCTTTGCAACATGGCCTACAACTTCAATCGGCTGACCTTCCACGAGCGTCTAAAAGCCGCAGCCTGACTCTGTCTGCAAGTCCGCAAAACCGGCGAAATCAACGCCGGGCATCGTGAAAATCGGTCCGAATGATGCCCTTGGTGCGTCCCGCAACCTCGACGTCATCAAGCCAGCCCGCTTCGCCAGAAATTACTCAGTTTTTGCGGGTCTCCAGCTCCTTTCTGC
>NZ_LHZV01000016.1 GCF_001581005.1 Acetobacter orleanensis
GTTTTTGCCATTCTGCCAGAGAATTGAGTTGCCGCTTGGTTTCAGGTTGCCGGTGACTTCGCTACCATTTGGTTGGTAATCGACGTCGGCATTCCAGTTAATTTCGCCCATAATATCCCCGCCCCCTTAAACTTTAAGAAAGTCCGTACGCGCTCTTGCCGTAGTGGACATGGCGCGTACGGACCAGTGTTTTTAGTGGTTGTTCTGCTGACCGGCTGTGCCGCTACCAACCTGATTGATCCAGTTGACGAGGACCGGCTCACCATCCTGCAGGCCTACAGCAGCGCCCATAACCGTTCCGGCAATTGCGCCCTGAATGGTCGGAATAAAGAGGCCAACCAGCTGGCCAATGGCGCCAATGCCGAAGATGCCGCCGCCGTCACCACCATGGATGCCGCCGATCATCATGCCTTCAGACGCACCAGCAACACAGCCGACTACAGCGCCTGCTAGACTGTCAAAAAAGCCTTTGGCCTGGCCACCAGAAACTTCTGTCGTTTCGGCAAAAGTAAGTTCACGCATGCACTTAACTCCTTTTTTTATGAGTGCGGAGGGAACGTCACATAATTTCCAACGGGATGGGAAGAGTAATTTTCAGTATATATGAATTATTAATGGATTTAATTACTATATTTACGTAGTTAATTTTTTATTTATTTATTAATAAGAAGTAAATAAAAAATGTTTATTATGATAAATATAAAAAATTCCAAAAATTTATGAATTTTATAAGGGTTTCATTTTTCTTGGGATTGCATTCTGCATTAAAAATAAAATCATGAGTGAAGCCCAGTCGATATTCAGAATGCTCAAATATTTTTATTAGCGTTTCATAGGTCTCTGTGTTGGTGCGCGGAGCAGATGAATGGGGATCAACTGGTATGAGTTAAAGGCGGTGTACCGGCGTTTAAGCCGCGGGTGTTATGCCGGCGTCAGGGAAAGTGTCTTTGACGAGCTGACCATCAATCGCGACAAGCGGTATGACAGCACCATCGTTCGCGTCCACCAGCAAAGCAGTGAATGGAAAAGAGATTGCGTAAAATCAGGCGTTGGAGCTTTCGTGACGAGGATTGACCACACAAATCCATAGGCTGACCGACACTCTGAGTGGGTCATTATGCTTTATTATGACCGATGGTCAGGTTTATGACGTCACTCATGCCACAGCATTGCACGAAGGGCAGACTGCGGGCGTGGGTATCGGCGACAAAGCTTGTGACAGTAATGCATTCCGCGAACAGAGCATAGACAATGCAAGCAGAGGCCGTTATTTTCTCAAAACGGAACCGCAAGATATTCATCCCGCATGGCAGAACTTTTTACAAATTCCGTAACCGTATTAAGCGATGTTTCAATCATTGGAAACATTTTCGTCGCTTCGCAATGCGCTACGATTGCAAAATCATCTATATTTATAGGGTTTGTTTTTCTTGCTTCAGCCGTGATCTGGAAGGGATGAGGGTCGATTGAATCTAGTATAAACAGAACGCCATAATAAAAAACCGCGCTTGTAGAGCGCGGCTTTTTATTATGGCAGGCCGGGGGGTAGCCTGCCAGAGTGTTTTTGTTAATGCGTTGCTGTAGATAGTTCCTTTTGGGTTTCTTCGACCGTATAGGGTCCCCCATTCAGGATCTGCAAAGACAGCATTGCGATGGTTTCCGCATTGCGGTGACCAAGGTCAAGCACGGCCTGCCCGGTTGTCCAGCGGCAT
>NZ_LHZV01000011.1 GCF_001581005.1 Acetobacter orleanensis
TATCACCGGCGGCACGCTCATTCCAGAAGTGCCGAATGATGACATTACCTGCTTTCTGGCCGGTGCCCGCGTCGAAATGGCCGATGGTAGCTTTAAAGCCATTGAAGACATGACTGTCGGCGAGCACATTAAAACCTTCGCGCAGGACGGAACCTCCTCCGCAGCCCCTGTGACCGCCGTCCGCACCCGTACGGTCGTGGCAACACAGCGTGACCTCTTCCCCATTGTCATTCAGAAAGATGCCTTTGCCGAGGGCGTGCCAGCACAGCAGATTGCCCTGACAGCCGAACATTGCCTGTATCTGAATGGACGTTTTGTGCCGGTCCGTATGCTGGTCAACGGGCGCTCCATCTTTGTGGACACCACAAACCACACCTTCCCCATCTATCATGTGGAAACGGCTGAACACGCCATTATCAATGTCGATGGTCTGCGCTCCGAAACACTGCTGCGCACTGATAAATCCTTCTCTCAGGAAGAAAACGTCCTCTTCCTGCGTGGCCCTAAATCATGGGAACAGGATGCGGCTGCTCCGCTGACGACAGACCCGGCATTTGTCGAGCCGCTGTTTGCCGCACTGGCCGCCCGTGCGGAACAGGCTGGTCTTCCCAGCGTGGTGACGCCGCAGGACACAACGCAAGACAGTGACCTGCATCTGGTGACAGACACAGGCCGGATTATCCGACAGGCCCGTACACATCATGACAGCGTGCTGTTCATGGTGCCCGGTAACGTGCGCACTGTCCGCCTTGTCTCCCGCACCAGCCGTCCGTGTGACACCGTTGGTCCGTTTATAGATGACCGCCGCAACCTTGGCGTGCTTGTTGGCAATATTCGTCTTATTGAGTCGCTGGGCACACGCGCTCTGACATCTCACCTGAAACAGACGCATCTGGCTGGCTGGGCTGTGCAGGATAATCCCGAATGCCGCTGGACAACCGGGCAGGCCGTGCTTGACCT
>NZ_LHZV01000015.1 GCF_001581005.1 Acetobacter orleanensis
GTTGTTCAGCGTCTGGATCACCAGAATCTTGAACATCAACACCGGATCAAACGACGGACAACCGCCTTTGCTCCCGTCTGAATACGCCACAGCCTTGTCCAGATCAGGGCGGAACACCTCAAAATCCAAAGTCCGGGAAAACGCTTCGAGCTGATCACCAAGCCCACTCAGACGAGCCAGCCGCTCTTCAACATCAAAGAAACCAGACGACTTCATCATCCATCTTCCCTCATCAACACAGGAAAGATGGAAACACAAAGAGTTCCTAAAAAACAAGGGATTTTTAGAACCCTCCATGTTGCGCCACGGAATGCCCGCGCGATAGCGATCCAGCACCCCCTCCACGAACAGACGGTTGTCCGCCGCAGTGCCGCTGACATAGTCCTCACGACCGGAGAGGATATCCTTTATCCGCTCCCACTGGTCGTCGCGCAAACCATAGCGCCGCATCCGTCTGTCTTCCCCAAAAACCGGGAAAACAGTCAGCACACGCAGAGCCAAAGTACAACCCTCACGTGCCACACTCAGAGCTTAACTGACGACACGCCGTACTGTGCTTGATTTCCTCTTATTGTAGAATTTATGTGATCATTCAGCATAAATGCCATAGGTGGATATGCAACATAGGCATTCAAACTTTGATAATGCCGTGACATTTCAACATCCAACCCTGTATTAGCCCATGCCATATTTGTATCAGGTGCATACGATGCTGGGCATCCTACAATCGGGAGGCATTTTTGGAGGAGATAGTGTGCCCCTTTTGGAGATACTGAATAAAGACCCAGTCCAGCAGCAGAAGCCAAACGTAGCAAAGATGGCTTATATGTTTCTTTCTGAAATTTCTTGTGATTTTGGTCTATAAAAGTTGCGGAAAGCTCTTTTTCTTTCAGAGCCGTGACACGATCGAAAGTCGATACCAGGCCAACAGGCCAATCATCATTATAGCTCCACAAGATAATATCCCAGCTCTGGTCGTTTTGTGTCACTTTCTGAAAAATATTATAAAAATCATATCGTATAATGGCATCGTCTTCTGCAATATGTCGGACTTCATTTTTTACAACTGCATCCTGCCATAACTGTATGTGAGAAATAGCCACTCCTCTCGCGCCAGCCGTATAATTTAATTCCGCCGCAAATATGCCTTGCTGTACACTGCCATCTAAACTTAGAGACTTGCCATCACAGGCGGAAAATTTTGTAAATGAAAGATTAGCATTATAATCGCAAAATGTTTTATAGCGTTGCGGAGTTCTATCGAGAGAAATAACACGTATTGAATTGTTCATTTTTATAACCTTTTTTATTCCATAAATATTGAAAAAATATTTTCCACGAGAAAATTTACTTTATGACCTTATATAATACAAATTATCACGACACAACGTGTCCGCTGGTTTGCACGGCTGGCTCTCCTCTTTTTTGAACGAGCCAGCTTTACACCATACATGGTTTCTTCTCTCTTTTGGCTTGACTTACCCAGATGGAGGGTTCGAAAAGCCCTCTAATTTTGGGTCTTTACTCTGTCACTCCCTCTCTTGTGTGATGACTGGAGGAGTGGCTCATGACGCAGTCTGGTTTGAAGAGCGGCT
>NZ_LHZV01000008.1 GCF_001581005.1 Acetobacter orleanensis
TTCCCCCAGCGCAGGGGCTTCAATTACTCCCGCCACTGGTTCATCCCCCTCCAAAAGCCCGAGTGAGACACACCAGCGGTTGCGGCCGCGTGCGTAGTTGGACGTGCCGTCAATTGGGTCAACCACCCAGCGCAGGCTGCCCGCACGGGCCACGCCACCTTCTTCCCCCTGAAATCCATCATCCGGGAACAGGGTTTTCATTCTCTGGGCAATAAAGTTTTCCACCGCGCCATCTGCTTCTGTCAGCCAGTCCTGCGCTGATTTCTGCTTGCCTTCTGGCCCACCCGGCGCGGGACGCATGGACATGGCAAGACGCGCTGCATCCTGAACCACACCCCGGGCGGCTTCCAGACGATAGGCAAGGGCAGGGCTGGGTGAGGACATGGGCGACAGGCTCCAAACTAGGAAGGGTATAAAGCCTTACCATAGCTTGAAGTCGGCGAGGGGGCGACCGCCTTTCTCTGCTATCTGGCTGGAGAACAGCTATACGACCTGTGTCATAACCCTCATATTTCCGACATGGGCTGGAAACAAAAAACCAAGCCAACGTAGTCCGCAGGCTTTTTATTTGTAGAGGCTTTTCGGCCAGCGACGATGGAGCCAAAGCCAGCTTTCCGGCTTTCGCCTGATCCAGCTTTCCAACTTGTCATTCACCTGCTGCACCAGCAGCCGCAAATCCTGCTGCTTATCGCCTGTAT
>NZ_LHZV01000029.1 GCF_001581005.1 Acetobacter orleanensis
AATCACACTTCAGCGAATTTCCAAACAGGCTCTAACACGCTTTCTTTACCGAAAACGTAGTTTCAAGTGAAGCCGAAGTCGGCACCGCCTGAAAATCCTCTGAATGTAGGACTTTTTGAACAAGAGAGACTCTGTGAGCTCAAATATTAAATGCTTTCAAGAATTTCCTCAAAAAAACAGGCTCTGCTCCTTTCGGAACAGAGCCTGCATCGCAGTCTATAAAACTAAGAAAGAAAAATTAGGCGCTCAACACCTGAGCATCTTCTTTCTGCACTGCTGCAACATACGGGCCAGCGGCCACAATATCGAGGCTGAGCAGCCCCATGTTACCATCCGTGAGACCAGACAGCGGCAGCGTAGCATTGCCATTGGTCCATGCAGCGTCACTCTGGCTCGCATCAGCATGCCAGCCTTCCGGCTTGGTTTCAGCCAGATGCCCCACAATGTTTTCCTGACGTGCAGCCGTTACAAACGTAATGTCACCGACAGCGACACCCATCTGACGACGATCATCCACAAACGGGCCAATCACGTCAGACGGACGGCTAGCACGGGAAACGATACGAACAGAAGCCACATTGGCCGGCAGCATGAAGCTATAACGCAGACCTTCATGGCGAACCGGGCGAACAACCGCGCCGGTTTCTGTCACCAGATGCAGATCGGCATCGTCCGTCAGAGCCACAACGTCAGCATCACGCAGACCTTCAGCAACGCTGCTCTTACGGGCTTCTAGTTTGCGGAACAGCGGTTCTACAAATGCACGGTCAACGCACAGTTCTGCACCGGCATCTGTTGCCCATGCCTTAGCACGGCCACCAATGCTTGCAACCTTACCTTCCTGACGGAAGGAACGACGGTTACCTGTATCCAGATAGCTTTCCGTCAGCATGCCATCGGCCACGATCACAGCGTGCTCGGCTGTTTCCAGATGGTAATAATCGTAAGACGTGAAAGACTTATCGTAGAAGATGGAGCTTCCGTTTACGAGCATGCGGACCGGAACGAACTTGCCGTCAAAGAAGAGGCAATGTTCAGCCGTAATCAGCATGTCCTTATAAGGCACACCTTCTGAAATAGCATTTTTCAGAACGCGGACCGGATAGGCGGCTTCATCGTCGGCTAGGTGCGGCTGCACTGTAGCATGTGCCTTACCGACCCAGATGACCGGGCGAACAGTTTCTTCACCGGTCTTCCAGTCGAAAGTGACAACGCTGTCACCGATCTGGAGGTTTTCAACAGCAACATCACCTTCAGCCGTACGGATCATGCTGCCGGGAAGAAAGCAGACCACGTGCTGAGCGTTGAGAACTGTTTTGGTGGTGGTTGTGCCGTTGCCGTTGTCCACCGTTATCGTGCTAACGGTGAAGGTCGTACCTTCGTTTGCGCTGGGAAGCTGGAAAGCTGATGTTCCAGAAATAGGCTGCCCGTCGCTAGTAAGAGTGTAAACGCCTTTATTGTAAGTGTACCCATCAGCTGAAAGACCATCAATGATGATCGTATCGTTCTCAGAGATGTTGGTGATGTATTGAATGACGCTAGGCGTCGTGCCAGCAGCAATTTCAATCGTACCGCCAGAACCATCAAACTGGATCAGATCAGACGTTGTTGTGGCGTAGCCACCAAGAATCAAGGTGCCACCGTTGCCAACAACAACATGAGAGTTGGGGGCGATTTTATCAGAATTATCAAGTGTAAGAGATGCGCCACTTGCGATAGTGACAATAGCAGGATTTGCTGCTTCACCAATGTTCCAGCTTACCGCAGAAACAACAGCCTTATTATTAATAAGAACATTGACAGTGGTGGCTGCAGATGTATTCGGAAAAGGAAAGCCAGGATACAATGCTGCGGCAACAATAGAGCCAGAAGTAGAGATTGTAATTACACCATCGGTCGGTGTGAGTTCTGTATTAGAGCCACCAGTTTGCTGAAAAGCGACTGTCGCTACCATATCTCGAAACCTTTCCCTGCCTGCATTAGCGGCGACCTTTTTTTGCCACCGCCGAAAGTTAATAACCTACTAACTCATTATCTCTACAAAAAAGTTAAGACAAGAAAAACATCTTAATTTAATAAAAATTAACAAACACCCGCATCAGTCTTTAAGGTCAATTTTGCTGATGCCTACGGCCTCAAGCGTTTGGGCTGGCACAGGAACCGTCAATCAAATCGCCAAAAGCCTGAAATCACGAGCCAAGCGCATCAACCAACAGTTCTTCGATTCCTCCACATCGTGGATGCTCGGCTGTCGCGCCGTTACGGGCCGGAGAGCGTGACCGTGATTGAGGTGCGCCCGCTATGATTGGCAAACATGGCCGGGACGTGCCCAAACGTCTGAGCCCGCCTCATGAAGGTGCAGGTGCCTCCGTTACGGAGGTGGGCAGGAATCCCTGCTCACCCTGCAAGAGACGCATCCCTCGCAAGCCAAGCCCCGCCCAGATCGAGCGGTTCGAGGCCCTCCGTGCGCGGGTGATGGGGATACCGGGAAGCCGGTAGGTGTAGGGTTGAATTGACCTTGCAGCCCGCCAGTTCTGGCGTTTGCTTTCCCGACCTGAAAAGCGTTTCTCATTGCTTTTTATGCGCTGTTAGCGTATATGGTGACCATGACAGACGGGCCAAAATCGTTCGAGTGGGATGACGCGAAAAGCGATGCCTGCTTTGAAGAGCGCGGCTTCAGTTTTGCGGATGTCCTGATGATCTTTGCTGGCCCGGTCATTGAGCGACCAGATGATCGCAAAGACTATGGAGAGCCGCGCATAAGGGCCGCTGGCCTGATTGAAGGCGTGCCCTTCATGGTTGTTTATACGTCCAGAGGTGATGGCATCCGCATTATCTCAGCCCGCAAGATGCACCGGAAGGAGTGGTTAAAATGGCAAGAATGACCTTGGCTGAAATCAAAGCACGGCCTTCCGGCATCGACTGGAAGCGAGTGAACGCCACCACGGATGAAGACATTGACCAGCACGCCAAGGAAGACGGTACAGATAACGAATTGCCGGGGCTGCCTTACCCGACACCGGCAACAGTGCGCCGCCATTTGAAGCTGACCCAGAAGGAGATTGCTGCTCTGGCTGGCGTGCCGGTTGCAACGTGGCGGAACTGGGAACAGGGCCGGGTTGGTCTGGATCCAGTCGTGAGGACGCTCTTGCGGGTTCTCTGGCGTGAGCCTGATGCTGTGCGTCGGGCAATGGTCGCCTGATACGATAGGCCATAAGCCAGAAGACGAAGCCGCAAAAGGAATGTAGCAGGCTCTTCCCTCCGATAAAGTGCGCTGTCCAAATTGGACAAGGCAGTCCCCCCTCTTCTTGCCACACAGAATGCTTTATGGCCGGAGGGGATGCGAACGCCAGCCAATCCTGAGCAGGCCTTCAGGCGAGATCTTCGAGAGGTCTGGACTATTACCCGCGCTTTGACCAATGGTAGCAAGCAGGATCTGGACTTCCGGCAGAATGCAGCCGGAGACTGGCTGGTGCGCGTTCGGGTCATCCGCTGAAAGCCTTAGTCGGTTAATAAGGCTTCAAGATTGGCGGTGTTGCCCCGGTTTGCGCGTCCGAATTTCGGACACGCTCTCTTGCTTTCCTCTGGTGCCTTGCATGACGGCCGGGCACAGAATTGTGCATGAGCCCACAATTCATTCACCTCGAAACCTACGCCCGCGAGCCATGGGCCTGCTACCACGTTGAACAACCTCGGCCAGCCGCACCGTCTCTCGTGTTGGCTTGGCTGTGAGATTGCGCTTGCAGATGGCAAGCCAGTCATACGGGGCAACAAAGCAGCAATCACCCCTGAGCTTCTGGATTGCCTGAAAGCTACTCGCGCGGAAATCGTGCAGCACCTGATAGAACATCGTCACCATTACACCCCAAGCCGCTTGCGCCAAACTGACAGAGCTTTATGCAGCCGAAGCGCGCGGCCCCGGAGCCTCTGAAGTAACGCCTGAGCGTCTGGGTGTGATTGTGGCGGATTACCACCATGCAAAAAGCAGCACGGACGAAATCTTCCAGAGGGGCCTGACCGCAGCACTGGAGGCTGGAACAGAAGCATGGGCGGGGCAAAAGAACAGCTCCACAGAAATAGAGCATAAGACTATGGCGGTTCTGGATGCAGGCATCCTGCACTGGTTCAGACTGACAGGCCGGAAGATCGCCGGAAACTGAGCAACAACCACAGTCAGATATCTCTGGGGTCTTCTCACAAGGAAGGCCCCTTTTTTTGCGTATGGGAAGAAGAGTGTCCCTACCTGAAAACGTGATGAGATAGGCGACCTAATTTATTCGTTTTATCTATATCAATATAGATAAAACGTATTCCATTGATCTTCCCCGCTCTAGATCTCTGATAGCCTAGCAATCGCTTTAAGAGGGGAAATAAGGGGGTAAAATTTCTCACCCATTATCTAACGTATTGTTTTTATTGGGATATTTATCACCTGATGGCGGAAGGGGTGGGATTCGAACCCACGGTACGGTTACCCGTACGCCAGTTTTCAAGACTGGAGCCTTCAACCACTCGGCCACCCTTCCTGCATCAGAGTGAGAGCCTTATACGCATGCCCGCAGGCCCTGTCCAGCGGGTGAAAAAGGGTTTTGTGCGCGTTGTTTCTCTTCCTCGGCTTGCTCTTGGCTGTCTGGAGTTGTAAAAGCCCGGTCCTTACATCCATCCATTCAGGGACGAGTTATGAAACAGCAGGCGAACCTGATCCGGGCCGGTCAGGTTATCGAGCATGATGGCCGTCGCTGGACGGTGCTCAAGCAGCAGATCATTACCCCCGGCAAGGGCGGCGCTTTCATTCAGGTGGAAATGCGCGACCTCAAAACCGGCAATAAAACCAACGAACGCTGGCGTACAGCTGACAGTGTCGAACGTCTGATGACCGAGGACCGGGAATATCTGTATTCCTATACCGACGGTGAATCCCTCGTGCTGATGGACCCTGAAACGTTCGAGCAGACCATGATTCCGGTCGATCTGCTGGGTGATCAGGCACCGTTCCTGCAGGACAACATGACCATCAATGTCCACCTCGTGGAAGGTGACCCGGTCGGGGTCGAGCTGCCGCCGCAGGTTACGCTGGAAATTATCGAGGCGGATCCGGTGGTTAAAGGCCAGACGGCCAGCTCCTCCTACAAGCCCGCAAAGCTCTCCAATGGTGCAAAGACCATGGTGCCGCCCTTTATTGAAGCCGGTGAACGCATTGTTGTCCGGACCGAAGACGGCTCTTACGTCGAACGCGCCAAAGACTGATCTTTCGCCTTACTCCAGACAGGACAAAACATAGTGGCCATGCGTCTTTCCCCCGTCATGATGGTGATGCAAACCGCTGCCCAGAAGGCAGCCAAGCGTCTCCTGCGCGATTTCAATGAAGTCGAGCAGCTTCAGGTGAGCATCAAGGGGCCGGGTGACTTTGTTTCTCAGGCTGACCTGCGTGCAGAACAGACCCTGCGTGAAGAGCTGGAACGGGCACGCCCCGGCTATGCTTTCCTGATGGAGGAATCCGGTAAATCCGGTGGTGATAACTGGACGTGGCGCTGGATTGTAGATCCGCTGGACGGCACCACCAACTTCCTGCACGGCATTCCGCACTGGGCCATCTCCATCGGCCTCCAGCGCAGACTGCCGGACGGCAAGATCGAACTGGCTGCCGCTCTGGTCTATAACCCAGCCGGCAATGAAATGTTCTGGGCGGAAAAAGGCACGGGCGCGTTCCTCAATGAACGTCGCATCCGTGTTTCTGCCCGCCGGGACATGCAGGAAGCCGTTTTTGCAACCGGTATTCCGTTTGCAAAAGTGCCTGCCCGCCAGCGCCTGCCCTTTGCCCGCGTTATGGGCAATCTCATGCCGCGTGTGGCCGGTATCCGTCGCTTTGGTGCCGCAGCACTTGACCTCGCATGGGTCGCTGCTGGCCGGTATGAAGGCTACTGGGAGTTTGGCATCAAACCGTGGGACTGCGCAGCCGGTATCCTGATCGTACGGGAAGCCGGCGGTCAGGTAACAGACCCGGAAGGGCTCGATCTGGACGATATGCCGGATGACGTCATGATTGTGGCTGGCAATGGTAACATGCATAGCAAGCTGCTGGACGTAGTCGCAGAAAGCCTGAAAGAAGCCCCCTAACCTTCTTCCAAAAGGCGACCCGTTTCCTTTGAGCAGGTCGCCTTTTTTCCACCCTCTCTTTTCCGCCCCCTAGCCACACACTTCAGATTGCGTAAGGTGGAACCTCTATGCAGGCGTCCTTTCCCTCTGCGCACGACGCGCCCGCCCTGACGGCGCATCATCGTGGCTTTTCCCTTCTAACAGAAGACGGCGAGTTTCTAACACTCTCCGCATCAGAACTCCGCGCCCGGCTCGACACCATGCCGTGCCCGCTGGTGGTCCATGCGCCTTCCGTTGCGCGCAGGCTGGACCTCCCGCCTCCGGGCCAGCCCTCGCCATGGCTGGATTTGCTGGAGCTTTTCACATTTGTCTATCCAGCTTGCACGGCAGCCCCTACCCCACGCGGGCTGGCGCTGGCTCTGGGTTTGGAAAACGACCAGATCGGCAAAGCTGAAGCCGATCTCCTTCCCATATTAGTCGAAATCATGCTGACGGAACTGGGCCGCCAGAAATCCAGCCCATCGGGCGATATGCTCGCCGCCCTGACCATCCGGCTGGCACAGGCAGGCTGGCCGTGGGCTGGCACCGTGGCCGAAACACTGGGGTTGCCCGAACGGCTGGATGCCCGAGGCAATCTGCCGGAAGACGTCCTGCAACCGGCTGACGCCCTGCGTGTGTGGCGAATTCTCCCCAAATGGGAAGATGTTGCGCCGCGCCCGGCCCCAGCCTCTCACCCCATCACCTCCGCCGAAGCCCGCACACGTTTACGCACCCTGCTGGGCGAGGGCTCAGAAAGCAGAGCTGGTCAGGCGGATTTTGCGAGTGTCTCCACCGCTGCGTTTGAACCCCGCACCCATCGCGGCGACCCTGCGGTTGTACTCGCGGAAGCCGGGACAGGAACCGGCAAAACTCTCGGCTATATCGCGCCGGCGAGCGTCTGGGCACAACGCAATGGCGGCAGTGTGTGGATCAGCACCTATACACGTCATTTGCAACGCCAAATCGAGCAAGAAACACATCGCCTTTTTCCAGACGCCGCGACGCGCCGCCATCACGTTGTGCTACGCAAGGGGCGTGAAAATTATCTATGCCTGCTGAATATGGAAGAGACGGTCAACAGCGCGGCCTCCCGCCCCGCTAGCGCCACCATCGCCCTTGCCATGCTCGCCCGCTGGACTCGTGCCACCGCAGATGGAGACCTGCTGGGCGGCGACCTCCCCGGCTGGTTTGGAGATTTGTACGGTCAGGGAAGCGTTTCCGGCGTTGCAGACCGACGCGGCGAATGTATTCACGGGGCCTGCCCGCACTATCAGCGATGCTTTGTGGAACACACAATCCGCAGGGCGCGAGAAGCCGATCTTGTCATTGCCAACCATGCACTCGTGATGGCGCAGGCGGCTTATGCGCAGGCCGCCATGGGGGATAATGCGGAAGAAACGGAAGAAGACGCCACCCCGTCCCGCTATGTTTTTGACGAAGGCCACCATCTGGCGGATGCAGCGGACGGCGCGTTTTCCGCTGAACTCTCCGGGCTGGAAGCCGCGGAACTCCGCCGATGGCTACTGGGAGCCGAAGGCCGACGCTCCCGCGCCCGTGGCCTGAAAAGACGGTTGGATGATCTGGTTGTCGGCTTTCCCAGACTGGAAGCTCCGCTGGATGCCGCGCTCATGGCAGCACACGCCCTGCCCGCCCCCGGCTGGTCCACAAGACTGGCAGAGGCCGACTCATCAAATACGACACCACCCGAACCACCACCGATAGAAGACCCCGATGGGCCTCCGCCACCCGCACCAGCCTTGCCAGAGCCCGTGCTGGAAAACCCGACAGAAAGCTTTTTGCGCCTACTGCGGCAGCAGGTGCTAGCCCGAAGCGAAGATCGTCGGCAGACGCATCACTATGGTGCGCTGGAATGTGACCTGCATCCGCTTATCCCTGCTCTGCCAGAAGCAGGTCAGGCATTGGCCCGCGCCCTGAGCAGACTTGCTGAACCACTCCGCACCCTTGCCGAACGCCTTCAGGCTCGCCTGCAAGACGATGCAGAGTCTCTGGACAGTGTCACACGCGGCCGGATTGAAGCCATGGTGCGCGGACTCCGGCGGCGGGCCATTACCCGGCTAGATGCATGGATTGCCATGCTGGATGCACTAAGCCAGCCGCCCCCGGCCGACATCACCCCCTCCCATATTCATTTTATCCGTCTGGACAGGCGGCAGCAGCAACGCCCCGGCGAGCATGACGTTGGGCTGCACCGCCACTGGCTGGACCCGACCATTCCTTTTGCCGCCGTCATGGCGATGCCGGCTCAGGGCATGCTCATCACATCCGCCACACTGCGGGACCAGTCCGATACGCCTCCTGAACAGGCCCAGCCGGAAACAGAAGATGCCGAATATGCGTGGGCCGCGGCGGAAGCGCGTACCGGCGCCAACCATTTCCCCTCCCCGGCTATTCGCGCAAGTCTGACAAGCCCGTTTGATTACGGGCGACAGACTCGTACCTTTATTGTGAATGATGTGGACCACGCCAGTATTGCAGATCTGGCTGCTGCGTATCGCACCCTGTTTGAAGCATCTGGGGGCGGCGGTCTTGGCCTGTTCACCGCCATCTCTCGCCTACGCGGCGTCCACAGCCGCATCGCCCCCGCTCTGGAAGAACAAGGAATACCGCTTTACGCACAGCATGTGGATGCAATGGATAACGCCACACTGGTCGATATTTTTCGGACGGAAGAACATGCCTGCCTGCTCGGCACGGATGCCATGCGTGACGGCGTGGACGTTCCGGGCAATGCCCTGCGTCTGGTTGTGTTTGAACGGGTGCCGTGGCCGCGCCCGGACATTCTACACAGAGAACGCCGTATTCACCTTTCTGGAGGTGACACCACGGGGTATGATGATCGCATTGCGCGCCTGCGGTTACGGCAGGCTTTCGGACGGCTGATCAGAAGCCAGTCTGACAAAGGCGTTTTTGTGCTGCTAGACCGCCGCACACCCTCCCGCCTGCTGTCGGCTTTTCCTCCCGGAGCGGAAGTCCGACGTCTTGGCCTTGCAGAGGCCGCGCGGGAAATCAGAGCCTTTTTATAAAACCGCGCAGTCCGGCTGCCAGATGGAGCTCAATAAGCAGACCAAACAGGCAGACCAAAACGCACGTCCGGGCTTTGCGGCCCTTCGTCTCAGACCGATTATCAGACCGGCTTGAGCTCAGTCGCAGCAACTTTGCCACGCTCAGTCACGAGTTCGTAGGAAACCTTCTCGTTCTCATTCAGACCGCGCAGACCAGCAGCCTGCACTGCGGTGATATGAACGAACACATCCTTGCCCCCATCGTCAGGTGCGATGAAGCCAAAGCCTTTAGTGGCATTAAACCATTTAACTGTACCGGTCGGCATAGGCGGGTAACTTTCCCATATATCTCCTACCGGACAACCATATGGCCGGTTACAGGATGTACTTATCGGGTCACGAAGATGCAGTCTTGTCAATCAAAATACCCATATCTCCAGCCTTCTTACCCGCCGTGAGCGTGCAAAGTCTTTTCAAGAAAGGCGAGACTGCGCTTCTGCGCCAGTTCATAAGCCTGCCGGTCGAATGTCGCCCGTTGCGCACACCCAAAGCCATGCCCCGCGCCGTCATACACATAAATTTCAAGCTCAGGATGCGCCTCCCGAATAGCACTCACATCTGTATGCGAGATGCTCGTATCGGCTTCACCAAAATGGAGTTGAACGGGGCAACGTGGAGTCTCGTTAATGCGAGACGCAATCCCACCACCATACCAACTCACGGCAGCGGCAAAACTGTCCGTTTGCGCGGCGGCTTCCCATGCCAGCAGACCACCCCAGCAATAGCCAATAATACCGACTTTCTTTCTGTTTAACGCGGCGGCCGAAGCGACCAGATCTAGAAGTGTTTTCTCCAGTGGACTCTGGCCGCGGAGCGCAAGACCTGTCTGAATATCTACTTTTTCATATCCCAGTTCCACACCGCGCTCGGCACGATCGAACACAGCCGGAGCCACGACATGAAAACCATGCTCAGCAAACGTATCGCACACATGGCGGATATGCCCGTTCACACCAAAAATTTCCTGCACCACAACCAGCGCATAGGGCGCATCCGCATGCCCGGCTTCATAGGCTGAGAACTCATGCCCGTCTGATGCTGTGAGTGTGATGATCCGCCCCATATCTCGACTCCCTCTCCGTCATAAATAAACAACAAAGAAAGTTTTCCACATTTCTTGACTTAGGGGGAGGACAAACCTATCTCCTGTTCTGGCACTCCCGGGGTGGGAGTGCTAACGCAACGCGGCGTTTATTACGCGCGGCAGATGCAGGTGGTGTCGCTTCCTGACAAGGACGCCACCGCAGCAAACAGAATGTGGAGCGATCCATAATGACGAAATTTCGTCCTTTACACGACCGGGTAGTGGTTCGTCGCCTTGCTGGCGAAGAAAAAACCGTCGGTGGCATTATCATCCCTGACACGGCCAAAGAAAAGCCGATGGAAGGTGAAGTTGTTTCCGCAGGTCCCGGCGCTCGCAATGAGCAGGGTCAGGTTGTGGCGCTTGATGTCAAGGCTGGTGACCGCGTCCTGTTCGGCAAATGGTCCGGCACGGAAGTGAAGATCGACGGCGAAGAGCTGCTGATCATGAAAGAAAGTGACATTCTGGGCGTGATTTCCGCCTGAGTGTAACGCGCTGATCCGCTTTTCGACCTTTTAAAGTGATCTCTCACAGGAGAATTTGATATGGCTGCCAAAGACGTAAAGTTTGGTGGTGACGCTCGCCAGCGTATGCTGCGTGGCGTTGACATCCTCGCTGATGCCGTAAAAGTCACGCTCGGCCCCAAAGGTCGTAACGTTGTGCTCGACAAGAGCTTCGGCGCACCGCGCATCACCAAAGACGGTGTGTCTGTTGCCAAAGAAATCGAACTGGCTGACAAGTTCGAAAACATGGGCGCACAGATGCTGCGCGAAGTGGCGTCCAAAACCAACGACATCGCTGGTGACGGCACGACGACAGCAACCGTTCTGGCTCAGGCCATCGTGCGTGAGGGCCACAAGGCTGTTGCCGCTGGCATGAACCCGATGGACCTCAAGCGCGGCATCGACAAGGCAGTTCACGCCGTTGTTGAAGAGCTGAAGAAGAACAGCAAGAAGATCACCACCCCGGCGGAAACTGCTCAGGTCGGCACGATCTCTGCAAACGGTGAAGCCGAAATCGGCCAGATGATCTCCGAAGCCATGCAGAAAGTGGGCTCCGAGGGCGTCATTACGGTTGAAGAAGCCAAGCACTTCCAGACCGAACTGGACGTGGTTGAAGGCATGCAGTTCGACCGTGGCTACATCTCCCCCTACTTCGTGACGAACACGGAGAAGATGACGGCTGATCTGGAAAACCCCTACATCCTGATCCATGAAAAGAAGCTGTCTTCTCTTCAGCCGATCCTGCCGCTGCTTGAAGCTGTTGTGCAGTCCGGCCGTCCGCTGCTGATCATTGCAGAAGACGTTGATGGGGAAGCTCTGGCGACTCTGGTTGTCAACAAGCTGCGCGGTGGCCTGAAGATTGCTGCTGTTAAAGCTCCGGGCTTTGGTGACCGTCGTAAAGCCATGCTGGAAGACATCGCCATTCTGACCGGTGGTCAGGTGATCAGCGAAGATCTCGGCATCAAGCTCGAAACCGTCACGCTGCCCATGCTCGGCACGGCCAAGAAGGTCCGTATCGACAAAGAAAACACGACGATCGTTGATGGCGCTGGCAAGTCCGACGAAATCAAGGGTCGTTGCAAGCAGATCCGTGCGCAGATCGAGGAAACCACCTCTGACTACGACCGTGAAAAGCTGCAGGAACGTCTGGCCAAACTGGCTGGTGGTGTTGCCGTGATCCGCGTTGGCGGCTCTACGGAAGTTGAAGTCAAAGAACGCAAAGACCGCGTTGACGACGCTCTGCACGCAACCCGCGCTGCCGTTGAAGAAGGCATCGTTCCGGGTGGTGGCACGGCTCTGGCCCGCGCTTCTGCTAACCTTGCTCACCTGCACTACCACAATGAAGATCAGCGCGTTGGTGGCGACATCATCCGCAAGGCTCTGCAGGCTCCCCTGCGCCAGATCGCTCATAACGCTGGTGAAGATGGTGCGGTTATCGCCAACAAAGTGCTGGAATCCAAAGAATATGCCTTTGGTTTCGATGCACAGGCTGGCGAATACAAGAATCTGGTTGATGCCGGCATTATCGACCCAACCAAGGTTGTCCGCACAGCTCTGCAGGACGCAGCCTCTGTTGCTGGCCTGCTGATCACCACGGAAGCCATGGTTGCAGAACGCCCTGAAAAGAAAGCCGCTCCGGCTGGCGGCCCTGACATGGGCGGTATGGGTGGCATGGACTTCTAAGTCACTCAATCGATTTGGAACCCAAGACCAAAGAACTAAGGTCTTGGGTTCCGGAAAACTTGAAGAAAGCGGATGTAGCCTTGGTTGCATCCGCTTTTTTATTGTTCACTATTGAGAACAATCACTCTGAATAAAATATCTTGGCTCGTACACGTGGCATATCCTCAGAGAGCCATTATACTGCGTTGCACATGTTGGGGAAATATGTGTCGCTATAGAGGCGCTAAGCACCCCATCAGTATAGATCCGTCTCAAGCAGGTGTGTCAGAATGATTGAAACAAAAAATTTCCAAGGCCCTCCCAATAATATATCCCCTCCGATTACAGCTGGAGCATGGTCATTTGGCCCAGTTGGTGGTTATTTTTTAACAGAATCACTCAGACTCAACCCTAATGGGAAAGTAACGGGATATGATCACCCCAATGAACGATCATGGCGCATAGAAAATTATCGTCTCCTTATTCTCGCAGAGGATGGAACAATTACATGGCGTACTGTTGAAACTTTTAAGGATAAAGACGGGCTTATCAATGTTGTTTTGGAAAACCCAGTTTCAACTCAGACTCGATTTATTTTAAAACAAAACACTCATCAACTTGCTCCCCTCGAGACTCCAACGACGAAGCCTACAGACTCTGCCGCGCAATCCCCACTTTCTGGCATATCAGACGCTGAATTCCTCTTCCCATCTAACCTTGAAGTCACACCTGTCAGAATTAACAAAGTGCTTCTTGTCGGCTCCTACCTGACCGCGCTCTATCACGAGCAGTTGCACACTCTCCACCCTGAAACCGATTTTGACTATATTCCGTATAATTTTGTCAGTGCCCTGCCAGCATAGTATCAATAACGCTGT
>NZ_LHZV01000006.1 GCF_001581005.1 Acetobacter orleanensis
TGGAGCGGATTAACGTCGCGGCGTAGCAATCCAGAGAATGAGACCTTCTCTCTGCTCAAAACGCAGAGTGAAAATCAGATCAACGAACCAGCAATCAACACGCAAAAAAAGAACCAATTAACGGTTCTTCGATCCCTCCACCCGCATCCGTAGATCGTCGCTCAATGCGCGTGCCATCATCGCCTCCATCAATGGAAACGGTGAAACACAATCCATGCTCCGTGTCATCACTCACGATTCATAATTCAGTGGCCGTGCTCTAGCGCCGCCGCGTAACAATCCAGCGGATGATAGCTCTAGGGCCTGTTAGATCTTGAAATTCTTCCCATATTGTAGGGATGGAAGAAGGAGACGGAACAGGCACTTTTACGGATGAGACATGGGCGATCTGGGAACCTCTGATTGAGGCGGTTCGCCCACGAGGCAAGACGCCGCCCCATGATCTGCGGCGCACGATAGCAGCGATTTTCTGGCGTCATGAGAATGGTGCGAAGTGGCGGAGTATCCCCACTGAACTGGGGCCTTGGTGGCGGGCGGCACAACTTTTCATCCGCTGGGCGAAACTGGGCGTATGGGAACGCCTGCTCGAACTGGTTCAGGAC
>NZ_LHZV01000005.1 GCF_001581005.1 Acetobacter orleanensis
CCCCCTGAAATACCCTCGAATTGAAGTTAAGGTCTGCTCACTGGAGACAGACGATGAAGAAAGTGCGATTTACGCAGGACTGATTATCGGGCTCCTGAAAGAGCATCAGGCAGGTGCATCGGCTGCGGATCTGTGCTGCAAGCACGGGATCAGCGATGCGACCTTCTACACATGGCGGTCGAAATAGAGCTCCTGGCAAAAAACTCGTGACGCCCGGCTTGCGACGCACTGCTGCGACCTGGGCGGAACTGGCCAAGGCTCCGCTGGTCGAAGACCAGTTGAATGCCAGTGGAGGGGATTACTCGCAGCGACGGGCCTGTCGGCTGGTCGGCATTGATCCGAAGACGTGGCGCTATGCGCCACGCCATCCGGATGCTGCGCTGCTTATTTTTGCGACGAACAGGAAGAGCGCCATGCATCACCCGGATGCTGGCGTTCTTGGTAAGTTCTTGGTGCAGGATTCAATGGTTGCGGGGGCAGGATTTGAACCTGCGGCCTTCAGGTTATGAGCCTGACGAGCTACCGGGCTGCTCCACCCCGCGGTGGTGTTTGTTGGGTGGACTGGAAGACCTGGCGGCGACCGACTTTCCCACGA
>NZ_LHZV01000009.1 GCF_001581005.1 Acetobacter orleanensis
GCAAGACGAAGCGCTATCCGTCTGACATGACGGATGAGGAATGGGCGCGGATCGCGCCACTGATGCCTGAGCCTGGGCGCATGGGACGTCCACGAGAGATTGAATTCCGCGAAGTGATCAACGCGGTACGGTATTTGGTCCGCTCGGGCTGTGGCTGGCGGATGCTGCCGATCCATTTCGGGCATTGGCGAACGGTCTATGGCTGGTTCCGGGAACTGGCGCGGCGTTTCCTGTTTCAGACGATCCACGATGTTGAATTGATGCTTGATCGGGAGCGGATGGGTCGTGAAGCCAGCCCTTCGGCTGGAGTGATCGACAGCCAGAGCATCAAGGCTCCTCACGCGAAAACAAGGGGTTATGACGCTGGCAAGAAAGTGGTCGGACGCAAACGGCATATCGCCGTAGATACGGACGGGCGCCTGCTGATGGTCAACCTGACACCAGCCGACATCTCCGACAGCGCAGGCGCACAGATGATCCTGGATGCGATCCGTAAACGATGGCCCTGGGTGAAGCACCTGTTTGCCGATGGCGCCTATGACCGCCACCAACTGATGGACAAGGCGGCTTATCTGGAGTTCGTTGTCGAGATCATCCGCCGCCGTGACGGGGCCAAAGGCTTCGAGGTTCTGCCCCGCCGCTGGGTCGTCGAGCGGACGTTTGGCTGGATGACCCGGTGGCGACGCCTTGTGCGCGATTACGAGCGACGCATCGATGTCTCAAACGCCATGATCCTCGTCGCAATGGGGGCCAATCTCATCCGCAGAAACGCTCATCCGTGACTTTTCAAACAGGCTCT
>NZ_LHZV01000061.1 GCF_001581005.1 Acetobacter orleanensis
GTGGCGGGAGTAATTGAAGCCCCTGCGCTGGGGGAAGTGTACACGGCTCTGCGGGGTCAGGGCGCGTTTCTCAATGGTAAACGGATTCAGGCCTCCCCGGTCACGGACCCGGCGAGTGCCATGATTGAAATGGGCTGGAGCAACCGGGTTCCCAAACCAATCTTCATGGAAAAAATTGATGCTATTATGGACCTCGGGGCCATGCCGCGGTCTGGTGGCTCCGGCGCGTTGGCGCTGGCGGACGTCGCATGCGGGCGGCTGGACGGATATATCGAAATTGTCATTAATCTGTGGGATGTCGCAGCCGCTCTGCCTCTTCTGGCGGAGGCAGGGGCCTGTGTCTCACCATTTCTGCGGGAGGGTGGGCTGACAGGCCCTGCGACAATTCTAGCGGCAAATCCGCATATTGCGCGGGCATTGTCCTCTGCCGTAGGAATTTCTCTGGATTAAAAGCGGTGAGCTCTGGCCTTCGGGCCATTCTGCCGCCACAAAAGAGACTTAAGACTTGGCCAGTAATTGAGGCCCATATTGGAGACTACCAGAATGCGGTCAGTTTACCGTTTTTCCTCCTTTTCTCTTGCTCTGGGGATGGCAACCGCTGTGATTTGCGCGCCTGTGCGGGCTCATGCGGCGGATAGCGGGCAGACGCTCGTGGATAAGGCTGCGCTGACGGTGCAGGATATTTTTGTGGGTGCGACGCCACAGAGCAACGTCGCCATCAATCTCGGCAAATCCCGCGCTGTTATGGTCTGTCCTTCCATTTTCCGCATGTCCATTGCGTTCGGCGGAGCTGGAGGCGGGTGCCTGCTGCTGGCGCGTGATGCACGTGGTTCATGGTCTGACCCGGCTTTCTACACGCTCAGCACGGCCTCCTTCGGCATTCAGATAGGCGTACAGAACTCGCAGGCCATGTTTTTTGTCATGACAGATCGCGGTTTGCAGGCGTTACTGGACAGCCAGTTTCAGTTTGGTGCCAATGCGGGGGTCTCGTTCGCGACCCTGAGCAGCAATGTTGAACGCGGCAATGCCGGCGCAAGCAACACCGATATTCTTGTGGCGCAGAAATCGCAGGGGCTTTTTGCTGGCGCGGCTCTAGGCGGCACAAAACTGACGGTTAACAGCGATGCCAACCGGGCTTACTATCACCAAAGCGTCGGGCCGGAAGATATTGTGGTGTCCATGCGGGTAAACAACCCCGGAGCGGACCCGCTGCGGAGTGTGCTCACCCGGTACGGAAAAATGGCCCCGGCAACGGCTGCGTCATCCGCAAAAACCGGTGCGGCGCAGCGTGGTGCGGCAACCGGTGCTGATACGATCGGGAGTGACGCTGTGACAACGCCGGGCTCTGGCAGCATGGGCAGCGTCAAACATGAAACTCTTGCCCCGATAAAATCCCGATAAAATCCGGTTGGGGCAGAAGGTCCCTGCTGGCTTTCTTACGGCTCCATGCCCTTAATGCTGCGGCGTTTGGGCATGTTCGGCCTGTTTTTTCTGCCGAAAAACCTGCACATTTTTATTATGCTCTGTCAGGCTGGTCGCAAAGCTATGACCGCCCTGCCCGTTTGCAACAAAATACAGCATAGGCCCGTCTGCGGGGTGCGCCACAGCCTCCAGAGAGGATAGACCCGGAGAGCAAATCGGCCCCGGCGGCAGCCCTGTTACCATATAAGTATTATAAGGGCTGCTGACCTGAAGATCCGTATGGGTCAGGCTTCTACCCAGAGGCGGCGCGCCATTGGTCAGAGCGTAAATGACCGTTGGGTCCGTTTGCAGTTTCATGCCCTGTTGTAGCCGATTGATAAAAACACGCGCGACAAGCGGACGCTCGGCGGGAAGAGCGGTTTCCTTTTCCACCAGAGAGGCCAGAGTCACAAATGTCTGCTCATCAGGAATTTCCGATATAGGTGCGCGTTTATTCCAGACAGTCAGGACTGCTTTCGTCATGGCTGTCTGCGTTCGGTCCAGCAAAGCTTTTCGGTCGGTATTACGTAGGTAGCCGTAAGTTTCTGGCATGACGGAGCCTTCGGGAGGCAAAGGTGCATCGCCTTCCAGAAAGGGTGCCGACTGGAGCAGCGCTTGAATCTGATGCGCCGTCAGGCCTTCCGGAATCGTCAGCTTATGCAGCACTGGGCGACCATGCCGCACAATATGCAGGGCATCTTGCATTGAAACAAACGCAGGAAAATGTAGTTCCGCGGCGTGAAGCTGTCCGTCTTTACGGGTTAGCAACACTGCGGCCAGACAGAGTTTTTCTGTCCAGAACCCGGAATGCAGAACTCCGGCCTGCTGCAATGTACGGATCGTGCTGAGATAGTCGCCATGAGGAATGACAACATCAGTCTGGGTTACTAATGGCCCCGGATTTTTAAAATCGAGCCAAGCCTTAAGGACCGTGCCTCCTGCCCCCAGAAGGAGCAGAAGGAACAGGACCGATAATAACCTGCGCATATCGTCCTTTATCAGACGCCGCGCACAACCAGACTGGCATTTGTGCCGCCAAAGCCGAAGCTGTTGGACAGAGCAACATTAATCTGCCTCTGCTGCGCTGTATGCGCGACCCGGTCAATCACGCTCTCGCGTGATGGGTTATCAAGGTTAAGCGTGGGAGGCGCCACGTTGTCACGGATAGCAAGCATGCAGAAAATGGCTTCAATCGCCCCAGCCGCACCAAGCAGATGCCCGGTGGAAGACTTGGTGGAGGACATGGCCAGATTACGGGCATCATCGCCAAACAGACGCTCGACAGCTTCAAGCTCAAGGTCATCCGCCATTGTGGAGGTGCCATGAGCGTTGACGTAGCCAATATCTGCGGGCGTGACCCCGGCACTTTTCAGAGCCGAGCGCATGGCGCGGAAAGCCCCGTAGTGCCCTTCTGCCGGTGCCGTAATGTGATAGGCATCACCCGACATGCCGTAGCCTACGATTTCCGCGTAGATTTTGGCACCCCGCGCTTTAGCGTGTTCGTACTCTTCCAGCACAACCACACCAGCGCCTTCACCCATTACAAAACCGTCGCGGTCTTTATCCCACGGGCGGGAGGCTTTCTGTGGTGTTTCATTGAACCCCGTTGAAAGCGCTCTGGCTGAGCAGAATCCGGCAATCCCCAGAGGGCAGACGGTTGCTTCCGCCCCACCTGCGACCATCACGTCCGCATCGCCAAACATGATGAGCCGCGCGGCATCACCAATAGCATGCACACCGGTTGCGCAGGCTGTCACCACAGAGTGGTTTGGCCCCTGAAACCCGTATTTGATGGACACATGCCCGGAGACAAGGTTGATGAGAGCCGATGGAATAAAGAAGGGAGAAAGACGCTTGGCGCGCCCCTCATGCACCGTGATGGAGGCATCATAGATGGTCTGTAGACCACCAATGCCTGAGCCAATCATCACACCTGTGGCGCATTTATCTTCTTCAGTCTGAGGTTTCCAGCCGGAATCCTCCACAGCTTCTGTCGCTGCGACCAGTCCCATATGAATGAAACGGTCCATCTTGCGCTGGTCTTTGACCGACACCCAGTCAGAAAGCGTCAGCTTTCCTTCTGAAGTTGGTCCTTCCGGCACCTGTCCGGCAACCTGCGCAGGCAGATCGCTAGGGTCAAAATGCGTGATTCGACCAATCCCGCTTTCCCCTGCGATCAGACGTGACCATACGTTTTCGACACCGAGGCCCAGAGGCCCCACCATGCCCATGCCAGTGACGACAACGCGTCTCCGGCCCGAATTTGCTCCGGCCGACTGCAACAAACCAGCCCGCTCCCCGCTTGAATCTGTATGGCCCCTCAAGGAATGAGGGACCTTCCGTTAGTCTGCAAAAAAAAAGCGGCCTAAATCAGGCGGCTTTCTGCTTTTCGATGTAGTCAATCGCGTCTTTAACCGTGGCGATCTTTTCAGCAGCGTCTTCCGGAATCTCGACATTGAAAGCTTCTTCAAAAGCCATCACGAGTTCAACGGTATCAAGGCTGTCTGCGCCCAGATCGTCGATGAAGGACGCTTCCGGCGTGACCTTGCTTTCTTCGACGCCGAGATGCTCGACCACAATTTTCTTAACCTTGTCAGCGATTTCGCTCATCTGTCTCTGCTTCCTATGGGCCCTGTCAATTGGGCAAGTTATCTAGGCGCTTAAGTCTGCCAGTTTGCCTGTTGTTGTGTGGGTGAGCGGGTTGCTCATTCTTCCCTCACACAACAGGGTTGCGGGCGCTTAGCACGTTTTTCCGGCTCACGCCAACATGAACCGGTCTACTGTGTTCCGGACACCTGCATCCAGACCATTTACGGAGCCTGTCTGCCACATCCAAAAACAATTTGCACGATCTGTTGAAGCAATAGCCTCCGCAGCGTGTTTATACCATAGCCATGCCGCCATTAACATGCAGCGTGGAGCCTGTAACCCACCCGGCCTCTTCGGAACACAGATAGAGCACGGCAGAGGCAACATCTTCCGGTTTGCCAAGGCGGCCCAGCGGAATGGCGCTGGTCAGCTTCTCTTTCTGAGCATCCGGCAGAACATCCGTCATGGGGGTAACAATAAAGCCCGGTGCCACGACATTGACGGTCACGCCACGGGAGCCCGCTTCCTGTGCGAGGGATTTGCTCATCCCCACCATGCCCGCTTTTGCAGCGGCGTAATTGGCCTGCCCGGCGTTGCCGGTTGTGCCAACCACAGAGGCGATATTCACAATGCGACCGGCCCGGCGGCGCAGCATGCCTTTCAGAACAGCACGGCACAGGCGAAAGGGGGAGGACAGATCCACATTCAGAACCTGATCCCAGTCCTGATCTTTCATGCGCAGGGCGAGCGTGTCCCGCGTGAGCCCAGCGTTATTGACCAGAATATCCAGAGGTGCACCTGCAACCTCTTCCGCCTTGCCAACCAGCGCGTCAGCCTCCGCCGGTTCGGACAGGTTGGCCGTGACATAAAACGCCCGCTCACCACCCAGTTCCGCAACCTGCTCCTGCAGCACGGCTTCCCGCGTGCCGGACAGAACGACGGTAGCGCCCTGTGCGTGTAACGTCGCGGCAATCGCGCGGCCGATGCCGCCGGAGGCGCCCGTCACCAGAGCGATTTTTCCATCAAGCCTGAACATAATCTTTTATTCCGTTGTTTTAAAAGGATTTCAGGAAGGTTTCTATGTCAGAGACCGTGCCGACAGAACTGGTGGCAACTTCCGGGTCAATACGGCGCACAAGGCCTGAGAGAACTTTACCCGCGCCAATTTCCACGAATGTATCCACGCCCATGCCGGTCATGGCTTCCACGCTTTCGCGCCAGCGGACACGGCCTGTCACCTGCTTTGTCAAAGCCTGACGAATCGCATCCGGGTCAGTCACCTTATCGGCGGTCACATTGGCGATAACGGGCACGATGGGGGTGGCGATGTCCGCTTTTGCAAGGGCTTCGGCCATGACATCTTCTGCCGGACGCATCAGAGAGCAATGGAATGGAGCAGACACAGGCAGTTTGACGGCCCGCTTGATTTTCATGTCCTTGGCGAGCGCAATGGCGTTGTCGATAGCGGCCATGGTGCCGGAAATAACAATCTGCCCGCCGCCATTATCATTCGCGATTTCCAGAACGCCGTCCTGCGCGGCGTTTTCACAGATTTCCTGCGCCTGAGCGAGTGTCGCGCCAATAAGAGCGGCCATTCCGCCCTCACCTGCCGGCACGGCTTTCTGCATGGCCAGCCCGCGGGTGCGGAGCAAACGTGCGGCATCCGCAACGCCAAACGCCCGGCCAGCCGCCAGTGCGGCATATTCCCCAAGAGAGTGCCCGGCCAGCAGGGTTGCTTTTCCGGCCAGATCCAATCCGCCCTGCTCTTCCAGAACACGCAGCACCGCCATGGAAACAGCCATCAAAGCGGGTTGCGTATTGTCCGTGCTGGTCAGAGCCTCCATCGGCCCTTCAAAAATGGTCTTGGAGAGCTTTTCGCCCAGTGCGTCATCCACTTCTTCAAACACAGCGCGTGCTGAAGGAAAGGCAGCGGCAAGGTCAGCCCCCATACCGACGGACTGGCTACCCTGCCCCGGAAAAATAAAAGCGTAAACAGCCATAATACCTACTGTTTCAAGAGGTTCTTCAAGCCTGACAGGCTGAAATCAGATCAAACGCAGTTCATGGAGTGCTGTTTGAAAGGAGAAAGTGAAAAGATACGCTGCCCGTGCTCAGCGCACAATACGCCAGCGAATGACCAGCAGGGCATCCCATACGCTGGCAACAATTTCATGCCCCACTCGCAGGCCTGTTCGCAGTCGGTTTTCACGGCCCGTAACAGGAAATGGAAAGGGCACGGCGTGTACATGCCACCCAGCAAGGTGCATGAGAAGCAGGCAGCGCGGGAGATGGTAGCGGCTGGTTGCCAGTGCGACCCGACGGTCGCCCAACCCCTGCTGCTCAAGAATTTTTGTGCAGTTTACCACGGAATCAAACGTATCCGTTGCGGCGTGGTCGGCAAGGATGGTCTCGGCGGGAACACCGTTATCCAGCAGTAACCCGCGCATCACGGCGGCTTCTGTCACCCCCTTACGCGGCACGCCGCCCGTTACGAGATAAAGCGGCTGGGCCTGATTTGCACCAAATCTTAAGGCGGCTTGCACCCGATGCTGCAAAGCGGGAGAGGGCGCACCATCAGCCCGAAGTGCTGCGCCAAAAATGATGATCGGTATGGCGTCCAGCCCAGCCCAACCACTTGCGGGCGTGTCAGGCCGCAGCGTCATGCCGGGGGCTGGAGCAGGACGCGGTTCAGGCGTTCCAGCGTGTAAAAGGTTTCCTGCCAGACCGCATGGAATTTATTTTCCGGTACGCCGCGTGTCGCGAGGATTGCGGCCAGTTCGCCCACTGTGCGCTCACCGTCGATAAGCGGCAGAAGCCCCCTCGCCTGCGGGGGCAACGGAACCGGCACAACTAGCGTTCCGAAAGCAAAAGGCAGCGTATGGTCAGGCCGCATCTGCTTGGCGAGTTCAATGCCGGGAATTTCCCGCATGACAGGCACGGCATCAAAAGAGCAGGCATCCGCAGGCGTAACGCTGGTCCCTTTGCGGACGACATAGGCCACATGGGTTGCCATATTGCCCGCCAGAGACTCTGCAATCGTGGCTTGTTCCCGTGCGGGAAGCTGGGTGATGCGTGCCCGTAACTTTGGGTCGGGCAGGAAAAGTGCGGGATCATACCGTGCTGGTTCCATCAGGCACGTGCTTTCCAGCCCTGCCCTATCCAGCAAGTCCAGAAACGCCCCAACAGTATAAGCACGGTCTCTGGGGTTGAGGAGCAGATCATACAAACCGGCGTCTCCACCGCTCAGATGGTCCCCAAAATTGCCGTTTTGCCGCAGCCATGCCGTAGCAGGCAGATGGCGCATGACACGTTTGGCGATGTCCAGACGGGTCGCCGGTTTTTCATCAAATGGGGCGAGCTGTTCCAGCGCGTCCTGCATCATATAGACGCCGGTGCGACCATAAGGCGCATAGACCATCACCCCCATGCCCCCGCCCGGTGCGAGGGCTGCCACCAGCCCGGCCAGTGCTGCATCGGGGTCGGGCAGATGGTGCAGAACACCACAGCAATCAATGTAATCAAACAGGCCGAGGTCAAGTGCTCCCAGATCAGTCAGGGAGCCTTCTACGAAGCGTATAGTCGTCAGGCCGCGCATGGTGGCGCGAGCCTGCGCGATGGAGAGAGCGTGGCGGGAACGGTCAACGCAGACAACTTCCCCCGGTCGGCCTGCGCGTGCCATCTGTGTGGCAAGCATGATTGCGCCGTCGCCTGTGCCGCATCCAGCAATCAAGGCGCGAAGCGGCTGGCTGCGTGGACGCTTTGCGCCGAACACCCAGTAGTCAATTTCGCGCAGATGGCTGGGGCTGCCAATCAGCAGCCGTCGTGCTTCATCCTGCGGGTTTCGCTCCGGGTAGGGATACGCTTCATACTGCGCAGCCAGTTCAGTATCCCGCGTATCGCTGCTGGTATGTTCTGTCACGCGCAAGCACTCCTTTAGCGCGGCAGCAGCTTGCCGCGTTGCCATGATTCGGCAGCCTCATCCGCCGTCATCCCTTCCGTGCGCATGGCGAAATCCATGGCGCTGATGACCTTGGTGCTCAGCATCAGTTCATCCAGTTCATCCTGAAGGTCCGGATCCATATCGTCTGTCAGGCCGGGGCGCATCAGCATGCTAGCTTCCTGCTCTTTGCCCATGCTCCCTTTGGGGTCAGACAAAATACGAAAGCCGCCCTGATGGAACAGGAAGCAGGGCTGAACAAGCGGCATGAGAACGCAGTCTCCGCTATTCAGCGCCGTCGTGAGTGAGGCTAAAGCCTCCTCATCAGGCAGAACTTTAAGAGTGAAGCCTGCGGCTGCAAGGCTATAATCAGCAAGCATCTGCTCAACATGCTTTTGCAGAGAGGTAGGTGTGATAATGGTGCGAGAAAGTTCCGGACCGGCCTGCACGACGTCACTCAATGAGACAACTGGCCCATCTTCGCGTGAAATACAGCAGCATGCGCTGGGCTGAAACAGTTTGCCGAGGGGTGTTACTCCCGGTGCCAGCAGGTCTGAATCATCGTCCGGCAGCCATGCTGAGACGTAGAGATCAATCTCGCCATTTTTGAGCATTTCAGCGAGAGCGGATTTCGGGCCGATGACAATGTCCGGCTCGACATCATTCGCTTCCAGAACTCGGATGATAGCCGCCGCTGTCGCCTCATGAACTGTTGAGTCTGGGTGGGCGAGAGTTATCGTCGTCATATCATCTTCCTTAAAGTCAGGACTGGAGGTCTTGCTGATGAGACCTTGCAGCAGGAGACGGCCGGATGCGCAATCCCTGAAATCGTTTTACTGCTCTTCTGCGTATGCGCAGCATGTCGTTCAACAAGACGTCAAATAAACAGAAACGCCAATAAAAAACAGTCTGACGCATGGGCGTCAGACTGTTCCAGAAAAGATCATGCTTGAGGAGAAAGGGCTGTGAAGGAAAGAGGTCCGGTCAGTCAGGCAGCCACAATTTTCTCTGGGAGGGGCAGAACGGGCCGCACCATGTGCAGGGCGTCCGCAAAGGAACGGAACTGCCCGAGCACGTTTTCCCGAATGGCGTCCATCACCACCCAGCTATTGCCACGAGAGTAAATTTTATAGGCCGGGTCCGCCGTTTCCCGCACCCAGATCAGCGCGTAACCGGAAGAGACGCCTGCCTGCCGCTGTTCGGCGGAAAAAATATCGGCATCACACACGCCCATGGGTTGGCCTGCGTGAACCCAACGGGAGAGATATTCCCGGTGATGCGACAAAATTTCCATCTGAAATGGGATAACATTGCTGACAAATGGGGCATCATTCTTGCGCGGCATCAGATTTTCCATTTCCATCGAACACCAGAGGATATTTGCTGAGTTCAAATGTAAAATGGCGATTTCCGTAACGCCAAGACAAAACGTGGGTTTGCGCCTCAGAATGAGGCAGAAACTTCATAAAGTTGCGCAAAAACCACAAAAAACGAAATGTGACAAAATTTTAATGCCTATTTGTTAGGCAAATGATTTTCTTGTGAGCGTTTCTGATCAGAATTTTGCAGAAACCATAAGCGAGCCGTAGTTGAACAGACCGGACTTCGCACCGTCAAATTGCTGAGTCTGCCAAACCTGACTGTAGGAAACACGCACACCGTAGAACATGACGGCCAGACCGGCGTGGATTTCACCCACATCCCACTTCTTATTCACATGCAGGGAATTGCTGCGCATGGTGTTGCCTTCAAGAGAGGCATCATACGCCACAGCCTGCCCCGTCACGCCGCCAAAGAAGTACCATGCAACCGGGCGTGTCGCCTTATAGGCGTCTCCGCCGTCGGTGACTGAACTCTGAATGGTCGGCAGGCCGAAATCACTACTAAGCCCTTGCCCAAAGCGGAACATATCCCCGAGTTTGCCGTAAATCTGATAGTCACCGATTGCGGCAGAGGCTGAGGGCAGGTTGTCAAATTCAATCGGGCCGAGATTAACCAGCGGCAAACGCCATGTGCGCCCACCCTGCACCTGAAAAATAGGCTGGTTTTGTAGCTGATGCTTCCAGCCCAGATTTTTTGTATCGCCGATCGCGCCATGGAAACCATTTTGAAGCTGGCGCCCCAGACCTGCCGGACCCATAACGCCCACCTGAATACCAAACACGCTGCGTGTGGTGTCAGTATCTGTGATCAGATTGATGGTGCCGAGCAAAAGACTTGAATAAGGCCGGTCACGCAGCAGGCTATTATGGGGCTGGCCCGCTCCCCACGGATTGGCGGCCTGTGTATCGCGCGGCGTAAAAATCAGTTGCTGGAGTCCCATGCTGATCCGCTGCACGCCGTTTCCCCAGATGGCTTTGTTGATGGCGGCAATGGGGGTGGGCAGCGTATCCGTGCCGGATGTCCAGTTCAGCCGCAGGCCGCTAGTGTAATACTGGTCGGACGTGCCTTTCAGGGTGGAAACGGCATCGTTTTCCCCCTGTAGAGTCCATGTGCCCTGCTTATCTTGCAGGGGCGTTGCATGCGCAGCGGAGCGAGAGACAACAGCACTGCCAGCCAGCATAAGGGTTGCGGCAGCAATATACCTCACATGGGGTAATTTCATGATGGCGGACATAGGTTTCCTCTCGTTCTGCCAATGCAGAGTCAGTTTTAAAGTCTTTAGTTGATTGCGCAGCAACAAGAAACCCTACTTTCCAGCTATTCGCTCTGCGCCATGCTGTGTTTTGTGCCTTATTCAGGTGCGGGAGTCACAAAAATGTTACTCTCAGGAAAAGTGGTGAAACCCCTGCTGATTTCATGCTTTTCTATAGATACGCCACGGCCGGTATGGTAAGTCATACTTGGATGTGGTTGCAGACCACTCTGCCGTATTTTCAATATCTGGAGAAGCAAATGCCTTCTCCATGCTCCAGGATCAAGACCGTTGAGAAGTAACAGGACCGACCGCAGCTCTCGTTCTCCGCGCCGCGGCGGATTTGACGATGATTTTATGTCAACGCCTTCCTATGGCGAACGTCCCGCTTTTGGTGGCGGTGGCGGTGACCGTGGCGGATATGCTCCGCGTAGACCCGCAGGTGGTGGCGGTGGTGGCCCGCAGGTTATCGCTTCCGGTCCGGAAATCGGAGCGACTGTCAAATGGTTCAACAGCGAAAAAGGCTTCGGCTTTGTTGAACTGTCTGATGGGTCTGGCGATGTTTTCCTGCATGCCAACGCTCTGTCTCAGGCTGGTCATGATGGCGTGAGCCCCGGTGCCACTCTGTCCGTGCGTATCGGTCAGGGCCCGAAGGGTCGTCAGGTAGCGGAAGTCATTTCCGTTGACGAAAGCACGGCTCAGCCGGAACGCCCGCGCGCTCCGTCTGGTGGTGGCTTCGGCGGCGCACCGCGCGCTGGTGGCGGCTTTGGTGGTGGTCGCGCTCCGCGTCCGGCTCCGGACCTTTCTTCTGCAGAAGAAGTCCGTGGGACCGTGAAGTGGTACAACGCGACCAAAGGCTTCGGCTTCATCACGCCTGATGGCGGTGGCAAAGACATTTTTGTTCACGCCTCTGCTCTGGAGCGCTCTGGTCTGGCTAGCCTCAACGAAGGTCAGGTCACGAATGTAAGGGTTGTTCAGGGCCAGAAAGGTCCAGAAGCCGCTGCAATCGATGCAGACTAAGTTTTATACATCCGTATAAAACGAGAAAACCCCGCCTAGTGCGGGGTTTTTTTATGACTGAATATTTGAAAACATGCGACACGCTCTCATAAAGAGCACGGGTTAGTAGTCCCCGCGCCCTTTATTGCGAAGCAGTCTGGCTTTGTCTCTCTGCCAGTCACGGTCCGCAATCGCGTGGCGCTTGTCCACGCTCTTTTTGCCTTCACCCAGACCCAGCGTGACTTTCGCGCAGCCGCGCGCATTGAAGTGAATATCGAGCGGCACCAGAGTGGCACCTTCTCGGGCCACAGCGCCAAGAAACTTCTCGATCTGCTTACTGTGCAGGAGGAGCTTGCGCGGAGCACGCGTATCAAAACGAGACAGAACGCCGCCCTGATATTCTGGAATGTAGCTGTTAAGCAGCCAGAGTTCTCCATTCCGTTCCGCGGCAAAAGCTTCAGCAATCGTGGCGCGGCCCATGCGGAGGCTTTTGACTTCTGCCCCTTTGAGGACAAGGCCAGCCTCGATTGTTTCGGTAATGGTGTAGTTAAAACGTGCCTTACGGTTTTGCGCCGCGATTCCATGAGAAATCATGGTGGGCTTTGCTGGTTTTTTTGCCATGGCTCAGTTCAGCAGCCCGGCATCAACCAGAGCGGCTTTAACGTGCTGACGTGACGAGTCTGTCAGAGGTGCTAAAGGCAGACGGCACGTTTCTCCTGCAAGCCCCAGCAGGCTGGCCGCGTATTTAACCGGAGCGGGATTACTTTCGCAGAACAGGGCATCATGCAGAGGTAACAGCTTATCCTGCCCCGCAATGGCATCCGCCACACGGCCAGCCTGCCAGTCTGCCTGAATCCGGGCGCACAGAGCCGGTGCGACGTTGGATGTCACGCTGATGCAGCCGTCCCCGCCCGCAGCGAGGAAGGAAACGGCCGTACCATCTTCCCCCGAGAGCTGATTAAAGGGCTTGCTGACGGCGCGGCGTACCTGAAGCGGGCGTAGAAGATTGGCGGTAGCATCTTTCACGCCGATGATATTGGCATGCCGTGCCAGACGCGCCGTTGTTTCCACACTGATTTCAACAACAGACCGACCGGGGATATTATAGAGCATGACCGGGATAGAAATGGCATCGGCAACCGCCATGAAGTGCCGGTAAAGCCCTTCCTGCGTTGGCTTGTTATAATAAGGCGTAACCACCAGAACCGCAGACGCTCCAGCTTTTTCTGCGTGACGCGCCAGATCGACCGCTTCGGCTGTGCTGTTGGACCCTGCCCCGGCAATAACCGGCACCCGACCAGCAGAGACCTTGATGGCGCGTTCAATAACCGCATGATGTTCCTGATGCGACAGGGTCGGGCTTTCACCCGTTGTTCCCATAGCGCACAGCGCAGACGTTCCTTCCTCAATCTGCCAGTCCAGCAGACGTTCAAAGGATGTGAAATCCAGACTTCCATCCCGGTTCATGGGGGTAATCAGTGCGGTGATGGAGCCTGTAAAGCGTGTATGTGACATAAGCCGTCGTTTATCCCGAAATGGCGTCTGCATAGCCTGAAGTCTGCTCTTCAAGCGGAGAGCCGGTCATGTGCCGCCGGAAAGGCGACTGCGTATATACGCCCAGAATTTCGGCGTTCTCGGCAAAAAATTCAAGTTCTGACAAAGCTTTGCCTAGCCGGTCTTCTTCCGGATGGCCTTCAACATCCATCAGAAAGCGTGTCGCGGCAAAACTTCCGCCCGTCATATAACTTTCCAGCCGTGTCATGTTCAGGCCGTTGGTGGCAAAGCCTCCCAGCACTTTATAGAGCGCGCCGGGAATATTTTTGACGTTGAAAATCAGCGTCGTCATGACATGCGGTGTGCCAGCGGCTGGCCGGTCTGCCGTGCGGGAAGCAATATAGAAGCGTGTGGTGTTATGCTTTGCATCTTCCACGTTTTTTAGCAGAATTTCCAGCCCGTTTAGTTGGGCCGCGAGTTCAGAGGCCACAGCGGCCTCCTCCTTCCTTCCCCACAACGCCACGAGTTCAGCCGCACCGGCGGTATCAAACTCCGTAACAGGCGTCAGGCCGCGGTCACGCAGAAGATTGCAGATCTGCCCCATGGCGACAGGGTGGGTGTGAACCCGCTTGATATCATCCAGCGTGGCCCCCGGGACACCCAGCAGGCAATGTTCAATACGCTGGAAATATTCTCCCACAATATGCAGGCCTGAGGCTGGCAGAAGGGTGTGAATATCTGGGACACGCCCAGCAAGACTATTCTCACAGGCCAGCATGGCGAGGTCCGCGCGGCCTGTATGAACAGCCTCTATAGCCCCGGCGAATGTCTTGCAGGGGAGCGTGCGCCAGCCGGGTTTAACGGTCCGGCAGGCAAGATCAGAATAGGCTCCCAGTGTGCCCTGAAAGGCGATGATCTTATCAGTCATTGCGTGCGTCATGCCTTGAAATGCTGCCGGGCTCGCTCAAGATCGGCCGGGGTATCCACACCAAACGGGGCTGCGTTGATACGCGCGCAGCCAATGCGCATTCCGGCTTCCAAAGCGCGAAGTTGCTCTAGTTGCTCGCGCCGTTCAAGGCCGGATTCTGGTAGGGAGACAAAACGCGCCAATGCACCCCGCCGCCAGCCATAAACCCCAACATGGTGCCAAAATGTCCCCTGTCCCCACGGAATCGGGTTGCGGGAGAAGTACAGGGCCGGCGCGCAGAGCGTATCAGCCTCAAAATGGCAGGCAACCTTGACGACTGATGCGGCCTCTTTTTCATCCTGCGACAAAACAGGTGCGACCAGTGTGCCAATGTCAAAAGCCGGGTCTGGCATGACACGCATGACGGCCCGTAGATCGTCCGGGGAAAAGGTTGGCAGATCCCCTTGCAAGTTGATCAGCACATCATGTTGACCCTCGGGGTCCAGTTCCTGCGCGGCCTGCCAGACTCTGTCTGAACCGGATGGCAGCTTGGGGTCTGTCAGGACAGCGCGGCCACCAGCTTGGGTGACGACATCACAGATTTCCTGATCAGCCGCCGCAACGGCAACTGGCCCGACATCCGCAGCAAGGGCTGCATCCAGCACACGCAAAATCATGGCGCGCCCGGCAATATCGGCCAGTGGTTTACCGGGCAGGCGTGTTGAGGCAAGCCGGGCGGGGATGATGACGAGCGGAGAGATCATCAGCTTGCTCTGGAATACGGCACAGAATATAGCCTTGGAAACAGTGTGAAAACGCTGCCGAACCCGGCGCGGCGCCCTTTATTGCTGGGGCGGCGTACAGTCTAGAAAAGGCGTGAGCCAAACGCAACCGGAGGTCCCGGCTTCTCGTATGGACAGCATGTTTCTTAATCGGTTGGGGGCAGCCTTTCTGCTTTCCGGGGTTTGCGTTTGGGTCTGCTACGCGACAAGCTCAGCCGTCGTGCCGCACACTGCCCCGGCAAAGCCCGCGTTTTCGCTCCCCGCATTGGACAACAAGCCGATAGCACCTTTCATGGCGCATGCAGACGCGCAAAGAGGCGATGCGCTGGTGCATCAGGTCTGCACAAATTGTCATGCGGTTAATGACGGCGCCTCTGATGGCGTTGGGCCTAATCTGTCTGGTGTGGTCGGGCGTCCTATCGCGGGGTTATCTGGCTATTCCTATTCTCAGGCGCTTAAAGCCCAGCATGGGCACATTTGGTCGGATCAGGCTTTGTCAGACTGGCTAACCGCCCCTGCCCGCTTTGCACCCGGCACGCGGATGTCTCTTGTTGGTCTGCCCGATGCCGCGCAGCGGGCGGATATTATCGCCTATCTGCGCACATTGGGCGAAAGTGACGTGCCCGCCCCGCCTGCCTCTCCCGGAGTAACACCATGACAACTGAGGACCTTACCCCCTTTCTGGATGTTGCCAGCATGATGGCGGATGCCGCACGCTGTGTTGTGCAGCCGTGGTTCCGGCGAGGTCTCAGCGTTTCAGACAAGGCAGACGAAAGCCCTGTGACCATTGCGGACCGCACAGCCGAGCGCGTGATGCGGGCCATTCTAGCCGAACGCCTGCCAGACCATGGCGTGTTTGGAGAGGAGTTTGGCCTTGAGAATGAGGCAGCCCGGTATCGCTGGCTGCTGGACCCCGTGGACGGCACACGGGCGTTTGTAACAGGCCGCCCGATGTTTGGTACGTTGATTGCGCTTTTACGGGATGGGGTGCCTGTCATCGGGGTTATTGATCAGCCTGTTCTACAAGAACGCTGGATTGGCGTGGCTGGTCAGCCGACACGGTTTGCGTCTCCTCTCGGGGGCTCTCCAGTTACACGACGCTGCCTGCGTCTGGCGGATGCGGAACTGTCCTGCACGTCGCCCGAAATACTGGAAAGTGCGCCGCATGACGGATGGAAAACCCTGAAAGCCCGTGCCAAACGCATGACGTGGGGTGGGGATTGCTACGCGTACGGCCTGCTGGCGCTCGGTCAGATTGATCTGATTGCAGAATGTGACATGAATCCGTGGGACTGGGCGGCTCTGGTGCCGGTTATTGAAGGGGCCGGTGGGAAAATTACGGCATGGGACGGCAGCCCCCTGCGAGCGGATGGGGATAGGACGGTGCTCGCCGCCGGGGACCCCACTCTGCATGCGGATGCTGTGAAGGTTCTTGCCGAGCAGAACTGACAGACGCAGTCCTTTTAACGTTTTACGGCGGCAGACCTATGAATTTCCCGCATTTTGCGATAGGCCTGCCCTTCGGCGCAACTGGTATGGTCATCTTCCCATGAGCACACAACTGTCCCTCCCCAAGGATAAAATCCGCATTCTACTGCTGGAAGGCGTGCATGACAGTGCCGTCGCACTGCTGAAAGCCAGCGGGTACGAGAACGTGGTGCGCCACAAGGGCGCGCTGGAAGGCGACGCCCTGAAAAAAGCTCTGGAAGGTGTCCACGTTGTGGGTATTCGCTCCCGCACCCAGTTGACCAAAGAGGTCCTTGAAGTCGCTGATCGCCTGATTGCCATCGGCTGTTTCTGCATTGGTACCAATCAGGTGGATCTGGAAGCGGCCCGGCTGAATGGAGTGCCGGTGTTCAACGCGCCTTACAGCAACACGCGCTCTGTGGCGGAATTGGTCATGGGCGAGATTGTCATGCTCATGCGCCGCATTTTTCCGGGCTCCATTGGCTGCCATCAGGGGCTATGGAACAAATCCGCCGCCAATAGCTGGGAAGTGCGTGGCAAGACTCTCGGGATTGTTGGCTACGGCTCCATCGGCTCCCAGCTTTCTGTTCTCGCGGAAGCCTTCGGTATGCGCGTGATTTATTATGACGTGGTGGACAAACTCGGCCACGGTAATGCCATGCCAGTAGATACGCTGGAAGATCTGCTGAGCCAAAGTGACGTGGTCAGCCTGCATGTGCCGCAAATTCCCGCCACCCGGAATATGATGGGGGCGGAGCAGATCCGCGCCATGAAAAAGGGATCGTTCCTGATCAACAACGCCCGTGGGAATGTGGTGGATCTGGAGGCTCTGGCTGAGGCACTGAAAGACAAGCACCTTCTGGGCGCTGCGGTTGATGTGTTCCCCAAGGAACCCAAAGGTCCGAATGACCGGCTCGCAACGCCGCTGATGGAGCTGGATAACGTTATCCTCACGCCGCATATCGGTGGCTCCACGGCGGAAGCGCAGGAACGGATTGGTGTGGAAGTGGCCCGTAAGCTGGTTGAATATTCCGATGTGGGGTCGACTTTTGGGGCCGTCAATTTCCCCGGTGTGCAGCTTCCCCAAAGCCCACGCGGCACGCGCTTCATGCATGTGCACCATAATGTGCCCGGTATGATGATGCGTTTGAATGAAGTTTTTCTCAAACAGACCTGCAATGTCACCGCCCAGTTTTTACAGACGGATGGTGAAATTGGATATGTTGTGGTGGAAGCCGATACAGGCGGCAACAAGGATACGGATGATACCATCCTGCATGCGCTGCGTGACATTGAAGGCACAATTCGTGCGCGCCTGATCTATCAGGGTCACTGATTTTATGAGGGTTCGGGAGTGGGAATGATCAATTCCCGCATCCGTAGCTTTGCCTTCGCCGGGATTGAAGCGCGGCCTGTCTGGGTGGAAGTTCAGATCTCATCCGGCCTTCCAGCTTTTCTGATTGTCGGTCTGCCTGATAAGGCTGTGGCGGAAGCCCGTGAGCGTGTAAGGGCTTCCCTGACTTCCATGGGCATGGCGCTCCCTGCCAAGCGGATTGTCATCAACCTTGTGCCAGCGGATATCCCAAAAGAAGGATCACATTTTGATCTTCCCATCGCGCTGGCTCTGCTGTGCGCCATGGAAGTTCTACCCTACGAAGAGGTGTCGCGGTTTGCGGCCCTCGGTGAATTGTCGCTTGATGGCAGACTGAACCCTGTTGCGGGTGTGCTGTCTGCGTCCATCGAGGCCTCGGCGATGTCTCTAGGGCTTATCTGCCCAGCAATGCAGGCGGAAGAGGCCTTGTGTGGCGGGGATATCGCGATCCTCGGTGCCCCTACACTTCTTGCCTTAATTAATCATTTCACCGGTCTTCAGATTCTGACACCGCCTGTTTTTTCAGAACAGACGGCTGACCCGACTCCCGAACCTGTTCCAGACCTTGCGGACATCAAAGGTATGGAAACAGGTCGGCGGGCATTGGAAATTGGTGCAGCGGGCGGCCATTCCATTCTGCTCTCTGGCCCACCGGGTGCGGGAAAATCCATGCTTGCCGCCCGTCTGCCGGGCCTGTTGCCGGATCTGACACAGCGGGAAAGTCTGGACGTTTCCCGTATTTACAGCGCCGCCGGGCTGTTAAAAAATGGACGCCCTATCAGACGTCCGCCGTTTAGAGACCCGCATCATTCCGCAACATTGCCTGCGCTTGTTGGCGGTGGGAACAAGGCGCGTCCGGGTGAAATCAGTCTGGCTGACCATGGCGTTCTGTTTCTGGACGAATTGCCCGAGTTTTCCCGCTCAGCACTGGAAGCTCTTCGGCAACCTCTGGAAACAGGTCGTGTAAGTATCGCACGCGCCGCCTTGCATGTGTCCTACCCTGCCCGCTTCCAGCTTATTGCCGCCATGAATCCGTGCCGGTGTGGGTATCTGGGGGATGCCAGCAAGGAATGCCGCAAAGCTCCGCGCTGCGGGGAGGAGTATATGGGCCGCCTGTCTGGCCCGCTGCTAGACCGCATTGATATTCACGTCGCCATGCAGCCCTTTGTGCCGCTGGACTATCTTTCTGGCCCATCTGGTGAAGCAAGCGCGCCAGTGGCGGAACGCGTGCAGGCGGCACGTGCGCGTCAGTATGCTCGGCAGGACGGTCTAAAAAACGCGCAAGCCACGCTGGAGCAGATGCCCATAACCGAGGCAGCACAAACTCTCGCGCAGAAAGTAGCGGCTCGTTTCCACTTTTCAGCCCGTGGCTACACCCGCATGGTCCGTGTTGCCCGGACCATTGCCGATCTGGCTGGTGAAAGCGAAATTCAGACCGCCCACGTAGCCGAAGCGGCAACCTTCCGCCTTCGCTCCGCTCAGAATTAAAGAGGCGTATGGGCCTTAGCAATGGGCTTTCAGCACGCTAAATCCCTGCTCCAGATCACCAATTAGATCCTCAGTTGATTCCAGACCGATTTGCAGGCGCATGGATGGGCCTTCAGTGTCGTCTGCGGGGAAGTTGCGGATAATGCTCTTGCTTGTTGGCAGCACAAGGCTTTCGTACCCGCCCCATGAGGCTCCGATTCCAAAAAACCTGAACGAATCAACCATGGCTTCCATAGCGTTCTGGGTGAACGTGTTTCTCAGAACGAAGCCAAAAAGGCTTCCTGCCCCGGTAAAATCGCGTTTCCATATTTCGTGACCGGGACAGTCAGGCAGAGCAGGATGCAGGACCCGTGCGACTTCAGGTCTCGTCTTCAACCACTGAGCTACGCGCATGGCTGATTGTGCCTGATGAGACAGCCGGACACCCATGGTGTGCAGACCGCGCAGAGTGAGCCAACAATCGTCCGGCCCGGCGAGTTGGCCAAGCTGAATGGCGGTCTCTCGTAGCAGATGCCAGTCTTCCGTTTTTGCAACCGTCACCGCGCCGGCAATCACATCGGAATGGCCTGAAGGGTATTTGGTGAGTGCCTGAATGGAGACATCAACACCATGGGTGAACGGCGCAAAAATGCCAAAACCCCACGTGTTATCCATCATCAATCTGGCCCCATGCGCGTGGGCGATGCGCGATAGCATGGGAATATCCTGCACTTCAAACGTATGGCTACCGGGACTTTCGGCAAACAGGACGCGCGTGTTCGGCTGGATCAGACCGGTGAGTTCCTCGGCGGAGGCACAGGGCGGATAATAAGTTGTTTCTACGCCAAAGCGTTTGAGCACCTTGTCTGCAAACCGCCGGGTGGGGCTATAAACAGAATCGGGAATCAGGCAGTGCTCCCCGGCGTTTAGAAAGGCGAGCAGCGGCGTGGTGCAGGCAGCAAGGCCCGAGGAGACAACCTGACAGTCTGTGCCGCCTTCAATAACGGCAATCGCTTTTTCCAACTCGTGCTGCACGGGCGTGCCCATAGCGCCGTAAATATAGGCATGGTCAAAATGTTTCTGACCCTGCCTACGCATGTCGCTGAGCGATGGAAACAACACAGTTGAGCCGCGGGTCATGGGCATGTTCACGGGTGCGCCTTCCGGGGCGGCTTCCGGTCTGGCCAGACGTGTCAGTGTCGAGGAGAGTTTATCCCAGCCTTGTGTCACAGTGATATCAGACGGCATACGTCACACTCCTTTTGTCACCGGTGCATCTGGCGTTGCACCCCATTCCGCCCATGATCCGTCATACAATGCGCCTTCGTCAAAACCTGCCAGCGCGAGGCCAACGCTTAACACGGCCGCTGTCATGCCCGACCCGCACGTTGTAATGGCGGGTTTATCGGCTGGCAGGCCGGCTTCCAGAAACACGTTCCGAGCGCGGTCAGCAGGGAGAAATTCACCGTTTTCTGCAAGCAGATTTTTGTAGGGGAGATTGATAGCCCCCGGCATGTGTCCCGATGCCAGTCCCGGCCGTGGTTCAGGAACCTGCCCATAAAACCGTGCAGCCGAGCGTGCATCCAGAATGGGGTTTAGTCCTTGCACAACAGTATCAAGCATATCGCCCAGCCCTTTCAGGCGGGAAAAATGAGTGTGGCAGGTATAGGGGCGTGAAGCGGGTTTCTCAGGGGTGCCTTGCTCGACGGGTTGATTATCACGCAACCATGCAGGAAGGCCGCCATCCAGCACAGAAACCTGTTCATGCCCAAACAGTCTGGCCAACCACCACCCCCGGCAGGCGGAGGCGATATTGCCCTGATCATAAAAGATAACGTGCGTTGCGCGGGTAATACCAAGATCCCCAAAAAGTCGACCGAAGCGCGCGGCTGAGGGAGCCGTGTGAGGCTGCGTGCTTTCTGGGTCGGAAAAATAATCGATATTAAACCGAAGGCTGCCGGGGATATGGGCTTTCTGAAAAGCGTCGTCCGGGTTGCTGGTTTCTCCGGGTAAAAGTGCTGTTGCATCCAGAATGCGCAGCAGGGGGTTTTCCTGCAAGGAAGCAAGAGTTTTGACTGAAATCAGGGGAGACATGGCTTTAATTCCGGAACAACGACAAGTGGTTGAGCAGGGTAAAGCAAGTCTGTCTGGAAAGGTATCGGTTAGAATTTCAAAATCTTGGATTTTCAGGCCGCGCCATGACGTTCCACAAGCGTTTTAAGGCGCCCTATTGCATCAGCACCTTTAAGGGATGTTTGCCACAAGCGTTCAAGCATATGCTGGTGTGTTGTCACGGCTTCCAGTGAGGACGTAATAAGCGCCACGCCAGTCGTAGTGTTGGGAGAACAGTCACACCGGAACGGATTGATAGCGACAGCCATCTGCTCACTGTGGCGCATGAAAATGCACGACGTCACGGTTATAGTGTCTGGAATAACGCTAAATTGAAGCCCCATGGGGGCAGCATCAATCAAGGTGATGATATTGCGGATTTCCTGCACCGCAACCTGCCGGGCCTTATGCCGCAAAGGTTGCGACATTGGGACGCCTGCCCCGACACCATGCGTCAGGAAATCAATAACCCGGCTTTCATGAAGCATGGAAATAATAGACGGATTTCTCTGACTATAGAGTGCGCGCCGCTTGGACTGTGCCAGAACAACAGGCGTTGTCGTGATGTCTTGCCCATTTTTTTGGAGTTGGTCGGTTTGGGCTTCAAGCAGAATGGCATCATAAGCCGGTGATGTTACTTGGTAGCAGACCGGGTCTGAGACTTGAAGAATCTGTTCTATATCGCTTTCAATCGCGGCCATTTTCTGAAAAAATTTGTTAGGGCAATTATAATATTCAATCCCAATCCCTAGAAGCGTCAGGGGTGAGATATTCAGGAGTTCGGCAAGTTTCTGGACAGTATCCAGCTTGATGACTTCCCCTTTTTCATAACGGTATAACGCCGCGCGGGAGACGCCGAGCCGCAATGCAATCTCGTCCGCCCGCATTCCGGATTCAAGGCGGAAAGCTCTTAACTGCTGACCAATTTCACCAAGATGCATTGTGACGGCAGCCATTTATCTCACCTTATGAATCAACATGTTATGGATAAAAATCTTTATCTAATAGCTACGTTAATAATACGTTAATTAACGTATTGTAAAGTCTCGTCAATGTGACACTTGGATACAGCCCTAATACCCGGTGCTGGGATAGTATATTTTGCAATGCGGAAAAGTCTTTACAGCACCAGACAAACCGTAAAATCCGTGGTTTACTGTGCTTATGATGGATGGGCTGACTTTGACAACGGAACGAATCATGCTGGCTCTGCTACTTGGTGGCATTGCTTATGGGTGTGTTATCGTTCTCGCCCCGTTTTCTTCAGCTATTTTGTGGGCTGGTGTACTGACATACGCGACATGGCCCGTTTTCCAGTATTTCCGTCGCCGGATGAGTGCTCTCGCCGCCAGTCTGATCATGACGTTCCTGTGTGCTGTTGGATTCGTCATTCCTCTCGCTTTTCTGGCCTCCACGACCATCGCAGCCAGCCCGCGCTGGGCTTCCCGGCTGAATGAATTTTTTAGTTTTTCCCATCAGATCCCACCACCACCGGGCTGGCTGATCACGCTCCCCATGGTCGGGCAGGACCTTGTCAACCAGTGGCAACATTGGAGCCATGATTTTGACCATTTAGGAGCCAGCCTGAGGCCATATGCGGGGGATATTATTCAGTCTCTGCTGGTGCTCCTTATACAGGTTGCCAACGGGGCGCTTCATCTGGTGATGGCGCTGTTTATAGCCTTTTTTTTCTGGCTCAGCGGCTCCTCTCTGGGGGATACGCTTAAAGCTGTCATGACGCGTATTGCCGGGCCGCATGCTAGCAGACATCTGCACATTATTGGCGGGACCGTGCGCGGCACTGTTTACGGTATTCTGGGCACTGCGATTATTCAGGGCATTCTGACAGGCGTTGGCTTCTGGCTGACAGGACTCTCAGAACCCGTCATGTTTGGTGTGCTGGCGGCTTTTCTCGCTGTTTTGCCCATAGGTGCGCCGTTGGTCTGGGTTCCAGCTTCACTCTGGCTGCTGGTTGACCATCATGTTGTCAGAGGCGTTTTGCTGGCTCTTTATGGTATCGTGCTAATCTCTGGCGCTGACCATATTATCCGACCGCTGTTTATTGCCCGAGGAAGCAAGCTGCCTTATCTTTTAACAGTGTTGGGTGTCATTGGTGGCGTTATGGCATTTGGTGGTTTGGGGATTTTTCTCGGACCAATTCTGCTGGCGGTCGGTTTTACATTGACTGTTGAGTTTGCCGATCAGGAAGTATCTTCTCATTCTTCGTCTGATGATCAAAGGAGACTGCCTTCATGAGGCGTCATTTTCTCCGTCTCATGGATGGGCGTCGTCACAAAAAACAGATCAGGCCACTTGTGACCGGGGAGCAGGACAGCACAAAAATTATCAGCTGGAATCTGCTGCGTAGAACCGGAGCCACCGTGCATGATGTTGTCGCGCTGATTGAAGAAGAAAAGCCCGATATTCTTCTGATGCAGGAAGCCACAGAAGAAATAGATGTGCTGCCCGATATTATGGGAGGCTATTATTCCCGCGCTCCCCTGCCCGGCCGTATTCATGGTCCAGCCTGCTGGAGCCGCACCCCTTTTGCTCGTGAGCCTCGCGCCTGTACCATTCCTTCCGGTGCGGTTGTCAAAAGGCATGCTCAAATTATTGATTACGGTCCGTTTTCTCTGGCAAATGTGCATTTATCACATGGGCAGGTGCTCAACCGGCGGCAGTTGCGGCGTATTGCGACACTCCTTCCCGCTCCATGTGCTATTTTAGGGGACTTCAACCTTGTTGGCCCCACGCTTGTTCCCGGTTTTTCCGATGTGGGGCCAAAAGCGCCGACGCACCGCATGGTAGATCTCGTCCCTATCCGTATTGACCGTTGTTTGGTCGAGGGAATGACCTGCCTGAATGCCAAAGTCCTTCCGGTTTTTGCCTCAGATCACCGGCCCATTTCAGTGCGATTGCGGCCAGACATCAAAGTTCTGGCGTCTGTTGCCTCATAGATAAGGCATAAAGAGACGGGCCGCGGCATCGCGGATCTGGACTAACTTGTTTCGCTTATCCAGATCATGATGCGTGAGGCGGCGGTTTCTATGATGGCAGATGAAATCATCCAGCATTTCAGCCATCCCGACATCATAAGTTTCCATATTGATCTCGAAATTCAGCCGCAAACTGCGAATATCGAGGTTGGAGCTCCCGACAAAAGACCATGCCCGGTCCACGACCATAAGCTTGGAATGGTTGAAGGGCGGTTTGACTCGCCACACGCGTACGCCTGCATCCAGTAATGGAGAAATATTGGCGGCACAGGCCCAGTCTAGTGGCGGATGATTACTATGGAGTGGAATAACCACATCCACCTGCACTCCCCGCAGAGCAGCGAGTGCTAATTCTGACATAACCCGCGACCCCGGCAGGAAATAGGGGGTCATAACCCTCACCTGCCGTCGGGCCAGCGTGACAGCCTGAAGCATGGTATATTCAATTTTTTCGAGGTCGGTATCAGGTCCGGCTGTTACAATCCGAGCGACAGAGTCTCCGCTACAGGTATGCTCTTTGAAGTAGATATCGCCTTCCAGCATTTCCTGCGTCACAAAATGCCAGTCCCATGCCATGGCTTCTGCCAACTGTTTGACAATTGGCCCTTCCAGACGGAAATGGGTGTCTGACACAGGATTGGGCGGTTTTCTGGAGACCAGATTTTCATCCGCGATGTTCAATCCGCCCATGAAGCCAATCCGTCCATCCACCACCAGAATTTTCCGATGGTTCCGCAGATTGATGAAGGGCATCCGCCAAGGCAGCATGGAGTGCATAAAGCGCGCACACGGCACCCCTGCCCTGCTTAGGCGGCGGTAAACGGCGGACAGAAAATATCCACTGCCAATTCCGTCCACCAGAACACGCACCTGCACACCACGCTTTTGTGCTGCGATGAGCTTTTCAATAAAAACACCCCCAATATGGTCATTCCTGAAAATATAGGAACACAGCAAAATGCTTTGTTCCGCATTTTCAATTGCTTCCAGCATGGAGGGATACGCACCATCACCATCATGCAGCGGGACGATCCTGTTGCCGCCAACCAGCGGGCGGCTGGTGAGTTTGCCGACCATAATAGCCAGCGGCGCAAACTGCCCGTCCAGCTCCCTGTTCCATGATGAACTATGTGGGTCTTCAAACCTGCGCGAAAATTGGCCGCTTACCAATTTTTTGGCTAACCGCCGGACCCGGTTTATCCCGAACATGAGATAGAGAACGGTGCCAAGAACAGGCATAAGAATACAAACGCCAATCCACCCAATGGCCGATGAGGTATTTCTTTTGGTCAGCAGAATATGCAACGCAACGCTTGTCACCAGCACAAAACGAATGACCGTAACTGTCACCAGAGAAAAATGCGGCATAATGTCAAACGTCATGGGGCAAGATGCATCCTGAAGGAAAATAGAGCGTGATAGTCAGACCTCAGCCCATAACGCCAGAACAGACTCCGCAAAGGCTAGATCGGCAGGCGCGTGGCGCAAAAGCTTATCAGGACGGTCTGTGTGCGGAAGAGGTTGTCTGTTCTGCTTGTATAAAGGTCGGCTGGACTATTCTATTAAAAAGGGCCCGAACCCGACGTGGTGAAATTGATATTGTGATGCGCAAAGGCGGCTTGATTTGCTTTGTAGAAGTAAAAAAGCGCCAAACCCTGCGGGGTGCTGCGGAATGTTTGACGCTTGTCCAGCAAAAGCGCCTTTATCGGGCAGCTGAGTGCCTGCTGGCCCTCTATCCGCATTGGTCTTATGAAGAACTACGCTTTGATTTGATAGCGGTGGATGATCAGAACGCTTTACTCTGGGTCAAAGACGTTATTCGTCAGATGTAGAAAAAGCGCGGTGCCTGAGGCGAGCCGCGCTTTTTACAAGACGTTTAGAGGCCTGATGGCTCAGGTGCGATGGCGATGCGTCGCCGCATGAGCCACGGTATGTCTTGCGGCATGGTAGGATACCAGATGCACCATGCTGTGAGAGGACATGCCATGCGTCTGATGCGCGACGTGCATGACATGACTGACACGGTGAACATGCACAACCGGCGGCGGAGCGGCAGTAAGAGACGCAAATGTCAGCTTACTGGCTTCCAGATCAGAAATAACGCGTTCCGCGTGCGCTGAGGAATGAACTGCCAGAGTACCTGCGCTCAAACCAACAAAAGCGAAGGCACAGCGCATAAACGGAAAACGCATCATTAAAAAATATCCCACCTCTGTTTGTCTGTTGTCAGACTACACAGCACTCTGATCGTCTGACAACTTAAAAAATCAGGATGCAGCTTTAAGAGGAATATTTTTTTCTTTCAGTAGCGTCTGTAGTTCACCGGACTGGTACATTTCAGTCACGATGTCGCACCCGCCAATAAACTCCCCTTTAACGTAAAGCTGGGGAATGGTTGGCCAGTTTGAGAAATCCTTAATGCCTTGACGAATGCTGGCATCGGCCAGAACGTTTACAGTCTTGAACGGCGCACCAACATGCTCAAGAATCTGCACAACGCGCGCTGAAAAGCCGCACTGCGGGAAGTCGGCATCACCCTTCATGAACAGCATGACGGGATTGGTATCAATTTCGTTCTGGATCTGCTGTTTGACAGTTTCCGACATTACTCTGGATCCTTGCTAAAAGAGCGGAAAAATAGGCTGTTCAGGGTGCTGATGTCTGCAACGCAAGAGCATGAAGCTTGCCGCCCATGTGCCCCTGTAGCGCCTGATAGACAAGCTGATGCTGCCGGACGCGGTTGAGGCCTTTGAAGGCTTCACTCACGATAGAGCAGGAATAATGATCACCATCCCCGGCCAGATCATCAATTTTGATCTGGGCATCGGGGAAAGCCTGACGAAGATACGTCTCAAGTTCAGTGGCGGACATCGCCATGGCTTACAGATCCCTTTCAGTTACTCAGCGGGTCATCAAGGCCGGAAAAAAGGCCTCATGGGCTACAACAAGCCGTGCAGCAGATATTGTGACGCCACTGGGCAAAATCAAATCATTTCCGCCAGACTGACCAATCAGGCGAGCCGGAACGCCAGCTTTTTCCGCGCGAGCACAGAAATCCGCAGCATTATCCACGCACACCAGATAGCGGGCCTGATCTTCACCAAACCAGAAGGCTTCGGGGCGGATACCGCTATCCGGGCTTTCCAGTTCACAGCCCACGCCACTTGCCATCACCATTTCTGCCACGGCAACCATCAGGCCGCCGTCAGAAAGATCATGGCAGGCGGAAACCGTGCCGTTCAGAATTTCCTGCCGGACAAAATCGCCATTGCGTTTTTCAGCTACCAGATCAACAGGCGGCGGTGGCCCATCTTCACGTCCTAGGATTTCACGCAGCCAGATAGACTGCCCCAGTTCCCCGTGAGTTTCACCCACCAGAACCACGGCTTTCCCGTCCTGCATGCCAAGGCCAACGGCTTTCTCCACATCATTCAGCACACCCAGCGCACCAATGGCGGGGGTTGGCAGAATGGCCATGGCGGAGCCGTCCGGCTGCCTTGTCTCGTTATACAACGAGACGTTGCCACTCACGACCGGGAAATCCAGCGCGCGGCAGGCATCCCCCATGCCTTCAATGGCGGCAATAAACTGCCCCATGATTTCGGGCTTTTCCGGGTTGCCGAAATTCAGGTTGTCCGTCACAGCCAGCGGGCGTGCGCCAGTGGCGGTAATGTTCCGCCATGCTTCCGCCACGGCCTGCGCGCCGCCAGTTTTTGGGTCTGCATGGCAGTAGCGTGGCGTACAGTCCGTTGTGATAGCCAGTGCGAGCGAAGTGTCTTCAATCTTGACAATCGCAGCGTCAGCAGCGCCCGGACGACGGACAGTCTGGCCGCCAACCGTGCTGTCATACTGGTTCCACACCCATGCGCGGGAGGCGAGATCGGGCGAGCCAATAAGCTTGATCAGGGTCGCGTCCAGAGAAAGCGGCGCATGCACCGGGCCAAGCGGTTCCGGCACAACCGGCGTTGTTGCCGGACGATCATAGATCGGAGCCTGATCCGCCAGCGGGTCCAGCGGAATATCGGCTTCCACCTGCCCTTTGTGCTTCACTACAATATGGCCGGTTTCCGTCAGATGCCCGATAATGGCGAAATCCAGTTCCCATTTCTCGAAGATCTTGCGCGCCACTTCGGTGCGGTCCGGTTTGAGGACCATGAGCATGCGTTCCTGACTTTCGGACAGCATCATCTCATAGGCTGTCATGCCCGGTTCGCGCTGCGGCACGGCATCCAGATCAAGCTCGATCCCTACGCCACCCTTCCCGGCCATTTCCACGGCGGAAGAGGTCAGACCAGCAGCACCCATGTCCTGAATAGCGACAATGGCATCTGTCGCCATCAGTTCCAGACAGGCTTCAATCAGCAGCTTTTCAATGAACGGGTCGCCAACCTGAACGGTTGGGCGCTTCGCCATGGCGTTTTCGTCAAACTCGGCGGAAGACATGGTAGCACCGTGAATGCCATCACGCCCCGTGCGGGAGCCGACATACACAACCGGGTTGCCAACGCCTGCCGCGGCAGAGAGGAAAATGCGGTCTTTACGCGCAAGGCCAACCGTCATGGCGTTAACGAGCGGGTTGCCATCATAAGCCGGGTGGAAATTTATTTCCCCACCAACTGTCGGCACACCAACGCAGTTACCATAACCGCCAATGCCACGCACAACACCATCAATAATCTGGCGTGTCCGGGGCGTTTCGGGGTTGCCAAAACGCAGGGCGTTCAGGTTGGCAATGGGGCGCGCGCCCATGGTGAACACGTCACGCAGAATACCGCCAACGCCGGTGGCAGCCCCCTGATAGGGTTCGATAAAGGACGGGTGGTTATGGCTTTCCATCTTGAAAATGGCGGCATAACCCAGTCCGATATCCACCACACCGGCATTTTCACCCGGACCATGAATAACCCAAGGGGCTTTGGTCGGAAGCGTGCGCAGCCATTTGCGGGAGGATTTATAAGAACAGTGCTCGGACCACATGACCGAAAACACGCCAAGCTCTGTCAGGCTAGGCATGCGGCCCATGATGGTCACAACGCGCGCATATTCTTCAGACGTCAGCCCGAATTCCCGGGCCAGAGAGTCATCAACGGTCTTTTTCACCGGACAAGAGCCTCCACAAGACCTTCAAACAGCGGCAGACCGTCCACGCCGCCCATCAGCGGGTCAACCAGATCTTCCGGGTGAGGCATCATGCCGCAAATACGGCTATTTTCGCTCAGAATTCCCGCAATGCTGTTCACACTGCCATTGAGGTTGCTGGCACTATCATCCGCCTGCACAACACCTTGCGCCGTGGCGTAACGGAAGGCCACAAGCCCCTCGCCTTCCAGACGGTCCAGCGTGCTCTGGTCGGCTGTGTAGTTGCCGTCCCCATGGGCCATCGGTGTGCGGAACACGTCGCCTTTTTTCCATTTGTGGGTGAAGGGCGTGTCCGCCCGTTCCACACGCAGGTGGCAGTCCTGAGACAGGAAACGCAGATTAGCGTTCCGCAACAGGGCACCCGGCAGCAGGCCGGTTTCCGTCAGAATCTGAAAGCCGTTACAGACCCCCAGAATATGACCACCCTTATGCGCGAAACTGCGGATTTCTGTCATAATGGGAGAATGGGCCGCCATGGCGCCACAGCGCAGGTAATCCCCGTAGCTGAAGCCACCTGCCAGAACAACGAGATCAATCCCCGTCAGGTCTGTCTCGCGGTGCCAGACCATGCGGGGTTCATGTCCGGTAACACGACGCAGAGCGATCGCCATATCGCGCTCGCGGTTCGTGCCCGGAAAAACAACAATCGCTGCTTTCATTTTGCGGCGCTACAGGGGTAAGAGTCGTGCAAAGCCTTGAAGACGCTTTCGCCAACCGGCTTGGACAGGGCGTCTGAATGCGCTTTGAGCCATGTCAGCACTTTTCCGCGCATGGCGGCACCGTTTTCTGACGTCGGGACGCAGAAACCAGTCGGTGCTGACGGGTCACCTTCATTCCGGTCATTGATCTTGGAGAGTGCCATAGCGTCTGCCAGCCCGGTGATGTAGGCATCACAGGCTGTAGCGCCTGCCGGACGGCTACAGATGCGGGCAAAATTGCCGGTCTGCATAGGAGAAATACGCTGCGCTTGCGCCAGATCCGGTGCAAGCAGAGCGCCGCCCAAAGCAATCAGCGGGGCAATCAGGACAAGGCGTTTCATCCAAGCACCTCAACCGTAAAGTCTTCAATGACCAGATTGGCCAGAAGATCGCGGCCCATGTCTTCAGCCTGCTTCTGGACGGCGGCACGATCCGTGCCCTCAACATCCAGATCAATAATCTTGCCAACCCGGACGTCCTGCACACCCGGAAAACCTAGCGTATGCAATGCGTGGCCGATGGCTTTCCCCTGCGGGTCAAGCACACCTTCCTTAAGCATGACGGTTACACGTACTTTCATGATAAAGCTCCCATTGCTGTCGGCATAGTCACTGCATGGTCTCCGGACCCTTCATATCTCCGCCATTGCCTGCCTCAGGCAGGATGCCCAGTCTGCGGGCAACTTCCTGATAGGCTTCCCGGACATTGCCCAGATCACGGCGGAAACGGTCCTTATCGAGCTTCTCGTTGGTCTGGTTGTCCCACAGGCGGCAGTTATCCGGCGAAATTTCATCCGCCAGCACAATCCGCATGTCGTCCCCTTCCCACAAGCGACCAAATTCAAGTTTGAAGTCGACAAGCTGAATGCCGATCCCGCTGAACAGGCCACATAGGAAATCATTGACCCGCATGGCCATGGACGTCATGTCCTCAAGGTCGTGCGGGCAGGCCCAGCCAAAAGCAATAATGTGGTCTTCAGAGACCATAGGATCATTCAGCTCGTCATTTTTGTAGTAAAACTCAACAATGGACCGCGGGAGGCGTGTGCCTTCCTCAATCCCGAAACGCTTGGCAATGCTGCCCGCCGCAATATTACGGACAACAACTTCAAGCGGAATAATCTCGACTTCCTTCACCAGTTGCTCGCGCATGTTGATGCGGCGGATGAAGTGCGTGGGAATGCCGATTTCCTGCAAGCGCAGCATCAGATGTTCACTGATGCGGTTGTTCAGCACACCCTTGCCGGTAATAACGCCGCTTTTGGCACCGTTTCCGGCCGTGGCGTCATCTTTAAAATACTGCACAAGGGTGCCGGGTTCCGGACCTTCAAAAAGGATTTTGGCTTTACCTTCGTAAAGCTGGCGGCGACGGGCCATGGTCATCCTTACCTGTCTTGAACGTTTAAAACCGATCCCTGCAACAGGTCCGGGGGAAGACTGTTGCCAGCCTTCCCTTCTTCAGACGCGTCATAGCAGGCTTCGGGCATGGAGGATATAGGGAGAGCCCCGCTCACAGAGCCGGGCCGGGTTCCCCAAAGACTTTCTGATACAAGCCATCCAGCGCCTTCAAATGCTGGCGGCTATCCATGGCGGCATCCAGCGTTTCGGCCGAAACGCGGCCGGAAATTTCCGGGTCAAGTGCCAGATTTTCACGGAAGGTGCGGCCTTCCGGTGTGCCGAGCTTTGTCCATGTTTCCATCGCGTTGCGCTGCACAATACGATAGGCGTCTTCACGGGAAAGGCCGGCGCGGGCCAGAGCCAGCAGGACCTCGCCGGAATGGACAACGCCGCCAAGGCTTTCAATATTGGCTGCCATGCGGTCCGGGTAGATCATCAGCTTGCTCATCATCCCGGCAAGGCGCGCCAAAGCGAAGTCCAGACCGATGGTGGCATCCGGGCAGATATTCCGTTCAACGGAAGAATGGCTGATATCGCGTTCATGCCACAGCGCCACGTTTTCAAGCGCCGGGATAACGGCGGACCGCACAAGGCGGGCAAGGCCCGTCAGGTTTTCAGTCAGCACCGGGTTCCGCTTATGCGGCATGGCGGAGGAACCCTTCTGGCCTTTATGGAAGAATTCCTCGGCTTCCCGCACTTCAGAACGCTGAAGGTGGCGGACTTCAATGGCCAGACGTTCAATCCCACTGGCAATCACGCCCAGTGCGCAGAAATAGGCGGCATGGCGGTCACGCGGGATGACCTGCGTGGACACAGGCTCAGGCATCAAGCCCAGACGTTCGGCCACGTAGGACTCAACCCGCGGGTCGAGATGCGCAAAGGTGCCGACAGCGCCGGAAATGGCGCAGGTGGCGATTTCCGCCCGCGCTGTTTCAAGACGGGCCTTGTTGCGCAGGAACTCGGCATAATGCCCAGCAAGCTTCAGACCGAAAGATGTCGGCTCGGCATGGATGCCGTGGCTGCGGCCAATGGTCAGCGTGTGTTTGTGTTCAAACGCACGGGTGCGCAGGGCATCCAGAACATCGTCCAGATCTTTCAGCAGCAGGTCCGTCGCCTGCACCAGTTGCACCGCCAGACACGTGTCCAGAATGTCGGAAGACGTCATGCCCAGATGCACAAAGCGGCTTTCCGGCCCAACTTTTTCAGCAAGCCACGTCAGGAAGGCAATAACATCGTGGCGGGTTTCCGCCTCGATTTCGTCAATGCGGACCAGATCAGCATCGGAGAACGCGGCCATTGCGGCATCGCCTTTCTCGCGCACCACTTTCGCGGCTTCTTTTGGCACAGCGCCGTATTCGGCCATGGCTTCACAGGCCAGTGCTTCAATCTCAAACCAGATGCGGTAGCGATTTTCTGGCGACCAGATAGCGGCCATGACAGGGCGAGTATAGCGCGGCACCATAACGCGGTGTTCCTCCTGAGAGCGGAATGATGCGGGCTTCTCTACCCGATTCCCAGCGCCACGTCTGCCCGTGAAACGAAAAACTTTGACAGTCGAGCGTATTTCAGACTGTTCAGGCGCTTGATTTTCCCGTCTCAGCTTCTCGAATCGGAGTTTTCGTGCACGGTTTTCTGGATGCTTTCACCCTGAAGGCTGTCTTTGCCTTTCTTCAGGTGGTGATGATTGATGTCACGCTGGCCGGGGACAACGCCGTTGTTATCGGGTTGGTCGTGCGGTCTCTTCCTGTCAATGAACGCCGGAAGGCCATTCTGGCCGGGGTCCTGCTGGCAGCAGTCATCCGCATTCTGATGGCTCTGGTTGCTGTGCAGCTTTTACAGATTATCGGGCTGACGTTAGCCGGTGGCCTGCTGCTGTGCTGGGTGTGCTGGCGCATGTACTGCGAATTGCGCGCGGGACACAATGAGGACGGTGAGGAAACCGCCCCGCCCGGCAGCTTTGGGAAGGCCGTTTTTCGTATTCTGTTAGCTGACCTTTCCATGAGTCTGGATAACGTGCTGGCGGTTGCTGGAGCAGCGGCTGACCACCCATGGGTGTTGATCTCTGGACTGGTGCTTTCTGTTTTGCTGATGGGCGTTGCAGCCTCCTTCATCGCCCGTCTGCTGGACCGGTATAAATGGATTGCATGGGTTGGGCTGCTGATTGTTCTGGCGGTTGCTATTGAACTGATTGTTAAAGGCGGCGGGGAGGTCTGGACGCACCTCCTGACGCCCCGCTGAGGGGGCCGGTTTCTTGTCTGCCGGATAGATCAGGCTTGCCAGCGCAGGCAGGATCGCTGATCTTTCAGCAATGTCAGTTTTTCTTTTCCCCCGGGCGCGTCAGCAAGCGGTTCTACCGCTGGCTTTTCTGCTTTTAAGCGCGTGTTCAGCGCCGTCTGATACACGGCCTGCAACCGCTCCGTCTGCTCCAGAAACGGCTCAGACTGCGGATGTCTTTCCGGCCCGACGGGGTGCGTCGTCAGGCTCTGTCTCGGAGCGGCTTGCCGTGTGGCTCAGTCTGGTTGGCTCCCCGCATGCCAGCGCACAGGATTACGCGGATTTTCTGAAAACACGCCCTGTCTGGCCGCGTTGGGGGCTTTTGCAGGCCCGCATGCAGCAGGCGCTGGCAAAGGAGACTGATCCTGCGGTGCTTGGGCGGCTCTGCGCTCAGACACTGACCTACGGCCCTGCTCTGGCCCAGTGTGCCGCGCAAGTCGGAACGACAAATTCAGGGCTTTCCAACCATCTTGCCGCCGACGCACGGCAGGCGTGGATGAATGGCAACGATTCCGCTGCCGCTTCAGCCGCCTTATCGGGAGCCTTCCCGCAGGCCATGACGCAGGAAGGCTCATGGCTCCGGTTTAACCGAGAAGAAAAAGCCGGATTGCTTGCGGCGGCCAAGCAGACCATTCCCTATCTCAGTGGCTCCCGGCAGAAACTGGCTTTAGCCCGGCTTGCATTCCGCACGAATGATGGCGGAGCAGAAGCACAGGCAGCCGCCCTCCCCGGCTCCGATGCCCCAGACCCTTACCTTATTCTCGATCATCTTCACTGGTTGCGCACCCAGCAGCGCGATGCGGATGCCGTGGCGCTTTGGAAAACGTCTGGTACGCAGGCGGAAGCGAATGCGCGCAATCCCGCTTTCTGGCGTGAGCGTGACGCACTGGCGCGGGATTTGCTTCAGGCCGGACAGGCTGAAGATGCTTTGTTTATGGCGAATGATGCCACGCTGAGCGGCACCAACCGGCTGGACGCCCAGTTCCTGAGTGGCTGGATTGCGCTGCAAAAACTACACAATGCGACACAGGCTGAAGTGTTTTTCAGGCCATTGGCCGACTCCCCGGCGCTGATAACCAAAAGTCGTGGGTTTTACTGGCTTGGGCGAGCCCGTCAGGCCGCGCAGGATACGGCGTCCGCTACGGCTGACTGGCAGAAAGCCGCAGGGTATCCCGGCACATTTTACGGCCAGATGGCCGCTGCAAAGCTATCTGGGAATGAAACGACGCTGCTCGCGCCAGACCATATCCCCACGTCCATTACAAAAGCACTTTCTGCGCAGCGCGATCCTGCGGCATCCGCCAATCGTCTTGCCGGGAGTGACCTCGTTCAGGCAGCGCAGCTTCTTGCGTCATGGGGTGATAAACCCCATGCGCGGGATTTTTTGACACTTCTTAGCCAACAACTGGTGTCTGTCTCCGATCGACTGGCATTGTGTGATCTGGCAACGCGGCTGACCCTGCCAGATGTGTGCGTAGCGGTCTCTCGGCAGGTTGGGCGTGACGGACTGTTCCTCTTGCATGCCGGCTGGCCTGCACCTTACACGCCGCCTGCTACAGGGCTTCCATCCGGTCTGGTGCTCGGGCTGGCACGTCAGGAGAGCAATTTTAATCCTGATGCCATTAGCTCATCCAACGCCATTGGTCTGATGCAACTCAAACCCTCCACTGCGGGAGATATGGTCCGGCGCGCGGGTGTTCCGGCTTCGGCCGCGACCGCATCCGGACTGCATGACCCTGAGAACAATCTGGCGCTCGGGTCAGCTTACCTGTCCTACTTGCAGGATAAATTTGGCAATGTCGTACCGTACATGGCTGCTGCTTATAACGGTGGGCCGGGGCGACTCTCGCGCTGGCTGGCTGCCTCGGGGGATCCGGGGCGCAGCGGTGCCTCGCAGGATGAAATGATTGACTGGGTGGAAAGCATCCCGTTTTCAGAAACACGAAACTACGTCCAGCGCGTGTGGGAAAACATGACCATTTATGCGACCATGGGGAAATAAACATGAAACTCTCCCGTTTTGTCGCGACCTTTGGTGGATGCGGTCTCGCACCACGTGCGCCGGGAACAGTCGGGTCTCTGGCAGCCTTACTGCTGGGGCTCCCGCTTCTGAAGCATCCTAAAGCGTTGGTCGGTGCCATTGGTGCCGCCTCCCTTCTCGGCTGGTGGGCATCCGACCGCGCTGGCGAGGGAGAGGACCATAGCTGGATCGTGATTGATGAGGTCGCAGGCATGTGGGTCAGTCTGCTGGCCTGTCTGCCAGAAAATCCGGAAGACCCCGCCTCAGTGCGTAAAAGTCTGGGGCTTTCAGTTCTGGCGTTCGGTCTTTTCCGTCTGTTTGATATCAAAAAGCCCGGCCCGGTTGGCTACTTGGATCGCAAGCATGGCGCGACAGGCATTATGGGGGATGATCTGGTTGCAGGCGTCATGGCCGCAGCCTGCATCAAGGCTGGGCGTCTGGTTACACGCCGCTTCTCCTTTTCCAAAAGCTGAACGCAATGCCTCTTTCTTTTCTGTCAGACGCTCTTTCGGCTGAACTGCTGCAACAGTCTGAAAGTGTGCTGGACGCGCTCAGACGTGCGGGCGCAAAACTTGTGACAGCGGAAAGTTGTACAGGCGGGCTGGTCGCCGCTTTGTTGACCCATCACGCAGGCTCTTCTGATGTAACGGAAGGCGGCCTTGTGACGTATTCCAATAGCATGAAGCACTCCGTTCTGGGTGTGCGAGTAGAAACATTACAGCAATTTGGGGCGGTCAGTTCCGAGACAGTTCAAGAGATGGCCGCAGGCGCTCTCAGCATCGCGCAGAACGCCACGCATTCTGTCTCTATTTCTGGCATTGCTGGTCCCGGCGGTGGGTCCGAAGAAAAGCCTGTGGGACTGGTCTGGTTTGGAACGGCTGTGCGAGGTGGCGCACTGCGCTCAGACTACCAGATTTTCCAAGGAGATCGCACAGACGTGCGTTCACAGGCAGCGCGTTACGCTCTTGCTCTTGTAGCACGGCGTCTAGCTTAAGGTGCAAACACTAAAAAGGCGTCAGAAGGTAGCCCCTGACGCCTCTAAAGTCACATCTTCAATCCAGACAAAGCTGAAATTTCAGTGTGTTATCGCTTTTTACTGACCAGCAGCAGGAGCGTTAGCCGGTACTGTAACGCTCGGAGCGGCAGGAGCCGTCATGCTCGGCATAGCCGGTGCTGCGGGAACGGCTGGTACTGTAACACCCGTGCCAGCAGCCGGAACGCCGACAGTCGTGCCCGGAGCAGGAACCATAACCTGAGCATTCGGGCCAGCAGCAAACGCCGGAGCATTGGCGCGCTGTGCGGCAGACAGGCTCTGATTGTTCAGGTCATCCGTCTTGGACTCACCTTTTGCGGCTTTAGCAGCACATTTTGCGCCAGAGCAGTGTGCTTCATGGTTGTGGGCATGGTGGTGCGTGGCAGCAAAAACCGGGCTAGCAGCCAGTGCGGCAGTAATAAGCGCAGTTGCAGCAAAAAGTTTTTTCATAAGTGTCAGTCCTTCTCTAGAACGATGAGTCACTTTTACAAAAAGCAACTTTCCAACAGATTTGTAATCTATAGAAAATTGTGCCCCGTAACAATAACCCAACGTGTTTTAGTAAGCGCAACCTGAACTGCGTCTCTGTGTCTTACTGTGCAACCGGATGTTCTTTTGGCAAAGATGCGGCGGTTTCCGGCGGCCCGTAAACCTCGCGTGCCCGGCGGAGAAAGGCAGAAACCATCAGGCGTACGGCTTCACCAAATACAACGCCGATAGCGGCCTGAAGGATGCGGGAGCGAAACTCAAAATCGACAAAAAACTCTACAACGCAGCCGTTTTCGGCGGGGGTGAATTTCCAGAGATTTTTGAGGTAGCGGAACGGACCACGCTCATATTGCACAGTAATACTGTCCGGGCAATTGAGCGTGACACGGGACGTAAAACTTTCACGGAATGGCCCGAACCCTACTGTCAGATCAGCCACCAGTTCAGTCGCGGTGCGCGTCCGGACACGGGCGGCAACACACCATGGAAGAAATTCCGGGTAATGCCCGACATCCGCAACAAGATCAAAAATCTGGTCGGCCCGATACGCGAGAACACGCTTTTCTGCGTGTTTAGGCATCAGTGCGCTCCTGCAAGACGCGCGTTGCGTGTCTGCCGGAGTTCAGCAAAATCAGAATCAGCATGGTAGGATGAACGGGTCAGCGGGCTGGAACTGACCTGAAGGAAACCTTTGACGCGGGCCATGGCGCCATACTCCTCAAACTCAGTGGGGGTGACAAAACGCGCAACTGCTGCGTGCTTCACCGTAGGCTGCAAATACTGGCCCATTGTAATAAAATCTACATCCGCAATGCGCAGATCATCCATGACCTGAGCGATTTCCATTTTCTCCTCACCTAGTCCCAGCATCAGGCCGGATTTGGTAAAAATGGAGGCATCCAGTTGCTTGACGCGGTCCAGCAGGCGCATGGACTGGTAATAACGCGCGCCCGGACGAATGTTGGGATAAAGGCGCGGCACAGTTTCCAGATTGTGATTGAATACATCAGGACGCGCTTCAACAATAATTTCTAACGCATTGTTTTTGCGTAAAAAATCAGGCGTTAAAATTTCAATGGTTGTCTCGGGCGAAACGTCCCGGATTGATGTGATGACGCGCGCAAAATGACGCGCTCCCCCATCTTCAAGATCATCACGGTCAACAGACGTAATCACAACGTGCCGCAGGCCCAGCTTGGCCACAGCTTCTGCTACGCGGGCCGGTTCATCCGCATCCAGAGCATACGGCAAGCCTGTGGTGACGTTGCAGAAGGAACAGGCGCGCGTGCAAATTTCCCCCATGATCATCATGGTGGCGTGCCGCTGGGACCAGCATTCGCCAATATTCGGGCAGGCTGCTTCTTCACACACCGTGACCAGACGGTTATCCCGCATTAGCTTACGCGTTTCGTGATACACGGGGTGCGTCGGCGCTTTAACGCGGATCCATTCGGGTTTGCGGGCAATCGGATTGTCAGGCCGGTGTGCCTTTTCCGGGTGGCGGCTTTTGGCGGCTCCGCCTTTCCGATGATCAATCAAGACGCGTGTAGACATGGTATCGCCCGCTCCCACACTCCGGGTTAAAAAGAACTGGAACGCTCTTACCCCTGCGTCAAGGTAAGAACGTCCCTATTGGTGCGCTTCATAGCATCACACCCCCGCGAGCAGCGGTCTGGTGAAGCAGACTAGAAGTGCAGCGCGCCGTCATAAGCTGCGAGAACGGCCTCATGCATGGACTCAGAAATGGTCGGATGCGGGAAGATGGTCTCTGCCAGTTCCGCTTCCGTCAGTTCTCCGGTGCGGGCAATCACGTAACCCTGAATCATTTCTGTCACTTCAGCGCCGATCATGTGGGCACCAAGCAACTCGCCGGTCTGCGCATCAAAAACAGTCTTTACCAGACCCTCAGGTTCACCCATGGCAAGTGCCTTGCCGTTGGCCATGAGCGGGAATTTGCCTACGCGGACTTTATAGCCAGCCTCTTTGGCCCGCGCTTCCGTGTAGCCAACAGACGCGATTTGTGGACGGCAATACGTGCATCCCGGAATTTTTGTACTATCAATGGGATGAACATGCTTTCCTGCAATGGCTTCTACACACATAACAGCCTCGTGGCTGGCTTTGTGCGCAAGCCAAGGAGCACCGGCAAGATCGCCAATGGCATACACGCCGGGCTCACCCGTGCGGCAAAGGGCATCGGTCACCACATGGGTGCGGTCAGTTTTGACCTTTGTGCCTTCTAGGCCGATATTTTCAACGTTACCGACAATACCAACGGCTGAGATCACACGATCAACAGTGAATTCTTCTGTCTTGCCATTCACTTCAACAGGGACAGTGACGTCGCTTGCGGATTTACGCAGAGCGCCAATTTTAGCGCTTGTGAGCACGCGTATACCCTGCTTTTCAAAAGCCTTGCGGGCCAGCGCGCTGATCTCTTCATCTTCCACCGGCAGAATACGGGGAGCGACTTCCACCAGCGTGACCTCTGAGCCCATATTCCGGTAGAAGGACGCAAACTCGCTGCCGATAGCGCCGGAGCCAATCACCAGCAGGCGGCGCGGGAGTGCCTCGGGCACCAGAGCCTCGCGGTAAGACCAGACCAACTTGCCGTCTGGTTCCAGCCCCGGCAGCGTACGGGCGCGTGCGCCAGTTGCGAGGATGACGTGTTTTGCCGTCAGCGTAACCGCTGCACCTTTTTCCGGCGTGACCAGAACCTTGCGTTTTGCTCCGTCAACGCCGTCCAGTTTCCCGTAGCCTTCAAAAACCGGCACTTTTGCTTTTTTCAGCAGATGCGCCACACCCCCGGAAAGCTGTTTGGAAACGGCTCTGGAACGGGCGACAATCTTTGAAAAGTCGAAGCTGACTTTTTCTGCGCTGAACCCGTAAGGGCCGAGGTCATGCAGTAGATGGTTAATCTCAGAGGCACGCAGCAGCGCCTTGGTGGGGATACAGCCCCAATTGAGGCAGATGCCGCCAAGATGCTTGGCCTCCACCACCGCAGCAGACAGGCCGAGTTGGGCAGCGCGCAGCGCTGCAACATACCCGCCGGGACCGCCACCTACGATAATAATATCAAAATTCGTTGCGCTCATGGTCGTTTCCCGCAAGCCCGCGATTAAAGAACAAGTGTCAGAGGAGATTCGACCACAGACCGGAAGGCTGAGAGCCATTCCGCCGCAACCGCGCCATCCACAACGCGGTGGTCAACGGAGAGTGTAACCGTCATGACTGTCGCAATCGCCAGTTCGTTCCCCTTCACCACAGCCTGTTTTTTTGCTGCGGCAATGGCCAGAATGGCAGCTTGTGGCGGGTTGATGATGGCGGAGAAGTCACGCACGCCGAACATCCCCATATTGGAAATGGAGAATGTTCCGCCCTGAAACTCTTCCGGTTTCAGTTTGCCTGCGCGGGCCCGCTTGACCAGATATTTCGTTTCCTGACTGATCTGCTTCAGGCTCTTCTGATCCACCCGTGTGAGGATGGGCGTAATCAGCCCGTCCGGGATCGAGACAGCGATGGAAATATCCACATTGTCATGCAGAACCATCGCCTGCTCCGTAAAGGAGGCATTGACGTTAGGAACCCGCTTGAGCGCAATGGCTGAGGCTTTAACCAGCATGTCATTAACGGACAGCTTGAACGCATCTGGCCCCTCTTCGGGAGAGGCTGCATTAAGCTGAGAACGCAACGCCAGCAGAGCATCCAGTTCCACATCCACAGAAACGTAGAAATGCGGAATGGTGCTTTTCGCTTCCGTCAGGCGGCGCGCAATGACCTTCCGCATGCTGGAATGAGGAATAGAGCGGCTTGTGGGACCTGATGCGGCAACCGGTGCGGTGCTTGCCGCAGTAACCATGCTCTGGCTCGTAGCCTTGTCCACATCACGGCGCACAATACGGCCGCTCGGCCCGGTGCCTTGAATGTGGGTAAGATCAAGCCCCTTCTGGCTGGCAATGCGCTTGGCCAGAGGAGAGGCAAGGATACGCTTGCCCGTGGCCGCAGGTTTAGCCGTAGAGGCAACCGGAGCAGGCGCTGCAACCGGAGCAGAACCTTGAGGCGTCGCAGCCGCTGGACTAGCTGCGGGTGCAGTCGCCGCTTGCGGCTTGACCGCTCCGGCTTCCGGCACAGCCTCACCTTCTGCCACCAGAATTGCGATGGGGGAGTTCACCGCAACGCCCTGCGTACCTTCCGGCACAAGAATGCGGCCTAGAATGCCGTCTTCAACGGCTTCCACTTCCATGGTGGCTTTATCGGTTTCGATTTCGGCAATGACATCGCCAATCGCAACCTTATCGCCTTCCGCTTTAATCCAGCGGGCCAGCGCGCCTTCCGTCATTGTCGGCGAAAGGGCCGGCATCAGAACTTCAATAGCCATCTCTTTGTCCTCAGATCAGGCGACGCACGGCTTCAATGACGTGCTCGGGCTGCGGCAGGGCCAGTTTTTCCAGATTGGCGGCGAAGGGCATTGGAACATCCTCGCCTGTTACACGCACAGGCGGGGCGTCGAGCCAGTCAAACGCATGCTCAATCACCTGCATGGCAACTTCCGCGCCGATACCAGCAAACGGCCAGCCTTCTTCCAGTGTCACCAGACGGCTGGTTTTCTTCACGCTTTCCACAATAGTCGCCGTATCCAGCGGACGCAGACTGCGCAGATTGATGACTTCCGCTTCAATGCCCTGCTGAGCCAGTGCTTCCGCAGCTTCCAGAGCAGTTGTCACCATGATGGAGAACGTCACAATGGTAACGTCCCGCCCTTCCCGCTCCACCTTTGCCTTGCCGATTGGCAGAATGAAATCCTCATCAACTGGGCAAGGGAATTTGCGCCCGTAAAGAATTTCATTTTCAAGCACGATGACCGGGTTGGGATCTCTGATGGCCGCACGAAGCAGCCCTTTGGCGTCGGCCGAGGACCACGGAGCGACGACTTTCAGGCCCGGAACATGAGCATACCAACTGCCATAGCACTGGGAATGCTGTGCACCGACGCGTGCCGCAGCACCATTCGGGCCACGGAAAACAATAGGGCACCCCATCTGGCCACCAGACATATAAAGCGTCTTGGCCGCAGAATTAATAATATGATCAATGGCTTGCATTGAGAAGTTCATAGTCATGAACTCCACAATCGGCTTAAGGCCAGTCAGAGCTGCGCCAACGGCCATGCCGGTAAAACCGTGTTCGGTGATCGGCATATCGATAACGCGCTTATCACCAAACTCAGCCAGCAAACCCTGAGAAATCTTGTAAGCGCCCTGATATTCCGCGACTTCTTCACCAATCAGAAAAACATCCGGGTCACGGCGTAATTCAGCCTGCATGGCATCATGCAGAGCTTCACGAACGGTGATTTCAGCCGTCGGCCCCCAGTCCTTTTCCGTTGCCGGGGCACTCAGCGCCGTGCTGACTGGCGCGGCAACTGCGGACGACATCTGTTCTGCTGGTGCTTTTACTGCCTGTGTTTTGAGGGCAGAGTCAGTCTTATCGGTCGCTGAGACCTGAGTGGAGGCGGCGTTTGGAACGGCTTCCCCTTCTGCAACCAGAATGGCAATCGGCGAATTAACGGCGATATCCTGTGTGCCTTCCTGAACCAGAATGCGGCCGAGAATGCCGCTTTCCACGGCTTCGATTTCCATGGTTGCTTTATCGGTTTCAATCTCGGCAATCACATCGCCAATTGAAATCGTGTCACCTTCAGCTTTTACCCAGCGCGCGAGAGCCCCTTCCGTCATGGTTGGGGAAAGTGCGGGCATTAAAATATCTGTTGCCATAATCCGTTACGCCTCTAGCAGCACGTTTGTATAGAGTTCGGCAGGATCAGGCTCTGGGCTGCTCTGCGCGAATTCGGCTGCGTCGTTAACTGTCGCTTTGATGTCATCTTCAATCTTGCGCAGGCTGTCTTCACTCACCCCGGCGTCCAGCAGAATATGCCGCACATGTTCAATGGGATCGCGCGTTTTACGCACCTCTTCCACTTCTTCACGCTTACGGTATTTGGCCGGGTCAGACATTGAATGCCCGCGATAACGGTAGGTCATCATTTCCAGCAGGTAAGGTCCCTTTCCTGCCCGGCAATGCGCGACGGCTTCGGCTGCGGCTTCATGCACAGCGGCAACATCCATGCCATCCACACGTCTGCCCGGAATGCCCCACGGTTCGCCATTCCGCCAGAGTTCGTGAGACGCGGAGGCGCGCTCCACGCTTGTACCCATGCCGTAGAGATTGTTTTCAATCACAAACAGGCACGGAAGTTTATGCAGTGCCGCGAGGTTGAAACTTTCGTAGACCTGCCCCTGATTGACCGCCCCATCACCAAAATAGGCGACAGAGACTTCATCCGTGCCACGATATTTGTTGGCAAAAGCAAGGCCGATACCCAGTGCGACCTGCGCCCCGACAATTCCATGTCCGCCGTAAAAGTTTTTCTCGCGGGAGAACATGTGCATGGAGCCGCCCTTGCCGCGGGAATAGCCCGTAGCGCGGCCGGTGAGTTCAGCCATGACGCCACGCGGTGTCATTCCGGCGGCCAGCATCTGCCCATGGTCACGATAGGAGGTGATAAGCTTGTCACCGTCCTTCAGCGTCATTTGAATGCCAACGACGACGGCTTCCTGTCCGATATAAAGATGGCAGAAGCCACCAATCAGACCCATCCCGTACAGTTGTCCGGCTTTTTCTTCAAACCGACGTATCAACAGCATCTCATGGAAAGCTTCCATAAATTGCTCACGGGTTAAGGAGGGCCCGTTGCCTCCCACGCGTGCTACGTTTTTTTGGCCCGCCGTCATCGGCTCTTCCTTATGATTTTCAATGTTATACTGCGCACTCAGTTATCTACGGGACAGAGTTTTATAAAGCTGAAGCAGTCCGTATGCTTTTCTCACTTATTCCGCGTTATAATCGCCTGATCTGCCCCCGCTTTTATGCAGGAGCCTAATCCCGTCAATCCTCATGCCGCGATCGACCGCCTTGCACATGTCATACAAAGTCAGGGCTGCCGTACTTACGGCAGTTAACGCTTCCATTTCAACACCGGTTGCGCCTTTTGTTGTAACAAAAGCTGTGATCTCGATTTTGTTATCAGCAGGAAGCAGATCAACTGACACGCGGCTGAGTGCCAGAGGATGACAGAGCGGAATAATATCCGCTGTTTTCTTAGCTGCCATGATGCCGGCAATGCGGGCGGTCGCCAGTACATCCCCTTTTGGCATGGTGCCTGAAACAATCATGCTCAGGGTTTCTGGCTGCATCAGAATGCAGCCCGTCGCAACGGCTTTACGGTGTGTGTTGGTTTTTTCGGAAATATCCACCATGTGGGCGTTTCCGGCGGCATCAAGATGAGTGAGTGCCTTTTCAGACACGTCAGGCAAATCCCAGCAGCGCACGGGCAGCCTTACCCGGATCCGGCTCGCGCAGCAGAGATTCTCCAACCAGAAAACCTGTCACGCCAATTTCCGCCAGAGACATGATGTCTCCATGCGTTTTGATGCCGCTTTCGGATACGATAATCCGATCGGGCGGGACGAGAGGCGCAAGGCGATTGGTTGTCTCAATATCGGTTTGTAACGTCTTGAGATTACGGTTGTTAATACCGATCAGGAACGTATCAAGCGCCAACGCCCGGTTGAGTTCCTCTTCGTCATGCACTTCCACCAGAACGTCCATATCCAGACCCTTGGCATGGTCCACCAGAGCCAGAGCTTCTTCATCACTCAAAATGCACATGATGATGAGAATGCAATCCGCCCCCAGAACCCGGCTTTCATAAACCTGCCATGGGTCGACGATGAAATCCTTGCGCAGTACGGGCAGAGAGCAGGCCGCACGGGCTGTCTCAAGATCATCATTCTGACCATGAAAGCAGGAGCTTTCGGTTAAAACCGACAGGCAGGCCGCACCGGCTTGCTCATAGCCAACCGCAATTTTCGCGGGATCGTAGTCTTCGCGCAGAATACCGGCGGATGGAGAGGCCTTTTTGATTTCGGCAATCAGCCCAATGGCTCTGTCCGCAGCCTTTTCTTTCAGCGCACGCCCAAACCCACGCGGCGGTTCTTTAGAATCCTGCGCTTTGGCCATCATCTCTTTCAAAGGCACAAGGGTTGAACGGTGCTCAACCTCAACTCTTGTCCGCGCGCAGATTCGCGCGAGCACATCCGGCAGATGGTCTGCGTTAATGCAAGCCTCTGCGTCAGAATTTCCGGCAGCGGACGAATTGGGTATTTCGTTCATAATCATCCTGTTATGTCTTGAGCATGCGTGCCAGAAGATGATGCACGCAAACCATTGAGCACCGCCAGTGCGGCACCGTTGTCCAACACGCGGCTGACATCGGCCACGCACTCTTTGAAAGCCTGAGGGTCTATCTGCAAACCCGTCAGAATGGAACGCTGACCGGCGACATGAAGCGCACAGGCCGCGTTAAGCAGAACGGTATCACGATACGCCCCATGCGCGCCATGGAGCAACGCTTCCAGCACCTGAGCATTGTGATGTGCATCGCCGCCCTGAATGGCAGCAACGGGCGCATAGGGCAGCCCTGCCATATCAGCCTGCACAACAAAGCTGTGCGTTGCGCCGTTTTCAAGAGCAACGACGCGGGTGGGGCCAGCCAGCGTGAGTTCATCAATGCCCTGCGTTTCTCCGTCAGGCAGGCCGCAGACGGCCCAGACACGGTCTGAACCGAGCCCATGCAGCACATCCACAACCATGTGCAGCCATTCTGGCGCAAAAACACCAACAAGTTGATGCTTGACACCCGCAGGGTTCACCATAGGTCCCAGCAGATTGAACAGAGTGCGAATGCCCAGCGTTTTCCGGATAGGAGCGGCGTGACGCATGGCTGGATGATGGTGGGGAGCCGCCAGAAAAACCAGCTTATGTCGGGCTAACTGACGAGATAGGTCTACAGGGTCTGACAGCAGAGGCACACCAAGTGCCAGCAAAACATCTGATGCACCAGACCGGGAGGAGACAGCCCGGTTGCCATGTTTGGCCACAGGAACCCCGAGGGCAGCCAGCACAAAGGCGACGGCTGTGGAGACGTTCAGCGTGCCGTAATTATCCCCGCCTGTGCCGCAGACATCAATGGTGCCTGCCGGAATCTGAGAAACCGGAATCATACGGCGTCTTAAAGCCGTAACAGCCCCTAAAACTTCTTCAAACGCTTCACCGCGTACACGCATGCCCATCAAAAAAGCGGCAACCCGTTCTGGAGGCAGCGACCCATCCATGATGATGCCAAAGGCGGCCTCGGCTTCTGCGCTCGTCAGCGTTTTTCCATGTGCCAGAGCATTCAGGATGGAAGTAAAAAAAACGTCTGGATTTTCCAAGAGAGAGGGCAAGGTCTCCGGCATGTCAGGCCGCTGTTTTCTTCTTGTTCCACGCGCGGGCGTCGTTAACGAAATTCCGCATTAGGTCATGCCCGTATTCGGATGCAATGCTCTCGGGATGAAACTGCACGCCAGAGATCGGATACTGCTTGTGACACACCCCCATAATTACCCCATCTTCCGTCCATGCGGTGACGTCCAGACTGTCAGGAATGCTTGAGGGCTCAAGTGTAAGGCTATGGTACCGTGTGGCGTTGAACGGATTAGGAAGACCTGCAAACACATCTGTGTCGTTATGAAAGACGGGGCTGACTTTGCCGTGCATGGGGGTTGGTGCTCTCACAACCTGTGCGCCAAACACCTGCCCTATGGCCTGATGCCCGAGGCACACGCCAAAAACCGGGATTTTTCCGGCGGCTGCGGCAATCAGGTCGCAACAAATCCCGGCTTCATTCGGGGACCGTGGCCCCGGTGAGAGCACGATCGCTTCCGGAGCGAGCGCCACTGCCTCTGCCGCCGTGAGGGAATCGTTACGCCGTACATCACAGGCCTCCCCCAACTCGCCCAGATAGTGGACGAGATTGAAGGTAAAGCTGTCATAATTATCGATCAGAAGGATCATGACTTTATGATGACCTTATGCGGCGCACAGGTCAAATGACGGAGATGCAAGAACTCAGCCTTTGTCCCGTGTAGCATAGTGAATGGCCTCTTCCGCGGCCCGGAAAACGGCGCGGGCTTTGTGGCGTGTTTCTTCATATTCCAGTTCCGGTACGCTATCGGCAACAACACCACATCCGGCCTGTACGTGCATCATGCCGTCTTTCACAACAGCCATCCGTAGCCCGATGCAGGTGTCCATATCGCCCCCTGCCCCAAAATATCCGATACAGCCCGCATAGGTTGCCCGGCGACTGCGCTCGATTTCATCAATGATTTCCATGGCACGGATTTTCGGGGCTCCGGTAAGGGTGCCTGCCGGAAAAGCAGCCACCAGAGCATCCAGCGCGTCCAGATTCGGGCGGATTGTGCCTTCCACATTGGAGGAGATGTGCATGACGTGGCTGAAACGCTCGATAACAAACCGTTCCGTCACTTTGACAGAGCCGGGCTGGCAGACGCGGCCAACGTCATTTCGTCCAAGGTCGATCAGCATGAGATGCTCGGCACGCTCTTTTTCGTCCGCAAGCAAATCTTGCTCTAGCCAGAGATCTTCAGCGTCATCTTTTCCACGCGGACGCGTTCCAGCCAGCGGTCTGACCGTCATGGTGCCGTCCCGCAGACGCACCAGAATTTCGGGCGAAGAACCAACGAGAGAAAAGTTACCCAGATCCAGATGGAACAGAAACGGTGCCGGGTTGATGCGGCGCAGTGCGCGGTACAGTGCAAGAGACGGCAGGGTAAACGGTGCTGAAAAACGCTGGCTGGGAACAACCTGAAAGGCATCCCCTGCGGCAATATAGTCCTGAATTTTCTCAACAGCCGCGCAGAAATCGTCACGTGAAAACGTGGAGTGCGGGGCTTCAAACGCGGCAGGCAGAGCAGTCTCCTGTGCGGCAGGGAGCGCTCCAGCCAGACAGGTGCGTGCTCTGGCAAGCAGTGCATGCGCTTTATCCCACGCCTCCCTGGCGTCTTCTCCTGCCGCCGGGCGGACAGGAGCCGCCAGAATAAGTTCGTCGCTCACCGTGTCAAACACCGCAAACAGGCCCGGACGCATCATAACAGCTTCCGGCAGATTCAGGTCATCCGGTGGGGCGTCTGGCAGATGTTCCATCTGCCGCACCATGTCATACCCCAGATACCCAAACAGGCCGGCAATCATGGGAGGAAGGCCTGTGGGCAAATCAAGCTGCGTCTCGCGGATCAGCGTTCGCAGAGAGTCGAGAGCCTTACCCTCTACCGATCGAACCTGCGTCTCGGGCTGTGCAGGATTTTCATCCAACGTGACGCGCCCGTTATGGCAGGTCCAGACCAGATCGGGTTTGAGCGCAATCACGGAATACCGCCCGCGAGACACGCCACCTTCAACGCTTTCCAGAAGGAGCGTATGGCGGCCGGTGCCACCATCAAACCCGGCAAGCCGCATGTAGGCCGAAACTGGCGTGAGCAGATCCGCAGGTTCTACGGAAAAAACGATGGAAGGCTTTCCAGCACTCCATGCCGCCTGACAGGCCTCGCGTGAGGGCGAGGCCGCAATGCGTGCCGTAACACTCATGGGGTAGAGTTGCCGTCATACCCGAGGGAAGACAATGTCGCTGTGACGGCCCGCTGAATAATAACCGGCGGCGTGCGTTTGCTCAGAGCTTCGACATAGGATGCCACAAGATCATCTCCGACAGATTGCGTCAGAGCATTTTTCAGGCGCTGATACGCAGCCAGATCAGCCGTGGGGTTGGGGGTGGAAACAGCGGTAACGGTTGCTATCAGGAACTCGCCGGCGTCTTCACCCATAACAGATTGCCCAGCCTTCATACGCGGCAGGAAATCCATCAGTTCCGCTGGGATAGATTTGTTCGGTGTGGAGCGTGAGAAGGTTATGCCCTTTACAATCGGCGCTCCGGCACCAGCAACATTCGCAAGGCCACCTTTTTCCTTGGCTGCTGTGTAGAGAGCGGCTGCCTGTTCATCCGCCGCATGTTTGCGGGCCTCGGCCTGCCATGCCGCCAGAACATGCGCTTTGGCTTGCTCGAATGGCAGTTGCGCGGCTGGGGTTACATTATCGACCTCAACGGCATACCAGCTATTATCAGGGCCTTCCATCAGGTTCGGCTTGGCACCTTTTGTCTGTGCGAAAATCTGCTGCACAATGGCGTCACGCAGTTTACCAGAAGCAGGAAGAGGGGCTGGGGTGCCGTCCTGCATATTTCCATGGATATCCAGCGTGCCTGCGGCTGCCGCAGCGCCAATATCTGTCGGGATGGCATCCAGACCGTTTCCGGCAAGAGCATCCTGCAACTGGCGGCTGCGTTCGCCAACAACGGACGGTGCTTTTGCCTCACGATACTGCTGAAGAATCTCTTTTTTTGCGACGTCATACGGTGTGTCTTTAGGCGGGGTAACCTTTGTAACCCGCAGCACAACCCAACCGCCTTCTGATTTAAACGGCCCCTGAATCTGGTTAAGGGGGGCTGCAAAAACAGCCTTGCTCAGGCTTTCAGACGGAATGGTAGAAGGACGTGCGCCCGGCATTTCCACCGAGGCGCCGCCTTTAGCGGCGGCCTGTACTGCGGACCAGTCAGCGCCTTTTGTCCAGATATCCGCAACGGTCCGGGCCTGAGCCTCATCCGGCATGGTAACAACCTGCACATCCCGTGTTTCCGGGAGGTGATAGCGGTCACTTTCTTCATCATAGACGCGTTTGAGGTCTTTATCGTCAATGGTGATCGTGTCGGCCACTGTGGCCGGAGAAAGCACGACAACGCGGGCATGACGCAGTTCCGCTGTCTGGAAATCCCACAGGTGATTCGCGTAATAGCGGCGGAGTGTCGCGTCGTCCGGCGTGGCCGGGGTGGTCTGTTCCACAAAGGGGATACGGATCAGGTCAACGGTGCGCGTCTGCAACCCGAAGTCGGACAGGCGCTTTGCAATGGTGTCAGACACACTGGCAGCCTGCCCGATGGGCTGCAAAAGAGTGCGGCTGGTCAGGTCATCACGGATCATCGCAAGGAAGCGCTGTTCCGGAATTTGCCGCTCACGCAGGCGGGCGTTCAGAATATTCCGGTCAAACTGGCCGTTTGTCCCTTTAAAATAGGGCAGAGAGAACACTTCATCCCGCACAGCGGAATCAGGCACAGAAATGTTCAGCTTCCGCGCGGCATCCTGCAATTCCGCTTGCCCGATCAGCCGTTGCAGAACCTGATAGGCAATCTGCTGCCGCATGGCAGGTGGCACCTGCGCGGGGTCTGCGACACCCATCTGTTTGGCGATTGCGGGCATTTCTCCCTGTAGGGACTGCCCGAGGTCAACCGAACTGATGCGCTGTTGGCCAACCTTGGCGACCACATCGGTTTCCGTGCCCATGTAGCCAAGCACATCTCCCACCCCCCAGCCAATGAAAGCGAGGAAAATGACGATGGCGCAGACACGCCCAAGCCAGGATTCAACAAAAACGCGACGCAGATAGGAAATCATGAACCCAAGGATCCGTAGGAGACAGAACACCATGCCACGGGCAAACCCGGGCGCGGCACCATAAGCGGACCAGCCGCTCTTGACCAGCGGTAACAAACCGGTAAGGCCTGAAACAGGCATGCAGCATCTTGCCCCACAGGCCAACTGTATGGTTTAGCCTGTGCCAGAGGCTCACGTAGTGCAATGATGATGCGGGTATGATGTGGATACCGGCAGCACGGAAGGACGAGGCGTATGACCAGACAGATTATCGTCGGCAACTGGAAGATGAACGGCACCAGCCGGGATTCGCTGGCGCTTGTTGAAGCTCTGCTGGCAGGGCTCCCCGCCACTGGACCGGACATTGTCACCTGCCCGCCCTTCACGCAGCTTGCGCTGCTGGCAGACAAGCTGAAAGGCTCTCCCATCGCTCTGGGTGCGCAGGATTGCCACAAGGATGTATCCGGCGCGCATACAGGTGATATTTCTCCCGCCATGCTGACGGACCTTGGCGTATCCTATGTTATTCTCGGCCATTCCGAGCGCCGTCAGGAACATGGTGAACTGGACGAGACCGTGCGTGAAAAAGCGGTTGCGGCTACCAAAGCTGGTCTGACACCGATTGTCTGCATCGGGGAAACAGAAGACCAGCGCGAAGCCGGAGAGCATTTCGATACGCTGGGCTGGCAGATTAAAGGCTCCTTGCCCGACAATTTTTCCGGCATTCTGGCCTATGAGCCGATCTGGGCTATTGGCACCGGACGCGCTGCCACAGAAGACGAAATTGCCGAAACCATGAAATTCCTGCGTGAAGAACTGGTGCGGCAGTTTGGCGAGGCTGGCAAAACGCTCAGGATTCTGTATGGTGGCTCCGTTAACGCCAAGAATGCGGCTTCCATTCTGTCTATTACAGATGTAGCAGGTGCTCTTGTAGGGGGTGCCAGCCTGAACGTAGAGGCATTCTTATCCATTATCGGCGCGGCTTCTGCTGCCTGATTTCCGCACTTTATCGGGAACTCGACATGACTACAGCCCTGCTGATTCTGCATATTTGCGTGACCATAGCTCTGATTGGCACTGTGCTGATCCAGCGGAGTGAAGGCGGCGGCCTCGGCATTGGCAACAGTCAGGGCATGGGGGCTTTCATGTCCGGTCGGGGTACGGCCAACCTGCTGACGCGCACCACCGCAGTCCTCGCAGGGCTGTTTATGCTGCTGTCTCTGGTGCTGGCGGTGCTTAACCGAGGGTCTTCCTCTGGCGCAGGCCATGATATTCTGGCTCAGCCCCCGGCTCCTGCCGCCGTCACAACGCCTGTGCAGCCTGCTGCGCCGCCGGCCGCACCCGCTCCTTCCAAACAATAACATGGTTCTGGCTCTCTCCCTCCTTCACGGAGATGGAGAGAGCAAGTGTCTTTGTCCCTCTGCGCTTGCACAAAGCTGCGGAGGAATTTTTGTGTCTATCTTTACCCACCCGTCCTTGTCCGTGTAGGAAGTCTGCTCATGACCCGTTTCGTATTTATCACCGGCGGTGTGGTGTCCTCTCTTGGAAAAGGCATCGCCTCAGCAGCTCTTGCTGCCCTGCTGCAATCGCGCGGCTATAAAGTCCGCTTGCGTAAGCTTGACCCGTATTTGAATGTCGACCCCGGCACCATGAGCCCCTATCAGCATGGGGAAGTGTTTGTAACCGACGATGGGGCTGAAACTGACCTTGACCTCGGTCATTACGAACGCTTCACGGGCGTGAATGCCACCAAGGCGGACAACACCACTACTGGTAAGATCTATTCAGATGTTATCGCGCGGGAACGCCGTGGCGACTATCTTGGTGCGACAGTGCAGGTGATCCCGCACATCACCGACGCCATTAAAGATATTGTCGTTGCAAACACGGATGACGTCGATTTCGTGCTGGTCGAGATTGGTGGGACGGTTGGTGACATTGAGAGCCTTCCCTTCCTTGAGGCTATTCGCCAGCTTCGGAATGATCTTGGGCCTGCGCAGACTATGGTGGTGCATCTCACCTTGCTGCCATGGATTCCGTCCGCTGGGGAATTGAAGACCAAGCCGACCCAGCATTCCGTTAAAGAGTTGCAGAATGTCGGTATCCAGCCCCAGATCCTGCTGTGCCGCTGTGACCGCGCCATTCCGGATACTGAACGCCGCAAGATTGCGAATTTCTGTAACGTGCGCCCGGAAGCCGTGATTGCGGCGCGGGACGTTGATACCATTTATTCCTGCCCCCTCGCCTACCATGCTGAAGGTATGGATACCGAGGTTCTGCACTATTTCGGCCTTCCCCACGAGGAAGAGCCTGATCTGTCTGGTTGGGAACGTATTGTCGATGCAATCCGCCGCCCGGATGGGGATGTCCGCATTGCCGTGGTTGGAAAATATACGGCGCTGCTGGACAGCTACAAATCCTTGAATGAAGCCCTGCTACATGGCGGCATCGCTCATCGTGCCAAAATAAAACTGGACTGGGTGGAAGCGGAAGCGCTGGAAGAGTCCCCCGAGGCTCTGGACCGTCTCGCCAATGCCCATGGTATTCTGGTGCCGGGCGGATTTGGTGAACGCGGTTCCAAAGGTAAGATTGCCGCTGTCCGCTATGCGCGTGAACGTGGCATTCCGTTCATGGGTATCTGCTTCGGGATGCAGATGGCGGTCATTGAATGCGCGCGTAACCTTGCTGGTCTACCCAACGCCTCCTCTACCGAATTTGGAGAGGCCGATGAGCCTCTGGTCGGGCTGATGACGGAGTGGGCGCGTGGCAATGAGCGACTGCGCCGAAGTGAAGGCGGTGAGCTTGGTGGCACCATGCGTCTTGGCGCTTATCCGGCAACGCTGGTTGACGGTTCTCGCGCCGCAGAAATTTACGGCACAACGGACATCCGTGAACGCCACCGCCACCGTTATGAGGTAAATATTCACTATAAGGAACAGCTTGAAAAAGCGGGGCTGAAGTTCTCCGGCCTGTCTCCTGATGGTATTCTGCCGGAAGTGGTCGAGTATCCGGATCATCCGTGGTTTGTCGCGGTGCAGTATCATCCGGAACTCAAATCCCGACCCTTCGCGCCGCACCCGCTCTTTTCTGGGTTTGTCGGTGCGGCTCTTGAAAAGGCTCGTCGCGCATGACGTATGCTGCTGCCCATAATTTTCAGCTTCAGTCTCTTAATGTCGGGAACGATCAGCCTTTCGTGCTGATTGCAGGCCCGTGCCAGATTGAATCTGCGGCCCATGCCATGGAAACGGCTGTGGCGCTGAAAGAAATTTGTGCAGCAGCCAATGTCGGGCTGATTTACAAAAGCTCGTTTGACAAGGCTAACCGCACCAGCCTCTCCAGTGCCCGTGGCGTTGGCATGAAGGACGGCTTGGCTATTCTGGCGGATATCCGCAATAGCCTGAACATTCCGGTGCTGACGGATGTTCACGCGGCGGAACAGTGCGCTCCGGTGGCGGAAGCTGTGGATGTTCTGCAAATCCCGGCATTTTTGTGCCGCCAGACAGACCTGCTTTTGGCGGCTGGTGAGACCGGGGCAGTTGTCAATGTCAAAAAAGGCCAGTTCCTAGCGCCTTGGGACATGCAGCACGTTGCAGCCAAAATTGCCTCCACAGGCAATAAACGCATCATGCTGTGTGAACGCGGCACCAGCTTTGGCTACAACACGCTGGTAAATGACATGCGGGGTCTGCCGATTATGGCGCAGACAGGCTATCCGGTTGTGTATGATGCCACACACTCCGTCCAGCAGCCCGGCGGTCTGGGTGGTTCTTCTGGTGGTCAGCGGGAATTCGCGCCTATCCTGTCCCGTGCCGCATTGGCTATCGGGGTTGCTGCTCTGTTTATCGAAACGCATGAAGACCCTGACCGCGCCCCGAGTGACGGCCCGAACATGCTCCCTATCAAATCGCTCCCGGCTCTGCTGAAGCAGTTCCGCAGGATTGATCAGTTGATCAAAGGCGCAGCGTAACCTCTGTTTTCAAAGAGGCCGACTTAAAGAGGGTCAAAAGAGCTATTATTGGCTCTTTTGACCCTCTTTTTTATTTGGGATTTGATTGGACTTTCTGTGGCTGTTCCAGCGATGGCGCATTGTCACAGCATTCTGAAAAACCATAACGCAGGTAATGTCCGGCTGGCTTATTCGCTCTCATAACGCTTTTCAGCCGTGTCGTAAGGAAGTGTCGGCGTAAGACGTAAGACGTAAGACGTAAGACGTAAGGATTGCGTATTTTTTTATGGGAAAAAGATATTTTTGTATGACCGTGCAAAAAAATGGGGAGCAAAGATGCTCCCCATGGTCCGCTTTTAAAATGTAAAAGCTTGCCGCCTTATACGTCCAGATTAGCAACTTTCAGAGCATTACCCACAATAAAATCACGACGGGGCTCAACGACGTCGCCCATCAGGGTTGTAAAGACCTGTCCAGCCTCTTCAACATCCCCTACTCTTACCTGAAGCAGGGTGCGCATGGACGGATCTAGTGTGGTTTCCCACAGCTGTGCATCGTTCATTTCACCCAGCCCTTTAAAGCGGTTGATGGCCAGACCGCGTCGGCCCAGCGCAAGCAGTCGGGTATAGAGTTCAGACGGGCCCTTAAGCGGCAGTTCCGTGCTTTCCAGCCGTAGGCTTACGCCTTCACCAAACTCACGAACCAGACGATCCAATTGGCTGGTTAACCAGCGCGCATCACCGCCAGCCAGCATAATGGGATCAATCCGGTAAACCTCACCCACACCACGCACACTGCGAGCCAGTTCCAGACCATCCCTGCTGGCCGCAGCCTTCCAGCCGCGTTCATTTTCAGCCGAAGCATCATCCAAACGTTTCTGGAGGTCAGGAATACGCTGCTGGAGCGTTTCCAGATCGGACGTCAGAGCGCCAGCCAGTGCGGCCTGTTCAATAATCCAGCTTGGAACACGGTTGGACAGGCGGGACACAGTCTGCCCGACCTGCCGGACAAAGGGGAGATCAGCTTCAAGGTCTTCCCCGGCGACAATCTTGCCATCGGAATAAACAAAAGCAGCATTATTCAGCGCTTTATCCAGCAGATACTGCTCAAGGGCGGCATCGTCTTTCAAGTAGCGTTCTTCATTGCCCCGCTTGGCACGGTAAAGCGGTGGCTGAGCAATGTAGAGGTAACCGCGCTCAATCAGTTCCGGCATCTGGCGGAAGAAGAAGGTCAGAAGCAGCGTCCGGATATGGGAGCCATCCACGTCAGCGTCGGTCATAATGACGATGCGATGGTAACGGAGTTTATCGACAGTAAAACCGCCCTGATCAGCCTCTCCGCGACCAATGCCGGTGCCAAGAGCCGTAATCAGTGTGCCAATTTCGGCTGATCCGAGCATCCGGTCAAACCGGGCGCGTTCCACGTTGAGGATTTTGCCCTTCAGTGGCAGGATAGCCTGAAAACGGCGGTCACGCCCTTGTTTTGCTGTCCCACCTGCGGAATCACCCTCAACGATGAAGATTTCAGCTTTGGAGGGATCGCGTTCCTGACAGTCAGCCAGCTTGCCCGGCAGTGAGGAAATATCCAGCACACCTTTCCGGCGTGTCAGTTCGCGGGCTTTACGGGCGGCCTCTCGCGCGGAGGCCGCGTCCAGCACCTTGCCAACCACAAGTTTGGCTTCCTTGGGGTGCGTTTCAAACCAGTGGCCGATCATGTCCGCCGCGGCGGCATGCACCACGGGCTGCACTTCAGAAGAGACCAGCTTGTCTTTGGTCTGAGAGGAGAATTTCGGGTCCGGCACCTTGACGGACAGAACAGCCGTCAGGCCTTCACGCATATCTTCACCCACCAGAGACTGCGCGTCTTTCTTGGCAATGCTTTCCGCATATTTCCCGACAATACGTGTCAACGCCTGACGGAACCCGGCCAGATGAGCACCCCCGTCGCGCTGCGGAATATTGTTGGTGAAGCACAGCATTGTTTCATGAAAGCTGTCATTCCAGCTCAGCGCGAATTCAACCTTGATGCCGTTGTCCGGATTTTCCATGCTACCGGTAATGGGGGGCGTGACAATCGGCGCACGGGCGCGATCCAGCCACTGCACAAACGCTTCCAGCCCCCCCTCGTAATAGAAGACTTCTTCCCGGAGTTCTTCCGTACGGGCATCGCGCAGAACAATTTCCAGCCCGGAATTCAGAAAAGCCAGTTCACGCAGGCGGCGTTCAAGAATGGCGAAGTCGAAAACTGTTCTGGGAAAGGTTGCACCGCTTGGCAGGAAGGTCACCTGTGTGCCACGTTCTTCGTCAGACGGCCCAACAACTTCCAGCGGCCCTTCCCGCTCCCCATGGCGGAAGCGGATGACGTGCTCCTGCCCGTTACGCCAAATGCGCACTTCCATAAATTCGGAAAGCGCGTTCACCACAGCGGCGCCCACGCCGTGCAGGCCGCCGGAGACCTTATAGGAATTTTGGTTGAACTTGCCGCCAGCATGCAGGCGCGTCAGCACAACTTCGGCAGCACTAATGCCTTCTTCCGCATGCATATCGGTTGGAATACCGCGCCCGTTATCCCGGACAGTCACGCTGCCATCGGCATTCAGGATCAGAACACAGCGGGTTGCAAAACCGGCCTGCGCTTCATCAACCGCATTATCAATAATCTCGAACGCCATATGGTGCAGGCCAGAGCCATCATCCGTATCACCGATATACATCCCCGGCCGCTTACGAACAGCATCCAGCCCTTTCAGTACAGAGATTGACGCGGCGTCATACTCTTCTTCCATTCCGGTCACTGGGGTGGGCTGAGAAAGGTCGGTCATATGGTGATGGTACTCCGGGAAAGAAGAAAAGGACCTGATCTTCTCTTATACTCCGGCCAGCGCAGTCCGACCAGATTAGAAGCTCTCTTTTGTGAGATTGTTTCCCGCCTTATGCGAGAAATTCCCCCTGTTTTAGTGTGGCGAATTGCGCCTGCGCTCTCAAATCCTGAAAGGGCGCTTCATCTGTTCCGGTCAGGATTACGGATGCACGAAAATCCCGGACAATTTCCAGCAGTGAGGCCCGCCGCTTGTGGTCCAGATGTACCAACGGTTCATCCAGCAGCAGGACAGGCGGTGTGCCACGGTAATCTTCCACCAGCCGCGCATGCGCCAGCACCGTGCCCATCAGAAGGGTTTTTTGCTGGCCCGTGCTGGCTGTGGCCGCCGAAAGGCCGCTTTGCAGGTCAGACAGCTTAAAATCAGACCGATGCACCCCTGCCGTAGCCCGTCCGCGCTCCCTGTCCTGCTGCCTGTTTGCCGCAAGCTGGTCACGCAGCCAGTCTTCTACAGTGAGTGCTGGGGCATGATGAAGCTGATCAGCAACTTCACACAGCAAGGTAACGTCCACGCCCGGAAAAGCACCGAGGCTTGAGCGGGCAAACAGGCACAGTTGCTGCACCATCTCGCGTCGGCCAGCCGCAACAGCAACACCGTGTCGCGCCATGGAGGCTTCCAGTCCACTGAGCCATGATGCTTCAGAAAATCGGGTTTGAAGAAGGCGATTGCGCTGTGTCATGGCGCGGTCATACGCCAGCAGTTCGCGCGCATGGTGGGGTGTGACAGCCATAACCAGACGGTCCAGAAAGCGCCGCCGACCGGAGGCGCCTTCACTGAACAGGCGGTCCATCTGCGGGGTAATCCATACGGCGGAGAGCGTGTCCTCCAGCGCGTCACGGTTACGAACCTGCTGACCGTTCAGCAGATAGACCCGCCGAGCAGCCTCCCCGGTGCCAGCCATGCCGGTGCCGAGTTCAAGTGCGTCGTCATGCAAAGAAAAACGTGCGGATATTCCCCAGCTTGTCGCACTGTTCCGGCCCAACTGAGCCAGCGGCGCGCCGCGTAGCCCCCTGCCCGGTGTTAAAAGCGACAAGGATTCAAGCAGATTGGTCTTGCCGCTTCCGTTCTCTCCGGTGATGACAACCAGAGAGGCATCCGGTGACCACACCAGACGCTCATAATTCCGAAAATCAGAAAGGGTCAGTTTAAGAAGCTGCGCCACATTTTATCCGAGAGGATGTGTCGCTGAGAGAAAGCATTGCTTACGTGAGCAAGCCCCCTTCCCTACGCCTGTTTCAGCGAAAAAACCGGCGCAGGGCATAGGGGCAAACGGCCTTAAACGCGCATAGGCATCAGCACATACAGTGCTGATGGACTATCAACATCGCGCACAATGGTAGGCGCTGAGTTATCTGAGAACGCGAATTCAACGTCTTTTTCGACCTGATCGGTAATGTCGTTCAGATAGCGTGCCTGAAAGCCGATTTCCAGAGCTTCCGCATCGTAGGAAATGCGGCTTTTATCCAGCTCTTCCGTCGCCATACCCTGTTCCGGGCTACTGGCTGACAGCGTTAGCAGTCCGGGCTCGAGTGCCATTTTGACCGGACGGGAGCGTTCCTGACTGATGGCTGCCACACGGGCCACGGCATCGGAAAAGTCTTTCTTTCCAACCCGCAGGATGCGCGTGTTATTCAGGGGAATAACGCGGTCATATTCCGGGAACGTGCCGTCAATCAGCTTGGAAGTCAGCATGACGGAGCCAGTCGTAAACTGCACGCGGGTTTCCGAGAGAGCGACTTCAATCTCTTCCGGCGCTTCATCAAGCAGCTTGCGCAGTTCTGCGACTGTTTTGCGCGGAATGATGACGCCGGGCATGGTTTCCGCCCCGGCAGGCAGTGCTGCTTCCACGCGGGCAAGACGGTGGCCGTCTGTCGCCACGGCGCGGAGTTGTTTGCCGCTGTCTGTATCCGCTGCGTGAAAGAAAATGCCGTTCAGGTAATAACGGGTTTCTTCGGTGGAAATCGCAAAGCGTGTGCGGTCAATCAGGGAGCGCAGCACAGCGGAGCCGAGCTTGAAGTGGCACGGCAGATCACCCGTCCCCATGGAGGGGAAGTCATCCACGCTCAGCACGTTCAGGCGGGTGGCGTAGCGGTCGGCACGGAGCAGCAGTGGGCCTTCACTGTCAGCCTGATCCAGCTCCACTTCTACGCTATCAGGCAGTTTGCGGACAATTTCGTACAGAACCGAAGCCGGGACCGTCGTCGCGCCGTCACGCGTGATGGTGGCCGGAATGTCTTCCACCACCTCAATTTCCATATCGGTCGCTTTAAGGCTCAGCCGACCGTTTGCCGCCTGAATCAGAACGTTCGCAAGGATGGGTATGGTGTTACGCTTTTCAGCAACACTCTGGATGTGTGCCAAAGCTTTGAGCAGTATTGCGCGCTCAGCTGAAAATTTCATCTATGCCTCTTCCCTGCATGACCGGCCCCACGCAGGAATTCAGGCGGGCCGGGATTATCCTGTTGAAAACTAACAGCCGTAACGGTGCAGTCAATCTCTGAATGCCCGTATCCCTGCGTGAGACTGCGGGCATTCCCGGTTTAGCTTTCCAGCATCCGGCGCATCAGTTCGACATCTTCTGCAAAAGCGGGGTCACGCTCCATAAGTTCCGCCACGCGAGAGACGGCGTGCATGACAGTCGTGTGGTCGCGGTTTCCAAATTTGCGGCCAATTTCTGGCAGAGACCGGCTGGTTAATTGCTTGGCCAGATACATGGCAACCTGCCGTGGGCGGGCAACCGCTCTGGCACGACGGGCTGAAGACATATCCGTCAGACGGATATTCCAGTGCTCTGCCACCCGCTTCTGGATTTCTTCAATCGTCACGCGGCGATCATGCGCCTTGAGAATATCGTGCAGGACATCCTGCGTGGCTTCCAGCGTAACGGGGCGGCCAAACAGATTGGCATGCGCAATCAGGCGGTTCAGCGCACCTTCAAGTTCGCGCACGTTGGATGTGATCTTATGGGCCAGAAACTCCAGAACCTTGCCCGGTACAACCACGCCGGAGGCTGCGGCCTTGGATTCCAGAATGGAGATGCGCAGTTCAAAAGTCGTGGCGTGAATATCCGCCACCATGCCACAGCCCAGCCGGGTGCGTAGACGGTCTTCCAGCCCGGATAGATCGGATGGAGATTTGTCAGCCGACACCACAATCTGCCGTCCAGCATCAACCAACGCGTTGAAGGTGTGGAAGAATTCTTCCTGCGTGTTGTCCTTGCCGATCAGAAACTGGAGATCATCAATCATCAGGACATCGACGGAGCGGAGTTGCTCCTTGAATTCCATGGTCGATTGAGACCGGATGGCCGCGATGAAGCGGTACATGAATTTTTCAGCAGACATATAGGCAACGGAGACATTGCCGCTCTGCACCAGTTCCGCGCCGATGGCATGCATCAGATGCGTTTTGCCCAGACCTACGCCACCATACAGAAACAGCGGATTGAAGCCGACGCTGGAGGGCTTTTCAGCCACGCGCCGGGCGCAGGCATAGGCAAACTCATTCGGTTTGCCGACCACAAATGTATCGAACGTAAAGCGGGTATCCAACGTGGTGACGAGGTCACTCCGCACTTCCGGTGCGCTTCGCGGAGCGTCTTCCACGTCAATGGCGGGAGTAGAGGCGGTCGGGGCATCTTCCGTGACAAGGGCAAGCGGAGGCGCGACCGGATCACCCGGACGGGCGACCTGAAGCTCAACACGGCGAATGGCGGGGAGGACCTGATTCCAAAGCTCGCTCAGGCGGTCTCCATACTGGCTACGCACCCAGTCACGCAGAAAGCGGGTGGGCAGGAGGAGTGTAATCTCATCACCATCCACAGGCCCCAGCGCGATCTTGGTCAGCCAAGTACGGTATTCAACCTCCCCGACTTCTCCCTTCAGCCTTGAACAGATCTGTAACCACGATTCCTCAAGAGCCTTGCTGTCTTCAGCTAGGGGGAATGCCCTTTCGTCCTCGTCCACTCCGATTGTCATCTACGCTCCCGAGCGGTCATAAACGCGGCCAGCCGCGCATAATTTTCGATAAAGGGACTGTTTGCACAGCCACCGGACAGCCAGCCTTCCAGCCCGCCTCACTCCCGCCATGACTACGGCGCAGGTGCGCAAAAAAGACGCAGTCCTGAGAGTGGAGGCTAACTGCCAGAACTAAAGCAGGCACGGGGGTGGAGCAATGAAAATCTCGGCACCCCAGCCCTCATTTCTGTCATGCCAAAGCGCATGCAAAAATAAAGCCGAATCACCCTAGGATGATTCGGCTTTACAGAACGCATGCTTCAGAAGGCTGCGGATGCAGCCCGAAGGTCTCAGGCGGTTGCCAGAGACTTCACGCGAGCAGACAGGCGGGAGATTTTGCGTGCAACCGTGTTTGCATGCACAACGCCCTTGATCACGCCGCGCTGCAGTTCCGGCTGAGCAACACGCAGAGCTTCACGTGCTTCTTCATGGTTGCCAGCAGCAATAGCAGTTTCAACTTTCTTGATGAACGTGCGCATGCGAGATTTGCGGGCTGTGTTACGAGCAGTCCGCTTTGCGGTCTGCCGGATGCGCTTACGCGCTGAAGCGATATTCGCCATGAGTTTCTATTTAATCCAGCACAAAAGAAATGGTAGCCACCCGACAATGCCGGGTTGGCTGCAAAGAGTAGCGGTGCTGTAATCCACAGCGGTATCCACAGTCAAGCCGCTTCCCTCATTATAGAGGTAATTTTACCTTATTTTCTGCCGTAAAGGGCAGAAAAAGGTGGAGCGACCGGCCTGCGTTATCTGTTCAACCCCCATACAGTCCGGCGGGCCGGGGCAGTCCGGGCAAGGCTGGCCCTTGCGCCCATAAACTCGCCATGCATGCTGAAAATACCCTAAACCGCCTTCTGGCCGGACATAATCTTTCAGGCTTGAACCGCCTGCCGCGATGGCCTCATTCAGCACATCTTTGATGGCCTGAACGAGCCGCTTCGTCTCCTGCGGTTTCAGGGTGCCAGCCAAGGTCTTCGGATGGATGCCTGCTCGGTATAAGGCTTCACACACATAGATGTTACCAAGCCCGGAGACAATCTTCTGGTCCAGCAGCGTGGTCTTGATCGGAGATTTCCGCCCCTTGAGAGCGGCGTGGAGCACGGCCCCCGTAAACGCGGGTTCCAGCGGCTCCGGCCCCATGGCGGAGAAAAACTTATAACGTTCTTCGTGGGTGGTCGGCACAAGGTCGAGCATTCCGAACCGGCGAGGGTCAACAAACCCGCAACGGCGTCCGTCCTCTGTGAGGAATGTCACATGCTCATGCAGGGCCGGGGCGATTGGAGAATCGAGAACAATGCGTCCCGACATGCCCAGATGCAGCACGATGGACAGATTATTAGACAACCGGATGAGAATATATTTTCCGCGACGGCGAAACCCGATGATGGTCTGTCCGGCGACGGATTGCCGAAAATCCGCAGGAATCTGCCATCGCAGATCCGGGCGGCGGAGAATGACATCGCTGAGTGCGTGGCCTTGCAGGGCGATCTGCATACCGCGCATCACGGTTTCGACTTCAGGGAGTTCCGGCATGAGTGCAAAGTAGGGTATAGGGTAACACCATGACCGACAATAGCTTTGCGCTCTCCCCCTCATCTTCCGCTGCGCCGCAGGTGGAAGAAACCGATTTCGGCTTCCGCTCCGTCCGGAAGGAAGAGAAGAAACCCCTCGTCCGCGCTGTTTTCGACAGCGTTGCGGGTAAGTATGACGTCATGAATGATCTGATGTCTCTGGGGATTCACCGGATCTGGAAACGTATTTTTGTCACGGAGCTCGGGCCGCAGCCCGGCCTGTCCCTGCTGGATCTGGCGGGCGGCACGGGTGACATCAGCTTTGGCTGGTTGCAGGGCGGCGGCGGCCCTACCATCATGACCGACATTAACGCCAGCATGCTCTCCATCGGGCGGGACCGTGCGCTGAGCCGGGGTTTCGTCTCTGATCTGTCCTTTGCTGTGGTTGATGCAGAAGCGATTCCGCTGAAAGACATGTCTGTTGACCGCGTATCCATTGCGTTCGGTCTGAGAAACTGCACCGATAAAATGGCCGTTATTCGGGAAGCCCGCCGTGTGCTGCGTCCGGGCGGGCGATTCATGTGCCTTGAATTCTCCCGTGTGCAGGTTGCGGCTCTCGCCCCGATTTATGACGCATGGTCATTCAAGGTCTTGCCGACCATGGGCAGCATGGTGGCGGGAGACCGGGAAAGCTATCAGTATCTAGCGGAAAGCATCCGTACCTTCCCCGATCAAGAAACACTGGCGGACATGTTCCGTGAGGCCGGTCTGTCTCATGTGCGGTATCAGTCTCTCTCAGGCGGGATTGCGGCCATTCACTCTGGCTGGCGTCTCTGATCCTTCATGACGGCTGCCCTCCCTCTCCGCTCTGTCCTGCTCATTGTCAGCGGGAGCATCGCGGCTTTTAAAGCGCCGGAACTCATCCGCGCTTTGCAGTCTGATGGCATACAGGTGCGGTGCGTGCTGACGGAAGGAGGCAGCCAGTTTGTCACGGCATTGACGTTACAGGCGCTCAGCGGCCAGCCGGTCTATACAGACCTCTTTTCGCTCACCGCGGAACAGGAAATGGGGCATATCGCGCTGTCGCGCTCGGCAGATCTTATTGTTGTCTGTCCGGCGTCGGCCAATCTGCTCGCCCGCATGGCCGGTGGGCTGGCGGATGATCTGGCCAGCACCGTTCTGCTGGCAACAGATACGCCCGTGATGGTCGCACCGGGCATGAATGTGCGGATGTGGGAGCATCCGGCCACGCAGGCCAATATCCAGACGCTGGTAAGACGGGGCGTGACTTTTATCGGGCCTGTCGAGGGCGAGATGGCCTGCGGCGAATATGGTCCGGGCCGCATGGCAGAACCTGCCGATGTGCGCGATGCGGTTCTGACGTTTTTCCGGGTTCAGGCCCAAAAACAGGGGCCGCTGGCAGGCAGGACCTGTCTTGTGACAGCAGGCCCGACGCATGAACCACTGGACCCCGTGCGATATCTCGCCAATCGCTCCTCTGGTAAGCAGGGTTATGCGCTTGCGGAGGCACTTGCGGATATGGGCGCTGCTGTAACGCTGATCAGCGGACCGACAACCCTACGGCCACCAGCCGGGGTTCTTACTTATTTTTGTGAAACTGCCTCCCAGATGCGTGACCTTGCGCTTGCTGCGGCGCATGAGACGGTGTTTGATGCCGCAGTCTGCACAGCAGCCGTTGCCGACTGGCGACCGACTTCCGTGCAGTCACAAAAAATCAAAAAAATAAACCGGGATGATGTGCCGCCGCCGCTCGCACTCTCTCCTAACCCTGACATTCTGGCAAAACTTTCGGCACCGTCCGCCTTCCGTCCTCACCTTGTCATTGGTTTTGCTGCCGAGACAGAAACCGTGGAAGCCCACGCGCGCGCCAAGCTTGCCAGAAAGGGGTGTGACTGGATTGTTGCCAATAATGTTGGCGAAGGTTCAGATATTATGGGCGGCGCGGAGAATGAGGTAACGCTCATCACGCAGGATAAAGTGGAACACTGGCCGCGCCTGCGGAAAGATGAGGTAGCGCGCAAACTCGCTCTGTCTCTTGCAGATTGGTTTCTTACCGCTCACAAAGCGTGATAAGATCAATGAATTATGGAGTGCCTGATGCCCGCATCTGAATCCCGGAAAGCCGGTCTGACAGTCCGGGTGAAGCGCCTGCCGCACGGGCAGGACTTGCCGCTGCCCTCATACGCGACCGCGGGTGCTGCCGGGATGGACTTACTGGCGGCAGTGCCGGAACCAGTGACCCTTCAGCCCGGTGGCCGCACGGTTATTCCAACAGGCTTATCTATTGCCCTGCCTCCGGGATATGAATTGCAGGTGCGGCCACGTTCTGGTCTCGCGCTAAAGCACGGTATCGTTCTTCCAAATTCTCCCGGCACCATTGATGAGGATTATCGGGGCGAAGTCGGGGTGATAGTTCTCAACGCGGGCAGCGAGCCGTTTACGGTTGAACATGGCATGCGCATTGCGCAGGCTGTGATTGCCCCGGTAGAACGAATCTCGTGGGTTGAGCAGGACAGTCTGGATGAAACCGCTCGCGGTGCGGGCGGGTTTGGCAGTACCGGAACGGGCCTGCCATGAAGGCAGGCCGGGCCCCGGATTTTTCCCCGTCTTTTCAAGGTCCTGTGACGCGCCTGCCACCACGCCACATGACTGTGGTAAAGGTGAGTCTGCTAGTCTGTCTGGCAGGTTTGGCCGTGCTGGCCGGATATAGTGTGAACCACACACTGGCCGTGCCTGCCCCCCCCCTTCAGACCCTTCTTCATCTCGATATTCTCTATCTTCCTGACTACGCGGCGCGCACATCGTTACGGATGTTTATAGCCCTCGGCCTATCGCTCGCTTTCTCTTTTCTTTACGCAACACTAGCGGCCAAAAGTCGGCGCGCAGCACAAATTCTAGTGCCGCTGCTGGACATCCTGCACTCCATTCCCGCTCTCGGTTTTCTGGGCTTCACAGTCGCCTTTTTTCTGGGGCTGTTTCCGGGGCAATCTTTCGGTGCGGAACTGGCCGTTATCAGCACGGTTTTTGCATCACAGGCATGGACCATGACGTCCGGCATGTACCACTCTTTGCGCACTATTCCGACCGAGCTTGAAGAGGCTGCCCGCTGCTTTGGCCTAACAAGCTGGCAAAAGTTCTGGCGTCTGGACGTGCCGTGCGCCATCCCTGCTCTTGTAAGAAACGCCATGATCTCCATGGCCGGTGGCTGGTTCGTGCTGGTCTATTCTGAGACCATAGCCGTCGGCCATACGCGGATTGCGCTGCCCGGTATCGGGTCTTACGTTGGCATGGCCCTCAGTCAGCAAAATATCGGTGCGGTTCTGGCGGCTATTCTCGCCATGATAGGTGTCATACTCGCGTATAATCAGCTTCTGTTCCGTCCCCTCACCGTCTGGGCGTCCCGTTTCCGTCTGGAGACAACGGAGCAGGATGCCATCCTGACAGAGCCGTGGATGCTCCGTCTGCTGCGGCGTACCCATATTCTGCGCGGTGGGGTCGATCACCTTCTATCCTTCCTGCACAGGCTTGCATCCCTTCCCCTTGGGCACAGGCCGGGGCGCACCGCACCTTCGCAAACGCTCGTATCAAAACGGCTTTCTGACGGTTTATGGCTCAGTGCGCTCGGTGTGATTTTTCTGGGTGCGGTAAAGGTGGTTTGGGGCTACGGTGCGACCGCTTATACAGCTGAACAAATCCTGCATGTTGTTATCTTGGGGTTTTATACGCTTCTCCGCGTTGTCAGTATGCTCGGCCTTGCGTCCCTGCTCTGGGTGCCGCTCGGTGTCTGGCTTGGGCTTAATCCCGCACGTGCCCAGCGTGCCCAGATGATTGTGCAGTCCTGTGCGGCCTTCCCCGCCAATCTGCTTTTTCCGCTCTTTGTAGCCACCATTATTTATGTCCATCTGACGCCCGCTGTCTGGCTGACACCTTTGCTGATGCTGGGCGCGCAATGGTATATCGTTTTCAACGTTATTAATGGCACAGCGTCTTTTCCGGCTGATCTGCTGGAAGCTGGTGAGACGTTTAAGGTGACAGGTTTTCTCTGGTGGCGGAAAATTATCCTGCCCGGCATTACGCCCGCTTATCTCACCGGAGTTCTCGCAGCCTCAGGCAGCGCATGGAATGCCGCCATCGCTGCCGAAGCCGTGCAATGGGGGCATGAAACGCTGAAAGTGCAGGGGCTTGGCGCTTACATTGCACAAGCCACAACGGACGGTGACCTTAGCGCGGCAGCACTGGGCCTAGCGGTCATGACGCTCTTTATACTCGCACTCAACTGGCTGGTCTGGCGTCCTCTTTCTGATTACGCTTACCGCCGCCTGAAACTGATCTGACACAGGACCGAAGCATGACGTCCCCTTCCCTCTCCGCTCACTCTGTTGCCGGGCACGCTTCAGTGCTGGTGGAGGCACGGCACGTCAGCCAGTCCTATCACAAAGACAGCACGGTTGATCTGCTGGTTTTGGATGATGTCAGCCTGACTCTACGGAGCGGAGAAATAGTGGGACTTCTGGGCCGATCCGGCTCAGGAAAATCGACACTTCTGCGTCTTCTTGCCGGGCTGCTTGCCCCCACGTCGGGAGAAGTTGTCTGGAAAGGCGAGGAGTTGAAAGGCCCGGCTGACGGCGTCTCCATGGTCTTTTCGTCCTTCGCGCTTTTCCCGTGGATGACTGTCGAAGAGAACGTAGCCCTTGGACTGGAAGCCAAAGGCGTTACCGGCGAGGAGCGCGACAGGCTGGTGCAAAACGCCATCGATCTGATTGGACTGGGTGGTTACGAAAATGCTTGGCCAAAGGAACTATCCGGCGGCATGCAGCAACGTGTCGGGCTGGCGCGTGCGCTAGTGGTACAGCCAGACCTCCTCCTGATGGACGAGCCTTTTTCCGCGCTGGATGTTCTAACAGCCGAAAATTTGCGGACCGATCTGGTCGAACTTTGGTCAGAAAAAAAGCTGCCTGTTCAGGCCATGCTTGTGGTGACGCACAATATTGAAGAGGCCGTTCTGATCTGTGATCGGATCATGATCTTTTCTTCCAACCCCGGCCGGATTGCGCATGTCCTGACTGTGCCGTTTACGCACCCACGAGACCGGGAAGACCCGGCCTTTCGCCAGTTTGTTGACCATATTTATGCGTTGATGACGCAGCGGGCGCCGATTATTTCCGAGGCCGATCTGGCTGTTGGTGTGAAACAGGCGGTGCAGGCCACACCATCGTTCATAGCTCTTCCGCTTGTGTCCATCACGATGATGATCGGAATGATGGAGGCTCTGGCTGCGCATCCGCTTGACGGGCGAGCAGACCTGCCGGTGCTTGCTGAAAAACTACAACTAGAACTGGATGATCTTTTCCCGCTGGGCGAATCTCTGGAACTCCTTGGCCTTGCGGAACTGGAAGATGGTGACATTCTGCTGACCAATGATGGCGTGCATTTTGTGCTGAGCGATCTTGAGGAGCGCAAAGCCATCCTGAATCACGCTCTGTTCCATCATGTGCCTTTGGTAAAAATGATCTGCACAGTTCTGGATGAACGACCGTCTCATAGCACCAACGCGGATCGGTTCCGGAGCGCTCTGGAAGAGGTCATGTCACCCGACTACGCGCGTCTGACACTCCAGACCGTTGTGGGGTGGGCGCGTTTTGCTGAGTTGTTTGATTTTGATGAAGAAGGAGACCGCTTCTATCTGGAAGAAGCGGTCTCAGAATAACAAGGCCGTCAGGCGTCAGTCTCTTTTAAAGCGTGCAGCATAAAGCTTACGCGCTTTAGCGACCTTTGGTGCGATAACAGCCTGACAGTACCCTGTGTTCGGGTTGCGTTCATAATAATCAAAATGCATGGGCTCAGCGGGCCAGAACGTTTCTAGCGGCGCAATTTCTGTCACAATCGGTGCATCCCAGAGACCAGCCTGCTCGATTTCCGCCTTAACACGGAGTGCTGCATTTTTCTGGGCGTCATCAGCATAGAAAATAGCAGAGCGATATTGCGTGCCAATATCGTCCCCCTGCCGGTTGAGAGTGGTGGGATTATGCAGCGTGAAGAACATACGCAGCACATCGTCAGACCCGATCACGTCGGGGTCAAACTCCAACCGGATGACTTCCGCATGCCCTGTCTGACCTGTGCAGACCTGTTTGTACGTGGGGTTATCAGAGTGCCCGCCAGCATAGCCGGGAGCGATGGAGAGGATACCGGCCATATCTTTGAAAACGGCTTCCATGCACCAGAAGCATCCCCCACCAAGAACGATAGACTGAGACATTTTCTCTCCCTTCCTAAATCGTGCCTCAAAAGGTCTGCGCCTCGGCCCAGATAGGACTAGCCCCGAAAGGACTGACCCAGACAAGAACTGACCTAGGCAGGATCGGCGCAGACCTTAGGAAGCACCCGAATCAGGCGATACGCGCCAGTGCGGCTTTCAGGCGCATGCTCTCACCCTGTTGGGCTTCGAGACGTTCCCGCATTTCCTGAACAATTTCAGGTTTAGCGCGTGAGACGAAATTTTCGTTCCCGAGTTTTTTGTCTGTCTTGGCGATTTCATCATCCGCGCGCGCCAGTTCCTTCTTCAGGCGGTCCTGCTCCGCCTGAAGATCAATCAGCCCTTCCAGCGGAATAATCAGCGTTGCCTCATCCACAACAGCCTGCGCCGAGCCACGCGGGACATCGCCCTGCTGCGCTGCAACGTGCGAGACACGGGCCATACGTCCGATAGCCTCCTGCCAGCGTTCCGCGCGCTGCAAGGTTTCAGGGGCTGCATCTTGCAGGAAGACTGGTGCTTTTTGTGAGGGCGGGACGTTCATTTCCGCCCGGACGGTACGAATTTCAGAAATCAGGCGGATAATATGGTCGCATTCTGCCCGAGCCTCATCAGCCCCCGCGAGACTAACCGGTTTCGGCCATGCTTCAGAAATCAGGCTTCCCTGTTTGCCAAAGCCGAATTCGGTCCAGAGTTCATCTGTCACAAATGGCATGACAGGCTGCAAGAGGCGAAGAGTGACGCCCAAGACATATGCTGCCACGGCGCGGATTTCAGCCGCTTCTGCGGCGTCATCCGATGCAAAAACAGGTTTAGCGAATTCAAGGAACCAGTCACAAAAACGGTTCCAGACAAAGCGGTAGCAGCTCAGCGCGTAGTCATCAAACCGATAGGCTTCAAGCGCTTTTGTCACATCCTGAATCGCCGTGGCAGCTTCGGCAATAATCCATTTTCCGAGCGCAGAGGTAACGCTCTGTGGGTCAAAATCAGCCTGCGCCTTCACGCCGTTCATTTCGCAGAAGCGGGCTGCATTCCAGATTTTAGTGACAAAGGCGCGGTAATCCTCGACCTTCTTCCGGCCCAGTTTCACGTCACGCCCAATGCCTGTCAGCGCACAGATGGTAAAGCGCAGCGCATCGGCGCCGTAGTCATCAATCAGCTCCAGCGGATCAATACCGTTGCCCTTGCTTTTGGACATTTTCTGGCCGCGCTCATCCCGCACCAGACCATGAATGAAAATGTCGCGGAACGGCACATCATGCATGAAGTGCTGGCCCATCATGATCATCCGGGCGACCCAGAAGAAAATAATGTCAAAGCCGGTCACCAGAACGTCGGTCGGATAGTAGCGCGCCAGTTCCGGTGTTTTATCCGGCCAGCCGAGCGTAGAAAACGGCCACAGGCCAGAGGAGAACCACGTATCCAGAACGTCCTCGTCCTGTGTCAGCGTTTCAGTCCGGCCATAATGGGCGTCAGCCTGTTTTTGGGCGTCTGCGTCATCATGCGCCACAAACACCTGTCCATCTGGGCCATACCATGCGGGAATACGATGCCCCCACCAGAGCTGGCGGGAAATGCACCACGGCTGGATATCCCGCATCCACGCAAAAAACGTGTTTTCCCATTGTTTGGGTACGAAGGAAATTTTACCGCTGGTGACAGCCTCAATCGCCGGTCCAGCCAGTTTTCCGGCGTCGCAATACCATTGCGTGGTCAGGCGTGGTTCAATCACCGCGCCGCCGCGTTCCGCATGGGGAACCTGATGGCGATGCGGCTCGATTTTTTCAAGCCACTCCAGTCTTTCCAGTTCCGCGACAATAGTTTTCCGCGCGTCTTCACGAGAAAGCCCCGCGAGACTTTTCACAAAAGCAGGGTCAGACAGCCCTTCAACGCTGGCCAGTTCATCTACAATTTCATCCAGAATCACGCAGGCCTGCTCATCCAGAACGGAAAGCATGGGCAGGTTGTGACGACGACCGACCTCAAAGTCGTTAAAATCATGTGCCGGGGTGATTTTCACCGCGCCGGTGCCTTTTTCCGGGTCTGAATGCAGGTCCGCCACAATAGGGATCAGTCGCCCCGTAAGTGGCAGGCGGACAGACTGGCCAACCAAGGCCGCATACCGTTCATCTTCCGGATGCACGGCAACAGCGACGTCACCCAGCATGGTCTCCGGGCGGGTCGTGGCGACAGTAATGGTTTCGCCGGGTTTGCCCTCAACAGGATAACGAATGTACCAGAGCTTACCGGCTACATCCTTGCTTTCCACTTCCAGATCGGAAATGGCGGAGCGGAACATCGGATCCCAGTTGACGAGGCGACGGTCACGGTAGATCAGCCCTTCCTTGTAAAGGGTGACAAACACCTCTTTCACCGCGCGGGACAGACCTTCATCCATGGTGAAGCGCTCACGTGGCCAGTCCAGAGACGCCCCCAGACGACGGAGCTGGCGAGTAATGCCGCCACCTGACTCTTCTTTCCATTTCCAGACGCGCTGGACAAAGGCGTCACGCCCCATCTCCTGACGTGTGGTGTTTTCCGCTGCCAGAGCCCGTTCGACGACCATCTGTGTCGCAATGCCTGCGTGATCGGTGCCGGGTTGCCACAGGGTGTCAAACCCCTGCATCCGCTTCCAGCGCACTAGCGTATCCTGCAAGGTCATGGTCAGGGCATGTCCCATATGCAGGGTGCCCGTTACATTTGGCGGGGGGATCATGATGGTGAACGACGGCCTGTCGCTCTGCGGGTCAGCCGAAAATGCTTTTTCGCTCTCCCACAGGTCGTAAAGTTTCTTCTCTGTCTCAGCAGGCTCAAAAGTCTTGTTCAGCATGATATCCAACCCGAAAACATAAAAAGGCGGACGGCATGTTATGCCCCCGCCTTCGGAAGGTTATAGTCCCTGCGCTCCGTGCAGGAAATATCTCGCACTCCTACTTTTCACCACATGGGATGAAAAACAGGGCACTCAGAATAAGGAACGGTCTATCTGACCAAAAATTCTGCCTCAGCTATTAGCGCCCCGGCTGGCCGACAGCATAGTCATTAATGCCCCAAAGTCGATCTTTAACCGCTTTGTAATAGGCCTTGTCATCATACAAGGGAACATTGAGCTGTAGATCTGCCGCAGTCAGACGACCGATGGCGGAGGCTACGTTATAAGAGGCAATAACCATGTTGCTCAGGCTTTGCACGAGTGCCACCTGCGCCTGAAGCAGGGTTTCCTGCTGCTGGAGCACTTCCAGCGTTGTACTTGTGCCCACAATAGCCTGACGCTCAACGCCATCAAGAGCGACGGTGCCTGCTTTAATGGCCGCGCGGTTGCTGGAAATTGCCGCCTGATATGAGACAAGTTTCTGCCAGTTTGAAACAGCATCCTGCGCAACCGTGCGGCGCTGGATATCCACTTCACGGTGGGCCGCCTGTGCTTGCTGCTTGGCCTGCCTCACGGCTGCGTATTCTGACCCACCCTGATAAATGGGAATGTTGAAGTTCAACATGGCATACTTGTTTTCATCAATCTGATGATTCAAGCTCTGGTTGATCTGCCGACTATAGGCCGCGGTCGCGGAAACTTTCGGCATAATTGCCGCCATGGCAACGGATACGGCGTCCTTCTGAGAGGATTCCGTAAAGAGCGCATTAATCACATCAGGATTGTTTTTGACCGCCATGGCTGCGGCCGTCTGCTCATTTTTGACAGGCAGAACCAGAGGCTGAGGCGGCACGAGATTGGGTGGGGGCGCCATCCCTACAATCTGCATATATGTGGCCTGAGCTGTCTGAAGAGTACCTTCGGATTGCTGGCGGGTAGCCTTTGAGGAGGCATAGGCAGATTCCGCCTGCGCAACGTCGGTCCGGGTAATCTCCCCAACTTTGAAGCGTTCATTCGTAGCCCGCAACTGCTGCTGCAAAACGCGCTCGTTATTGATGTTAAGCTGAAGAAGCTGTTCGTCTTCAATCACACTAACATACGCGTTCACAACATTCTTGAAGACCTGCTGCTCGACCGAAATCAGGTTAGCCCGCGCCGCCATGACTTTATTGACAGCCTGATGCGTGGATGCCGTGGTTTTGCCACCCGTATAGAGGGGCTGCGTAATCGTCACGCCTGCGGTATAACCCGGTGTATTATACATACGCAGATAACCCGGCTGGTCAGCGCTGCCCTGATAGTCATTCGTGCCCTGATAATAGGTTAGCCCAGCAGTTCCCGAAACAGTCGGACGCCACCCGGCCAGCGCGGTTGGAACCTGCTCATCCGTTGCGCGCAATGTGGCGCGCGCCTGTTGCAGTGTGGGGTTGGTCAGATAGGCTGAGGCAAGAGCTTCCTGGAGCGTATGGGGTATAAAGGTCGGGGACCCACTTCCATCATACTTCTGGGCCCACGCAGTGGAACTGCAAAGCATGGCCGCCATGCCCATCCCAACCCCGTAAATACGCCGCATTTGTTTCTCCTGCCTGAATTAGAGCACAAATAAATAGTTGCCACTTCATGCCACGATAAAGAGCATATTTCTATCTTTTATTAGCTAAAAAACTATAAAGTATGCGCAAAGAATTATCTCTTACTTTGGCAAGGTATTCATGAATTACTAAGACAAAGAGAAGATTGATGCGTCGTCCAAAGCGTCGCAAGATTGGTTATCGTGTGGCTCTCTGAGTTTAATCCTGCGTTGAGCATTAATTTTTAAATAAAGAGCACAACGCGGAGGACGCCACTGTTTTCCAGTTTAACGAAAACTGGAGGTCCGGGCGGGAATCGAACCCACGTACGCGGATTTGCAGTCCGCTACATCACCATTCTGCCACCGGACCGGTGTGGTGTGACGGTCTTATCTCTCTTAATATCGCTCTGGTCAAGCCATTGCGTGAAGGATTTTCAGCACACGTTCTCAAAGCCCCTTCTGGCTTGAGAGAGAGAGCATCAGGAGCGTTTCAGATAATCTTCTTCGCTCCTGAAATTCCTCAACTCGCATCCCTTGTCTGCTGAGTCCTATGGCAAAATCTGACCACGCCAATATGTCTTTCCGAGTATTGGGATGCAAAAAATCACGTCAGGATCGGGCGTGCTCTTTCTGCCCTACGTCCAGACTTTGTAGAATATGTCTGCGGAGAAAGGCTGGTAGCAGGCGCTCAGCCACTCTCAGAACGCGGAACTGCCAAGGGAAGATAAGCTCCGCCTGCCCGACCCTGATAGCCTGCATAATCTTACGGGCAGCACTCCCAGCAGACACCAGAAACGGTCTTGGTCCTTCAAGCCGCTGACTCATGGGCGTATCTACAAAACCCGGAATAACAAGGGTCAGTTGAACGTTTTTAGGGCGCCATGCCAGATTGGCAGCCTGCGCGAAACAGGCCAGACCGGCTTTGGAACTGCTGTAGGAGGCCGCAAAGGGCAACTCGTAGAACCCGGCGACAGACCCAATCAGAACAATTTTGCCATATCCTTGGCGGATCATGCTTTGTGCGGCGGCCGTGGCGAGCGTTACCGGCGTTGCATAATTGACAAGCGCCAGCTTCAGGACTCCCGCAGGGTCTTCTGTTTGCTGATCAGGGGATTTGATATCGGACAAGCCCGCGCCGAGAATCACCAGATCAAGACCATGCCGAGCCTCATCCTCCCGTAGAGCAGCAAGAGCGGCCTCACCATCCGAAAGATCAATCTGGCGAGGAGAAACCTCAGCTCCGCGAGAGCAGCACAGGCTGGCAATCGTATCCAGTCGCTCCTTATTTCGTCCCCAGAGGATGAGCATACGTCCGGGTTTTGCGTACCGTTTTGCAAGCTCCATACCGATACCTCCGGTTGCTCCTGTAATCAGAACAGACCGGAGTTCGTGCCTGTGCTTTGAGACCTTGTTCACACTTCCCCCTTTTCCATTCCGTCGGAATGATGCATCACCTTGCGGTTTCCAGGCCCAGAGTTTGATGGAGTACCGATGACCACCCCGAACCAGATCGTCGTTTCCCCCGTCTCGGGCGCTCGTCAGCTTTCATTGTTCATCAAGCTTCCGCGCCTGCTTTACAACGACCAGCCCAGCTATGTCCCGCCTCTGGATATGGAGCAGAAAGATATGCTCCATCCGCGCCGGTCTCCTTTTTTCAGCCACGGGACGGCATGTTACTTTCTGGCTTGGCGCGATGGGAAGCCCATCGGACGAATATCCGCTCAAATTGATACGTTGACACTTGAACAGCCCGGCCCACGAACCGGCTTTTTTGGCGCGCTGGATGCACTGGACACAGATTGCGTCAAACCCCTTCTAGATGCCGCAACGGACTGGCTCAAGGCACAGGGGATTGAACGGATTAGAGGGCCATGGACGCTGAATTCTCATGGTGAATCGGGCACCATGATTGACGGTCAGATGGAGCCACCCATGGTCGGCACAGGCTGGCATCCGGCCACACTGGGGCCAGCTATTGAACAGGCAGGCTTCTCTAAGGCCATAGACTTGCTGTCTTACAGAATGGAGACCAGTCCGGCCGCTGAGCAAGCTAACCGAATTCCCAACAACTTGAGAGAAAGACTGGGGGGCATTACGGTTCGTGGTCTGCGGAAAGACCGTATTGATGAAGATGCCGACATCCTGCGTACAATCTACAATGACGCATGGGAAGGCACATGGGGCAATGTCCCCATCACGGCAATCGAAATTCACGCCTTGCTCAAAGCGCTTAAGCCCGTTTTACGTCCTGAGCAGTTTGTTCTGGTTGAATTTAAGGAAGAGCCCGTCGCGATTGCGCTGGTTATCCCGAATGTTTTTGACTTAAACGGCGATATTGGTGGCGCCCCCTCCCCGCTTGGCTGGGTAAAGCTGGCCTCGCGCCTGCTGACGCATGATTTTTATTCTGCCCGTGTGATCCTGCTGGGGGTCAAGAAAAAGCTCAGCGGCACAGCCCTAAGCGCCATCATCCCCGGACTACTGATTGACGAACTGATGAAGCGCGGGCGAGATCTGCCTTATCGGACAATTGAACTGGGCTGGGTTCTGGAAACTAATATGCCAATCCGGAACTTGATCGAGCGGATTGTGCCGGTGCCGTATAAACGCCATCGGATGTTTGAAAAGCTGCTTTCCTGAAAGAACTGAGCTGAAAATTGAAACCTATGCGGCATTCAGCATAGGAAGACATGCGTTCCTGTTACGGAAAGCAAAGTTAGCGCTATCTGTCACAGATGGCTCCAGCCGCCCTTTGCAAAAAACAGTGGGCAACCGTCATGACCAAGAGCTCTTACCTCCCCGTTCCCTTCATGAAACTGACCGATGCGGGTTACCGCCACCCGGCCATGAGGGGTCTCTAGTGCTCCTGCCTGTTGGAGGTCAGCCTCGTGGCTAGGGGGCACGGCGAACAGGATTTCATAATCATCGCCCCCTGTGAGGCAGATCTCACGCCAATGTGGGCCGCAGGCCGTGGCCGCTTCGGAAAGAGGCACTGTTGCCGCGGTAATAGTCACGTCTAGCCCGCTCTCCCGCGCAAGATGCCCAGCGTCCTGCAGGAGGCCGTCAGAGACATCCATAGCGGCAGAAGCCAGACCGTAGAGCGGAAGGCCGACACGAGGCTGTGGGAGCCTGTAGCGGCTAGCCAGATACCCTGACGGATCCTTCAACTGCCCTTGCAGCACCCGCAGGCCGAGCGCCCCGTCCCCAATTGTTCCCGTCACCCACAGGCCGTCGCCAGCCTGTGCGCCTTTGCGCTGGATGGCCTGTCCGCACGGTACTGAGCCAAGGATGGTAAGGGAAAGGACCAGAGGCCCGCGCGTGGAGGTTGTGTCCCCTCCCAGCAGGCTCAGGCCAAAACGCGTCTGGTCGGCATTCAGGCCGCTACAGAAGGCCGCAAACCAGCTATCGTCCAGCCCGGGAGGACGGGCCAGTGTGAGCAGCCACCCTTCCGGGGTGGCGCCCATGGCGGCTAGATCGGACAGATTACAGCGGAGCAGCTTGCGCCCGATGGTTTCCGGCGGGTCATTCGGCAGAAAATGAACATTTTCCACCATGGCATCGGCAGCAATCACCAGTTCTCTGCCTGCCGGAGGCGTAAAAACAGCCGCATCATCCTTCAGGCCCAGAGCAGCCGGGCCTGCCAATTTGGCAAAATGCCGATGGATGAAGCTGAATTCCTGCGGCAGGTCAGTCAGTGCTGTCACCTTTTTCGTCTTTTTCTGCGGACTCTTCTGCCGGGGCGTTTGCCAGCCTTTTCATGATGGTGTCGAGCACCCCATTAACCAGCTTGGGCTCATCCCCCGAGAAGAAGCCGTGTGCGATGTCCATATATTCGTTAATCAGCACAGGTGCTGGCACATTGGCTTCAAAGACTTCACCGAGAGCCGCCTGAAACAGGGCGCGAAGAACAGGGTCCAGACGCGCGACTGGCCATGTTTCGGGCAGGGTCCGCGTCAGTTGTTCCAGAATAGCGCCACGTTCGGCGACACCCTGCCGGACAATAGCGCAGAAAAGCTGCGTGTCGGCCTCGGGGATATACCCTTCTTCATAAGACGCATTATCGAGCGTGGTGCCAAAACGATGCACCAGAAACTGCTGGATAACGCTCTCCGAGCGGTCTTCATTCTGCTCAATCTGAAAAAGAGCCTGAATGGCTGCAACGCGCGCGGCTGTGCGTGGTCGTTGCGCGCCTTTGAGTTCTGAGTGATCCTGCAGCTCTGTCATCCCTATCTCCTGCCTGCCCGTATGAGGGAGCGGGGTTTCATGGCTTCTTTATGCCACGAGGTCCAGTCTTTTCCTGCATATCAGCCTCTGATGAGTCCATTGACGTCAGAATTTCTGAAAAATCCCGTGCTTCCGTGAAATCTCTGTAAACGCTGGCAAAGCGGACATATCCCACGGTATCAACCTCGCGCAGGCCGTCCATGGCCAGTTCGCCAATCCGCGCGGACGGGACTTCCGTCTCTCCGGTGGCTTCAAGCTGCCGCACAAGGCCTGTTACAATCTGCTCGATTCTGCTTTCCGACACCGGGCGCTTACGCAGCGCAATGCGAATGGAACGAGTAATTTTTTCCCGCTCAAACGGCGCACGGCGTCCATCGGCTTTCACGACAATCAGATCACGCAACTGCACGCGCTCAACCGTTGTAAAACGCTGGCCGCAGGACAGGCAGGCTCTCCGCCGCCGAATGGCAGAGCCTTCCTCATTAGGGCGACTGTCCTTGACCTGACTATCCGGGTTCCCACAAAAAGGGCAACGCATCGTAACGTGAGCCTTTCTCACTCTGGCAGAAACGCAACCAGCATTTTTTCACGCTTGGCGTTCTGGCGTGATCGTGCGGTATAATGGCCGCAATAAAGTTGTCTGGCCCGCCAGTCTATACCGGCCATGGGCTATAAAAAACTGGAGTTACGATGAAAATTCGTTTTCGTACCGGGTATGTGACGGCCGTTCTGGCGACCCTGACTCTCACCGCCCCTGCTATGGCGGAAGATCGGGACCCCGGAAATGCCTTGCCCGGCCAGAATGATGCCCAGAAAGATATCACCATTACCGATACCAGTATGCAAGTTATCGGACGTGAAAACCACATGGCAGGTGTTTATTTTACCATCAGGAATGATGGCGCAAATGCGCACCTCATAACCGATGTTCGGTCTCCCGCGTGCCGCACGTTAGTCGGCCACCATTCTGATCAGGAAAGCACGTCGGGCACGCTTACCCTGTTTACCCACCTGTCTCTGCCCGCGCATACAACGTTGGTGTTCCCGTATGGTGGCTACCATCTGCGCTGTCTTGATATGGATAATTCTGTCCAGCCGGGACAGGACGTGTCCTTCACCTTCACATTTCTAGGCGGCTCAACCAAAAATATGACGGTGAAACTGGACCCGGCTCAGGCAGCCCCTTGAAGAAAGCGCATCACTTTTTTTCTCCCGCTTTTGAGGTCTTCTCAAAAGCGGGAAAGCAGACAATCTCTGAGAGGGTTAAACTGAACTAGGGTTCGTCAATGTCCGTTTGACGGCCTGATGCCAGCCCGCAATCATCGTTTTCCTCTGCTCATTTGCCATAGAGGGTTTGAACAGCGCACCACGGGCCCATTCAGAGGCCAGTGTTTTTTCATTGTCCCAAACACCCGTTGATAGTCCGGCAAGGAAGCCAGCACCAAGAGCCGTTGTTTCAATATTACGCGGGCGCTCAACATTGACCTGCAACATGTCCGCCAGAAACTGGCAGAACCAGTCATTGGCCGCCATGCCACCATCAACGCGCAACGCTTCAGTAGTCCCTGCCCCGTCCTGCGTCATGGCGGTCACCAGATCCAGAGTCTGATACGCAACAGACTCCAACGCCGCGCGGGCGATATGGGCCGCCGTTGCATCCAGTGTCAGACCGCAGATCAGGCCGCGTGCATCCGGGTCCCAATGCGGCGCGCCAAGCCCCACAAACCCCGGCACCATATAAACGCCATGGCTATGTGGAATACGGGTCGCCATATCATCCGTCTGAGAAGCATGGGTGATCAGGTGCAATCCATCCCGCAGCCATTTGATGGCCGCACCAGCGACGAAGATCGAGCCTTCCAGCGCGTAAGACGTTTTGCCGTTGATACGATAGGCAATGGTCGTCAGCATCCGGTTTTTAGACGTAACGGGCTTTTCGCCAGTATTCAGCAGCACAAAGCAGCCGGTCCCATAAGTTGCTTTAGCCATTCCCTGAGAAAAACACGCCTGACCAACCACGGCCGCCTGCTGATCCCCCGCCATGCCAGCAATCGGGATAGCGCGTCCGAAGAGAGACGGATCGGTCTCCCCAAAAATGGTGCTGTTATCCTTGACCTCTGGCAGGAGAGCCGCAGGGACACGGAACAGGCGCAGCAGGTCCTCATCCCATTTCTGCTTATGGATATCAAACAGCAGTGTCCGGGAAGCGTTCGTAATATCCGTTGCATGAACCTTGCCGCCGGTCAGCCGCCAGAGCAGGAAGGAATCAATGGTGCCAAACGCTAGTTCGCCCTTTTCGGCTCTAGCCCGTGCTTCCGGCACGTTATCCAGCAGCCATGCCAGTTTTGTGGCGGAAAAATACGGGTCAAGCAGCAGCCCGGTGCGTTCACGCACGAGGGCTTCAGCACCTTCTTCGCGCAGTTTCTGGCAGACGGACGCCGTGCGGCGATCCTGCCAGACAATGGCGCGATGGATGGGTTTGCCGGTTGCGCGGTCCCACACCACAATGGTTTCGCGCTGGTTTGTAATACCAATGCCAGCAATGCGGCTTGTGCCACCTGCTTTTTCCAGCGCGGCGGTTGCGGTGGCCTTCGCGTCGTTCCAGATATCTTCCGGGCAATGCTCTACCCAGCCCGCTTTAGGATAGTGCTGGGCGAACTCCTGACGAGCGCTTGAAATTTCATGAGCGTTTTTATCAAACACAATGCTACGGGTAGATGTTGTGCCCTGATCAATCGCCAATACGTAATCTTGCTTGCTCATCGCACGGTATCCTTATTGCTGGAGCACTTAATCTTGAGCAATGTCAGGCTGCCGTGCCCGGACGATTGCTGGCATGAAGGGTTTTACAACCCCCTGATAGAATCCGGCTCCCACAAGACCGCCCACAAGCGGCCCGGCAATCGGCACCCACCAGTAATTTCCGGGAGAAGGAAGCGCTGCTTCACCCCACCCGGCGAGGTAACAGAACAGACGCGGCCCGAAATCACGCGCGGGGTTGAGGGCCCACGCTTCCAGATAACCGGCGGAAGCCCCAATCGTTGCGACCAGAAGGCCGATAATCAGAGCGCTTGAATTGGCCTGAGGTGCCTGCGTGTTATATTCGCATGTGATCGCGAAAATCCCGAGCAGCAGCATGGCTGTCAGAATCACCTCGTCAACAAAGGCATGCATCGGGGTCACAAAGTCACCCGGATGGGTGAAGAAAACGCCAGCAGCAGCCCCGTCGTGCCGCCAATCCAAGTGGTTAACGGCAGCATAATGCGCAATGACGGGGGAGAAGAGCACGTAAACAATCGCAGCACCCAGAAAGCCGCCGACAACCTGCGCCACCCAGTAAGGGACCACCTTTTTCCAAGAAAAACCCCGGTAACAGGCCAGAGCCAATGTGACTGCGGGGTTGGCATGGGTGCCGGAGACGGCGCCTGTGACGTAAATGGCAACCGTCACGCCCAGTCCCCAGACAATACATACGCCCCAATAGGCCATCTTGTAGGGACTGGGGTCATAGAGCGAATACATCGCCGCTACGGAATCCCCAAAAACAATAATAATAAAGACCGCGATGCACTCAGCGATCAGTTCGCCAATGAAGGCGCGTTGGGTAATTGTCATACTTTCCTCTTTTTGTTTTTTATTTGGAAAGAGTTGGCTGGCAGTTAAAAAATTACGCTACCTTCTTCTTGACGTATTCGGCAACAGCCTTCTTTTCAGTCTCTTTCAGATGCAGGCCAAGTTTGCTGCGGCGCCACAAGACATCTTCTGGTGCGCGCGCCCATTCTTTAGCAATAAGGTAATCGACTTCGCGTGTGGTCAGATCCCCACCCAGAAGCTCACCCATATCCTGTATGGAGTTCGCCTCGCCGATAATCTCGTAAGCCCGGCTTCCGTAGTTGCGCATCAAGCGCCACGCAAGCTGCTCTGAAAGCCACGGCGCAGCGCGACGCAGGCGCGCCAGCGCACCGTCAAAACCGCCCGCGCCGATGTCACCGCCCGGCAGAACTTCACTTGCCGTCCAGCTTGCGCCAGCCACGGCTGGCAGAACGGGAGCCAGCTTTTCAAGCGCATGCTCGGCCAGCTTGCGGTATGTTGTAATCTTGCCGCCAAAAATAGACAGCAGGGGCGCGCCATCCGTGGTGTCAAGGTCCAGCACATAATCACGGGTCACGGCAGAGGCGTTGGCGGAGGCATCATCATAGAGCGGTCGCAGGCCCGCATAACTCCAGACAACATCACTCTCCCGAACCTGCGTCTGGAAATAACGATTCACGCTCTCACACAGATACGTCACTTCATCCGGCGCAATGCCAACGGTGCCGGGCGCTTCTTTCCATGGAATATCGGTGGTGCCGATCAGCGTATAGTTCTGCTCATACGGAATGGCGAACACAATGCGTTTATCAGGATTCTGGAAGATATAAGCCTGCGGCCCTTCAAACACGCGCGGGACAATAATATGGCTGCCCTTGACCAGTCGCACGGATTTGGAATTAGGGATGCGCAGCGTTTCGGAGAGCAGCCTGGCAACCCATGGCCCAGCAGCATTCACCAGCGCGCGGGCTTTGATGGTGCTGGTCTTGCCCGTTGTGCGATCCTCCAGAACCGCCTCCCACAGACCATTCACGCGGCCCGCTTTAATCAGGCGTGTACGGGTGCGGATTTCAGCACCGCGTTCCGCAGCGTCAATCGCGTTGAGAACAACAAGGCGGCTGTCCTGCACCCAACCATCGGAATACACGAAGCCTTTTGTATAGTCTGGCTTGAGCGGCCGACCAGACGAATGTGTGCGGAAGTCAACGCTACGGGATTTGGGCAGCGTCATGTTGGACGCCAGATGATCATACAGGAACAGACCAGCCCGGAGCATCCATGCCGGACGCACAAGCTTTGAGTGCGGCAGCACAAAACGCATCGGCCACATAATGTGCGGCGCCATGGCCAGCAGCCGCTCACGCTCTGTCAGCGCCTCACGCACCAGACGGAATTCATAATATTCCAGATAGCGTAGCCCACCATGAATCAGTTTGGTGCTGGCGGAAGACGTGTAGCTTGCCAGATCATCCTGCTCGACAAGCAGAACAGACGCGCCACGCCCCACGGCATCGCGCGCGATGCCTGCGCCGTTAACACCGCCACCGACAATCAGAAGATCATAAGGTTGTGCAGGAGAAGGAGCAGACTCTGACATTTTTTCTTCCAGTTACACCAAAAAGGAACACGGGCCTTATTCGTATCCGAAAAAGTAAACCAAAAACAATGGCTTTAATGTGGCTGACCCGCACCTCATCCCCGTGTTTAGGTTTTCTTTTCCGAAAACGGATGTTCGTTTGCGATATGGAGACCAACTCCCGCCTCTTTTAAAATGCTCCGGATACCCGCAGGCGGCGGCTGATCTGTGTAGAATGCGCTGACTTCGGAAATATGCCCCACACGCGCCATGGGCCTACGCCTGAATTTGGTATGGTCAGCCAGCAAAAAGACTGTCCGGGAGTTCCGGATGATGGCCTGTGCCGCCATAATCTCATCAACATCAAAATCCAGCAGCGTTCCGTCTTCATCAATACCGCTGATGCCGATCACGCCGAAATCAGCGCGATATTGTTCAATCATGGCAGCGGCGGCCGGACCGACAATGCCGCCGTCCCGCAATCTGACTGTGCCACCGGCAATTACAAGGCTACAGTCGGGTGCGGGAGTCAGCAGGGTTGCGACATGGATATTGTTGGTAATGACCCTCAGAGCCCGATGCATCCGCAGGGAGCGGGCGAACGCCTCAGTTGTCGTGCCAATATTGATAAAAAGGGATGCGCCATCGGGGATGGCCGCTGCGGCTTTTTCACCAATGGCGTCTTTTTGCGAGAGATTTAGAATCTGCCGGTCTGAATAGGCGATATTTTCCGCAAAAGAGAGCGCACTGGCTCCCCCATGGTGCCGCGCGAGCAGTCCCTCGGCGGCAAGACTGTTCACGTCACGCCGAACCGTCTGCACGGTAACATGGAGAACCTTGGCCAGATCCTCGTTCGCCACATAGCCCTGCTGCTGCACGCAATGCAGGATATGGGCGCGTCTTTCCTCAACGGAAGCCATGTTATCCTTTCTGTGTGGCGCTCAAAACAGCCAAGACAGCCTCGCCATACCGTTCCAGCTTGGAACGACCAACGCCCTTTACCTCGCCAAGTTCTGCGAGCGTTGTGGGCATCTCCATCGCAATGTCTCGCAGGGCAGAGTCATGAAAAATAACATAAGGCGGGATTTCCTGCTCCCGCGCTTCCTCCAGCCGCCAACTCCGCAGAGCGGCGAACAAGGCCTGCTTTTCTTCTGGGAGATCCGCCAAGGCTTCAGAAGACCGCGTTCGTCCGGTGGCAGCTTTTTCAAGCTCCTGCGTCGCATCGGCCCGTAAGCTGACAGCTTCTTCCCCGCGCAGAATTGGCCGCGCGACATCTTGGTTAAGCGCAAGCCCGCTATACTGCCCCTCGCTCCGCAAAGCGCCGCGCGCAATAAGTTGCCGCCCAACACCCCGCCAGAATGGCTCGCTTTTGTCCTTACCAATGCCCCAGACAGAGAGTGTATCGTGATGATTTCTCTCAACTGCGTCCGTCAGTTTCCCACGCAAAACTGCAATAATATGCAGCGCGCCAAATCTCTGGCCAGTGCGATACACAGTGGAGAGAAACTTTCTGGCGGCGTCCGTGCCATCAAATGTCACAACGGGGTAACGGCAATTATCACAATGGCCGCACGCGCCGTCCAGCGTTTCCCCAAAACAGTGCAGCAAGGCCCGGGTACGACACCCTGTTGTTTCAGTCAGCGCGATCATGGCCTCCAAACGGCTGCGCATAATACGCTTCTCGCTGTCTGGGGCACTTGACTGATCCAGCCAGTAACGTGCTCGAGCCATGTCTTCGCCGCCGTAAAGCAGTACGGTTTCAGACGGCAGGCCATCACGCCCTGCCCGCCCGATCTGTTGATAATAGGCTTCTGGAGAGCCGGGCATATCCAGATGGACAACGGCCCGCACGTCCGGGCGATCTATCCCCATTCCGAAAGCAACCGTGGCGACGATGACAATCGGTTCACCCGAGCGAAAACGCATCAGGGCCGCGCGTTTTTCAATTGGGGAAAGTCCCGCGTGGAAAGCCAGTGCTGTCCAGCCTTTATCCCGTAATGCGGTGGCAATGCGCTCTGTACGCGCGCGGCTGCCACAATAGACGATACAGGCTTCATCTCTGTGTCGTTCCAGAATAGAGGTAAGCTGTCCCATTTCTGAAGCCTTGGGCAGCGCGGCAATATTGAGGTTAGACCGGTGAAAGCTGGAGACCAGAACCTCAGCGTCCGGCATATCCAGTGCTGCGAGAATATCTTCGCGCGTCCGCTCATCCGCCGTGGCTGTCAACGCGACACGCGGGACCTGCGGAAAATGTTTGGGCAGAGACGCCAGCGCCCGATATTCCGGCCGGAATTCATGCCCCCACGCCGAGATGCAATGCGCCTCATCTATCGCGATGACGGAAATGGGTTGCCGTTTAAGCTGTTCCAGTGTGCCGGGCGATAACAGGCGTTCCGGTGAGACATAGAGCAGGTCAACACGCCCAGCCGCCAAGTCTGCCCGGATTTTTGCGGCTTCATCCCCTTCCAGTTCAGAATGAAGAGCCGCTGCATTGATGCCGACCTGACGCAACCCCGCGACCTGATCATCCATCAGGGCAATCAACGGGGAAATGACAAGCCCCATACCGGGTCTGCACAGGGCAGGCACCTGATAGCAGATGCTTTTCCCACCACCCGTTGGCATCAGGACAAGAGCATCGCGCCCTTGCATGACGCACTCAACCGCCTGCCCTTGCAGGCTCCGAAAATCTGGAAACCCGAAAACCGCGTGCAGAACGTCTTTCGGGCTGGTGTTCACAAACCGATCACGCCCACCGGTCTCGCTCCCCGGAGCGCAGGCCGGAAGTCTCGTGTCGCTTTGTGCTTCACTCATGGAAAATCAGGGATTAACCAGTTCGATTTCCACACGGCGCGCACCAACTGTCATGCCTTCACCACTTGTGGGCGCGCGCGGCGTCTGGCGGATACGGTCCCCAGACACGCCATCATCATGCAGAGTTTGCGCCACCAGCTTGGCGCGCTGGATAGCGATCAGAGCATCGGCAGAAAGATCACCCCCGGCTGCGGCGTAGCCTTCAACCTGCACTATGCTGCCGGGATGTTTTTCTGCTTTTTTTGCGGCTTCCGCAATGACAAGCCGGGCAGTGTCAGTCAGTTCCACGGACTGGTTGGAAAAGAAGACAACATACTTACGCGCTGGCTGAGAGGCACAGGCCGCAAGGACAGAAAGGCCAAGGAGAGGCAGAAGGCGACGCATGGGGAGGATCTCCAATGAGGATAAAAAAGCTTTAAGTAATGTTGTAAATCTGCCTGTAAAATTTTCTGGAAGCCAACTCTTTTCTCGGGTCACGTTAGAGAGGGAGGGCACTGTGCTCTTCAGGCAGCGGCGGCAGCGGCCACTCCACCTGAGAGACGCCATATCCGGTCCAATGTTTCCACTCCTGTCAGGCGATGCGCAATCAGAATAACAGTGCGGCCTTCTGTCACCGTATTAAGCGTGCGCAGGAAGTCCTGCTCTGTCTGGGCATCCAGTCCAGTCGCTGGTTCATCCAGAATCAGGATAGGAGCCTGCGTCAGCAGAGTTCGCGCCAGCGCGATGCGCCGCCCCTGCCCGCCAGAGAGTTTAATCCCCCCCTCACCCAGCCACGTATCCAGACCATCGGGCAATGTCCGCACCACGTCAGCAACAGCAGCGTCTTCCAATGCCTTCCACAAATCCTCTTCCGTAGCGTCAGGACGGCCGAGAAGCAGATTGGCGCGGATGCTGTCATCAAACAGATGCGTGGCCTGAGAGAGCCACGCCATGCGTTGCCTCAGAGACTCTGCTCGGATGTCGGCAATATCTTTCCCGCCAAGCGTGATGGTCCCTGCTTCCGGCGTGGCGGCCTTGAGCAGGAGAGCCGCAAGGCTTGATTTGCCAACACCAGAGGGACCGAGGATCGCAACGCGTGAGCCCGCCGGAATATCAAGAGTGAGACCGTCAAACACCAGAGGGCGGTCTGGAGCCCACCGAAACGTCACGCCTTCCAGATGAATATGCGTATCTGCTGGAGCCTCTATCAGCGCCTTATTGTGTGAGGCAGTTGGTGCATGTCCAGCAACTTCAACCACACGCCGTGCCGCAGCTCCCATCACACCGGCCTGAAGACCTGCCCGTGTCAGCGCGCCTGCGCTTTCAAAAGCCGCGACTGTCAGAAATAGGGTGCCCACGGCTGCCAGAGCAGACAGATGGAGAGAAAATGCACCAGCAGCGGCAAGCAGAACCAGAAAAATGGCAGCCTGCCCGCATAGGAACGCAGAGGCGTTGGCGTAAGCAGCCCGGCGCGCCAGTTTCATCTGGCCTGCAAGCAATGCCGCGTCATCCGCCTGAACATGGGCCAGAATACGCCCTTCTGCCCCAAAGGCGCGGATTTCACGCAGCCCGCCGACCAGATCCAGCACACCTATACGCAGGGCAGCCAGATTTTTTGCCAGACGCTCGCCTTCTGCCCGACTGGACCGGGCAATAAGGTAGGGCACTACAAACGCCGAGCAGGCAAACAGCACGCCCACAAGTGTGCCCAGCAGCACACTCTGCTGCCCAAGCTGAACAACAAGAACAGGCAAGGTCAGGCAGGCACAGGCAAAAGGCAGCAGAATGCGCAGATACAGCCCATCTAGCGTCCCGATATCGGACACAAGGCGTGAGAGCATATCCCCAGCCCGACGAAAGCCGAGCCCGGCAGCGGCTCCCTCTGCCAATGAATGGAAAAACCAGACGCGCAGATCAGCCAGCGCACGGAACATGGCGTCATGCGCGAACAGGCGCTCTGCATAACGCAGAACAACGCGCCCGATGCCAAGCCAGCGGAGCAGAGCTGTGGTAATCACCACCTCGCCCAGCACGCTGCTGGCCAACCGCAGGCCAGACGCCTGCATCAGCACCAGCCCGAGGCACAGGGCAATCAGCGCCAGCATGACACCAATAATCAGCCGAGGAGCCTGCCGCTGCCACAGACGGAGAATGCGCAGAACAGCCTGACAATCAGTTAAGGCGCGAGTATGGTCTTCTTGGTGTGACGTTTTCATCTCACGCGGCCCCCTGCCGTGTCACAACGCGCCCCATATGGAGGTCCACCCGCCGACCATTGAACATATGCACGGCAGCGGAATGGGTGGCGAGAACAACCGTCCGACGCAGTGCAAGACGTTGCAGGCTTTCAAAAACACTTTTTTCGGTTGCCGGGTCCAAATGTGCTGTTGGCTCATCCAGCAGCAGGATGGGGGCGTTTTTCAGATAGGCCCGGGCAATGGCAATACGCTGAGCCTGCCCACCAGAAAGACCAAAGCCACCTTCCCCAATCCGTGTCTCCAGACCGTCCGGTAGAGACGGCAAAAACTGGTCTACAGCTGCCGCTTTAACGGCGGCCATCAGGTCTGCTTCATCTGCGTCCTGACGGGCAAAGAGGATATTGTCTCTCAACGTGCCCGCAAACAGGACTGGCTTCTGACCGATCCATGAAATCATACGCGACAGCGAGTCAGGCACGATGGTGTCCAGCGGCGCTCCGTTGAGGCGCACACTCCCGCTGTCTGGCTGAATAAAGCCAAGAAGGAGTTCCATGATGGTTGATTTGCCCGAACCAGAAGGACCGGCGAGAATAAGTGTCTCGCCTGCCGGAACGGTAAAGCTGACATGGTCAAGAGCCTGTCCACGGGCTGGGTCCCACGTAAAACAGACATCTTCCAGAGAAATCATGACGCCGGAGGCATTCACCGTGCGTGCGCCTTCTGGAGAAGAACGCGGTTGAGCCTCGGGCAGGTCCAGAATGGCCGTTGCTGCCCCCTGCGCATGAGCGCGGTCCTGATAAGCCAGCGCCAGCGAACGCAGAGGTGCGAAAAATTCCGGAATAACAAGCAGCACAAACAGGCCGCTGGTCAGCGTATAGGCGAGTGCCGGAGATGCGCCGTCGGAAAGAAGGGCCATGGCCTGCTTTCCATCCATAATGGCAATCAGCACCAGTGCGACGACCATCGCGCAATCAATGGATGCAGAAGAGAGAAATGCAACACGCAGAATTTTCATCGTGCGTTTGCGGAGTTCTTCAGCAGCCTCACCGAGCCGCTGCGTTTCATCGTCCGCACGGCCTGCCAGCACGATGGTGGCAATGCCCCTGACGCGATCTAGAAAGCGGGCCTGAAGGCGTGTCATGGCTAGAAACTGGTTGCGGGAGGCAACGGCTGCTCCAATACCAAACAGAGCCTGACCAAACGGCACCGTTGCGCCGCACAGACCGAGCACCAACGCGGCTTTGGGCTGTATGAAACCAACGGGCACCAAAATCAGGAGGGGTGCGGCAATCCATAGCGAGGAGGCAGGCACCCACCGGGCGAAAAAGCCGTCCAGTGCTTCTACCCGGTCCACAGCGATGGTGGCCAGTTCTCCACTATGAGTCTTGCGCAGCAAAGCTGGACCGCCAGTGAGGATTGAAGCCAGCACTTCCCCACGGAGCCTGCGCCGGGCGTTAATGCCAGCTTTGGCCGAGGCGGTATCGCTCAATGCCATAATTAAGGCACGAAGGAGTGCTAACCCCGCGAAAATCAAGACAGGCCGCAAGGCAAGCGTGTGTCCGCCTCCCCCTGCGACAAGCCCAACAAGGGCTTGCCCCAGCACAGTTGCCACGCACCAAGCCTGCCCAACGCCCAAGAGGCTGGACAGCAACCCGGAAACTACAACTGGCCGCGCTGCCTTGCGCCCCAGACGCGACTGCGTCCGCGTCCAGCCACGTATCGCTACTTTGTCACCACTCATAGGTTAGGCATTTATACCGGACAGCGAAGGACGCAAACACTTAAGGACGCCACTCCCTACTGCGGGCAGAGCATAGCGCCCATGATGGACCGTATCAGCCCGACTTTTCTGCTGCATCATGATGACGGATTTTTCACTCGCTGATCAACGAAAATATGAATCTATAAACCGTTCCATTATCCCCGCTCCGAAAGAGCTGGGCATTAAGTTGCCGTGCAAACCCCCTAATCAGCTTGCGGCCAATTCCGTGCCGCTCTCCCGGCGTATCGTCATCAAAACTGCACCCGATTCCGTCATCCGCGATTGTCAGGGTCACGATGTTATCAACTAGACGAAGTTCAACAGAAATGGTGCCGCGCTGTCCATATGGGAAGGCATATTTAATGGAGTTGGTGACAATTTCCGTCATGATCAGCGCCAGAGGCACCGCCTGATCCGGGTTCATTCGGAAATCGTCCGATTCAATCTTGAGCGTGATCCGCCCGGTTTCCCCCTCTCCCGCGACATGCAGCGTTTGCTCGCACAATTCCCGCAGAAAATTGGCCATATCCAGGCTATCCAGCCGGTCTTCCGCATAAAGCGTTCTGTGCAGGGTTGCGAGCGCGCGAACCCTATCGCGCGCCAGCGCAAACTCCGCACGGACTTCCGGGTGTGAGATACGGCTAGCCTGCAAATTCAGTAGGGACGCGACAATCTGAAGATTGTTTTTTACCCGATGGTGGATTTCACGCATCAGGAGTTCCTGATGCGCCATGGCCTTGTTCAGGCGCGCTTCATGTCGGCTTAATCGGCGTGTGGCACGCGTGAACGCTTGTCCAAGCCGTTGCAGTTCCAGCGGCATGGACCGGGTGATTCGGGCATCAAACACGCCCTCCATCTGCCATTTCTGTACAGAATAGGTCAGACGCCGTATCGGCCAGACTAGAACAATATTTGCGGCCAGTGTGACGCCAACAAGTCCCGCCACCAGAAGAACCATCAGAACAGAAATTTCCAGAACCATCGTGTGCAGCGCATCAGCCTCACGCGGCGTTCTTTGTGTCGCCACCAGAATATCCGCTCCTCCAGCAATCGCCCCTAAAGCATAGCCGCCTTCAGAGGTTGGCATCGAAACCACTGAACCTTCACTGACATTAAGCTTCTGCTGCAATTGCTGCACGACGGCCGCAGCTGGTGGCGTCCAGCGGCAATCTGTACAGACAGAGGACAATGTTCCATCTTGGTTGATGAGCCACGCTTGTAGCGGGTTACTCTCATCTGAAAACGCCTGCCAGCCTGCGCTGTTAGCCAGAAAGGCGGCTTTTCTGGAAAGTTGCAGGATACCTACCAGATAGCCACGCGTTTCTGGAATCGAGAGAAAAATGGCAGGAACTGTGACGCGCAAGAAAGACCCTTTGGACTCAGGATTTCCCTCGTCCTGCACGGCTTCCAGCAAAATACCCTGAAAAGACGGTGCAGGTTCAGTCGCGCCGATATTGTGACAACTGCTGCCGGGTGGCGTTATGGTCTGGATAACCTGTCCATCACTATCCAGAACGCCCAGAAAACAATAGCGCTGCCCGCTCATGGTCTCAGCTAGACGTAAGGCATGACCAATTTGCTCGGGGGTTAACCCCATGCCGCCAATGGTTTCAAGCGCACTGCGTAAGCGGTCGGTATCGTGACGGAACTGGAGGTCCAGCCGCGCAATAGCGATGGCAGCACGCTGGGCACTGCCAACCATGAGTTCATTATAATTATGGAGGGCCAGAATAGTGCTGACTGCCAGAACGGGAATCCCGGAAAGGCAGATCAGCACCCGCATCCGTGCGCTGGTGGTTGCAAAAATATGCCCCCATCCAGAGAGCAGAGAGAGAAAAATATGGCGCGCCGAATACCAACGCCGCCCGCCTCTCCCGTGCTGATCAGGATTATTCTCCGCGATCTTCTTCAATGAGCCTCAGCAACTCTTCTGGAATTGGCTCGTTCGCCACGTCATCAAAAAGCTGATGCAGCCCGCGTTTCAACCAGAGATCAAACGCTTGATCAGACGTTGTCTCTGGTCTTTCTTGTGGCTTCTTATCCATGATGTTGCCCATCTGGCACCACTGCCGCACCCGGCCTGATGGAAAGGTCACATCGTCCGCGTAACTCATCATCTGACATGCCCAAACCGCTTCGTCTCTTCCGCTTTTTCAGTGGGCGAGTGCCCACAGAGTCCTTCCGTCAAACACCTATAGACGTGTTTAGGCCATTCTGACGGTTTTTCTGGCTGAGCTTGCGGCGAAGTGCGGAGGTCTGCGTCTTAAGTCGTTCATCTCCAACATGCTCTTCCCCTGTCATCCAAGCTTCAAGCTGTCGTCTCGCACGGAAGACACGGCTTTTGGCGGTACCAACAGCACACCCTGCAATATCAGCAAGTTCCTGATAGCTCATTCCTTCCAGCACACCCAGCACAAGAGCTTCCCGCTGGTCGTCTGGCAGGCGTGCAAGCGCTGCATCCAGATCTTTCAGGACAATACGATCTTCATGCGGCGCGTTTATTGCCAAAAAGGACGCAGGCATATCGTCAATATCAGTCGTGTCGCGCTTTTTGCGCAGATCAGAGATAAAGCGGTTACGGAGGATACGATGCATCCATGCCGCAAAATTCGTTCCCGGCGCAAAGCTGTTTTGCGCTGCCAGCGCGTTGCAAACGGCGTCCTGCACCAGATCTTCCGCCGCTGCACGGTTGCGCGTGAGAGCGAGAGCCTGAACGCGCAGTTTCGGGAGAATGCCGATAACCTGATCGTGGAATGAGTTTGTCATGATCTTTTTCTCCGCCATTTGCGTTGTCTTACTAGGTGAATGAATAGCGGCGGAAAAAGGTTACATCTTTTTTTGAAATTTTTTTTGGAAGCGCGTTATGGCTCCGCTGATGGCTCCAGACCGCCCTCTGTCCCTTCCAGCAAAGCCTGAAGATGCGCCCGGGCGCGCGAGACGCGAGTTTTCATCGTGCCGACCGTAACGCCGCAGACCAAAGCGGCATCTTCATAAGTCATTTCCTGTGCGCCAATCAGGACCAGCGCTTCGCGCAATAGGGGAGAGAGGCGCCACAAAAAATGATCCAGTTCCCGAATAGCCGCACGCTCCTGCGTCACAGGGCCGCTGTGCGTCACCCGGTCAGGGCTTGCAGCGTAATCGCTTAAAACTTCCTGCTCGCGGTTGCGCCGCCGCGTCTGTTCGAGAAAAAAATTTCGCAGAATGCAAAAAAGCCACGCCTTGAGGTTTGTTCCCGCCTCAAATTGTTCCGCCTTGCTCAGTGCGCGCATGACGGTTTCCTGAACCAGATCATCCGCCAGCGCGGCATCTCGGGATAGAAAGCGGGAAAATGCGCGCAACGACGGAAGGAGCGTTAACAGCTCTGTCCGAGAGAACGATGTCGTGGCAACATTGTCAGAATGTTGTCGGTCTCGAATCAGAACACTTCCCCTTTTCTGCAAACAATGACACATATCATTGTTACGGTCGTGCTTAGTCTAAGCCCTACTCCACGCTAAGGAGCCTTGTCATGCCAGAGTCGCTGCGCAGCGCTTTAATTCAGGCGTTACCCTACGGCAGGCGTTATGCCCGCGCGCTGACAGGGAGCCAGTCGGAGGGAGACCTTCTTGTTGCGGAAAGTCTACGGACGCTAACCACAAGCCGCCCGTCAGATGACCTTCCCTCTCTTTGCAGGCTTTATCAGGCAATTTCCAGACATTTCGCCTCGCAGCCGGAGAATGACGGGCCTGAGCATGGCCTATCCATCGTCCAGCGTCAGCTTCTGTTACTGACAACGCTTGAAGAAGTTTCTCTTGAAGTCGCCGCCAAGATTGTCGGACTTTCAGATAAAGACGCAGCCAAAGATCTTGAGACGGCCCATTCCTATCTCAAAACCGGTATTCAGACATCCGTCCTGATTATTGAGGACGAGCCGATTATCGCCATGGATATTGAAGACCTCGTGTTGCAGTGTGGTCACAAGGTTATCGGCATCGCGCATACGCAGGCAGATGCGATCCGCCTTGCACGGGAAACGCGGCCCGGCCTCATTCTGGCAGATATCAATCTAGGCGCTGGAGGAGACGGCATACGGGCGGTAGCTGAAATTACCAAAAGCCACGCGGCCCCAGTGATCTACGTGACAGCCTATCCCGAACGGCTATTAACGGGTGAGACCTCCGAACCCAGCTTTGTGATTACCAAGCCGTTTGAACCGCTGACGCTTGCTGTTGCGACCTATCAGGCTGTCAGTAATTGGGCGCTGGCCCACTCAACCGGACCTGTAACGTAATATAGCCTCTTGCGTCCGCGCACACTCTGCCACAGAAACAGGGAATGGCTCCCCCTCTCCTCCTCCTTCAGGACATTACTCTCACGCTTGGCGGAAATCCTCTGCTTGATAAAGCAGGTTTTTCTGTTTCAGCGGGTGAGAGACTCTGTCTGGTCGGCCGCAATGGCTCCGGCAAATCCACACTCCTGAAAATAGCGGCTGGCGTTATTCAGCCAGACGCAGGCACGTTGTTCCTGCAACCCGGTGCAAGTCTGCGCTATCTGCCGCAGGAACCTGACTTATCCGGGTATGCGACGACCGCAGACTACGTGCTGGCACACATTACGGACCCAGCGTCCGAATGGCGCGCCGCCGCCATGCTTGATGCGTTGGGGCTCACTGGCAAGGAAAACCCAGCGACAGTCTCCGGCGGAGAGGCCCGACGCTGCGCGATTGCCGGAGCACTGGCTTCCGCCCCTGATATCCTGTTGCTGGATGAGCCGACCAACCATCTGGACATGCCGACCATTGAGTGGCTGGAGCGCGAACTTCTCAGCTTGAATTGCGCCATGGTTATCATCAGCCATGATCGACGGCTGCTTTCCACACTCTCCCGGTCCGTTGTCTGGCTGGACCGTGGCATGACCCGCCGTCTTGATCAGGGCTTCAGCCGGTTTGAAGAGTGGCGCGAAGAGGTTTTGGAACAGGAAGAGCGTGACGCTCACAAACTGGACCGACAGATTGCGCGGGAAGAAGACTGGATGCGCTACGGGGTTACGGCCCGTCGCAAACGAAATGTACGCCGTGTGAGTGAACTGGCGGCGTTGCGAGCCGCCAAGCGTGACGCGGTGCGCGTACAGGGCACGGTAACGCTTGCCGCCCAAAGTGCTTCAACATCCAGCCGTCTGGTGGCTGTTGCTGAAAATATCAGCAAATCATGGGGGGAACGCTGTATTGTCCGCAATCTGGACCTACGCGTTCTACGCGGAGACAGGCTGGCAATTGTAGGTGCCAACGGCGCTGGCAAGACAACCCTTTTGCGCATGCTGGTTGGTCAGGATCAGCCGGACAGCGGCACGATAACGCTTGGGCCGTCTCTCTCCATGGTGACGTTGGATCAGCAACGTCGGACGCTGGACCCCAATAAATCCTTGGCCGATACGCTCACAGGCGGCGGTGGTGACATGGTGCAGGTCGGCACGGAAAAGCGGCATGTTATCGGGTACATGAAAGATTTTCTCTTTAAACCGGAACAGGCACGGACACCTGTTGGCGTTCTCTCTGGTGGGGAGCGAGGCCGCCTGATGTTGGCCTGTGCGCTAGCACAACCTTCCAACCTGCTTGTGCTGGATGAACCCACGAACGATCTCGATCTGGAAACTCTTGATCTGCTTCAGGAAATGCTGGCCGGTTATGAGGGTACAGTCCTGCTGGTAAGCCATGATCGTGATTTTCTGGACCGGGTGGCGTCATCTGTTCTGACAACGGATGGTGACGGGATTTGGACTGACTACGCGGGTGGATACAGCGATATGCTGGCCCAGAAAAACGGCGGACTGGAAGCGACTATCGCCGCTGAAAAGCCCGTGGTGAGGTCTGTGACACCATCTAGCGCCACACCATGCACAGTCCGCGCACCCACCAAAAAGCTGAGCTACAAAGATCAGTTCGCGCTCGATAACCTGCCCAAGGAAATGGAAAAGCTTGAGCGAGAGGCCGAGGCTCTGCGCGCTAAACTTGCCGATTCAGGACTCTATAGCCGAGACCCTAAACTCTTCCAGAAATACAGTACCGATCTTGAGAAGATTGAGGGGAAACTCACTGAATCTGAAGAAAAATGGCTGGAGTTGGAGATGAAGCGTGAAAGTCTGACAGCAGGCGAAAATTAATACCTTTCATGCCTTGCCAAGCCCTGCCCCCTAAGCTAATAGGATCCCCACAAACCGGGTGCGTAGCTCAGCGGTAGAGCATCGCCTTCACACGGCGGGGGTCACAGGTTCAATCCCTGTCGCACCCACCACGATAAAACGCAGTTTTCTGCGGGCTTTACGTGGTTTCCGGTTGTTTCCAAAAAGTTATATCGATCCGTTTTGATGTCTATGAAGTCATCTTGGCGCATAGAAATTCGTGCCAGATCCGTACCACTTTTAAGTGGTCGCTATGGAATTGCTCACTACAAACTCGCTTCTTCTCACGCTCCCTCGTTTATGCAACGCTTTTCAAAAGCAGCAACGGTCCGTCTGACTGCCCTGCTTTTGAACACTGTAGCCATGAGGAGTATCACCATGAAGCTCTATTACGCGCCGGGTGCCTGTTCGCTTGCAGCACATATCATGCTGAACGAAACGGGTCTGCCGTATGAAATTATGCGTGTCGATCTCAAAGAAAAGAAAACGGCAGACCATAAAGATTTTCTCACGATCAATCCGCGCGGCGCCGTTCCAGCACTTGAGATTTCTCCAAGCGTTGTTCTGACGCAAAACGTATCGGTCCTGACCTATATTGGTCAGCAGTCAGAAAATGCCGCGTTTCATCCCACGTCAGATACTCTGGAGTTTTTCCGCCTTCTTGAAGCTCTAGGATTCTGTGAGGATGTACACAGCGCCATTGGCGCACTTTTCGCACCGAATATTGCAGATGTGACGCGTGAGAAATTGCAGGGTCTTATTACCCGGCGTCTTTCTCAGGTGGAAGAGCAGCTCACACGCAGCGCAAACGGCTACCTCCTGCCAGCGGGTTTCACGCAGGCTGACGCACTGATGGCGGTTATCCTGAACTGGGCTGGCCCACTTAAAGTCGATCTTTCCGCTTATCAGAAAGCGCGCGCTTTGCACGAGGCGGTTTTTGCTCGTCCCTCTGCGCAAAAAGCAATGAAGGCCGAAGGGTTGATCTGATAACCGAAAGGATATTCAGGTCAGGCAAAAAAATACGGATCAGGTTTGAGTGCCTGATCCGTATTTTTAGTTTTAAAGGGCAAAGACTTTAATGTGCCGGAACAGCCGCCACTTCCGGGTTGAGGCGGTAGCCCCCCCCTTCCGTAATCAGCAGTGAGGCATTAGCCGGATCGGGCTCTATCTTCTGCCGCAGACGGTAGATGTGGGTTTCCAGCGTATGCGTGGTTACCGCAGCATTGTAACCCCAGACTTCATTCAGCAGTACCTGACGCGGCACAGGGCGCGTGCCTGCGCGGTACAGAAACTTCAGAATGGCCGTTTCTTTTTCCGTCAGACGGATCCGACGGTTTTTCAGCGGTTCCTGAAGCAGCTTGGCTGAGGGGCGGAAGGTGTATGGCCCAACGCTGAAGACCGCATCCTCACTATTTTCAAACAGGCGCATCTGGGCACGCAGGCGGGCCAGCAGTTCTGCAATCCGGAAGGGTTTGGCGACGTAGTCATTCGCACCGGCATCTAACCCACGCACAATGTCTGCTTCATCATCAGACCCTGTCAGCATGATGATGGGCATCCGCAGACCGTCTTTGCGCAATTCGGCGCAGAAATCACGTCCATCACCGTCGGGCAGGCTGACATCCAGCAAAAGTGCATCAAACCGGCAGTCAGGAGCTTTCAGTTTTTCCCGTGCTTCTGCAAGAGAAGAGGCTTCCTGAACAGTAAACTCCCCTTCAAGCTGCAATTGCTCGACAAGGGTCTGGCGAAGTATCCGGTCGTCATCAACAACCAATATTGGACGTGCACCCGTCATTGGGTTTTCATCTCCTTAGTATCAGCCTTCCGGTCAGGCTGTCTCGTCTGTCCGTCTTCTCATAAACTTGTCACGTTTCCGCTCAAACCTCTAGTGTGCGTGTGAAATGCGACCTTTATAAAAAATCCGCGAACAGGCACTCTTTAACCATGATGATACACCTCTTGTCTCCCTCATACAGCGGGTCTGACGCACAACTGCATTGCGGACACAAAGTCATGAGTGCCGTCATCGGGCGGAATGGTCTGACTGCGCAAAAGCACGAAGGGGACCATGCGACACCGATTGGTATTTTCCCACTCAGGAAAGTGTATTACCGGGCAGATCGGATAGAGAAACCGCAAACAATACTTCCTGTTGAGCCCCTTAGCCGTAATGATGGCTGGTGTGATGACCAGCATAACTCTGATTACAATCGATTTATAAAGCTTCCACACCCAGCACGGCACGAACAGTTATGGCGTGAGGACAATGTTTATAATCTCATAGTCGTGATGGGATATAACGATAGCCCCATCGTTCCGGGCCGAGGCTCCGCTATTTTTATGCATCTCCAGCGGCCGGATCGCACGCCGACAGAAGGCTGCCTCGCCCTGAGCGAATCAGATTTACGGGCCGTTCTGTCTGCCGGAGCGGATGCTGTGCAGGTCCACGCTCCGGGTTAAAGATCAAGCGGGCAGACGTTACGGCGCGCGCTCTTCCAACTCATCTTGCACGGGTGGGACAAGAGCGATAACGCATTGCCCCCCTTCCGGTCGAGAAAGCGCCTCATCTTCCGCTGAAACAATCGTCATGGAAACACCCTTCTGGAGCACAAGGAAGGCCAGAAGATTGCTGCTTTCATGCAAGAGGGAGTCCTGATTTTCCGGCGTCACGTTCACACACTGAAACTGCCAGCCTTCCCGAACGAGCGTATCCAGAAGCGTGAAGTTCCATGAAGGTTCTCCCATAACCTTGCCACGCGCATCCCGGCTCAGCCCACGATACAGATCAAGCCGTGCAACGCCGGGGCTGACCTGATAGACACGCTGCCTGCCAAAATGTGGGGAAAGATGGGCGCATACCAATCCATTATAGATGGCATCAGGCGTTGTCGCGATGAGGTAGTCTCCGGGCCGTTCTTCCAGACTTTCCGCGCCTTCTTCCGAAAGAACTTCTGCTCTCAGCACGGAAACGCCTGCTCTTTCCGCCCTACGAAGATCGTGACGGGAATTATCCACCAGCACGACGGGCACACCGGCCTGATGAACAGCAATCGCCAGCCCGGTTGACCAGTCATTCGCGCCGACAATGGCCAGAGCTGGTTCGTCCGAGAGCGTGAGTTTCAGCTTCCGTCCAAGGGGACGCAGGCTGAACCCATGCAGGATCATAGTTGAGGCAATGACGGCAAAGACTGCGGGCATGACGAGCCCAGCCCCCGGATAACCGGCCTCCTGCAACCGCATCCCCGCAATGCCCGCCACAGCCGCCGCCACAATACCGCGCGGGGCAATCCAACCCACAAAAATCCGCTCGGCCCAGCTCAGGCTAGACCCCATGGTGGCAAGAAAAATGCCCAACGGCCGCACCAAAAACAGGACCGCCAGCGTCAGCGCGCCAATGGACCATGAGAGGTTGGAAAGCTCGTTGCGCTGAAGGTCCGCCGTCAACAGCACGAACAGAACCGAGACAATCATGACAACCAGAGATTCCTTCATTCTCTGGATTTCGGCCATGCCGGGAATGCGCAGGTTAACTAGCGCCATACCAAAGGTTGTGGAGGCGATCAGCCCTGCCCCGTCCATCGTCAGCGTACCAAGTGCGAACAGAACAAGGGCGATGGTAATCAGGATTGAGCTTTTCAGGACTTCCGGCATCAGGTCTCGCACCAGAAGCCAGCGGACACCCATGGCGGCACCAATCCCCAGAGCGATGGTTAACCCGGCGCTGGCCAGCATGTGGGGCAGAATGAAGCCGAAAAATGTGCCCGACCCTTCACCGGGGCGCATGAGCAGCACTTCCAGCACGAGCGTTGCCAGAATGGCCCCCACCGGGTCATTCACAATGGCTTCCCAGCGCAGGAAGGCTGCAACTTTGGGGTGCAGTTTGGCGTGGCGGAGAAGCGGCAGCACGACTGTCGGGCCTGTTACAACAATAATGGAGCCGAACAGAAACGCCGGTCCCCACCCCATGCCGCCAATATAGTGGGCTGCAATGCTGCCCAGCATCAGGTTGATGGGAAGAGCGACCAGCGTAAGTCGTATCACCCCTTCTCCGGCTTCCTTAAGCTGCCTGAAGTCCAGAACCAGCCCGCCTTCAAACACGATAAGGGCCACTGCGAGTGACACCAGCGGGTGAAAGGCCGAGCCAATCATGACAGATGGATGCATGATTTCCAGCACAGGCCCGTAAATCAGACCAAGGCTGAACAGCAGGACAATGGCCGGAAGGCGGAAGCGCCATGCCGTCCATTGGGCAAGCATGCTCCCACCCAGAACACAAAAAAGGCAGATCAGTACGCTGTTACTCATGGGTATCCATCTTACTAAACCCGGTGACACGCCCACGCGCGCAGAAAAGACCCTAAACTATGCGCAGGCTTAATAAGTTAGATACTTTATGCGTTATTGAGCAAATTTACTCTTAAAGTTCTGTAGGCTCATGATCTGCTTCGGACTTACGTTCCAGCACGGCGGCAAAAAATCCGTCCGTTTCATTCTGATGCGGCGTAAGTGAGAACATGGATGTGCCGCGCAATGAGTCAGGCAGGGCTGTGCTGTCTGACGGCACAAGCTGAAAATCAGAATGACGGGCTAAAAAGGCTTCAACCTGACTGGCATTTTCGGCCCGTAGGATGGAGCAAGTGGCATACACCATACGTCCGCCCGGCTTTACGAGGGATGAGGCGCGGTCCAGAATTTCGGACTGCTTAACCAGTAGTTCTTCCAGATCCTGCTCTGTCATTCGCAGGCGCGCATCTGGGTTGCGTCGCCATGTGCCTGTGCCGCTGCATGGGGCGTCCACCAACACGCGATCAAACGATTTTGCGCGCCGCTTTGCCCATTTGTCCCCAGCCTGAAGCAAATGCCGTTCCACATTATGGACCCCGGCACGGCGCAGGCGTCGGACGGCACCGTCCAGACGGGCTTCAGACACATCACAAGCAGCAATATGACCTTTATTTTCCATCATCATGGCTAGAGCCAGTGTTTTCCCACCCGCTCCGGCGCAGTAATCCAGAACACGCATTTCAGGCGTAACACCCATAATGGCGGCCACAAGCTGGCTGCCTTCGTCCTGAATTTCAATCCGCCCGTCTTTAAAAGGCGTGGTGGATGTTACAGGTAGCCGCCCGTTCAGCCGCAGCCCCCATGGTGAGAGCGGAGTCAGGACTGCATGCAGCCCCTCTCGCCCGAGCGCATTCTGGGCATCCCGTCGGTTGGTGCGCAGAATATTCACACGCAGGTCGAGCGTTGCAGGTTCGGAAAGAGCCGACAGTTCCGCTTCCAGCGTCTCCCCGAAGGTCTCTTCCAGACGGGGCAGCAGCCAATCCGGCAACTCCAGCCGGACCGCGCGCGGCATATCGGCGTTATCCAGTGTGCCACCGGCCAACGCTGTCACAACATCCTGCTCGGCATAGGTCAGGGCACCGGGGGCAAAACGCCCTTCAGCAAAAAGGTCTGCAATTTCACGCGCTGGCCACCCTTTCAGAACAAGATTGGTAGCCGCCAGCGCACGCGGTGTAATATCCGCGCCGCATTTTGTCAGCCACCAGCCCAGCCTGCGCCATGCCCGCATGATTTCCCAAACCATGCCGGAAACTGCCCGACGGTCTCCCCCACCGATATAACGCCGTTCACGAAAAAAACTGTTTGCAACGGCGTCAGCCGGTTTTCTGGGAGCGGCCTCCATAGCAGTCAGAAGATCAATGGAGGCACCCAGCCGAGCAGAAGGAGTCATAGGTAAGGTTCAGTCCCGACGATAGTTAGGGGCTTCACGCGTGATGGACACGTCATGAACATGGCTTTCACGCAGCCCGGCACCGGTAATACGGCGGAACTGCGCATTCTGCTGAAGGTCCTGAAGTTCCCGGGAGCCAGTATAGCCCATACCCGCTTTCAGGCCACCGACGAGCTGATGGATAACAGCCGCCATAGCGCCCTTATAGGCAACCCGGCCTTCAATCCCTTCCGGCACCAGCTTAAGAGAATCCCTTACTTCCTGCTGGAAGTAACGATCAGCCGACCCACGGGCCATGGCACCAAGGCTGCCCATGCCGCGATAGGATTTGTAGGAGCGGCCCTGATACAGGAACACTTCACCCGGGGCTTCTTCCGTCCCAGCCAGCAGCGAACCGACCATCACGACATTTGCTCCGGCCCCAATGGCCTTCACGATATCCCCAGATGTGCGGATGCCACCATCTGCAATGCAGGGCGTATCCAGTTCACGGCAGGCAATGGCCGTTTCCAGAACCGCGGAGAACTGCGGCACGCCAACACCCGCCACAATGCGGGTGGTGCAGATGGAGCCCGGACCAATGCCGACCTTTACGCAATCTGCCCCAGAAGCAATCAGAGCCTGAGCCGCTTCCGGCGTTGCGACGTTGCCCGCAACAATCTGAATGGCGCTATCAAGGGCTTTCAGCCGCTCAACGGCACGCAGCACACCCGAAGAATGGCCATGCGCGGTATCGACAACCAACACGTCCACCCCGGCTTCCACCAGAAGCTTCGCGCGGTTGAAGCCATCTTCCCCCACGCCTGTGGCGGCAGCGCAGCGCAGGCGGCCAAGACTGTCCTTGATAGCCAGCGGGTAGGCCACGGCCTTGTCCATATCCTTGACGGTGATAATCCCGATACAGCGGTCGGCTTCATCCACCACCAGTAGTTTTTCAATGCGGTGTTTGTGCAGCAACTGGCGGGCAGTGTCCGGGTCAGCGCCATCACGCACTGTTACCAGCCCATCATGCGTCATCAGTTCGGAAACACGCTGGTTCGGGTCAACCGCAAAGCGCACATCACGGTTGGTGATAATGCCAATCAGCTTGTTCGTGCCCGGCTCGACCACCGGCAGGCCGCTGATGCCGTTGCGCTGCATGATCTCGCGCACTTCAGCAAGCGTCTGGTCTGGCCCGACTGTAACCGGGTTCACTACCATGCCCGATTCGAAACGCTTGACGCGGCGCACATGCTCGGCCTGCTCTTCCGGCGTCAGGTTTTTGTGAATAACGCCAAGGCCACCCTGCTGGGCCATGGCAATGGCCATCTGATCTTCCGTGACCGTATCCATAGCGGCGGAAATCAGGGGAATATTAAGCTCAATGGAGCGTGTCAGACGTGTGCGAACGGACGTCTGGTTGGGGACAACCTCAGAAGCAGCGGGAACGACGAGAACGTCATCAAACGCCAAGGCTTCGGTAACACGGCTGTAGGGGGAAGAAGTCATACAACGGGAACCCTTGACCAGATTGCGATTGGGGGCACCCGACAGCAGAGCATCGCCGCAGGTCACCGACCATTGGCGCTTCCTCTTATGGTCTTGCCGGGGCAAAGGCAAGAGAAGAGACATAAAATTGACAGGTTTTTAAACTTCCGGTGCCCCGAGAGTGCCGCTTTTCAGGGCGCGCCGGAATGCTTCCAGCGTGGCATCGCTCACAAAATGCTCCATGCCTTCCGCATCCAGCCGCGCAGTGACGGCATCCACCCCGAGAGCCAGCAAAAACTCTTCCACCACCTGATGCCGCGCCCGAACGGTTTCCGCCAAAGTGATGCCGGCCTCGGTGAGAAACACGCCGCGATAGGGTTTGCGGGTGACAAACCCTTCGGCTTCCAGCCGCACCAGCATTTTAGCAACTGTTGGTTGTGAGACACCAAGCCGGTCGGCAATATCAACCTGTCGGGCTTCCTGCCCTTCTGTCAGCAGATCATCAATCAGTTCGACATAGTCTTCAATCAGAACATTGCGTCGTGCCTCGCGCGCATGCCGGAAGCCCTCACTCTGGCTTTCAACATCAGGCATGACTGGCTGGCGTTCTTTCAACTGGTGGCCTCCGCGTAACAGCATGTGGGGCAGCTATAGCGAATTCACCTCCGCAGCAAAAGCATCTCGCCGCCCAATCTGATATAGCAATCCTTAAAAACGCAGAGACTTTACCTTATAGCCTATTGCATATTTGAACGATCCCTTTGTAATCTCTGAAATCGTTTTTTGAGAAAGCCGTTCTTCCCATGCCCGCACCTTCGGCCTCACCGCGCAACGCCAATCGGACGTCTATTTTTTCCGCACAGGAAAGCAGGCTCAGTCTGCCCGAGGCCCACGCGTCCATTGCTGTGCCGGAAGGGGCCTCAAAGTTCCGGCGTTTTCTGGCATTTGTTGGGCCGGGTTACATGGTATCCGTAGGGTATATGGACCCGGGCAACTGGGCGACGGATTTGGCTGGCGGCGCGCAGTTTGGCTTTACGCTGCTCTCTGTCATTATGTTGTCCAACCTCATGGCCATTCTGCTGCAATCTCTGGCGGCGCGACTGGGCATTGCCACCGGATATGATCTCGCTCAAGCCTGCCGCGCCTATTTTCCGCGCAGCATAAATATCGTGCTCTGGCTGGCCTGCGAGATCGCTATTATTGCGTGTGACCTTGCGGAAGTCATTGGCACCGCCATAGCCCTCCAGTTGCTGTTTGGCATACCTTTGTTGCTCGGAGCCTGCCTTTCTGCGTTGGATGCCATTTTGCTTCTGCTCCTGATGCGTCTGGGGTTCCGATGGCTGGAAGCCTTTGTTATGGCGCTGCTTGGCCTAATTGCCGTATGTTTTGCGTTCCAGATTGCGGCAGCATCCCCGCCCCTCGCCGCGATTATGAAAGGGTTTCTCCCTTCCCCGATTATCCTGACCAACCCGCAGATGCTCTATATCGCCATCGGCATTGTTGGCGCGACGGTCATGCCGCACAATCTTTACCTGCATTCCGCCCTTGTGCAGACACGCACTTATGAGCGCACCTCAGCCGGTAGGCGGGAAGCCATCCGCTGGTCCACGCTCGATAGCACCATTGCCCTGATGCTCGCTCTGTTTGTAAATGCGGGTATCCTGATTGTTGCTGCCGCCGCCTTCCACACTACGGGGCATCAGGATGTTGCTGAAATCCAGCAGGCTTACACGCTGATTTCTCCCCTCCTAGGGCTTGGAATTGCCTCCACCCTATTTGCGGTCGCCCTGCTTGCCGCAGGTACGAACTCGACCGTAACCGGCACACTGGCCGGGCAGATTATTATGGAAGGCTTCTTGCGCCTCCGTATGGCCCCATGGGCACGACGGTTGTTGACCCGTGGACTGGCGATCCTGCCGGTCATTCTGGTCACACTGCTCTGGGGAGAAAAGGGAACAGGTGACCTTCTGGTTTTCAGTCAGATTGTGCTGTCTATGCAGCTTCCGTTTGCGGTCATCCCGCTCGTCTGGTTTGTCTCCGACCGCCAGAAGATGGGGGAATTTGCGCTTTCCCGCCCAGTCTCGCTGCTGTCATGGGCCGTGGTGGGCCTTATTCTCATTCTGAACTTCAAACTGCTTTACGACACGGTGTGCGGGTAGCCCCCTTACGTTATCCGCCCTATCTGATTTTTGCCTGAGAAAGAGACGCACAAAGTGTTTCAGTTTAATCATAAATATAGCAAATGCTATGATAAAATGCCTCGCGTTTCTTATGATGCTAAAGGCAAACTTTGCCCGGTTTTATCGCGGGCCGTAAAGTCAGTTCCCTGTGCGGCGCTCGCCCTGTGGTGCGCCGAACCCGCGACACAGAGTTATGCGGAAGAAACGCGCACGGTCATTCATGTCGGGCACACCAGAGCTCCAAAAAACAGACAGGAAACGTCTGCATCGCACGGCTCACCCACCAAAACTGAACAGCACAAAGCAGCTCAAGGAGATCGCCCGCAGCAGCAGGTGGCTGCGACCTCTGGCAAAGGAGAGGCTGTTACAGTCCATGCAGCGTTTAATTCCGCTCGCGCCCGCATTGCTCCTAATCTGGGGGCTGTCGCCTATCGCATGGGGCAGGCACAGATCAACACAACGCCGGGTGGGGAGAACGCCAGCTTTAATCAGGTTCTACTCCGTATGCCCGGTGTCGTGATGGATTCATTTGGGGAGGAGCATGTCCGCGGCGAGCATGGCGGCCTGACCTACCGGATTAACGGTGTCCTGTTGCCGGAAGGTTTGAACGGATTTGGTCAGGAACTAGATACGCGTATTATTGAGTCCGTTACCCTGATGACGGGCACTCTGCCCGCCCAGTTCGGCTTTCGGACAGCAGGCATTGTCGATGTGACCGCCAAATCAGGTAAGTCTCTAAATAACAGGGAAATTTCTCTGTACGGCGGCAGCTATAATACTTTCAACCCCTCTTTTCAGGTGGGTGGGACAAAGGGACAGTGGGAATATTTTATCTCTGGAGCCTTCAACCGGAACGCTATCGGCATAGAGAACCCTACCCCCGCCTTTCGGGCCACCCATGATGTGACAGAGCAGGGAAAGGCGTTTGGCTATGCCTCCTATCGTTTTGATGACACAAGCCGCCTTAGCCTGCTGACCAGTGTTTCAAACGCCAATTTTGAAATTCCCAATGCGGCAGGACTGCCCAAACTCTATGATATCCACGGAGTAGGCGATGTTCAGTCACAGTACCTGAATGACCGCCAGAACGAACAGAATTATTATGTCGTGCTGTCTTATCAGAAAACCGGAGCAAAGCTGAATTATCAGATATCCCCGTATTTCCGGTATGGTGCCATCAATTATAGCCCCGACCCGGTGCGGGATATGGTCTTTCAGGGGGTAGCGGAGAAGGAAATTAATAACTTCACCACAGGCGGCCTTCAGCTTGATGCCTCGTATGACGCCGTCAAGACGCACACCATTCGCTTTGGGGTAATGGGCCAGTACACGTCCGAAGGTTTATGGACACGCACCGACGTGCTGCCTGTTGACGCGGCCGGTGCCCAGACTTCCATCCACCCGGTTACCATTAACGATAACACTGGAAACTGGGCAGTTGAGGCCGGAGCCTATCTTCAGGACGAATGGAAAGTGCTAAAGGGCGTAACGCTGAATTATGGCGTACGGTATGATCGGTTTGAGTCGTCCTTTGATCATGAGGGACAGGCCAGTCCGCGCGCCAATCTGGTGTGGGAGATCAACCCCACGACAACTGTTCATTTTGGATATTCGCGCTATTTTGCACCGCCAACAGCACAATATGTTGGTCAGGCCACACTGCTGAAATTTGCCAATTCCACCAATGCTCCTGACAATTTTAACGCCACCCCGACCAGAGTTGAACGGTCAAATTATTTCGATATCGGCCTGTCCCATCGCTTCCCGCAGGGGCTTTCCATCACGGTGGATGGATTTTACAAACAGGCCAAAAATCTGGGAGATCTCGGACAATTCGGGCGTGCGGTTATTCTAACCCCCTTCAGTTACCGGACCGGCAAGGTTTATGGCGCGGAATTTGGCGGAAATTACCATTATAAGGGATTAACTGTTTTCGGGAATTTTTCCTTCGTCAACACAGCCGCCAAAGATGTGAATTCCGCACAGTATCAGTTCCCGACTGATGAACTGAACTATATCAAAAATCATGCAATTAAGCTGGACCATGAAGGCGAGTTTACATCCAGTGCCGGTATTTCTTATGGCTGGGCAGGAAATAAAGCCTATGTGGACTATCTGTATGGCTATGGTCTGCGCTCAGGTTTTGCCAATACGGGAAAGCAGCCTAGCTATCATGTTATCAATATTGGGTATGAGCACATATTCCGCAACGTTCATCCGCTCAAAGGCCTCAAACTGCGGGGGGATGTGACAAACCTTTTTGATGAACGCTACCAACTCCGGAATGGCAGTGGCCTAGGCGTCTTCATGTCGCAATACGGTCAGCGACGCGCCGGATATCTGACCACCGTGCTTCAGTTCTGATCAATCAGCCTAGCAGACTTCATGGCACCAGTTTCGTACTGTCCTCCCCCCTTCGGGGGACGCCATTTCGCCCGATTGTCAATCTGGATTTATTCATGCGGCTCTGGCTACTCTGCATGACCTACATGGAAAATAATAATAGCGTCTCGAACGGAAGGGCTTTTCATCCGTTTTGATCTTCCCAGCCATCATGCTGCGTTGATCACACAGGAGAACAGCACCATGCCGGAGATCATGACTGCGCAAGCTCTACAAACAGAAGATACCGCACTTCGGGACATGAGTATCCTGATTGTGGAAGATCAGTTTCTGATCGCGATGGATGTTGAGCAAGCTCTGGCGGAACATGGCCTTACACAGGTGCGCACTGTTTCTTCTGTGCGTGAAGCCATGCAAGCAATCCGTAGCAAACGGCCTGACCTTGCCTTGCTTGACTTCAACCTTGGTGAGGAAACCTCCGCTGATATTGCGCAGGCATTGCATGAGGCCAATATTCCGTTCCTGTTTGCCACAGGCCACGCACGCCGTTCCATGATCCCCACGGAGTTTCAGGACGTCCCCGTTGTAAGAAAACCCTATGCACCTGCCACCCTCATTCGAGAGATGGAAAAATTGATCGGCTGACCGCGCCTATCAGGAACATAGATCCCACGGTACAGGAACACGCCCGATCCGCTGTGTCGAAACGTGATACACATCGCGCACCAACGGCTCCGCCAACACCTGTTCCGGCTCACCGTGAGCACGGACCGCACCGTTCTGCATCAGCACAAGCTTGTCACAAAAACGGGCTGCAAGTGCCAGATCATGCAGCACAATCACCACGGTCTTGCCATCCATCCGGGCGGCCTGTCGGAATAGAGACATCACCATGAGCGCATGGGCCGGGTCCAGCGCCGCCACGGGCTCATCCGCCAGCAAAATCGGAGCATCCACACACAGCATCCGGCAGAGCGCCAGCCGCGCGAGTTCCCCGCCGGACAGGCGATGCGCGGGACGATCCGCACTCTCCGAGAGCCCTGTTTTTTGGAGTGCCTCAGTCACTTTAGGATGAGTGTAAGCAACACCGCCACTCTCTCCATGCGCCAGCCTGCCTAGAGCCGCCACATGGCGCACCGTCATGGGCGGTGGCCGCACAACCTCCTGCGGCATGAACGCAATCTGACGTGCCCGCCAGTGCGCGGGCGCTGCGAACAGATTTTGATCGCCAAGCCGAAGCTCCCCTGCATCCGGCATTTTCAAACCGGCCAGAAGGCGTAAGAGAGTGCTTTTTCCAGCACCATTCGGGCCGATCAGCCCGAGCACAGTACCCTTCTGAACAGATAAGCTAACGGACCGCAGGATATGCTGACCGCTGAGAGACAAAGAAACATCCGATGCGTGTAGAGAAGTCATGCGCCGTCTTTCCGCAGTTTCAGCACACGATGAAAAAAGACAGGAGAGCCGACCAGAGCCGTTAGGACACCAAGCTGAAGTTCCGGCCCGGACGCTGTCATGCGCACGATATTATCCGCTACCAGCAGCAAAGCCGCCCCTCCCCAGAAGGATGGCCAGAGCAGGCGTGAAGGCTGATAGCCGGTCAGGCCACGCAGGAGATGCGGCACCACCAGCCCGACAAAGCCAATCGCGCCGGAAACCGCCACGCAGGACCCAACAGCCAGAGCCGTTCCCAGCACCACGCGCATCTGCACACCGCGCCAGCCTGTCAGCATAAACCCCATGCTGGCCGCAACTTCTTCCCCCAGTGTCAGGGCATCCAGCGCGCGCCCTGTTGTCAGCATCAGAATGATGCCTAAAACAGCACCGGGCAGACAGATGGCAACATCTGTAAAGGCTCTGTCCGTCAGTGACCCCATGAGCCAGTGCATGATTTCAAAAGAGGCATAAGGACTTGGGACCAGATTTAAGGTCAGTGCGGTCAGGGCTGCCGTAAATCCGCTGAGCGCTGCCCCAGCCAGCAGGAGTACCAGCACTCCGCCATCCCCGACCAACAGCATCAACAATGCAACCGCCGCAAAAGCCCCGATCAACCCGCCAAGAGGAAGGGCCGCCAGAGAAAGCTGCATCAATCCGGTATAAAACACACACACGGCACCAAGTGCTGCACCGCCAGACACGCCCAAAATCCCGGGGTCAGCCAATGGGTTGCGCATATAGCCCTGCAAGGTTGCGCCAGAAAGACCGAGCACACCGCCAACCACAATCCCCAGCAATGCGCGCGGCAGACGCAACTGCTCCAGAATAATGGCACCTGCGGTATGACGCCCTGCAAGACTATCCTGAACAGCCTGCAGTCCGGCAATAGAACTTTCCCCATGCCAGAGAGACGCCACAAAGAGCGCCACGACACAGGCCGCCAGCCATAAGGAGAGGCCATGGCCCGGTTGGTGCTTGGTCATCGAAAACTATCCAGTGCCGCACGGCTGGTTTTAAGGCGAGCAATGACATCCAGCGTTTGCGGCAGGCCGCACAACCATAATCTGGCGGGAATGTCCGTTTTATGGGTTTCAGGAAAAGCATTCTGCAAAACAGGATTATCCAGCATGGATTGCGCGATGGAGTAGCCTTTTCCGGAACGGTCCAGAATAAGCAGATCAGGCGGGTGCGCTATCAGGTTTTCCAATGGAAGCCGGGCCATATGTCCTGCGCTCTTTCGCGCGGCATAGTTCTGGAAACCCGCATGACGCAGCACATCATCCGGCAGGCTGCCCGGCTGCGTCACAAAACCATTGGCGGCGTAGATGGCCGCAATGGGGCCATGTGGGTCTGAGAAACTGATAGCTTTCAAACGCGCGCGAAAATCCGCCACAAGCTGTCTGCCACGCTCAGGCTCTCCAATGGCATCGGCAACGGTCATAATTTGTGCGGGAATGTCATCAAGCTTATCTGCTGGACGGAGAGTGACGACAGGCAGTCCTAATGTTCTGGCCACCTGCATGGCAACGCGGGCCGTATAAGTGCCACCCAGCACAAGATCGGGCCTATGGGCTACCACAGATTCGGCAGAAACACGTAACGTAGGGACCGTGCGGGCCTGCATGCAGAGCACGGAATTCTGGCAGTCACGCACCATAGGGCTTAAGCCTACGATGTTTTCTGGCCTTGCCAGCATGAGCACAAGCTCATCGGTGCAGAGATTAAGGGAGACAATCCGGTTTCTCGGCGCGGCCAGAGCCGCATGTGGTCCATAGTTAAGCAACAAGGCCAGTAGAAAACACCATGCCTTCAGCATGTCGCACGCTCAAAAAAGATAGGAAACCCGAGAGACATAACGGCCTTTAATCTCGTGACACACTCACTCTGTCACCAGACCGTATCCCTACAGGTCAGCAGGATGCACGCGGAGTGCCCCTGCCCTGCAAACATACCTCTCAGATCACCCCGTCTGACAGTATCCAGTCACGCTTTGCGGATGGCAGGTTTCCTGGCTTGCGGATCATCATGCCTGCGTCTGTCTTCCCAGCTTACCAGCCAGTGACCCGCCCTTTTCAGGGCGCCCAACGCAGGCACTCACCGCTTACAGTTGCGGGGGCAGCCCGTGCTTTGAACACAAGGTTCGCACACGGTTCCCTTTTCAGTCTTCCCGTAGAAAGACCCCATCACACTTGCTTCACAGACCTCTAATCGCGTCCAGTGTCAAGAACGCGGTGCGAATGGCTCATGCAACGCACGACGTCGGACACAGCGTGGCAGAAGTTTTTGCAGCATGCTCAGGGTTGCAGGTTCAGAAAGTCCGGTTTCATTGGAAAACTGAGTTAGCTCTTCCGGTGTAAAAAACTGCTTGATTTCAGCTTCCGTTGCGGGAGGAGCGTCGTCCTGCGCCTGCCAGTTACGAATAACCTGAATCATACCAGCAGCCGTTGCGCGCTGTTCCAGCTTACTGGGTGCGTCCGGCTGCGGGACGGGCCCAAGCAGATCATTCAGAACGGAGAGCATGCCAGAAACATCCTGACTAGCTAACGTCATGAAGTCTCCAACCTGAGTAGCAGCTGATGTGAACTGTTCAGTAATTTTCATGGGAACCACCTTGCCTCGGGGATTAGCAGAGCATCCATTACGTTCTTTGCCCCTGCCTTCCCAGATCGTTCTGCTTAACCAGATCAACTCTCTTCGCAGATAAAGACGGATGAGGGTCCTTGCAGGGGCTACTTATACAACGCCAGAAAGCCCACTACGGTGTCGCGTTACATGAGCTTTCACCAAAATGTGTTCCAAACCGGGAATAGAGCCGTGCTATTTCGCTCATACTCCCAGCAGAGCGCGCCAGAGAGATACCACATGATCCCGGCTGAAAAACGCCATGCGGTCTTTCCCGTTGGTGGAAAAAGCCTGCCGCTTTTCCGGGTCTGCCATCAGGCTTAAAACTCCTTCCGCCAGACCGACAATATCATCCTGCGGCACAAGAACACCGGTCTCGCCCGGCACAATAATCTCAGCCGGACCAGTTTCACAATCAAACGCCACAATCGGCACACCAAACGCAGCCGCTTCCAGCAGGACCATGGGCAGGCCTTCAAAACGGGAGGAGGACGCCATCAACCCGGCCTGACCAAACAGAGCAGCCACATCTTTCTGTGCCGGTTGGATGCTGACGCGTTCAAGAGAGGCCGCCTGTTCTGCCAGCATGGCTTTTTGCGGGCCGTCACCCACAATCGTCAGGTGCCAGCCCGCAGATCGCGGGTCTTTTTCGACAAGCCTCCATGCCTGTAAAAGACGATCAAACCCCTTTTGCGCGCTGAGCCGCCCCAGCGCCAGCACCGTGCGGGCCGCAGTCTCATAGGGTTCCTGAGACACGGGAGGCGCCATATTGGGAATACAGTGCACCCGAGCACTGGGGCGTGCTTTCTGTTGCCAGATGCTCTGGTCCCGATGTGTCAACGTGACAATATCATCGGCCCATTTCGCGGCGACAGCCCGCCCCCAACGGCGTTTCCTTTTTCCCAGATCGACGTTGTAGTTAAAATGTTCCCACACAATGCAGCGCACCCCGGCCAGTCTGGCCGCAGCCACCGCGTATAGAGCGTGTGTTGATTCCACAACAACCAGCGCCTCAAGCCGTCTTGCTTTTATCAGGCGATAAAGGCCGCCAATCAGTCTGGGTGCTGACCATAAAAGAGAAACATGCTGCGCGGATAAAATCTCCCGCTCAATACGCTCATCCAGAAAATAGGCAGGGGGGCCTTCGGAAACGACTTCTACCAGCGTGAGATCCGCGTAAGCCGCAAGCCCGTTCATGACAGCACAACAGGTGCGCTCGGTGCCACCCATCAACCCTATTGTGTGAATCACAAACCCTATGCGCATTTCAGCGTCCTCTGAATTCAATGCATCCATACGCATTTTAAAATATTCTAATTCTGCCGTGCTTTTTCAAGTAAATCTGACATCAGAAAAAGATAGGCCTGTCCTCCGGCATCAATAAAAAACGGTCTGACAGCATTAGCCAGCCTTTGGCTATCTGGGGCAGGTGTTCCCAACACACCACACATTGCACGCGCAAGAGCTGAACAATCGCCAACCGGCACAACATGCACAGCCTCGGAACAACTTACAAAATCGCGGGCGGCCGGGGTGCAGGCCGTTGTAATAACCTGCCGACCAGCGGCAAGGGCTTCCAGAATAACCGCGCCATATCCCTCCCGACGAGAAGACAGCACAAACAGGCGCGCATCATCCAAATAAGGCCGGATATCCGTCACATATCCTGTCAGCCGAACTTTATCCTGCACACCGTTACGAGCCGCAAGATCAAGCAAAGCCTGATAGTCAGGCCCAGCCCCACAAATAGTAAGCGTTGCTGCGGGATATTTTTTTGCAACAGCAGCAAAGGCTGAAATGAGGAGGTCAAACCCCTTGGCGTGTGTCAGTCTGCCTGCGGCCAAGATATTCAAGCATGCCTTTTTTGGCATTTTCGGTGTAGGCAGAGTTGAGCAGAGTGCTGGCAAAGGAATAACCTCTGCCACCGCACGCCGGAACAGACTGTTAGCCTCCGCTGCCGTTGTGCAATCAAGAGCAATAAGTTTGTCTGATTTGCGCAGCAGGAAGCGCATACGCGCGTTAAATATTTTCTGAGCCCATGCGGAACGGCCGGGCTTATAAATTGGTGAGCTGATCTGTGTCAGAATAACCGGACGTATTCTCGCAGGAAGCTTGCCGAGTTGGTAGGCGACAGGCCAGTGATAATTCCCCGGCACAAAACAGGCGTTCACTGGGTTTTGCTGAAAATAATGAGCGGCCAGTCTAGCTAGATGCCGCATGGAAGATGCGGAACGACAAACAGGGTCTGGCGCAATCACCAGCCTGACTGTCGGCTCCAGCAAATTCCGCATTTCACCCTCACCTGCCCCGGCAAAAATAACAACCGGATGGCCTTGGTGAGCCCAGTAGTTGGCAAGGCGAATGGCAATACGTTCGGACCCACCAAATACGAAATCATGGATAACAATACCAATCGAAAAGGTATTTTTGTTTATAAGCATTTTTTTCGTAAAATTTTTCTGGTTTCCCGTATGAGTTCAATGGACAGTCCATGAGCAGACAGTTCTGTCCGTTTGACATCAAACAGCGTCACAGGTCCAACAGCGGCAAGCGTATGCATGCCTTCTGTGTACGGTGTAAACTCGTTGGAAATTCCGATTTTGGCTCCTGCATGCGTTACAACCCGATCCGGCGTCAGCACTTCAAACCATAAAGGCCTGACAGCCCCCCCATAAGTCCATGAACAATCCTGCACAGGCAGCATAACCTGCCCATTGATAAGCTGTGGGGTGCCTCCGGGCCGGGTGCTCGCAGAGTCCAGACGCACCGGGTTATTGGGGTGGCGTGTCCAAGGGCCGCTTAACCCCGGAGCAAACGCCAGATGCAACTCGCCCACGGGTTTAGGCGGCTTGCAGGCCGGTGTATAAAAAAGCCACCATAAACCCTCGTGAAAGAACGGGGTCGCATCGACGGCAATATCTGGCCCGAGATCAGGAACATATGCAGCTTCCCATACATCGGGGAAGGACACTGCACGATACAGGGTCAATTTGCCTGAGTGATAGGCTTCCGGCAGCATCCAGATTTCGCCTTCAGCTTCAAACACATAAGGGTATGACAGGTGCCACGGCTCGGAAAGCGCGATACGACGCTCTAAAAATTTGAAAAACTTATCATACAGTAGAACTTCTATAATACCGTGCCGAGTACGGTAGTCATAGGTCTCAACAAAAACGTAAAGAACGTCATTTTTCCAGAACCCAAAGGGGTCTGCCAGAAACTGGAAAGACTTCATACCGGGAAGCCATGTGACAGTCTCCGCCTTTACATGCCCCTCTTCAATAATGGCATCCAAAGGCTTATCAGCAATCCCAACACGCCATATATCTTTACGTAGGCCCAATTAAAAACCTTTTACATTGAAGGGGCTGAAAGGATTTTTTCTCGAACAATTTATAATGGCAGCCTGTCTTTTTATCAAGATCAGCGTTGAAAAGAGCACGCTCCCTATGTGGGAGAGGTATCCTCAAGCATGTCTCTCAGAGACTTGAAACGCGTAAACAGAATATGCCCGTTCGTTGGTAAGGCAACTGATCAAAAGCCTCTGTCTTTGTTCAAGCATCTAATTTTTCGTTGCGGACCTTATCAAGGGCCTCGTAGCGCCATTGTCGGTATCACGCGTTCACATGGCTTTTTGCGAGATCATTCAGGAACGTCTGCGGGTCAGCAATATCCCTGACGTTTGCGGTCAGGATCGGAATTTCAATCATTGAATCGCCCCTGCTTGCCTTACTGAGGCCGCGAAGTTCAAACGTGCCGTCCCAAGAGAGGCGAGCCAGATAGCGCCCCGGCAGAACGCCTGCGTCCGGAACGTCTTGCCTGTCTGTTTCAACTGCGTCGCTGGCCTCTGACGAGACAGGCGGCCGCAACAGAATAATTTTGTCTGATCCTACAGCCGAAAGTTGTGCCTCCAGCCAGTTCCAGTCGGTTTCGGCCAGAAACTCATGCTCACGAAACTCTGCGTCAATGAAGGGCACATCAAAGGTATAACGGATTTCCACTCTATCCGCGCGCCGGTGTTCCACGAGATAACGCGCAAGATCAGGCAGTTCGGACAGGTTAGAGCGATAAGCCATGATGATATAGTGCAGTGCAACGGGCGACTGTGCCGCATTAAATGCGGCCAGCAATTGATCCCAGTTCTCCATGAAAATCGGAAAACGTGCACCTTTTCGCATCCGCTCATAAACCGCAGAATCAAGAGATTCGAGAGAGATGTTAATATGTTTGATCCCGCTCAGCGCAAGCGCCTGAAAATACGTTTCTGGCATACGGCGGGCCAAGTTTGAGGTGAAGAACACCTTACGCCGCATTTCAGGCGGCACAGCGTCGAGAAACGCCATAAAATCGGGATGAAGCGTGGGTTCGTGCAGGCAGGAAAACCAGAACTCGCCATTGCGAGTGTACGGCATAAAGCGCAAGGCGGCTTCTAGAGTTTCGCGCGTCATGACATTGGTCTTGCGCACGTCTTTATAATCATAGAGGCAGAAGGGGCAGCGCAGATTGCAGTTATTCACGATGTCCATCGCCACATGCAGCAATGGCTCCCACGCCGTAAGTGCTGGGGAAAACCCAATCTCTGCGCCAGTCTGCGCAACACGTAGGTGCAACCTGCCCCGCTCATCCTGCGTGATATCCCGCTTCAGGCGGAACCAGAAACCATAAGTCCGGCTGTTGTCCCCTACCCCAGCTATGCCATGGTGAAACTGGTCTGCCAGACCGTTTCCAAGGCATTCCCCTGTGTCGGGCAGAAACGCTTCCACAGGCAAACGTGCCACCGGGTTATCTGCATCCGTTACCCAACCATGCACATGACGTAGACCGATCTCGTCAACAAACCCTATCAGCGGCCCATGCGTGATTTTTTGCGCGGGAGTGGCTAAAAAAAAGCTTCGTGCTGTGCGGAACAGCGCCTTAATTGGGTTGGGCAAGTGTTATTCCAATCGTTCGATCAGTCTTTTCTCATAACACATAGCGCTATAAGCACAAATCAGGCAGGAAAATGCCATTTATGCGATATCATCACGCAGGCAATATCTGCATATGAGTTCTGTATCATCCAGCTATCTACTCTGATCATTTTTTGATTTTTTAACGAGCATAGGCCACATAACTCATTGGGAACTGTGCGACATTTCTGACGAGCAGATGAGGGGCTTTCTGTCCTGTCTCGAAAAGCCTTTGTCAATAACATAACCGCATACAACAGCCTGATAGCGCAAGCAGAACGAATGCTATCATACAAGCCACGTCTTACAGCGTAATTTTTCCGCTTCGAGAAATGAAGACATATACGTCAGCACCTCCGACCAAAGGAGGCATCCTAGAACGTGTCTTGCAGATGGTAGGTTGAGGCGAATAATGGCCAAGCCTCAGATGCATTCACGAAAAATATCTGAGGCATGACCACGAGACCAGCACTTCTGGTGTTTCTATATCAGAACGAGTAACTTTGTTCCTCATCATCACTCGCTCCAATGCAAACCCCGACAGTTAACAGGCCTTAGTTATAAACGAGCTCAAAATAGATGCTACGGCCGTAATTCTCTTTTGCTTCAAGACGATTAAGGTGCTTGCCATAGTAAACCCGTGTGTGAGAGCCCGCGAGATTATACACTTCATATTTAATGCGAAGATCATCCGTAATATCGTGCCAAGCGCCGAGGGATAGGTCTGGCTGTGAGCCATAACCGTCTATCTGTGTCGGATCATCATTCAGATCTTCAAGGTATTTGGCCGAATAGTCGAATGATGCCTTAATAGCCCCGCGTATTTGGGGAATATGCCACGTCACACTTCCGTTGAAAACATATTTGGGCTGTTCAATAAGTTGATGAAGTTTGTAGGAAACGCCAGATCCTTCATAAGTCATGCGGCCACGCATCCATGTGCCGCTGGCATTGATATCAAAAGACTGGTTCCACGGCCCCTTAATGTTACGGTCAACAAACGAGACCTCAACTCCCATAAGTGTGGAGGAGTTGGCGTTACGAGGTTGCGTGACGTATGTCAGTTCATTATCAATTAACTCAGTTGAACGCGTTTTATAAATATCATGCTTAATAATCTTGTTAAAATACGCAACGCTGACAACCCCTTGACCTCGGTTAAAAAATTTATCGAGTGAGGCGTCAAAGTTTTGTGCTTGGCGAGGACGCAAATTTGGGTTGCCACGTGAAAGTGAGCAATTAATATCACCGGGCTGTATATCCGAACTATTCCCACAACTATACTGAGCAGCCTGAGCGAGATCAGTCGGTTGTGGACGACCTACAGATTGGCTGTAAACAGCATGAAGCCGCAAATTATTGGGAAACTCATGTACGAATGTCAAAGATGGCAGTGGGTTGATATAACCACCGCGATTTTTGGTAATATTTCCAGTTGCGTTGGATGAGCTATCAGTTTCTGGAACAAACGAATTAAAATTCACAGAATCTGCTCTTACACCTGCAATAAGTTCTGAGTGATCCCATTTATAATGAAGAGAAACATAGCCATCAAAAAGCTGTTCTTTGTATCGGAAATAAGCCAGTTCCGTGTATTGACGAGATTTCTTCGCATCAAGTGTTTGTTTGTCCCAAGGAAAATTGGGCAAATCAAAAAATGGTCCGTTAGGGTTCCTCATGTGTGGGATAAACATGCTTGATGATGCATCTCCACCCGGCTCGTACCAAAGCTGATTAGAGGAGTTTGTCGCATCAAGACTGCGCCACTCAAATCCGCTCGCAAACCCAAAACCATGTGAATTGGCATTAAGGTTACGTGTGTAATCCAGCCGCACGTTTACAATGCCTTCATGATCACGATCATATTCTTGCTGAACAGTCTGGTATGTATAGCCGCTATGTAGAAGTTTATTCATATCACTAATTTTTACGAGATTAGCGACATTATTTTTGTCTATTGTATAATCTGCCAAAACGGCACTATCAGGACTTTCGTTTGGATAAACGCGCGCAGCGACATAAGGTTCATGGTCGAAATAATCCTCCCAAGTATAACCTGCGCGCAATTTCAGAGTAGAAATATTATCGTGCCAGCCAAGATTACCTAAAACACCATTAGTATTCATTTTCCAGTTATCTTTACGACCAATAGTACGAGCGCGGTAAATATACTCACGCCCACTTGTTGGTGTTTGGTCTATTACTGCTGGGGTAATGCTATGGGTTTTCCCATGTAGTTTATAACCCGGCGCTTCATCAAGCAGATATTCATTATGCTCCATGAAGGAGTTTTCCCACCGTTGGTAGGCATATCCCATAACCGAAGCCGTCAAACCACTATCTTTAGGATGCCACTCCAGACGTGTTGCACCCCCTAAAGTGCTAAGAGCATTGGAATAACTACCGCCATCAACGTAACGGGGGGCAGTCATTCCATTCCAGCCCGGGGCCCCCGGAGCATTAGGAGACACAACTTTCCCATTTTTATCAAAATAGTTGTAGCTGTCTTCCTGCCATTTCTTGGTCGTGTTACGTGTACGCTGCTGGTAGCGGAATGACGTAACAATGCCAAATTCTTTATTTTTACCGAACCTATCAGAGAAAACCGCCTTAGCACCCTGTCCGAAATGCGGCGACATGCCTTTTATACCATTGGCGCCAGCAGACCCTTTTTCAGTACCGTAAATGCCGTAAGCATTAATGTATTTATACAACCCTTTATGGTCAAAGGCGCTGCGAGAGTTCATCTCAATAACGGCGCCGATGGCTCCACCATCTTGCTCGGCGGTGAAGGTTTTATAAATACTGTCTTCACCAGTCATTTCGGCGGGAATATTTTGTAAGTTTACGCGGCGCCTAATGCTGCCGCCATCGCTGATGCTGGCCAGAGTTATACCGTCAAGCGTAGTTTGGTTAAGGTCAGAGGAAACACCGCGTACGCTGATATAACGTGGCTCGTCACCGTTACGAATGCCTGTAACACCCGGCAACTGGGTCAGCAATTGCGCAATAGAGGTCGCGCCACCAAGGTTGGAAAGGTCGTTGTAGGTTATGCTGTCTACAACACCAGCAAAATTGCGCTTGGTACGGAGTTCGTGCCTGTGCCCTTGCACAGTCAAGTTATCAGGACTTTGTGCCTCAGCCGCCTTAGATTTCTTGCCTGATTTTGTGCTTAATATGATGACATTTGGGTTCGTTGCATCAATCTTAAACGCATTTTTTCCAATAAGCTTATGCAATGCTTGGAAATTATCCATTTTGCCATACAGCGGAGAAGAGCGCAGATTATCAGCGACTTTACCATTGAAAGCAACATGCAACCCGGTCTGCCGACTAAACGCCGTTAAGGCAGACGTCAGCTTTTGCGCGGGAATTGCAAAAACGCTTTGTGTATCTTGAGCAGCAGAAAGAGTTGGGACAAAGCACGCCACAGATGATGATAGAGCGAGTAACCGAGACCGACTTAGGAAAGACATTTTTGCAACCTTGAGTGAAACAGACGCATCTGCCCTCCATGAGTCCTACCCTCACCTATTTCCGCCGCTTTTTTTTGTGACAGTTCTGAGACAGTGCTTATTTCAAAAAATTCATGTGTGTGGCTTATCAAATACACGTAGCAAAAATGATTTTTATGATTTGAGTGGCAGAATTAGCACTTGGACGCTCAGCACGACAATTATGTTTGGTCACGTGACGATTAAGCAAGAACGGGCCGTTCAGACATAGTTATCGAATAATAGGTCGGCTAGAGATATGGGACGTAGCCACCGCTCTCATCGTTACAGTGCGCGCGTCGCGGTTAAGCGTGGGGCCAAGCTTGAGGCCTCAGGTGCCAGAATAATCCCTATCACATAGACCCAACCTGCTGAGAGTCTGTAATGAGAAGGTACACGTCTAGTGTGTGCCTATATGGCGATGGGAGATCAGAGCCGCTTAAAAGAAATCGGCCGTGGGGGCTGCATTATACTTCAGAAATGACCCGGATGCTCACATCTCCACCATGCCGCATGTTTCACTTTGGGCTGTGATAGCCCGTCAAAAATTATTATTTTTTGCGCAGGGAAATTATCAAGAAACATATAACAAGCCGTTTTGAGCCTACAAAAGGTTCAGACGGGACTAAATAATCTGTTGCTTTATCACACAATAAAGACAACTATAATTTTTTGTATGATTGAGATTAAAATTCTGGCTGGGAGACCTGGATTCGAACCAGGGCTGACCGGGTCAGAGCCGGTAGTTCTACCGCTAAACTATCTCCCAGCAAGGAGAACATAGGAGGCTTGAAAAGCGGCCTCCGCTGCGGTGACGACTTCCTAGCACTGTGAATTGGGCCGTGCAAGCACCTAAACGAAAAGAAATGTCAGTTTGTCACATAATTGTCTTGCTCCTTTGGCCGCCCTCCCCAAAAATAGTCTTAATCATGAGTCAACCTCTTACCAAGGACCGGACAGATGGATCACATTCCCCCCTGGGCCGGCCGCCCGGACAGACCAGCTTATCCTTCTCTCTACCCACGCACGTTTGAAGATGAGCTGTTTGCCGCGCTCGACCTAGGAACAAACAACTGCCGCCTGATGGTTGCCGCGCAGACTGTTGGTGGCTTTCGCGTTATTGATAGTTACAGCCGTATGGTGCGGCTGGGTGAAGGCCTGCACCATACAGGCCGCTTGGGCGAGCCTGCCATGGAACGCACACTAGACGCCTTGCGCGCCTGTGCGGATCGGGTCGGGCGCAGGCCCATTAAAAACATTCGGGCGGTTGCCACGGAAGCCTGCCGCAGGGCGGACAACGGGTCAGACTTCATCAACCGTGTACGCTCGGAAACAGGCTTTAATATCAATATTATATCCGCGCGAGAGGAAGCCTCTCTTGCTGTGGAAAGCTGCGCCAATCTGGTGCACAACCCACGCTTTGGGCCAGTGCGTAACCGGGCGCTGCTGTTTGATATTGGCGGTGGCTCGACTGAAATCGCATGGGTGCGGGTTGATGCACCGCGACAGACGCATGAGTTGATTGGCTATCTAAGCCTGCCTGTCGGGGTCATCACCCTTTCAGAACAGTTTGGCAGCACCACGCAGGATGATCCTGCGCGTTACAAACAGATGGTTGCCTATACAAAATCCGCCTTACAGGACTTTGAAAGCGTGCACCGCATTGGGCCGGAAATCCGCCGCCAGCAAACGCGCTTTATCGGCACCAGCGGCACTGTCACGACACTGGCCAGCCTTGTGCTCAACCTGCCCCGCTATGTCCGGGCAGCGGTGGATGGTTCTCAGATTCCCTCCAGTAGCGCACGTAAAGCTGTGCGGACATTGCAGGATATGGGCCAGACAGGCATAGAACAGCATCCGTGCATTGGGCCGGATCGTGCTCCGTTCGTGTTACCGGGATGCGCTATTTTTGAGGCTATCCACGAAACATGGCCGGTTGAAGATATCATCGTGGCAGACCGCGGGCTGCGTGATGGCATGGTTCTGAGGATGATCCGCAAGGCCAGCCAGACATCCAGACGGCTATACAAAACTCCCACCCTCAACGGCCCCATCCCTTTTCTGCACCCTATCTAAGCAACAGGTTCATGAGCGATAAAAAATCCGGACCACCCCGGAAGCCCACTTCTCTTCGTGTTCCCGGGCGTGCCCGCACAAGCAGCGCCACCCCGGGTTCCAGTCATTCTTTGGATGATTCTTCCGCCGCGCGTACCATGCGCACCAAATCCGTCAGCCTGCGCACGGCGCGCGGACGCACAACCGCGCAGCAGCGCTGGTTAGCCCGCCAGTTGAATGACCCTTATGTGCAGGCTGCACATAAGCAGGGCTGGCGCTCCCGTGCCGCCTTTAAGCTGATTGAACTGGATGACCGCTTTCATCTCATCCAGCCGGGCATGCGTGTTGTGGATCTGGGAGCCGCACCGGGTGGCTGGACTCAGGTTATCGTCAAGCGCGGTGCGAGTCGCGTAGTCGGGCTTGATCTTCTGCCGGTTGACCCGGTTGCCGGGGCCGATGTCATTGAAGGCGACTTTACAGACCCGGAGATGCCAGAAAAGCTGATCAGCCTGCTCGATGGCAAAGCGGATCTGGTGCTGTCAGACATGGCCCCCAACACGACCGGCCACGCTCCAACTGACCATATGCGGATTATTGGGCTTGCCGAAGAAGCCCTGCATTTTGCGTTTGAGATTTTGGCGGAAGGCGGAGGTTTTGTCGCAAAGGTGTTTCAGGGTGGTTCGGAAAAGGCCATGCTGGAGACCATGAAGCAGGCCTTCACGTTAGTACGGCATGCAAAGCCCCCGGCCAGCCGAAAAGATTCAAGCGAGCTTTACGTAGTGGCAACAGGCTTCCGTCCTGATCGCCTCAAACAAGCTCAGGATGCTGACTGAGCTTGTCTGACTGGAAATAACGGGCCTGATGACAGACCTGTTATTTCCCCCATAGCCAAGCCGCACCACGCACGCCTGAACTATCTCCATGCATGTTTTTCAATAGTTCCGTGCGACATTCTGGCGTGATGGCATATTTCTTCATCACATCCGGCACGCGGGCATAAATGGTCTTCAGGTTGGACACACCGCCACCCAACACAATGGCATCCGGGTCCACCATATTAATCACCAGAGCGCAGGCGCGGCCTAGGCGGTCAATGTAGGTATCCAGCGCATGAATGGCGGCGGCATCCCCCGCAGCAGCGGCTTCTTCAATACCGTCGGCGCAACGCTGACCGTCGCCTTTCCATGAGGCCGCCAAAGCCGGACCGCACAGGAAGCGTTCCACACAGCCTTTGTTTCCGCAGAAGCACGCAGGCATGGGGAACTCTTCCTCGCGCACCCACGGAAGCGGGATATGCCCCCACTCCCCTGCAATATGATGCAGGCCGGTAATAGGCTCCCCATTGATGACGAAGCCGCCACCCACGCCGGAGCCGAGAATAACCCCGAAGACCATCCGCCGCCCGGCAGCAGCGCCATCCACCGCTTCAGAAAGCGCGAAGCAGTTGGCGTCATTCTCGACTTTTACGGCGCAACCAAGAATCTCTTCAAGATCCTTGCCGAACGTCTGGCCATTCAGCCATGTGGCGTTTGCATTTTTAACCCGCATCGTACGGGAATCAATCGCACCGGGAATCCCGACACCAACCGTAACATTGGGGGCCGTCCGTGCACGTCCTTCTTCCACAAGGTCCCGCAGGGTCACGAGCAGCTCATCATAAGTGCCGGGGTTTGCAACACGATGCCGCAGGAGAATTTCCCCTTTGGAATCAAGGGCTGCTATTTCGACCTTGGTACCACCAACATCGATTCCTAGGCGATAATCTGACATACAGCGACCTTACGTCTTTTCTGGGCAAATTGTTCTTGTGCCATGCGGCATGGGATAAAAAGGTGAATTATGCAATCACACATATCCCACTCTTTAGACAAGGCTCTGTGTCATGAATGAGGTTGTTCTTGATGCGCGGGGGCTCGGCTGCCCGCTCCCTGTGCTGAAAGCCAACCGGCTTCTGCGCGGCATGCAGCCGGGACAAAAACTCCGTGTGCTGGCAACGGACCGGGCATCCATTATCGATTTTCAGGTCTTCTGCCGGGAAACAGGCCACGCACTGGTTGCCTTTGCGGATGAAAACGGCTCCCTGTCCTTCACCATCCGGCGGCGTGCGGATATGCCCTCATCGTGAAGGCGGTATGTTTTATTAGCCATTCTCTTCCGGCAAGACTTGGCAGACCAACGCTTCTCGGGGTAATGCCTGCCCCTCATGACGGATAGGAAGACCTGCGCCATGCCGGATAACATCAAGTCTCTGTCGTTTGAAGACGCACTCTCCGAACTGGAGAAAATCGTGCGTGGCCTTGAAGGCGGCCAACTCAAGCTGGAAGAGGCGATTGCATCCTATGAGCGCGGGGCAGCCTTACGCCAGCATTGTGAAACCAAGCTGAGCGAGGCCGAGGCCCGCGTTCAGGCGATCGTGCAGCGGTCTGACGGATCGTTGACCATGAAACCTATGGATTGAGACGTCGATGACTGACCCGACAACCATCGCCCCTTCCCAGACGCTTCCGTCAGCCAACGGGCCCCTGCTCAAGCAGGCAATGGCAGCCCATGCCAAAGTGGTCGAAACAACCATCGATGCACTTCTGCCACCCACCACCGGGGGGGATGCCCGCCTGATTGAGGCCATGCGCTACGCCACGCTGGGCGGCGGCAAGCGCCTGCGCGGTTATCTGGCGATGGCGACCGCAGGTCTGTTTGGGGTGCCGGACAGCCAGTCCGCCCGCGTCGCAGCCTCCGTTGAGATGCTTCATGCCTATTCTCTGGTGCATGATGATCTGCCTGCGATGGATGATGACGATTTGCGCCGTGGTCAGCCCTCAACTCACCGCAAGTTTGATGAAGCCACGGCCATTCTGGCCGGTGACGCTCTTCAGACCAAAGCCTTTGAAATTCTGGCGGACTCTGACACGCATGAGAGCGCCACCGTACGCATCGCGCTGATTACCGCTTTTGCTCAGGCGTCTGGCGCTGCGGGCATGGTGGGCGGTCAGATGATTGATATGGAAGGCGAAGGCCGCGCCCTACCGCTGGAAGAAGTGCGCCACCTGCATGCCCTGAAAACTGGCTGCCTGATTCGCTATTCGGCTGAAGCTGGAGCCATTCTTGGTCAGGCCAAACCGGACCTTCAGCAGCGCCTGCGCTCCTATGGGGCCAATATCGGTGCCGCGTTCCAAATTGCCGATGACGTACTGGACGCCACGGCCACGGCGGAAGAATTGGGCAAGACGGCAGGCAAAGACGAAGCCTCCGGTAAATCCACCTATGTTGCCCTTCTGGGTATTGAAGGCGCACGCGCCGAAGCAGAACGTATGGCTAAAAGCGCCATTGAAGATCTTGCTCCGTTTGGAGAACAGGCCGACCGCCTGCGAGATCTTGCCTATTACGTGATTGAACGCAGGAACTAAGAAGAATGTCGGACAAGACCCAGATCCCCACCCTTGGCCGTTTTCCTGCTCTGGACCGGGTGACCTACCCGTCTGACATGCGGAACCTCTCGGTTGAGCAGCTCAAGCAAATTGCCGATGAACTGCGGGCCGAAACCATTGATGCCGTGTCCACCACCGGCGGCCATCTTGGTGCCTCGCTGGGCGTTGTGGAACTGACCGTGGCCCTGCATGCGGTGTTCGACACCCCTGCTGACAAGGTCATCTGGGACGTGGGCCATCAGGCCTATCCGCACAAGATCCTCACCGGACGCCGCGACCGCATTCGCACCCTGCGCCAGCCGGGCGGCCTATCCGGCTTCACCCGTCGCTCCGAGAGTCAGTATGACCCCTTCGGGGCCGCG
>NZ_LHZV01000001.1 GCF_001581005.1 Acetobacter orleanensis
CCCTTCGGCTGGGGTGATCGACAGCCAGAGCATCAAGGCTCCTCACGCGAAAACAAGGGGTTATGACGCTGGCAAGAAAGTGGTCGGACGCAAACGGCATATTGCCGTAGATACGGACGGGCGCCTGCTGATGGTCAACCTGACACCAGCCGACATCTCCGACAGCGCAGGCGCACAGATGATCATGGATGCGATCCGTAAACGATGGCCCTGGGTGAAGCACCTGTTTGCCGATGGCGCCTACGACCGCCACCAACTGATGGACAAGGCGGCTTATCTGGAGTTCGTTGTCGAGATCATCCGCCGCCGTGACGGGGCCAAAGGCTTCGAGGTTCTGCCCCGCCGATGGATCGTCGAGCGGACGTTAGGCTGGATGACCCGGTGGCGACGCCTTGTGCGCGATTACGAGCGACGCATCGATGTCTCAAACGCCATGATCCTCGTCGCAATGGGGGCCAATCTCATTCGCAGAAACGCTCATCCGTGACTTTCCAAACAGGCT
>NZ_LHZV01000004.1 GCF_001581005.1 Acetobacter orleanensis
CCAGCCGGTTACCGTGCTGTCCACGTTGCCGTCGGCGGGCGTCGGCGCCATGCTTGGCCTGTGGTTCTGTGGCGAAGAGTTTTCTCTTATGGCGATGATCGGACTACTTCTGCTTGTGGGGATTGTAAAAAAGAATGCCATCATGCTGATCGACTTTGCCATTGCGGCTGAACGATCGGGCCTTGATACAAAGGAAGCAGTTCTTCAGGCGTGCTCTTTTCGTTTCCGGCCGATCATGATGACAACCTTCTCTGCTGCATTCGGTGCATTGCCATTAGTGTTTGGCCACGGATATGGTTCCGAGCTGCGTCTTCCATTAGGCGTTACAATCCTAGGTGGTCTCATCGTGTGTCAGGCTCTGACACTTTATACGACCCCGGTCCTTTATTTAGTGCTGGGTAATCTTACCCTTCCTCGACAAAACAGTCGGTCGAAGCATCATGCCATAAAGGAGGAGACCTCATGAGAGCTGATTGTCAGGAGACTGTACCACGCATCCTGTTGATTGAGGATGATTGCGAGACTGCCGTATATATCAAAACATCTCCCCTGTTCGCACATATCGACATCACGACCATAGCCGACGGCAAC
>NZ_LHZV01000017.1 GCF_001581005.1 Acetobacter orleanensis
GCAGCAGACTGGATCAAGCCATAACAGGCCCTAGTCCTACGATAGACGAAGCAAAAACTAGGCTCAGGAACCATCAATCAACACGCCAGAGCTCTAAAATCAGGAGTCATGCGCATCAATCAACGGTTCTTCGATCCCTCCAGCTAATCCCCTATCCCCTCAAACGAGTAAGCCGCTCAACATCAAAGAAATCCGGTTGCTTCATGATTTATTCTTTCAATCACCATCGGATGCATGGAATCATAGACATACACGCAAAACCACGGGTTTTTTAAAACCCTTTAAATGATTATATTTTAGGGTGAAATATCAATATTCATTACCAGTTTTCATTACGAACGACGGGAGCGATTACATCCCTAACGCCATACGTGTTCATATGATAATCGTTTGATCCTCCGGCACTTTCAGAAGCAACGTATATTTCATAGTCAGAGTGCGTTGGCATATATTTTTTCCCGCCTCCGCATGGTCGCGTGCTATCTGCAACGCACAAGTTATAAACTGTCAATTCTTTAATATTTCCAAGACCCGCAATAAAAGGATGGTAGCGCCCACCAAATCTAGGTATTTGCATATCAAATATATCTATATAACCCGCACCAATTCTATTGGAATTTTCATCTGGAAAAAAGTTTTTCCTCGGCATTGAAAAAGTTAAACGACTATCTTTAAGTGTAATATTAAACCAGTTTAATTCCACATGAGATAGAGAAATATTTTTATGAAAACTTATAGGGTCATGATTATTACTTCCATCAGATATTTTTATAGAAAAACCTAACTCTTCAAAAAATATAAAAAACATATTCCCAGATGGCTGGTTTATTGCATCATCAGGACCAGACAGATTTATCATCAAGCTAGAAGGAGGAGTTTTCACATGCATACTAATTGACCAATCGGTACACGCGGAGGCCGAAACTTTGTTATCATTTTTGCAATCAGGAAAAAACCATTTATCTACATTCCACTGCATAGGCTTTGAAAACGCCGGTAGATTAGTATTAAAAGCAGGCTCGACTCTCGTTAGCGAAATTTCACATGGATCGTAGCCATCTCTCATCATTGTGTGCCAACGCCCCACATCCAAATAACCTACATTTTTCCAACGAGCAAAGCTGCGAGTATATTGTTGAGCAAATATTCTATCTTGTTGTCCTGCTATCGTGCCATAGCCGGTCCATAACGTAGAACCAAAAGAAGGCAAATAAGTCACTGCCAGTATAATATCTGTTTTTGGGAGAATAGTTTTAAATTTATCAAGAACAAAATTCAAGGCTGGTATATTAATTTGTCGCCCATCATTTCCCCCGAACCACAAACAAACCACATCTGGACAACTAGAGATGACACACTCAAGCCATGATTTCTGGTTATAATCTTCCCACCAAGGCGATGGTTGGGTGTTTCCCGCCAAATCAGCCCAAGTCGTTCCTCCAATTGCAAAATTATGAAATGTTATATCTATATTGGGGTTTTGTTTTAAAATTTCATCAGACCATATATGTACAGGGCTTTCTGACGGTGCAACGATATCGGCTCCTACAGATAAAATACTGTCTCCCACAAAAGCCCACGTTATATGTTTTTTAGCAGCAATTTTTTCATGGAAATTTTTAAGATGATGCTTGTGGATATTGGGGCGGAAAAGTCGCGGGAAAGGCAAATGGAGAGGGTATACAATACGTTCATGGCATCCAGAAATATTCCCATATCCCTTAAAAATAACACGCCTAATGGCATCCAATAATTCTGGACTATTATCACCTTCAAAAAAATCTCCATATTGTGTAAAAAAATCTCTGAAACCAGAATTATAGATTTTGTTGCATTTTTCTATCATCAACTCAATATTTTTTTTGTTTCATTCATGACAATACCTCATGTTTTCTTCTGGAGCTATGCTCTTTTTGCGATCGCTTTAACATACCCTTTTTTTGTTACCAGTAAATTTGTTACCAGTAAAAAGGATGGTTCTGGGCTTTTAGAGCCTGTTTGGAAAGTCACGGATGAGCGTTTCTG
>NZ_LHZV01000010.1 GCF_001581005.1 Acetobacter orleanensis
GAGAATGCAGCGCATATTATAGACGATATTGGCCAGCCCGATCCTCATGGTGGCTCGCGTTATGCCTACGGTTCGTATGAACAGTCCTGTCTGCGCTTTCTGATCGGCAAAAACATGCTCGACACGCGACCGGATAACGGATTTTCCTGCATTCGATTTCTGGATATGTCGTGGCATGGGCTTGAGATGAGGCTTTTTCCTGTGAACCTTCGAGACAAAGCCATGCTTTTCCATGAAGTCCTCATTGGCTTTTGAGCGGTAGGTGGTATCTGCCCAGACATCAGACGCCGTATTGCTGTGATCAAGAAGCCCCTCACGTAGTCTGGCACCATCGCTGGCGGCAGCATCCGTCGTCTTCCATTTGCGGATCAGCCGAAACTTTCGGTCGATGGAACTATGCGATTTATAGCCAAAAAAGGGATAGCGAGATCCGTGGACGGGATCGTCCCGTCATCCTGACACTTTGCTTTCGTGAACTTCAGCGTCCATCGCGCATGGCGATCTTTATGGGACAGCTTTGACGGCTTGTCCTGCCAATCCTGCGGGATCCGTCCTTCCCGCAGATCGGCCTTCTCCCCATTGGTATTGCGCTGCTTTGGGGTCGCTACCAGTGTAGCGTCCATGATCTGGCCTGACATCGGCAGATAACCGGCATTCCGCAGGATCGCATCAAAGTGGTTGAACAAAACATCAATTGCTCCCGCCTGTGTCAGACGCTCACGAAATAGCCAGACGGTCTTGGCATCAGGCACGCAGTCAGACAGTCCCAGACCAAGGAAACGCATGAAGGAAAGACGGTCGTTGATCAGGTATTCTGTCCGTTCGTCCGACAAGTTGTTCAGCGTCTGGATGACCAGAATTTTGAACAT
>NZ_LHZV01000007.1 GCF_001581005.1 Acetobacter orleanensis
GCGTGATATTTATCCCCTGCTTTTTCCGCCGGGTTATAGCCGTGACCCTTCTTGGTCATCACATGCAGCAGGATGGGGCCGTTATCCGTATCGCGCAGGTTGCGCAGGATAGCGACCAGTTGCGGCAGGTCATGCCCGTCCACGGGGCCGACATAGTAAAAGCCCAGCTCTTCAAACAGTGTGCCGCCGGTAATCATGCCACGGGCGTACTCGTCCGCCTTGCGGGCGGTGCGTTCTATGGGCGCGGGAAGCTTCTTGACGACCTTCCCGGCCAGTTCACGCAGGCCGATGAACTTGCGGGAGGACATCAGGCGGGAGAGATAGTTGGACATTGCGCCGACGGGTGGGGCGATGGACATCTCGTTATCGTTGAGGATAACAATCAGCCGCTCCGCGCCGGGGCCAGCCACGGCGGCGTTGTTCATGGCCTCATACGCCATGCCGGCGGAAATGGAGCCATCCCCGATCACGGCAATCACGCTGCGTTCGCGGTAGGATTTGTCTTCCTCAGCGCGCAGATGGTGCGCCACGGCCATGCCGAGACCGGCGGAAATGGAGGTGGAGGAGTGCGCGGCCCCGAAGGGGTCATACTGACTCTCGGAGCG
>NZ_LHZV01000012.1 GCF_001581005.1 Acetobacter orleanensis
CCCTTCGGCTGGGGTGATCGACAGCCAGAGCATCAATGAGACCTGTGGGCGGGCCGGCGATTACGCCGTAGATTTTTCTAAATTATGAAGCTGTGGCATTCGCAATGTTGCAGGTGTCGTAGGCAATCGAATAAACGAGATCATGTTCTGTTTTGGGTCAATTTTTATACTGGTTTTGCAAGAATATTGAGGGTTCGTGTGAGATTATTGGCAATAGCCGTCATGTGTATCTGGATAGCAGCCTTCGCCAGACTGCGTCATCGCATTCGTCGGAGACCGTAGCTGCGCTTCCATGTCCCGAAGATCTTTTCGATCCACCTCCTGATTCTATGGATTGGCCGGATCCATGCTTCAAGACGCGCGTGGGTCTCTTTCTCATCCCGCCCTTTGCAAGAACGGCGTCCCGAAAATGAGTGTCCCTGTAAGCACTGTCGGCAAAGACATCGCCCGGATCATCGGGTACCGCGTCAGGCCCTGCAGGTCCATCGTTGACGTTGGCTGATGTAATTGCGATCCGCTCCGCAAGAGCGGTGGTCACATCGATACCAACATGCGCCTTAAAACCATAAACAGCTTTTCTGCCCTTATGTTTGACCCATCGAGGATCGTTGTCGTATTCCGTCTGTTACGCGATAACCGTCGCATCGACGATCGTGCCGACCTTGATCCGGATTGCCTGAATTTTCAACTGGGCCGTCACAACTTCGAACAAAGCCTTGTCGAGCGATAGGGATGTCAGCAGACGCCGAAACCGCACGAAGGCTGTGGGCTCCGGTGTAGGCTCCCTTACGGAAAACCCGCAGAACCGACGAAAAGACATACGGTCATCCAGCGCCTCTGTCAGTTTGACGTCAGACAGATCATACCATACGGCAAGGAGCAGGCCTTAAACATTGAAAGGGGTGGCCATGCAGCTTCACTCTTTGGGGCAGAGTAGAGAGACGACAGGATCTCCGTAATCGGCTGCCAGTCGATCAGGGTTGCAATTTTATCCAATGATGACGATCTGCGATCAGTTCGGGCAAACTTAAGGCAGTCCTGTCCAATCAAACGAGGGGCCATCATTATTCTCCATAATGAAAATCAAACCGAAGAGAATCACCAATAGCTGCCGCAGTCTACC
>NZ_LHZV01000014.1 GCF_001581005.1 Acetobacter orleanensis
CAGAAACGCTCATCCGTGACTTTCCAAACAGGCTCTTAAAAATTGTTCGTTATCGCCGCCCACTTCTTCTTTATCGTTTTGCTTAGCTTCAAGGATGCGATAAGATTTTAAGCGTTTATGCTTCAAATCTGGCTTGCCAGCAAAAATTGGATTACTTTGCCAATTTTTAATAATATCTGGTTCTGCAACCCTAATCCCGGGAACAGCCACTTTAACTTCATTAATATTCATTAAATTATCGTCGATAAATAGTACGCTTTCTGGACGAAGTTGAATCTTTTCTACAATATCTTTAACTTGTGGGCCTTTAGGATTCCAAGAAATTCGTGCAAATACAAAATCATTCCAAACACCCATGCGTTCCAGAAACTCGCGTGTATCTTTATAGGTGTTCTTTGAACATATCGCACTCACGATACCGCGGTTATTAAGTTCCCTTACCATATGAAGGGTATCTAGGCGCGGCTTAATCTCCCCTTCAGACAATGTTCCTTCCCAGAAAGTATCATCCAAATCCCAAACAACCAGACGCACACCTTCTTCTTTTTCGGATGTTTCCGACTCTTTTTGTAACTTTCCTATTTGTGTAAGATAAAAACATTGATCTTTGAATTCGTCTGGTTTTGCAAAGTCACGAAAGAATACCTTCCCATTTTTCTTTTCTAAAATCTGAAAATTCCACATCAGAGTTCCATCGCCACGAAAAATCTTCAAACCATCATCAGTCAAACTCCATGTACGTTCATTCTCTGAATAGAAGCCCTCTATTATACCCGTCTCGGAAAATCGAAAATCTGTTGAACAAATTGGTCCATTTGCATAACGCCATTCCCACACAGAACCTATAAGGCTCTCCACTGGAAAGAAATCTTTTATAGATTGAATAATAAACATCCGCAACAATCCTCTGGCTTTACTTTCCCATCATCTATACCCTCTGATCTGTAGATTGAGAAGAAAAAAAGCATACGTAGGCAATCACATGGGGGGTGAGAAAACTGCATTTGTAACGGTTTTGTGCCGGTTATTTAAATGTTTTAATTACACATATCAGGTGATCGACGAGACCATGGAGCAGACGGAAGATCTCAAGCGAGAGACGATGAGAATTCCATTGAGTAGTTAGGTTGTTACGCATGCATATTGCGGCGAACCTGAGCATTGGCAAATCCACGCTGATTAAATGGATAGTGGATTACCGTCCGACCGAGCCTGCATCGCCTCAGGCTGATCTGGCCTGTGAGAATGAACGTCTTCGTCTGGAGAGCCGGGGGCTGCGGGAGGAGGGAGAAATTCTAAAAAAGCTCCCCAGTTCTTCGCGAACCAAAAGCCATGAGATGGAGGGGACTAAAAACCCTCTGGTTTTAGTGCCTGTTATGAGACCTGTGCGCGGATGGTAGACTGCGGCA
>NZ_LHZV01000003.1 GCF_001581005.1 Acetobacter orleanensis
GTTATGGCTTGATCCAGTCTGCTGCGGCAGCGATGTGGATGACCGCGAGAAACGACGTTGCTGTTTTTTCATATCTGGTTGCGACCGCGCGCCACTCCTTGAGGCGAGCCCAGAGGTTCTCAACGAGATGCCGGCACCGATAGGCCCATTTTGGGCAGGCAACCGGGTCATCGCGTCGTTTCGCGGGAATGGCCGGCCGGGCTGCCATGTCCCATATCCGTTCACGAAAGGCGTTCGACGCGTAGCCCTTGTCCGCTACGACCCACAGGGGAATGGCGGGAAGGCTGTCGAGCATGGCTGGTGCCAGAGGCAGTTCATGAGCCTGTCCGGGAGCCAGCGCAAAACCGAAGGCTTTTCCATGTCCATCAGCGATCACGCAGGCTTTCGTGCCATAGCCGCCGCGAGAGCGGCCAAGTGCTTCACGATGGTCTCGCTCTTCGAAAGAGGCCCCTTTTTTGGGCTCCCGCCGCCTTGTGGTGAGCCCTGATGTTTGTGCCGTCCAGAAAAGTCATACCGAGTGCCACTTCCTGTTGGTCCTGAACCAGTTCGAGCAGGCGTTCCCATACGCC
>NZ_LHZV01000034.1 GCF_001581005.1 Acetobacter orleanensis
CAGACCTTAACTTCAATTCGAGGGTATTTCAGGGGGGGGAAGGTCATCGCGCATGCTGATCAAGTCATAGCCACCAAATGTTGCTGTGTCTCGGCATCTTGCTGTAGCGATGGAATGATATTGCACCGGTGCGACCTGACATAGGCAGGAGTTTACGGAGCCGTATCAACAAGGATCACTTCAGCCTCTTTGAGCGCCTGAACCCTCAGAATATCCGTTTCTGAGATTGCAGCACCATCTCGTTCGTTAACAACCTTACTTTCTATTTCAACGGAGCCTTTGGCAACCACGAGGTAGGCCAGTCTCTTGATGCCAAGATGGTATTCTGTGGTTTCTCCTTTCCGCAATGTCGCGCCCAGCACGCGCGCGTCCGTATGAATAGGAAGGGCATCACCGTCATTCGGATAACCGGATGCCAGAGTAACGAATTTTCCGGCACGGTCATCTTTCGGGAAGGCGCGTGTGCCCCATGAAGGCGCATGACCGGCACGGTTTGGCATGATCCAGATCTGGAAGATGCGTGTCGTCACATCCTCGAAATTATGTTCACTGTGCCGGATCCCCGTGCCTGCGGACATGACCTGAACGTCCCCGGCGACAGTGCGGCCCTTGTTGCCAAGGCTGTCCTTGTGCGTGATGGCGCCTTCCCGGACATAGGTGATGATTTCCATATTCTCATGTGGGTGGGCGCCAAAGCCGGTTCCCGGCGCAATAGTGTCGTCATTCCAGACGCGCAGAGCGCCCCAGTTCATGCGGTTGGGATCGTAATAATTCGCGAAGGAGAAATGGTGCTTCGCATCCAGCCAGCCATGGTTGGCGTGGCCGAGTTTATCGAAGGGGCGGACTTCAATCATTGGCTTTCTCCTGAGATTTCAGACATCTCGTTTGCTCTGCCTCAGACGATAGAAGATACTGACATCGGTAGTATACGGAAATCATGGAAAGGAATCGTTTCCATTTCTTGCTAAATAAATATGATAAGGTTATGTAAATCGGGCTGTTTCTCTTGCGATGGGAAGAAAGATGCGACTACCGGATTTTGAAGCATGGGCGATTTTTGCAAAAGTGGCGGAGTTTGGTTCCTTCGCGCGTGCCGCAGAAGAAATACAACTTTCCAAGCCTACCGTTTCAAAAGCTGTTAGCCGACTTGAACAGGCATTGGGAATTGCGCTTTTCAATCGAAATTCTCGCCACATGTCTCTTACGGAAACAGGACGGGCGCTGCTGGGACACGCCAATCGTATTGTCATGGAAGCGGAAGCCGCCGAGACCGAAGCGCGTGGCGATATGCAGCGTCCGTCAGGGCGTATCCGGATTGCCGCTCCCATGACGTTCGGTATCCGGCATTTGGCACCTGTATTGCCGGAGTTCATGGAGCGCTATCCCGAGATCGATCTGAATATCAGCTTCAGCGATGCCGTTGTGGACATGGTGGCTGACGGATATGACATCGCACTTCGTATCGCGTCGCTTGCCGATTCATCTTTGCGGGCAAAAAAGCTGTGTGATGTAAGACTGCTTCTGGTGGCCTCTCCCCTCTGGCTGGATGCGGTGGGCAGACCGGAACATCCCCGCGATCTGGAAGCTTACAAAAGCTTTGTTTATACAAACAATACTGCGCCGGGTATGATCCGTTTTCGCAACAATACGTCAGGCAAGGAATTTGTTCTGACGCAGACTGCGCGTTTTCGCGCCGACAATGCCGAGGCTTTTCTTCCATCCCTTGAAGATGGCCTTGGCTACGGCCTGTTTCCCGAATTTATGGTGTGGGACGGGCTGCATGATGGGCGGCTGGAGCAGATTCTACCTGCATGGGAAGGGCCGGTCATCACTCTGTATCTTGTGACGTCGGCAAGTCCGATACGGTCCACACGTGTGTCGGTGTTGCTGGATTATCTGGTGAAAGCGTTTGAACATCCGCCATGGGCAAAGTTACCAGCGGATTCAAACCTGGAAAAAGGTCTTTCCCGAAAGAAGGCGTCGGGAAAGACCTGAAAGTCAGGCGAGTTTTTTGGTAATGCCTGCCACATGCTGACCGAGGAACTTTGCCCCATCCAGTTCATTAGCACTGGGCTGACGCGAGCCATCGCCCGCAGCGATTGTGGTCGCACCATACGGCGAACCACCGGTCACTTCGTCGAGCTTGAGCTGTCCCTGGAAGCTGTAAGGCAAGCCACTGATGATCATGCCGTGATGGATCAGATTCGACATGAGGGAGTACAGGGTTGTTTCCTGACCGCCATGCTGGGACGCCGTCGAGGTAAAGACCGCGCCGACCTTGCCAATCAGGGCTCCCTTGAGCCACAGGCCACCGGTCTGGTCCCAGAAGTTTGCCATCTGAGCCGGAAGACGGCCAAAGCGTGTCGGCGCACCGATAATGATCGCATCATAATTCGGCAGTTCGTCCGTCGTGGCGATGGGAGCGCTCTGTTCCGTTTTGAAGTGATGGGCTTTCGCGACGTCCTCGGGAACCAGTTCAGGAACGCGCTTGACGTCGGCTTCAAGTCCAGCGGCCCGGACACCTTCTGCGACGGCATTGGCCATGGTTTCAACGTGACCGTACGAGGAATAATAAAGAACGAGAACTTTTGGCATTTTGATTTCTTCCGTTTGAGAGGAGAACAGTTTCCGTAAGGAGTTCAGAAACCCCATGACGATAGATCCTCAATAAAAGGTGGATACCCAAAATCGGGAAACTCTTTGTTTCCCGATTTTGTTCTGAGATTATCTTAGGAATTCACGATTTCAGGCTCGATCATCATTCTTTAGAAGTGCGTCGATCGAGAAACGTCCCGGACCGGAGACGGCTAGAACGAGAAAACCACCAGCAATACTGAAGTTTTTGTAGAAATGAACCCACATGTCGTACCGTTCCATGCTGGAGAATGTCCAGTAATGGTGGCCGATGAAAGCGGTGACGATCGTGTAGAGCGCAAGAATAATTGCAAGCGGGGACGTCAGCGCACCAAGGGCGATCAGAAGACCGAGCCCCAGTTCGACCAGAATGGCCACGATTGATGAAAGGTAGGGCAGGGGGGCGCCTGTCGCGGTCATGTAAGCGACTGTGCTGGCGAAGCCCGTGAGTTTCCCCCAGCCCATGAACACGTAAAGCATAGTCAGAAGGAGGCGTGAGGCGAGAAGCAAGGGGTCACGCGGGAGGATGGGATTCATGATGTCAGGTCTTTCCGAATACGAGGGGGCGGCTGGTCAGTTGTGTTCGCCGTTGCCTTTGCTTTTAACCGCTCCGCCGGATAAAAATAATAGAAATGATATAAATATAACGTTTCTATATTTTTTCTAATCGGGATTCGATCCATCCGTCGACACAGGCCGTCTGATCAAGCAGGCGACGTCTGGATGGCGTCTCTGCGGTATGCCGCACCACATCGTCGGGAAGCTCCAGACCCGCGTGCCAGCGTCTGGTCGATGCCGCTGGCCGAGTGGACGGCAAGTCTAAGATGGTTTGTCCGACGTTGCAGCAGCAGAGAGGTAGCGCCCGCATCGAAAGCGTGCCTCGGCACCGGATGCAGTTCGCCACTCTGAGGAGAGACCGCGTTGACTGTCGATACGACGTAAATGATCGCTGAAGCGTCTTGTGCCAAGGACGGGTTGAATGGCGTCAGCCACGAGAGAAAGTGTTTTTCCACGCGGGTGTGTTCCGCCCGGCATGGAGGAAGCGCTATGTCTGGGCATTATAAGCAGATATCAGACCAGATGAGCGTGCGAAGAACATCTGGTGTTTCAGCCGCCATGCGCTGTGATATCGACATTCACGCCCACTTCGAGCGCAACCCACTGGCCTGTCGTCCATGGGCCGATACCGACGTTGAACGCGGAACGGACAAGCTGGAGATGGCCCTTGGCATGCAGGGCAGAGCCTGAGATGTCGATGGTAAGAGGCAGGGTGACGGGTTTGCTCACGCCTTTAATGGTCAGTGTGCCTTCGGCGTCATAGGCGTTGCCGCCTTTGCTCTTGAAGTCTTTCACCTCGAAAATAGTCGAAGGGAAGGCCTTAACGTCAAACCAGTCGTGACCGGGTAGCGCACCATCACGCTGCCCGTCACCTGTCGTGGCACTGGCCATATCGATGGTGATCTTCGCGTGACCGGATTCAGGATGGGCCGGATCAAAGGAGATCGTGCCATCATATTTTCCGAAATGACCTTCAAATGCCTTGCCGGTCTGGGTGCCGGAGAAGCCCAGCGTGCCGTTGCCCGAAGTAAGCGTCCAGTCGGCGGCGAAAGTCGGCGTTGAGAGCAGAAGACCAGCCATGGTAGCGACTGGCAGGAACTTGTGAAAAGCCTTCATGGGGTTTCTCTTTTCTGGCGAGGTGTGGAGGACGTGCCAAAAGACGGCAGCATCTGATGAAGAACATGGTCATGCAGGACGAACCGGTGCCGCAGGGCTGCGGCGACGTGCAGGATGATCAGACCCAGAAGCCCCCACGATGCCCAGTGGTGAACCACCTTCAGAGCAGTTTCGACCGGCGCCTTGTCGGATAGGGTCGAGAGCACCGGAAGGTCGGGCCATGGCACTGTTCCGAACAGCACGGTCGGAATGCCCAGCACCGAGACCGAAACCATCGCCCAGCCACTCAGGGGCAGCAGAACCTGCAACCCGTAGAGCGCCAGATGCGCCAGATGTGCTCCCTTTTTCTCCAGTGGTGGCATATCTGCGGGCAGGGCGGGAGCACTGTGTGCAAAGCGCCACCCAACACGCAAGGCGATCAGAAACATCACGGTGATACCAATGGATTTGTGCAGCTGGTAGAGCTGGAACACGCGCACCGTATCGAGGTGGAAATGGTCCATGATCAGACCCATCGCGATCAGGGTCAGTATTCCCAGAGCAATCGTCCAGTGAAGGATGATCGCGACCGTGGTATACCGCGTGGTCCCGCTCGCTGCGCGCGCGGGAGAAGACATGGGCGTTAGTCCTGTCGCTCGAAGGCGCCGGCAATGCGCAGATGCACATCGTCAGACACGTAAGGCACATACATCTTCACGCCGAAGTCACTGCGTTTGATGGTGCCAGTGGCTTCAAACCCGGTAGTGTATTTCTTGTCGAGAGCGTTCACGCCAGCACCAATGAAATGCACTTTGAGGGTTTCAGGCTTCGTGACACCATGCAGCGTCAGGTTGCCAGTTACGATCGCATCGTTGCGGCCTGTGATGCGAACGGACGTGGACTCAAACGTGGCATTGGGGAATTTCGCGGCATCGAACCACTGATCGCCCTTGAGTTCATCATTGAGCTTGGCGCTTGTTGTCTGCACGGACTCCACTGGGATGGTCACGGACAGTTTTGACGAAGCCGGATTTTTCGTATCAAGGGTCAGTGTGCCGGAAACATTGGAGAATACGCCGAGATAGTTCGTAAACCCGAAATGCAGGACGGAGAAACCGACCTGTGTGTGACTAGGCTCAACGTTGTAGGTTCCGGACTGGGCCTGAGCGGCGTTGGTCACAACCTGAGCAGATGCCGGACTACCTGCCAGCAGGCCGATTGCAACAGCCGCAGCAGGAAAGGAAAACAGAGTGTATTTCATGAATTGACTCTCCGATCAGTAATGAATGCGTCTTGGAAAGCAGCGCCGTGGTGTTCGGAAGGATCACCGGTTTCTGTTCCGCTGAGGTCTTCATTACCGCCGGGAGGAAGGGTAAGAAATAACAACGATGGAAACGTATGGTTTCCATATTTTATCTATATGGCTTGGGAAGGGCCCGAGATAATTTCACGCCACGATCTCCTGCATGTCCATGACCTCTTCCATTCCTCTCAGGGCCTTGTTGTGAATGCGACCAGTCCGGTTCCACCAAGAATGAAGGCTGCAACTGGTGGCAAATTCAGGCGACGTGCCAGCAGTTCCAGCGTCAGAATGAAGGAGGCAGGGAAGAGGAAGAATTCGTAGCGTGCGACGTCGGACATTGGGAACGGGATCACAAACCTCAGGATAATTTTCTTAGTCGTGTAACAGAGCAAATATCTGATTTTGTTCAGAAAAATTTTTGTAGCAAAGGGGCAGACCTCTCAGGAAATGCGCAAGTGCTACTATGTGCGTTGCGTTAAACTGCCACCGCCTCAATCTGCTCGACTATTCTGGTGATAAAATCAGAAAACGCCCGCGCTTTGGCGCTGGCCAGCTTGCCTGAGGGATAGACTATCCATAAATCGACAGGTGGGAGTGACCAGCCCGTCAGGCATCGCACCACAGTCCCGCACGCCAGTTCTGGCTGGAACATCCAATCCGCGGCAATTGTGAGACCCAGATCGGCCAGGACGGCAGCCCGAATGCCTTCGGCGGCGCTCAGATGTAGGCGCGTATGAAGGGAGACGCTGATCTCCTCCTCCTGCCGCCGGAACGTATATTTTGCGGCACTATCGCGGATGTAGCCTATGGCCTGATGCAACCCGAGATCTTCTGGCGTTTCGAGAGCCTGAGCAGATGCCAGATAGGCAGGGGTAGCAAGGACCGACCGTCGCCCTCGTCCGAGCCTTTTTGCGATCATGGTGCTATCATTGAGTGGGCCGACACGGATCGCAACGTCAATCCCCTCTGCCATAAGATCCACGCGTCGGTCATCGAGTTCGACATCAATGTCCAGTCTTGGATGTTGATTCAGAAGCAGGCCAAGACGAGGTACAATCTGAAGGCGCCCGAAAGTGGTCGGAACGGCAACCCGAAGTCTTCCCTGCAAGCTGGCTGTGCTGCCGCGCGCTGCTGCATCCGCTTCTTCCGTATCAGACACGATACGGGCCACGCGCTCGAAATAGCGCTGCCCTGCGTCTGTCGGTGTCAGACCGTGCGCCGAACGGAGAAGGAGTTGTACACCCAGCTGGCGTTCGAGCTGTGTGATAGCCTTTGAGACAGCAGGCTGCCCCAGATGCATCAGTCGTGCGGCTGCGGAAAAGGAGCCACTTTCTACAACCCGCACGAAGGCGGTCATGGCCTGAAGGCGATCCATTTCATTATTCCAATACGGAATTCTATCTATACCTAAAGACCGCCTGCCAATCCAATCTGGAAATGTCCATCCTGTGTTGCATGTGAACAATCACAGTGAGCCCCGCAGCAGTGGGCCAACACAGGAATGATCCAACATGACTGACCTTCTTTTTTCTCCTAAATTCGTAGGGCCCACGCGGCTTGAACATCGTGTTGTCATGGCGCCGCTGACCCGGATGCGCTCAAGCATCGGCAACCTGCCCAACGATTTGATGCTTGAATACTATACCCAGCGTGCGACGCCGGGTGGCCTGCTGATCTCCGAAGCTTCACCGGTTGCTCTGACTGGATACGGTTTTGAACGTGCCGCAGGTATTTACGATGATGCACAGATACCGGGTTGGAAACGCATTACAGACGGTGTTCATGCCAAAGGGGGGAGGATGTTCCTGCAACTATGGCATGTAGGGCGACAGTCTGCTCGTGTTCTTCAACCCGGTGGTGCAGCACCCCTCGCGCCGTCCGCCATTCGGGCCGACGGCACGGCGTGGATGCTGAACGGCACAGTGCCATACGATATGCCGCGCGCCCTGGAACTTGATGAAATTCCGGCCTTGATCGATGCTTACCGTCAGGCAGCGTCCCGCGCCTTGAAGGCGGGGTTCGACGGTGTGGAAATCCATGGCGCCAATGGTTATCTGCCGGACCAGTTTTTGCAGGACGGCACAAACAGGCGCACCGACGCCTATGGCGGCTCTGTTGAAAGTCGCGCACGCTTTCTTCGGGAGGTGACCCAGGCAGCCATTGACGTCTGGGGCGGCGACCGTGTGGGCGTGCGTCTTACCCCTAGCGGATCCTATGGCTCCATGTCTGACAGCAACAGGCATGCCACGTTCAGCTATGTTGCCACGATGCTGGAGGATATGGGGGTTGCCTATCTACACATCGTTCAGCCACGGATAGGCGCGGACGCCGAACCAGATCCTGTCGATGTTTCTGTTTTGCGTCCTCTTTTTTCCCGCACCATCATCGCCGCAGGCGGTTTCACCCGTGAGAGCGCGGAGAGATTGCTGGAGTCCGGCGATGCGGATCTGATCGCGTTTGGCCGGGCGTTTATCGCCAACCCGGATCTGGTCATGCGACTTCGGAACAACTGGTCCCTGAATCGCTATGATCGTTCGACCTTTTATGGCGGTGATTCACATGGCTACACAGATTACCCGACATATACGGGCGAGAATGAGGATCCGTCGACGTAAGAATGACACGACACAGGGAACAGGGGGACGTCGATGGCGCGGGGTAATGGCAACTGTTGTGCTGCAGATTATCCTCTTCGCTGCGCATCTTTCATCTTCTGAACGATGTGGCCATACAATCGGTGTTGTTAGGACACGACGCTTCAAGGTGACCACGAACAGTTCGCACAAGCACAGTATTGAACCCAACCTTCTGGGGCAGGATTTTTCAGCACCAGGGCTTAACCAGAAATGGACAGCGGACATAACATATATCTGGACATGTGAAGGCTGGGTTTATCTGGCTGTGGTGCTGGACCTCTTCTCACGAAGAGTCATCGGCTGGAACCTTGAGGTCCGTATGACCGCAGATCTTGCCACCACAGCGTTACAGCACGCTATCGCCTTGCGTCCAGCCACCACCAGACTGCATCCATCATGCGGATCGTGGCAGTCAGTATTGTTCAGAGGCTTACCGGAAGCTCCTTTCTGCCCATGGCTTTCGCGTATCCATGAGCAGAAAGGGAAACTGCTGGGATAATGCGGTGACTGAGAGTTTCTTCAAGACCTTAAAAGCGGAACTCCTGTGGTAGCAAGCATGGATGACGCGTCAGGACGTCGAGCAGGCCATCACATGCTACATTAATGATTTCTATAATCCGCAGAGGATGTGTTCCGCACTTCAATGGAAAAGTCCTTTGGATCACGAGCGCAACGCCGCTTAACAGATAACCCATGGTCCGAAACTAAACGGTGACACGTCCAGCTTCAGAATCATAACCTATTGAGGTAATTATCATCCAAAAAGCGAGAACGGGGATTTCCAGAACCAAGCTGAATTAGGTCTGGTACATTCCAACGGGCCAGCGATTATGCTTCAAGAGTGATGAGGTCACTCGTTGTTACCCTCCCAAGCATCGGGAAGATGTGGTCACAGGCGAAACGCTGCATGTCATCTGAGAAGGTTGACGTAAGATCCTCGGCGATGACAACGCCATACCCATGCTCGTGGGCAGCGCGGGCAGTGGATTCAACGCCCATATTTGTCGCGATTCCTCCCAAGACGATGGTATCAATTCCACGCCGCCTGAGCTGTAAATCAAGATCAGTTCCATAGAATGCGCCCCATTGCCGTTTTGTGATCAGGAGGTCCGTCGGTTCAGCCAGACCGTCCACAAGTTCGGTCCAGTCCTGAGAAAAGCCGCCCGGAGGAGGCGCGATGGGGCGGTCGATCTCTGTTTGCACAGCATCAGCAAAATCCGGAGCAAAGGCGACATTTACCAGAATTACGAGGCCTCCAACCGCGCGAAAACGGGAAGCCAGCTTTTTTGAACGTTCAACCACTGTATCACCTGTAAAAGGGGCTAGCGGTCGCCCTATAATACCTTTCTGCAGATCAATCAGGACCAGAGCTGTTCGGGATACCGGCAGAGAAATCATGATGACAGTTCCTTGTCTGCTTGCGTGCTTCGCGGACTTATTGTCCGACAGACGCTGGATTGGTATAGTTTGAGGATAAACTCAAACAGGAGTATTATTTGAGCATGGACTCAAATACGTCAAGTGAGAAACGCGAACCTATCCAGCCACGCCGTGCTGGGGGGCGTCAGAGGGTGGCTGAATTGCTGGCCGCTGCCTCTGACCTCATGGCAGAGCGTGGGTATGAAGCGACCACTATGGCGGAAATTGCAGCACGTGCAGGTGCAAAGATCGGCTCGCTCTATCGGTTTTTCCCCAATAAGGAAGCCATAGCTGAGGCGCTGTTGCAGCATCATGCCGCTATTATGAATGAAGAATATGAGGCGCTGGCTGCGCGGGCGGCTGATCTTTCGCCGGAAGAGCTTGCAGATATCCTGATCGACCTGATGGTTATTCTTTACCCACGTGTAAAATCACTTCCTGCCTTGATGGACGCCCGCACTGACAGGGCAGAAATACGGCATACGTCCCGCAGCCGGGCATTGCAGGGCATTGCGGCGGCACTTCAGGTTTGCGCATCCGGACTGGATGCTACAGCAGCGCAGGATATTGCAGTCGTGGTGCTGAATAATATGAAAACTATGTTGGGCATGGTCCTGAAAGATGTGCCGACCACACCGGCGGCTCCTGATGAGTTGCGCAGCATGAACAGGCTTTACCTTGCCGCTAGGCTTGGCTCCTACCAGAGAGAATGAAGTGGCGGAAACATTCTGTTCATTGGATGGCAGGTTACCGGCCCATCTGAATGAAGATGATTGACCGGGATGACCGGATAAAGACAGATGCCATAAAGGTAGAAACAGCATTGGCACGCTTGATGTGCCAATGCTGTTTACCCACCTGTGTTACGCTTAGCTATCCCACTGTTTCCGTTTTTTTCAGAAAAAACGGTTATTTCTATGTCTTTCACAAAATGGATTCACTGATGAGTGAAACTCCACACGCTGTCTATGTCTAATCCGCTTTTGCCGTACCAAATTTTCTCTTCGGCGTAGCGGAAGGAAACGGCGTTAGCCTTCCTTATTCAAGGCACTGTAATCCGTGTACCCAGCCTGACCCTGACTGTACCATGTCTTGACGATATCTTGATTCAGAGGAAGGTCGTTTTCCAGACGGTAAACAAGGTCGGGGTTGGCAATAAAGTTGCGACCGAAGGAAATGGCGTCCGCAATACCCGTTTCAACCGCGGCAAGTGCGTCTTCGCGTGTATAATCCTGATTAAGAATTAAGGGGTGATGAAAGACGTTTTTGATCGGACCATGCAGCTTTGCCTGATTCGTTTGGCCAAAAAATGTGCCATCGGGGCTGGATTCCCGAAGTTCCAGAAAAGCAATTTCCAACGTATTCAACATGCACGCAGCCGGAACAAAAACATGCTCGGGGTGACTATCGATGCACCCTTGGGACTCCCCATTCGGGGAGAGGCGAACAGACGTTTTTCCAGCCCCCGCAATAGCCACAACTCGCTCAGCTACATCCTGAAGAAAACGTATCCGATTTTCTGCTGATCCTCCATAGGAGTCTGTTCTCAGATTGGTGCTGTCCCTTAGGAACTCGTCAATCAGATAACCATTGGCCGCATGGATCTGCACACCGTCAAATCCGGCAGCCAATGCATTGCGTGTTGCCCGTTCATACTCTTCCAGAATGCGTTCTATATCCTGTTTTGTAAGCTCCCGTGCCTGTTCAGCATCCTGTTTTCCATCGTAGGTGTGTAGTTTTTCTGACGGTGTGGTGGGTGAGCAGGATACCGGTTGCAGTCCCGTGACACTTGAATGAACCATACGGCCCATATGCCAGAGCTGCGCTACTATTTTTCCATTTTTTTTATGCACAGCCTCAACAACAGGTTTCCATGCTTCAACCTGTTGTTGGGACCATATTCCTGGCGCATAGGGCCACCCCAGACCTTCCTGACTTATACCAACTGCTTCGGAAATAATAAGACCAGCTGATGATCTTTGTGCATAATATTCGGCCATAATTGGGGTTGGGATATGGTCCCGAGTGGCGCGCGCACGGGTAAGAGGAGCCATGATGACACGGTTGGCGGCATGAATGTCACCAAGCTGAATAGGGTCAAATAAGGTAACCATTGGTCTGCTCTCCGTATGAGATGGACAGGTGTGTCAGTTTAAAGTGTGTAAATCCACGGTTCCGGCAAAAGCCCGTAAGTCTGGTCTTCTTTGACAACGCGTGCAAAACCCGGAAAATCAACATGCATGCCCGCAATCAGAAAGTGATGGTGACTGGCTTTTTCGAATAATTCTTTCCGGGTTTTTTCAGCTTCAACCGGATTGACATCGAATGTCATCGTGACTTCTGGACGATATACCTGAATTTCAGGAACATGTATGAGATCTCCCCATATGAGAAGTTTTTCCTGTTCGGATGCAATCAGGAACCCGGAGTGTCCGGGTGTATGACCAGGCAGAGGCCAGCTTGTCACACCGGGGAAAACGTTTTCACTGCCACTGAAGCTTCTGATTTTATGTTTGTAGGGAGCAATCTGTTCATGAACACAGTCGAAAAAAAGTGTTCGATCTTCAGGCGGTATCTTCTCTCTCAGCGTTTCATCTGACCAGTAAGCAAGTTCTTTTTCGTGCAACACAATGTCAGCGTTCGGGAAAAATGGCGTCCCAGTTGCACGGTCAGAAAGCCCGGCAGAATGATCGGGATGAATGTGCGTGAGAAGAACCGTATCAATATCAAGGGGATCAACCCCTGCATACTGAAGATTTTGAAGCAATTTCCCGGCGGAAGACTGGAGATAGGTGCCACATCCGGTATCAATCAGAGCGATGCGGCCTGCGGAGTGTATCAGAAAACAATTTACCGAAGCACGTCTGGCAGGACGGAACTGTTTGCTCAGGATATTCCGTGCTTCATCGGGATCGATATTTTGCAAGGAACTCATTCCTGCATCGAGATAACCATCTGACACAGATGTGACGACAATGTTGCCAACACGGCGATGATACACAGAGGGAACCTGCCGGGTGGGGGCGCTAGACATCAGAAAAACCAGCCTTTCATCATGATGAGGATTATCTCAGTTTTTTCTGCGGCTCTTTCAGGAAGGTAGCCTGAGGTTGTGGGACGATCCATGATCATAAATCCGAAATTTTTGATCAAAAATCCTGAAACTCTTTTTAAACCGGATGGCGTAGTCTCATTAGCTATCCGATGCTGTGTTGCTTCGGTCGAGCTGTTTCGCACGTAGTCTGGCGTGAAACAGAATTGTTAGCGGCTTCTTGGGGGCATGAGAGCCTGCCCGAGGAAAGCAGGCGTCTTGTCTGTTCTCACTTTCCCTTCTGCCGAAATCTGACAGCTAATAATATTGCAGGGAAAGACATGCCATAACGTCGGCTGGCTGTCAGATGGTGGACATCATTTCAATGGCGCGCGGTGTCTGACAGCAAAAGCCTGATGTTTGATTTACGTCATGTGGGAAGGGCAGGGTTGGTTTGAACTCTGAGTGCGATCAGCAGAGCCGACAGCAGAAGGATCGCGCTGGCTGCACCAAAGACACCGACCACGCCGGCAAGACTGAACATTAAACCGCCCACAGCAGCACCGGCTGCGATTGCGGACTGCACGGACACCACAACCATACCGCCAGCGCTTTCCGCCTGATCAGGAACCGCATGTGCGACCCAGTTCGACCACGCCACGGGAACACCCCCGAAAGCCATTCCCCACAGAATGACCAGAAACACCTGTCCGACCAGCCCCGCAGGTAGCAGGATTAGACCCAAACTGGCGATGCCGATCAAAATAGGCATGACGACGAGCGTCGTGCGTAGGCTATGCTCAAGTAGCCACCCGGCGACAAGAGTCCCAATAAAGTTTGCTGCGCCAAAAGCTAATAATACCAGTGCTAATCCACTTACATTAATGACCATCACGCTTTCCAGCACCGGGCGGATGTAGGTAAACAAGGCATATTGGCCGGTATGGACAAGAGTGCAGCATAACATACCTACCCCAATGCCGGGTCTGCGCAGGATGTCCAGAATGGTGCCGAGCCGGGCCGGACTGCGTGGTTCCAGCGCGGGAAGCGTAAGAAACTGGAAGATTAGCGTCACGCCGCCGAGTGCCGCTGCCGCGAAAAATGCGGCGCGCCAGCCGTACAGACCACCCAGATAACTGCCAAGTGGTACGGCAACGACAGTTGCTACTGAAATACCACTAAAAATAATGGATAGAGCACGGGGAAGAAGGGCCGCAGGAACAAGGCGCATCGCCACGGCCGCCGCCATGCTCCAGAAACCTCCCAGCGCGATGCCCAGTAAAACCCGCATGGCGAGGAGCACGATCAGACTGGAGGATAATGCCGCCAGCAGGTTGGACGCGATCATCAGCATACTGAACGCAAGCAGCACGATACGGCGGTCGACCCGCCGTGTCAGGCTTGCGGTCAGCAGGCCAGAGAACATGGCGACCACGGCGGTTACAGTAACGGCCTGTCCCGCCAAAGCTTCTGAGACGCCAAGCCCTGTTGCCATGGGTGTCAGGAGGCTTGCGGGAAGGTATTCGGCCGTCAAAAGCCCGAAAACTCCCATGGTTAGGGAAAAAACTGCCATCCACGCAGGTGATGTGGGGTCATTCTTGACCATAGCGCCCGTGTCAGGGGTGATAGGCTCTCGTACTGTATCATTCATAAGAAAGTCCTCAGATTTGCTGTTGCTCAATAGACTAGACGGCACAATCGGGACGATCTATGATTATTAATCCTTATTTTTTGATCATAACGCTTGGATACTTTATCATTGGACCAGATCGTTCCATCTTCTGATCTCATGAATGAACTGCTTCTCGGGATGCGTCTGCGCGGTATGCAGTATCGTCGCATCCATGCGAGTGACTCTTTTGGATTTGCGTTCAAGGCAAAACCCGGCTGTGCTTATTTCCATTTTCTGGCAGCTGGCACAGCACATCTCCTGAGTGAAGATGGTGCGATTCAGACGCTCTCGGCGGGAAACGCGGTCTTTCTTCCACATGGGAGCGGACATAAAATCTTTTCAGATCCAAAGGCTGTGGTTCTGGATATCGATCACTGCGATGTCATGCCTCTTAGCGAAACTGTTAGTGCGGTGAAGACTGGCTTGAACAACACATCGCATACGATTTTCTTTAGTGGGTGTATGGAGTTCGACCTTGGAGGTCTTCAGGGACTTGTTCCTTTAATGCCAGAACTCATGATGATTGACGCAACAAGCCAGCGTTATGTTGAACTCATGCCAATCCTGACAGCCATGGAGAAGGAAGCCTGTGCTGGGCGCGTGGGAGATGCCGGTATTCTAGCGCGTCTCGCGGATGTCGTCATGGCAGTAATTGTTCGGGGATGGGTCGAATGTGGTTGTGGCAATAGTTCCGCATTCGTGACAGCTTTGCGAGAACCGAGGCTATCGCGTGCCATTCTGGCTCTACATCGTCAACCTGGACACGATTGGACTGTAGCGGAACTGGCGGCGGAAAGCGGTCTCTCGCGATCGGTGTTTGCAAAGCGGTTTCAGGAAACGATTGGTGTCGCCCCACTGCGTTATGCAGGAGAACTCCGGATGCGCATTGCCAGGACTTGGCTGGCGTACGATAGAATGTCTATTGAAAGAGTAGCTGAACGCCTTGGCTACGCATCACAGGCGGCGTTCAGTCGCGCATACAAACGGATTACCGGGACATCGCCCGGTCACAGCCGCCGAGAGCAGACAACGTAGTTTGTTATGTCCTATGTGTTTAGCCCCGAAGGTTTCCCTGTATGAGCAGAGTTTTGATGTGTTGTCGTGAACAAAACAATGAAAGTGTGAAGCGGGGAGAGAGACCTGTTCGGGAATACAATTGTCAACGGGGCTACGGCAGATATCTCGCAGTCTCACGCGTTGGCTGAATTGTCAGTTCGTCGTCGCGCTAGAAGTTTAGTCTCAATATCTTTAAGCGTTGCGTTTACAAGATCTAGCTGACCAGCGTCCTCGATTAGGCCTTGTAGATCCTTACTCCACGCATCTCGCATCCGCGTGAAATTAGTTTTTGCAATACTGGTCAGGTAAAGCTTTTTTCCGCGTGCATCGCGAGAGTCTTTTTCCTGTCGCAATAAACCTTTCTCCGTTAATCCACGCAATATACGACTGAAATTGCTTGACGGTAAAAGCGTCGCCTCGGCGGCATCCCTCGCGGATGCGCCTGGATTTTGCCTAATGTAGCGCATGACCAGAATCTCGACCGGAGTGCAGGGAGCGGGTTCGAGGTCTGTTGGCACCGTAAGCTGCCGACTAATCGCGTGAATTAAATCAGCGAGTAAGTAAAGTTTCTGTGCATAGTCGTCAGTCATGGTTTGCAATAGCACCTAATTATATAATGGCATTAAGGCTTGGTCGTTTTATATACAGTTTTCTGACATAGCCAGTTTGTGACAGGTGAAGCGGAATGTGGGCATAAACGCTTGCTAGAACACCATAGTGGTAATCGCAATATGCTTATATGTCAGCGCAAAATAATTGTTCTGATAGTTTTGTCTTTCAGAGCGTTTTTTAAATGATCTGTCTGTCCATTAAATTAAATCTTGTCTGATAGGTTGGAACGGAGAAGAGCATCGACGATCAATAGCGCGCCGCGTCAGTCTCCTGCCCCGGATGGGCTTATTGGTGCCGGCCTCTTGTCGAGAATCTCTCTGTTTGGCTCAAGGAATAGCGCGCTGCCGCAACCGCGATACGATAAAACAGCACTATCGTTCCACTCAGTCATTCGCATCGCAGCAACAGCAGGCTGGATCAAGTGCTGACAGGCCCAAGTGCGGTTGGAAAAATTCAAGCGGTATCCACCGATGCCATGGAAGATCATCAGGAAGGTGTGCCAACAATAACCTTCTTCATGGACGGTAAAGGTCCTACGCGATCGGTCACTCTTACTCATAGTTCTGGTCATGTGTTGCTAGATTAGGAAGCGATGGCATTGCCGAAGCGCGCCCAGCCGCTCCCTATGCTCCCTGACACGCTGGTGGGTGATCCGATCACGCTCACCGTACCGATTGAGTGCTATATCCAGTCATCACGGAACTAAATTCGTCGTTGATTCCCTCTGTTTGCAAAAAATATCTTGGATACTTGCTTTTCTAGAAGATCGTTTCGCTCAAGCTAGACCATTTTCCTTTTCCATAATAAGAAAAATGATGATAGCTCGAAACTGATCTCCGCACGATTTCAGGATCGACTGATTTTCTCAAGATCAGCCAGAAGTCCCGGACCTGTGGGATGCCAACCTGTCCGCTTTATCGTCTCATCGGACGACGCGGGCATATCCATGGCAACAAAGGGTGCCAATGGCCCAAAATGGTCTTGTGCCTCCTCGGTATTAAGCGATTTTATCGGAATCCCGAGACTGCGGCTGATTGTCGTGGCAATGGCCCGCATCTCAATGCCTTCCTCAGCAACGGCGTGATATTTTGCTCCGGCCTCGGGCATTTCCAATGCTATCCGAAAGAGACGGGCCACATCCGAAACATGCGCTGCTGGCCACAGATTATTGCCATCGTTTATATAGGCGGATAGTCCTGTTGTCCGTGCGATATCAATCAGGGTGCTCACAAGCCCCTGTCTGCGTACGTTGTGTATCTGCGATAGACGGATGACCGAAGCGATGACACCTTGTGAAACTAGGTGCAATGCGGTTTGCTCGGACACGCGTGGAAAACTGTAGGTTGTCGGGACGTTATCGTCTTCCGTTAAGATCCGTCCCGGTGCCAGTCCGCCTATTCCGTTGGGCACGAGTAAGGGTTTTGAGGTGCCGACGAGAGAGGCTCCGATTGTTTCAATAGCGCTTTTGTCAAGCGCGCATGACGCTTGAAAGGCTGCAAAATCAGGATTGAACGCAAGGTGAATAACACCATCGGCTTTTTCTGAACCGATACGCAGACTTTCATGATTGTCGAGCGAGCCGCGCAGGACTTCGGCACCAGCAGCCTGAATGGCACGGGCTGCTTCCTCGGATCTGGCTAACCCGAGCACCTCATGGCCCGCGGAAAGAAGTTCGGAAACGACAGCGGAGCCAACGAATCCATTTGCACCGGTAATGAATACTTTCATGCGTATTCCCTCTTGTCAGTTCGTGCCAATTTAGAGTGCTATTTCGCATAGGGCACTCAATAGTCAGCACTTCAAGCGACTTCATCGCCTTTAAGGCGCTCTATGATTTTCAATATTTTATGACGTGCTGAGAGTTTGTCGCTCAGTATCGTGTGCTGTTCGCCACGCATAGAAACCCACGGTACCAAGACATCAAAGTCCAGTTCCGCAATGGTTTCCAGACTTGAGATATAGTGCTGACGGTTGCTTTCATCCAGAACAACCGCTTCCCATCGGTTATGGTGGGACCAGATCATGTCACCGCTGAACAGCACGCGATGAGCACCACACGTCCAGAGAAACATGGAAAATCCCGCTGTGTGCCCCGGTGTGGAAATGATCTCGATCGCATTATTGCTTCCCGAATAAGTTGCTAAATCTACCACCCCCGACATGGACGCTCTGGTTTGAGAGAGGTCAGACGTTGCAACGTATGCAGTTACGTCCAGTTCAGGCGCTTTATACATGGCCTCGTGCCAATGGCTCATAAGGAGAGCAGACGGCGCACCAAGTTCAACGATTGCGTTCTTGTCTTGAGAAAGGCCGGGCGAGTTGTAGATTACAATAGATCCGTTATCTGTCTTGATCAGATAGGATCGCACCTCGACGCCTTGCATGAAGGGTAGGTCTGCGGGTTCCGTGACAAAGAGACCCGGTAGCGAAATATCCTTGTTCGAGACTTCACGAAGCATTTGTGACTCCAAACGAAAAAATAGACGCGCCGGAGAACATCGTCCTACGGCGCATCATCATTCAGCCTTCGTAAGTGCCGCCGTATTGCACCGGTACCAAATCTGCCTGCTTTTCACCCGATCGCACGAGTTCGAGGATTTTTTCCGCAACCTGTTCAGGGCGCTGACGTTCCGCAGCGATGGGTGCCTCCAGCTTCTTGGCTGATTCTGCTCCGGCTTTGATTGACGCGACCAATTCTGTCTCGGTAATGAAGGGGTAAATCACGGATACCGCAATGTTGGCTTTTTCGAGTTCGATCCGTGCCACACCCGATATGGTGCTCAACGCCGCTTTGGTTGCGCTGTAGGCAGCGCTTTCCGCAAGCGGATGGAACCAGATGCCGGAACTCACATTGACGATGCTTCCTGCGCCCTGCTTGTGCATAGCGGGCAGGGCATGTTGCATCATGACGAGAGGGGCCAGAACATTGAGCTCGAAGATGTCGCGGAAGTCATCGATATTGATCTGTTCAATAGGGGCCTGAAGTGCTTGCCCCGCATTGTTGATCAAAATGTCGATGCGTCCGTGGATTTTGAGAGTTTCCTGAATCGCATGGTCGACTTGGTCACGGTCCGTGACATCGCAGCGGATCGCGACAGCATCGCTCAGTTCCTCAGCCAATTTTTTGATCCGTTCCTCACGGCGAGCAAGCAAGATTACTTTTGCCCCGGCAGCGGACAACGCACGTGCGGTTGCTGCTCCGATACCCGAAGATGCGCCGGTAACGATAGCAACTGAGCCTGGTATCTTCATGTTCCAATTCCCTTGGTTTTTGGCCTACGGTAACCTTAAACCGCATAGGGGAATTATAGCTATCAAATGATAGCTAACGTCAAGATTAAAGAATCTTGGCTGCGTCAAGGAGGACGTGACATGTATTGAAGTTTAAACTTGGTGGTTATGATACATGCACGTAATGGAAGGGAGACGTAGTCCCGATTTTCCGATGGGACGTCTTTCCATGGAAGACCGTTGCGAATGGCGTAAATGATTTCGCTCTGGCCCGTCTGCCGCCCACTCGTGGCACGCCATGCGCCAGAGGAAAATGCGGCTTAATCCGTTCCATCTGGCTCTCAGGCGGCAAATTACCTTGTTCACAGACCTAACCCTCTATCGTAGGCCTGTGAAGCACAACAACTCGCTCAGTTCACTGAATTAAAGGGTCCTGTGCTCAGTATGAATAGCCAAGATTGCTCCCATCGGGATTCATATAATACGCTTTGAAGCAAAACGCGGCATGGTATCACATGGAGTAAAGATGCTCTGACGGATATTCTGTATCAAGTATCTGCAAGAAAAACCTTGATGCTTTCCAGAACCTGCCATCGGTTTTTCTCCATAACCACCATATGCGTTCCCTCTCCAATTTCCACCCAGCGTCGGTAAGGTGCATTCCGAAAGAGCGGGAAGAGGTTCGCCATTTGCGCGGTGGTTACACTCCTATCCCACTCGGCATGAAGCAAAAGAACCGGGACAGTGATGTTTTCTGGCGAGTAGAAGGATTTTCCGGCAGACCAGTATTCGCGGATATCCTGAATTACGCCTGCTGGCGCACGGATGATGCCATTCTGTTCCGCAGGGTCACTGGCGAGCATGACCGCAACCCATTGTTCGAACCATCCTTCAGGAAGAATTTCGCCGCGTTTGTCTCCCGGCGCCCCGTCCAGCCAGCGTTGGTGGAATGCCGCCACATCGAACCGCCGATAGGCGTGAATAGGCCCACCGGGATCCAGCAAAGCCACGCCATTATTAATCCATTGCGGCGCGATGAGTGTCAGTTTTTCGACTTTGCTATTATTGGCAGCCGTATAAGCGCCTGTAACGGTGCCACCCCATGACATGCCGATCAGGCACAAGCGAGGCAGAGCGTGTTGGGTCAGGATGTAATCGACGGCGGCTCCCAGATCACGCACTGCGGTTTCAGTTCTGACCTGAGGAGGCGCATCTTCCGGTGCGCCCTCCATGCCCGGTGGACGTGTTGAACCACCGAAGCCGCGCACGTTGAGCGCGTAGACGTCAAACCCCTCTTGAGCAAGACTGTCCATAAACGCTCCATCACCCACTGGAATGTCAAACAGACTTTCCGCAGGCAGCGTTGCACCGTGCATCAACAAAATGGTGCGCTCAGGACCAAATGACTGGATGTCCGTACGGCGCTTACGGCGCAAGTGGAGTGAAATGCCCGCAGTATCACTCGGGATATGCAGATTTTCCGTATGAATGTTTGTCATTTGATTTCTCCTGCATTTGGCTGGGCAAATTCCCATGAGAACCCACCCTCACGGCGTCTGACATAACCCGCACTCGTTTCCGCAAAGTGGGGAGTAAAACATAGGTTTCCACTTTCGGCTGCTAGTTCGAGCAGCCACCGGCGGGAGCGTTCCGCGGCATCAATGAATTCGCAGTAAACAGAGCGGAGATCCGGGCGATAGACCTGAAGTGGATGATGCATGACATCTCCCGTAAACCAGGCTTCCTGCCCCTGCGATCGCAGGCGGATTGAGGCATGATCAATGCTGTGTCCCGGGGTCGAATGGAAGGAGAGGCCTGCAAGAATTTCCTGACCGTCGATCGTGATAGGCTGCCCAAGCCCGGCTTCGATAACAGGAAGCATGCTGTCCTGATAGACACGGCGCAGCGGGCGATGGTCGGGATGTCCCAAAACCTCAGGAGGCAGATCCGGTGCTGGATCAATTCCGTCATTGCTGGCACCATAACGTGCTTCAATTTCCGAAAAATAATGACGCGCGTTCGGAAAAGTCGGCACCCATTTTCCATCGCGCAGATGGGTGTTCCACCCGACATGATCGGCGTGGATATGCGTGTGCAACACAGCATCAATCTGCTCGGGCTGCACACCTGCTGCTGCAAGACGCGCGAGAAACGGCGTATGCAGATGATCAAGTGCTGGGGCCGCCGGTAAGGGTTTGTCATTCCCGGTAGCTGTATCGACTAGGATAGTGGTGCCCGGCAATTGGACGAGCCAAGCGTGGGTTCCCTGTGCGAGCCTGCCGGTGGTGCTGTTAAAAGAGCCGGGCGTCAAGGATGGGCCAAACGTTGCCAACGCCTCAGGATCGATATCCGGATACAGTCTTCCGGGATCAGCATTGTCCCAGTGCAGTTCTTGGATACGCGTAATGCGGGCGTCTCCTACCTGAAAAGCCTCTGTCATTTTAGCCCCAATGCAATTGTTTTCCGTTGTCTCTCAAGCTAGGGTGCCTCCAACCATCATACAAATCGATTTGACGCATGAAGCCCATTGACCATTTCAATCTTAGGTCCTTTGACCTTAATCTGCTAATTGCTTTTGATGCCCTTGTGTCAGAACGCAGTGTCACGAAAGCCGCGCACCGTTTGCGCATTCAGCAACCGGCAATGAGCCATGCTCTGGCAACGCTCAGAATACTCCTGGCAGATGAGGTGCTGGTCAGAACAGGTTCTGTCATGCTGCCTACCGCCAAAGCGGTGGCCATGGCTCCCCGTGTCGCTGAGATGTTGATGCAGGTTCAAGGCATCCTGACAGCCGAGGACCGGTTTGACCCAGAGACAGAGAAGCGGATTTTCCGTTTTGGATTTTCATCCGAACTTGAAGTCTTTCTCATGCCGGGACTGACGGCTTATCTACAACGCCATGCGCCGGGGATCAGGCTGCTATCACGCGGTTCACCGCGAAATGAAGTGCATACGTTGCTGGACACCGGCGCGCTGGATATTGCGGTCGGATGTTTTGATTTCGGGCTAGAACGCCACTGCGGTATGCCGCTGTATGACCAATCGCTCGCCTGCTGCTTTAACCCCGATCTGATCGATCCGGACGCCCCGCTCACGGTTGAGCGCTATCTTGCGTTACCCCATGCGCTCATAACGTTGAAGGACGATATTCAGGGGTGTCTGTCCGAGGCTCTGGGGCGGATCGGTCAGAAACTTAACGTCGTTCTGGCCGCATCAGATTTCCTGACGGCCCTTGCAACTGCGGCAGCCGCGCCTGTTCTGGCGACGTTACCGAGCCGCATCGCGCACCAGCATGCGGCCCATTTCGGTCTGGTGCTGCGCCCTGTCCCGCTGGACCTGCGTATTCCTGCTGTTTCGATGGTTTGGTCTGCTCGCAGCGACCGTGATCCTGCTGCCATGTGGCTGCGTGCTGCTGTGGCGTCGATATTAAAAAATGAGATATTAATTTCTAATTCCTGAATATAAAATAACACATATCTAAATTTTATAAAATACAACAATAAATAATACGTAAAATAATTATGTATTATTTTTTTTGTTATAATAAAAAGTATTATTCTCGAAATTCATTCTTACTATCCCTCCGTTTTATTGAACGGTGTGAAGAAGTCATAAGAGCCTGTTTGAAAAGTCACGGATGAGCGTTT
>NZ_LHZV01000038.1 GCF_001581005.1 Acetobacter orleanensis
GCGGTTGGGTAGGGGATACTCTGTTAGGCTCCCGCCGCACCATGGTGATGGGCGCTGTGGTGCTCACCGTGGGCTATGCCCTGCTGGGGCTGGATATGGGCAGCCAGATGGCGCTGTTTGCAGCGCTGGCCGTCATTGCGGTGGGCAACGGGCTGTTTAAATCCAACGCGGCTAATCTGGTCCGGCGGATTTATGAGGGCGATGACGCCCGTATCGATGTCGCCTTTACCATTTACTACATGAGCATCAATGTAGGCTCTACGCTGTCTCTCCTGCTGACACCGTGGTTGCAGGAAAATTACGGCTGGTCTCCGCCTTTTTGGGTTTGTTCAGCAGGGCTGGCGTTTGGTGTGGTGTGTTACGGGCTGTTCCGCAAACGGCTGGCGCATATTGGCTCCAGTCCGGATTTTCAGCCTCTGGTGCTCTCCCGCTTTTTAGCGGTGTTGGGCGGCACGGTGCTGGTTCTGGCGGTTATGATCGGGCTGTTGCGTTACCCGGCAGCGGGCCGCGCCTGCGTGTGGGTGGCGGCGCTGGCGGTGGGCTGTGTCTGGGTGGTGCTTTATCGGCGTGCCTCCGCGGCCGTGCGCCCCGGTCTGCGGTTGGCCTATCTGCTGATTGTGCAGACCATGCTGTATTTTGTGTTTTACCAGCAAATGGTCACATCCCTGACCCTGTTTGCGCTGCGGGATGTGGATTCCGCCTTCACACTGGGTGGCATTACGCTATTCCATATGTCTGCCGGGCAGTTTCAGGCGCTTAATCCGGTCTGGATCATGTTGGCAAGTCCGCTGCTGTCGTGGGTTTATAAATCCATGGCGGATCGGGGCTGGAATTTTCCTATTGCAGAGAAGTTTATTGTTGGCTTCTCGCTGGTGTCGCTCTCCTTCCTGATCTGGTGGTGGAGTGCGGCGACGGGCGGAAACCATCTTGTCTCCCCGTGGGTGATGTTCTGGGCTTATGGCGCGCTCTCTATCGGGGAACTGCTGATTAGCGCACTCGGGCTGGCTGTGGTCGCCCGCTATGCGCCCGCCAATGTGGGTGGGTTCATGATGGGTAGCTATAACGTGTCCAACGGTGTGGCGATGTATCTGGGCAGTGCGCTGGCCAATCTGGCAGCTGTGGGGCCTGCCGTGGCTTCGGCTGATCCGGGCCAGACCTTGCCCGTTTATGCAGGGTTGTTCCGGATGCTGTTTCTGCTGGGTATTGGCTGCACGCTGCTGTTTGTGGTGTGCCTACCCTTTACCCGCCGGTGGGATGCGCAGCACCGGGCGGCGCAGGGACTTAAGCCGTAAGCGGCAGCATTTTTTGCGTGAGCGTGTTGCGGGGCGGGGATGATCCTCCGCCCCGTTTGCGTTTCTGCATACTTGCGGAGGAGAATGGGCGCATAACGGAACAGGCCCGCCACAGCGTGACGGGCCTGTTCTTGCGGCCTTCTGAAATCTGGAAAAACTGGTCAGAATTCAGCGGAGAGTGTGAAGTGGTACACACGCGGCAGGCCTGCATAGAGGCTGGAGGCTGCGCCAGATGTGCCGCTGGGGGCACCTGTGTAGACGGAAGCCCAGTAGCGTTCATTGGTGGCATTGCTTACACCAAAGCGTAACACCATTGGGAGTTTTTCCGTCGCGCGGAAAGAGTAGCGTGTGCCAAGTTCCAGCGTTGTGTAGGAGCCGGTGTGCAGCGTGTTGGTCACGTTAGCGGCCCGGTTGCCCATATAATGCACATTGGCGTTAAACGCCCAGCCGGATGCAAATCGGCCAAGAGAGGCGGGCAGGCGATAATCCAGCAGCAGGTTGGCCTGAAGCGGAGCCGCGCCGACAATTTCCTTGCGGTTCAGGGTGGGGGAGGCCGCGCCAACCAGCTCTGCATCCAGCCATGTCATACCCGCCAGAACGGACAGGTTGGGCAGCACTTCACCAGAAATCTGGGCTTCCACACCGTAGTTTCTCTGCGTGCCACCATACTGGTAGGTCTGGCAGTTGGTCATGGCTGCGCAGCCTGCATGCGGGTTTTCCGCCGCGACATACATGGCGTAGGGGGATGTCATGCGGAAACCAGCCACGTTAAACTGCATGGTATTGTAACGCAGTTTGTAGCCGACCTCATATTCTTCAGAATGGGCGACGGGGAGTGCGAGGTTGGTATTGGTATAGCTGGTGCTGTTGGGTGTGACAGGCCCGGCTTCCACAGAACGACCATAGGTGAAGTAAAACGTCTGATTATCTGTGGGCTTATACATGATGCTGGCGGTGGGGCTGAACGCCGCGGATGTTTCAAACGTATCACGCAGAGCACTTTTGGCGTTCAGCGCGCCGCGCTGGTGGATCCATCCCCATGAGAGCGTACCCATAATGGACCAGTGCTTGGTGAGTTGCAGAGTGTCCCCCACAATAAAGGACTGGCTCATGATGCTGCTGGATTTGTAGCGGCCATGATAATAAGGCTGCGTACCGCCGTCCGGCGTTGCGCCATACATATTATGGATGCCCAGATTCTGCGCCGCAGTTGAGCCCCCAACGGGGTTGAAGTTCCCCATCATATACCCGTTAGTGCCAATCACCAGATCGTGCCGGACTGGCCCGGTGTAAACGCGGCCATTGATGTAGGCCATGTTACTGCCAACCCGGAAATCATTCGCAGTGGTGGTGGCGGTAGCTTTGGAACTGTACCAGCCGTCACTGCCACGCAGGCCGCCGCAGGCTTTGCCGCCATCACACAACGTATCGGCTACACCAAATGCCTGACGGGCTGCGTCCTGATACAGGCCACCAAGCGTGATGCTCCAGTTCTGGTTAAACTGGTGCTTGATCTTGCCCATAAACGTGTTGGTTTCCATGTTGTAGCCGCTCCATTGCGGAGCAAGCCTCCGGCTCAGATCAGGCGCTTCAGGCAGCTTGCTGCCGCCCACGCCTGTTGCCATAATGCCAAAAGCAGGCGCATTGCCGCGCTGGTCATAGGTGTAATGGCTGGCGTCAATTTCGATAACTGTCTTGTCATCCAGATGGAAATCGAAATCTCCACTGACCATTTCACGCCGTAGGGAGGTGCCCTGCGCGTAAGCTGTGCCGTCCGCATGCAGCATGTTCAGGCGATAGCCAAACCAGCCATTGCGGCCAAGACGACCGGAAATATCGCCATTGACTGTGGGTGTGCCGATGGAATCCACCCCCACGGAAAGCCGTTCCGTGCGCCGGTCCGTCGGGCGTTTGAGAGTATATTCAAACACGCCTGCTGGGTTTTCCGGCCCATACATGGCCCCGGCCAGACCATTGAGCACTTGAAGGTTATCCACCCATTCCGCCGGATACGGCGTGGTGGAGACGACGTTCAGCCCGTCCAGACGAGAATTGGCAATTACATCGGCCTCAAACCCACGGGACTGCGGGCGAGAGGTGTTGGGGTCGCCTCGCACTTCCAACTGCACGGAGGGCAGATATTGCGCCATGTCATTAATGCTACGGATCTGCTGGTTGACCACAACGTCATGCGTCACACCCATCACGGAATAAGGTGTGTCCAGCGTGTCGCGGTTTCCCAAGGGGCCGAGATAGACAACCTTGTTCATATAGCGCGCGGCGGTGCCATCTGCCGCATGGTGCCCGTGGACGTTGATGGTCTCCCCGTTGGAGCCATCCAGAATCCCGGCAATGGGGGCAGGAATGTGTCTATCGTCTGCTCCGGACACAGGGTTTTTAAGAGCCGCTTTTTTTGTGGGTGCTGGTTTGACAAGGACCCGTTTAGCGGCTGTGGCCTGCGGAGCCGGGGCGGGTGTTGAGGCCAGAGCGGAACTTGTCAGCAGGAGTGCGCCGAATGTTCCGGTGGCAACAAGGGAAGAAAAACGATCACGCATGGCTTTGGCTGGTCCGGGCTGAGGAAACACAGGATGCCTGCTTCTGCCGCGCCAAAAAGACGTTGTCTATATATGGTGAGACATAAATCCATATATGAGTGAATATAATTAAAGAGTGATGCCAGAATAAGACAGTCTGGCCGTGTAGAGCCGGTTATTGGGGGGCTGGTATGCATTTTTCTGGACCATAACTGTGCCGTTATTGCACGTTACGTATCGACTCTTTAGCACTCTCTTATTGCAGGAAAGCGGGGAAATATCGGGTGAACTGGCTGTATTTGTTGATGAGTGGCGTATTGGAAATTGGCTTCACCACCTGCATGCGGTTTGCAAAAGGCTGGCAGGATATCGGTTGGTTTATCGGCCTGCTCTTCTGTCTGGTTGCCAGTATCGGGCTTGTGCAACTTGCAACCCGCACCATTCCTTTAGGTACGGCCTATGCCATCTGGACCGCTTTAGGAACCGCTGGAACTGTTCTGTTCGGGATGGTGGTGTTTCATGAACCCGTTTCCATCATGCGGCTGGTCTTTATTGCTGGGATTGTCTGTTGCGTGATTGGCCTGAAACTATGCGGGAGCTGACCAGAGAGCGGACTACTCTTCCGGGAGCGCACGCTCAGCCTTCCCGCGCAAAAGGGCGGGGGCTCAGAGTTTTGCTGAAAAACGCAAAACCATAGCTCTGCAGAAGCAGGCTTTAATCAGGATTTCAATTTTCAGGAAAGAAAATGCTGGGGCGAATGACGGGGCTCGAACCCGCGACAACCGGTACCACAAACCGGCGCTCTACCAGCTGAGCTACATCCGCCACACAGCAAGCGCTCATGTAGAGAAACGTAGCAGGCGCGTCAAGGCCGGGATGCGGCGAGAGGAAGAAAAATTCCAGAGCACCTTTTATCCGTCTTTCTGGCTGGCCCAGTGCTTGATACGCGCCACAGCGTCCTGCAACACGGCGTCCTGCTTGCAGAAGGCGAAGCGCACCAGATGCTTCGGCGGGGTGCCGTTGGCGGGGTCATAAAAGGCGGAGGCCGGGATGGTGGTGACCCCGGCTTCTTCCGTTAGCTGGCGGGCAAAGGCCACATCGTCCAACCCGTTGGCCAGCGGCGTAATGTCCGCCATCACGAAATAACTGCCATCACATGGCAGCACCTCCAGCCCGACGCTGCGCAGACCTGCGGAGAGGATGTCGCGCTTGCGGGCCATGTCAGCGGCCAGATCTTGAAAATACTGGTCATCCTTGTTCAGGCCGAACGCTACGGCACGTTGCAGGTTGGGGGCGGTGGCAAACACCAGATTCTGGTGCGCTTTGGCCACCACAGCCGCGAGTGGTGCAGGGGCTGTCACGTATCCCACCTTCCAACCAGTGAGGGAGAAGCTTTTGCCAGCACTGCCAATGCGCAGGCAGCGTTCGCGCATGTCCGGGCGGCTCATCAGAGAGACATGGGGCGTGTTGAAGGTAAGGTGCTCATACACTTCATCACACACGGCATAGGCATCATGCTGGCGCAGCAGGCTGGCGATGAAGTCCAGTTCCTCCGTTGTGAACACCTTGCCGGTGGGGTTCATAGGCGTGTTGAGCAGAATGGCCTTGGTGCGGGCGGAAAAGGCGGCGGCTAGAGCCTCACGCGGTAGTGTCCACCCCGGTTCTTGCAGCCGTACCAGCCGGGGAATACCGCCAAGCTGGCGGACCATGGGCAGATAGGTGTCATAAAGCGGTTCTATCAGCACCACGTCATCGCCGGGTTCAATCAGCGCCATCAGGGCCGCGGCAAGGGCTTCGGTCGCGCCGGATGTCACCACCACTTCCGACTCCGCATCAATTTCCAGCCCCTGAAAACGGGCGTTGGAGTCCGCCACCGCGCGGCGTAATTCCGGCAAGCCGGTCAGCGGGGCATATTGGTTGCGGCCATCCAGCAGGGCGTCTGCTGCAACCTGCACCATATCCTGCGGGCCTTCTGTATCCGGAAAGCCCTGCCCGAGATTGATGGCGTCATGCGCCCGCGCCAGTTCTGACATGACCGTAAAGATGGTGGTGGGCAGGGCGGCAATCTGCCGGTTGAGCGGTTTTGTCATAGCCGTATTCCTTAGAGCCGCCGGGGGAGATGCCATGAGAGCTACCATGAGAGCTATTGGGCGGAGCGGGGCAAGATGCAGCGGAAAAAGTAAGCGCTGCGGGCAGACTGCCACGGGCTGGCGGCGGGAGAAAAGGGGGGAGATTGGTGCTGCATCGTTATATTTCGCACAAGGCCGATTGCCCGCGCGGCCAACCCGTGCAAGTTTGGGGGCGTTCGCTCTGAGTCTTCATGCCTTTTGGGCATGTCGCGCGCAGAAAGGACACCCCCTCTTGTTCAGTGCAGCACTAGAATATTGATGACGTGACATGAGAAAGATCGAGGCCATAATCAAGCCGTTCAAGCTGGACGAGGTGAAGGAAGCCCTTCACGAACTCGGCCTGCAAGGCATTACCGTTATCGAAGCCAAGGGCTTCGGGCGGCAGAAAGGGCACACGGAACTCTATCGTGGCGCGGAATATATTGTAGATTTTCTGCCCAAGATGAAAATTGAGGTTGTCTGTCCCGCTAATCTGGTGGAGCGCGCGGTAGAGGCCATATCCGCCGCAGCTCGGACCGGACGAATCGGGGACGGCAAGATTTTCATTCTCCCGGTGGAAGACGTGGTGCGAATCCGTACGGGGGAAAGAGGGGAAGACGCTATCTGAGGCGGCCCGGCCCGGGACTACCCGACAGCGAACGCGAGTTTTATAATCCTAGACGTGCCGCAAGAGTGTGGTGCGCAACAGGTTGTAGGTGAAGACATATGGTGAAGAAAACGACCACTGCGGGTGACAGCAAGGCCGCAGCGATTGCTAAGGTTTTTGACCTGATCCAGGAAAACTCGGTCGAGTTTGTCGATCTGCGTTTCACGGACCCGCGCGGCACGTGGCACCACACGGCGCAGTATGTCACCACGATTGAAGAAGATACCTTTACCGAGGGCTTCATGTTTGACGGCTCCTCCATCGCTGGATGGAAAGCTATCAACGAAAGTGACATGATTCTGCTGCCGGACCCGGAAACCGCTGTGATGGACCCGTTTACGGCGCGCCCGCAGTTGATCCTGTTCTGTGACATTATCGAGCCGTCCACAGGCCAGCCCTATAACCGTGACCCGCGCTCCACCGCCAAGCTGGCTGAGCAGTATCTGAAGTCCTCCGGTCTGGGCGATACCGCGTTTTTTGGTCCGGAAGCTGAATTCTTCATCTTCGATAACGTGCGCTTTGGCACCGGCCCGAACTTCGGCAAATATCAGCTCGACAGCATCGAAGGACCCGGCGCATCCCTGAAGGAGTACCCGGAAGGCAATATGGGCCATCGTCCGGGCGTTAAGGGTGGTTACTTCCCCGTGCCGCCGGTGGATAGCGAGAACGACCTGCGCGCAGAAATGCTCGCCACCATGGGCGAAATGGGCCTGCCGATTGAAAAGCAGCACCACGAAGTCGCACAGTCCCAGCACGAACTGGGCACGAAGTTTGACACGCTGGTCCGCTCTGCCGATTTCATGCAGATCTACAAATACTGCGTGCACAATGTTGCCCATTCCTACGGCAAGACCGCGACGTTCATGCCCAAGCCGATCTATGGCGATAACGGCTCCGGCATGCATGTGCATCAGTCCATCTGGAAAGACGGCAAGCCGACTTTTGCAGGCAATGGCTATGCGGACCTGTCCGATACCGCTCTGTATTACATCGGTGGCATCATCAAGCATGCCAAGGCACTGAACGCCTTCACCAACCCCTCCACCAACTCCTACAAGCGCCTGATTCCGGGTTTTGAAGCTCCGGTGCTGCTGGCGTATTCCGCGCGCAACCGCTCTGCGTCCTGCCGTATTCCGTATGCCACCAACCCCAAAGCCAAGCGCGTTGAAGTCCGCTTCCCGGACCCGACAGCCAACCCGTATCTGGCATTCGCTGCCATGCTGATGGCTGGTATCGATGGCATCAAGAACAAGATCCACCCGGGCGATGCCATGGATAAGGATCTGTATGACCTGCCGCCGGAAGAACTGAAGCAGATCCCGACGGTAGCTGGCTCCCTGCGTGAAGCGCTGGAAGCTCTGTCTGCGGATTATGAATTCCTGCTGGCTGGTGGCGTGTTCACCAAAGACCAGATCGACAGCTACATCAACGTCAAGTGGGAAGACGTGCATCGCTTTGAACACACGCCGCACCCGGTTGAGTTTGAAATGTACTATTCCGTCTGATCCCTCTTTTAAGGGTTTAGTCGATCAGGAACGCGGCCTTCTTCGGAAGGCCGCGTTTTTTTTGTGCCCGCTGCGTGAGATTCTGGGGGCGGGAGCCTGATGCGCTTTTGTGGTTTAAGTGTTGTGTGTTGCCCGGTGGCTGCACTGGCGCGCCCGGCAATTGACTCGAACGGTGAGGACGATAAGACACATACCTGTGATGGTTTCCCCTCATCATAAAGGGGAATGAAAAGGGAACCGGGTGCGGGCATTGCAAGCCTTAGTCCCGGGCTGTCCCCGCAACTGTAAGCGGTATGCGAGAGCATTTCCGGGCGCGCTGCGTCCGGCCCACTGGAGATGAGTTTTCCGGGAAGGGGAGTGCTTTGGTGAGACGCCGCAAGCCAGGAGACCTGCCATCCCGCAAGTGGTTGCAATCAGGAAACGCCAGTCGGGGTGTGCTGGCGTGCGTGGCTGAGGTCTTCTCCTGCGTCTGGCGCGGAAGGGGCTGAACGGTGCGGTCCTGTGGCAACGGCTGACCACGGGATATGAGTAAGATGACCTTTTTTCGTTGCGTGCTGACCACCTCCACTATTTTGGCCGTCAGTGGCGTTTCTCTGGCCGGTGCACAGGCCGAAGCCCTTTCAGGAACATCGCCACAGTCTGGCAAATTTTCAGCGCATAAAGTTGCGGTGTCACGCGCAAAGCCTCAGGGGCGGGTCGAGGTGCCGCACAGCACCCGCACCCGCAGCGTTTCTGCACCGCAGCGGGAGGCGGCGCAGCGGGCAGAGCGTATTGGTCAGAGTGGCGTAATAGCGCAGTCAGGTGCGGCAGGGGCCGCGCGCAGCGCGGCGGGGCAGCAGAGCGCAACGACAAAGGGTGTTGCAGCAAGTGCCGGGCAAAATACGGTCGGGACCGTGCCGGCAGGGCGCACCATTGTGTCCCTTAGCCCCTCACAGGGGTTGCCAGAGGTTATCACGGTCAGTGCGCTGCGCAGGCCCGTGCGGGCGGATGATGTCGGTTCCAGCGTGACGGTGATAACGGATGAGCAGATTGCCACCCAGCAGCGCCGCACATTGCCCGATATTCTGGCGCGTCAACCGGGGCTGAATGTTGTGCGGTCAGGCGGCTTTGGCGGCACGACCTCCATTTTCATGCGGGGCGCGAACGCCAACGATGTGAAGGTGCGGATTGACGGCATGGACGTTAATGACGGGAGTTCCGCCAGTAATGCGTTTGATGCCGGACAGTTTGTGACAGACGGCATTGGTACTATCGAAATTCTGCGCGGCCCGCAGAGCGGCCTGTATGGCGCGGATGCCATGGCAGGGGTGATTGATATTAACACGAAGCAAGGGCAGGGGCGTTTTAAACCGTTTGTGCGGATTGAGGGCGGTTCTTACGGCACGTTCAATCAGGTGCTCGGGGCTTCCGGCAGTTCTGGGCGCTTCCATTATAACGTTGTGCTCTCTCATTACCGTATCGACGGTTTTCATGAAGTGCCACGTTATATTGAACGGTATCATGACTCCAACCGCGCCCAGCGCCGCGCAGGAGACCGGAACGATAACCGCAGCGCCAATGTCAAACTGGGTTATGATGTCACGCATAATTTTGATCTGGGGCTGACCGCGCGACTGATTCAGGCCAATTATCACACCTTTACATCCTATGATGATGCTTACACGCCGTATAACGGTGACCAACTGATAAGAGATAACAACACCCAGAATGAGGCCGTTGTGCGCGGCACCGCGCATCTTTCTTCCTTTGGTGGGCGGTTTGATCAGGTTCTGGGGCTTGGCTATATGACCAACCGCCGCCGCTATATGCAGGACGGGCAGTACGCCACTGGCACGCCTGCCATGACGGACCCGGATTATTACCGTTCCACCCGCCTAAAAGTGGACTGGCACGGTACGGTGGATTTGCGGAAATTTGGCACGGTTCTTGTTGGTGCCGAGCATTTTCACGACAGTATCAATGTCTCCACAGATGACCCGAGAGAACCTGTTCACACCACCGCAGGCATGGATACCACGGCGGGTTACGGGCAGTATGAGGGCAACTGGAACCGCATTCTCTACGGTGCGGCCAACGTGCGGTATGATGCCAATTCCCGCTACGGTAACCATGTGACATGGCGGGTGGCCCCTGCTCTCCATGTGCCCAACACGGGCACAATTATCAAAGCGAGTGCGGGGTCAGGCTTCCATGCGCCGTCGCTCTATCAGCTTTTTGTCAATCAACGAGGGGCTGGCTGGGGGGAAGAGGGCAATCCCAACCTGAAAGCCGAAACCATGATTGGTTATGATGTTGGTGTTGAGCAGAAACTACTGCATGATAAACTGCATTTTGGCGCCACATGGTATGATAACAAGGTGCGAAACCTGATCCAGTCGTCCTCTTACGTTCAGCCTGCTGCGGGGAGTGCTTGGGGGAATTACATCTATTCCTTTGGCAATATTGGTCATGCGCGGATGTATGGCGTGGAAGCGTTTCTGGACTGGAAGGCGCTGGATACGCTCAGCTTTGCGCTGAACTATACGTGGACCCATGCGCGCGATACTGAAAATGATGCTCTGTTGCAGCGCCGTCCGCAGCATAAGTTTAATTTCAACACGACGTGGTCTCCCGTTAAGGACTTCACGCTGTCTGGCAATATTCTCTACACCAGCGGCTGGCGGGATTACCCTCTGATTGGTGAAAGTTTCTGCGCCACCTGTGCCAAGGGGCATGGATATTTTACGATTGATCTGGCCGCGAATTACAAAATTAACCGCTATATCTCGGTGTTTGCGCGGGCGGATAATCTGCTTAATCGGCAGTATGAAAATCCGGTTGGCTATCTCCAGCCGGGCCGTGCCGGGTATGGTGGTTTTACGCTGAATTACTGAGGCCGCACAGGGCGCTTGCCAGAAGGCCATTGCAGCGGGGGCTCGGTTCCGGCTGCAATGGCCTTTTTTACGCCACGCGCTAGAGTGACAAGATCAGGTTAAGACCCACTTTCAAAAAAGGCTTTTCTTATGGTCATGCAACGCCCAGAAACCCAGCGCGCCTCTCATTATGCTTTATCCCGTACGTTTGGTGCGCTTGCGCGGTCTGGCTTGTTCATGGGTCTGTTTTGTGTCGGCGTATCCGGCACGGCATTGGCGGAAGACAGCACCGTGCATAACTGGACTACCAGTGGGAACGTGACGGTGGCTGATCGTTTCCCGGATGTGCAGGCATCCGGGATTGCGCGACTGCCGGATGGGCGGATTGTGCTGTCTCTCCCCACCAGTGCTCAGCGCCATAAAGGTCCGGTACTGGTGACATGGAATCCCGGCAAACTGACGCCATTCCCAGATAAAGCCGCGCAGAGCGAGATGATCTCCCCACTTGGCATGACAGTGGACGCCAACGGTCAACTCTGGCTGCTTGATGAAGGGGTACGTGCAGGCAGCAAGGCCAAAGCAAAACCGGCCTTGCTGCATATTGACCCAAGGACGAATAAAATCGTTCGTCGTTACGCCTTTAGCGCCCCCGCCGTGCGGCCAGACAGTCATGTGAATGATGTGCGGGTTGACCTGACACACGGCAGCGCAGGCACAGCGTTTGTCAGCGATACCTCCCAGACCACGCATCCGGCTTTGCTGGTGGTGGACCTTGCCAGCGGACAGGTGCGACGTATTCTGGAAGAAACCGTGTCTGTGAGCCCTGTGCCGGGGTTTGTGATGGAAGCGGATGGTCGGCTTGGCCGGTATGATGCAACACACCCGACAGTTCCGCAGGGCGGTGTGGATGGCGTGGCGCTCAGTGCTGATTCTACTCGGCTTTATTGGTCTCCGCTGTCTTCCCGTCGCCTCTACAGCGCGCCGACATCCGTGCTGGCAGACCCCAATGCCTCAGAGGCGACGCTGGAAGCGGCTGTGAAAGATGAAGGGGAAGTCGGGATTATGGATGGTATGATAACCGGACCTGACGGCAGCCTGTATGTGACGGATATTGAGCGCCATGCCGTGGTGCGTCGCGCGCCGGATGGTGCCCTCTCGCTTGTGGCGCAGGATGCGCGCCTGATTGCGCCCGATAGTATGACGTTTGACGGTAAGTCCATTCTGCTCACGGTCGGCCAGTGGGCCCGCCTGCCGGACTTCCATAATGGAAAGGATAAGCAGGAGCGGCCTTATATTCTGGTGCGTATTGCGCTGCCGGAAGACCAGACACACGCCACACAAGAATAACAAAATTCAGGCCATCTACCAGAACGGGTAGATGGCCTGCACTGCCTTATTGTGTAACGCCGAACTGGAAGATGGTTGTGTAGTCAAACGTCTGACCGGGTTGGAGGGTTGTGGTCGGGAACGTCGGGTGATTGGGAGAGTCGGGGTAATGCTCGGCTTCAAACGCAACGGCGTCGGTCTGGCGGTAGGCACGGCCGGATTTTCCAGCATAAGCGCCGTCCAGTGAGTTAGACGTATAAACCTGCAAACCGGGCTGGGAGGTAAAGACTGTCAGGGTGTGTCCCGTGGCCGGGTCTGTCAGCGTCGCAGCCAGCCGAGGCTCCTTGCCGTACTCTCCGTTGACAACCCAGTTATGGTCATAGCCTCGGGCATACATCATCTGCGGCATGTTGCTGCGCAGGCGCTCACCAATGACGTGCGGGGCGGTAAAATCAAGCGGTGTGCCCGCAACAGGCGCGATTTCGCCTGTTGGGATGGAAGTGCTGTCCGTTGGTGTATAATGGTCTGCATTGATTTGTAGGATCTGATGCTCAATGGAGCCTGAGCCTTCCCCAGTCAGGTTGAAATAGCTGTGGTTTGTCAGGTTCAGGACTGTCGGTTTATCCGTTGTGGCGCGATAATGCAGGGTCAGGCGGTTTGAATCATCCAGAATATAATCCACATGTACGGTCAGGGTGCCGGGAAAGCCTTCCTCCCCATCCGGGCTGACCAGTGTGAGTTCTGCCCCGGTGGCATGGGGTAGACCGGAAAGGCGACGCACACTCCAGAGTTTTTTGTCAAAACCATGCAGGCCACCATGCAGGGCATTGGGTGGGGCTGTCACGGCGACATGATACTCTTTTCCGTCGAGCGTATAGGTGCCTTTGGCAATCCGGTTGGCATAACGGCCGATGAGCGCCCCGAAGAAGAGACCGCCTTTGGCACTATCAACCGTGTATCTCTTCAGGTCTGAAAAACCGAGAACAATATCATCAGTTTTTCCATTTTTATCCGGGGTTGTAATGGAGGTGATGATGCCGCCATACGAGGTGAATTTTACCGTGGTGCCCTGTTTATTGCGCAACGTAAAAAGATAGGCTTTTTGTCCGTCTGGTAGTTTTCCAAAAACTGTCTTTTCAAAAGCCGGGGCTGCATGCGCACTGCTGACCAATGTGGACGATGCCAGCAGGGTGGCGGCCAGAGCCTGAAGTGTGCGGAAAGAGAGGAAGCGGGGCATGGAATGCACTCCTTAATAGAGACAGAAACAGGGTTGCCTGATCTGAGGCCGGGGGAGTTCCCCGGCCCTATGTGTGTTTTCAGACGCTCAGGCTTCAGAAAGTCAGACCCGTTTCAAAATCCAGAATATAGGCGTTGGGATAACGGTTTGTGCCACCCGGATGCCAGAGATACTGCATGCCGGGGCGGATGGTGGCCCAAGGGGTTGGCCGCCAGCCATAGTTCAACTCAAGAGAGTTTTCCTGCGTGGGTTTGAACGCTGGTTCTCCCATGGATTGAAGATAGCGGGCGTAATCCGTAATTTTGGGGTTTACGACAAGAAATTTCCCGCCAAAGCTGACGGTATCATCAGGCCGCGAGGGAAATGTCCCTTTGCGGATAATACCCCATGTGGCGAAGTAAGGGGCAAGGGCAGTACGCGGGTCTCCCCAGATGAAGCTGCCGAAAATGACAGTGCCTTGTGAATGGCCTTCTCGGTCACGCTGGATCATCTGGTCTGCTTCCACCCAGCCACCATAACGCCCTCTGACAGATTGCTGGGGCAGGTTGATGAGGGCGACATTCGCAGGCTCGAACGAGGCAATTTTTGTGGTCACAATCTTGACCTCTGATGTATCCCAGTATCCGCCAATCTTGATGTTACCGGGCAGGCCACCATGTTCATCTGTATCCCCGGTTTTCCAGCCAAGCTGAAAGGGCAGGTAGGTGCCGGTGGAGTCTCCCAGCCCCAGTTTCCAGCCATTATGGGTGTTGGAGATGGTATTATCCACGTTATAAATCCCGGCAGACACAAGCAGGCGGTCTGTGCCAAGCGGGTAGAGCTTGAGATATGCGCCCGGATGAGCCGTGGGGTACCAGCCATAGCCCGAGTTCATGGCCAGAGATTGCGGCATCCCGCAGACAGCATTTGTCTGAAACTGGCAATAGATAGACATACCCCAGTGTTTTGTGGATTCCGCAAAGTCATTTTCCGTATTGATCCAGCCTGCTTCCATATCAACATACTTGCCAAAATGGTGCTCAAGGGACCAACGTGTCAGGCGAACAGTTTCACCGGACCCAAAGATCTGCTGCACGGAGTCCAGCGCTGGCAGGATGGACGTGCCCAACCCAAGGCCCGCGCGCTCGGTTATCAGCAGATGCATGGTGCCGATGTCATGCCCGGTCAGTTTCTTGAAATCGATATCTGTCCCCAAGCCGAATTCATGCGCGTAACGTACGGCCTGCGCCTTACCGCCGATGGGGTTTCCTGACGTATCTTCCAGATAATGTCCCTGAATGGAAATACCCCGGCTTTCAAGCCACTGGCGCCTGCCGCCCCAGTCGCCCGTCATGGTGCTACCGTGAATCCATTCGTCGTAGCTTTGCGGAAAGATGCCTTGGAATGTCTGCGGAACGGAAGCTGATGGGGGGTGTGCCATATCGGGCACGGCAGCCGGTGTTGGCTGTGCCAAAGGCAGCGTGCGTGCGGGAACGCGGGAGGCGTAACCACCAATCTGGGGTAGGCGTTTTGTGAATTTCTGAGACGCAACGGAGTCTGCTTTTGAAAAAGAATTCTGAAGCAGGATCATGGAGAGAGAACCAACCATGATCTGAACTGTCTTTTTCAACAAAATAAGCACTCCGCAAAATACAAAAAATAGGAGAGAAAGATAAGGCTGTTTTAAGAGTGGGAGTTTTTCATTCAGTACAGCAATGGTACTGTTTTGTCAAAACAATTTTTCTATTGATATACAAAAGAAAATTCCTTTTTCAGGCATTTATCACGAAGATATTATAATTATGTCATGAAAAAATCAGAGCATTCTTGTATTGTATGAATACACACTTCCTGCGGAAAGACATTTCCTGCGGAATTTTTTTATTGACAAAATCTGTGTGGCTCTTCTTTTTCCACAAATGTAATCACCTGCATTTATCCTGAACAGGAAATTCATTTCATGAGCACACGAGCCGACAGGCCAGGGATTGTTCTGGCCATAACTGCGATTGTGACGGGTCTTCTCGGACTGACTTTGGCAGGAGGAGGGGCATGGCTTGCCGTGCTTGGCGGCTCTGTTTTTTATGTCGTGTGTGGTCTTGCGTTGCTGGCAACCTCTGTTCTTCTATGGAAGCAGCGGGTTGAGGCTCTGTGGCTTTACGCAGGTATCGTTTTCGCAACACTGCTCTGGGCTGTTGCCGAGGCCGGGTTTGATTTCTGGACGTTGGCGCCGCGTGGCGACATCATCCTCCCGCTGGGCATCTGGTTGCTTCTGCCGGTTGTGGTGCGGAAGCTCGGGCCTGCCTCCCGCTGGGCGCGTGTACCGCTGGCGGCTGGTGTAGCGGCTGGCGTTGCCGTTTTCGGGTTTGCGCTGACGCAGGACCCTCAGGATATTGCAGGTGTGTTACCCTCGGTCGCGCAGCAGGGCGTTGTGCCGGGTGATGCGCAGGATGCGGTGGATGCGGACTGGCCCGCTTATGGCCGGACCCAGTTCGGGGATCGTTATTCTCCGCTCAAACAGATTACACCTGCCAACGTGACAGGGCTGAAAGTGGCATGGGTGTTCCGCACGCATGACCTCAAGACCCCGAATGACCCCGGTGAAATCACGGATGAGGTCACGCCCATCAAGGTGCGGGACACGCTGTATCTCTGTTCTCCGCATCAGATCCTGTTCGCGCTCGATGCGGCAACGGGGAAGGAGCGGTGGAAGTTTGACCCGAAGCTTCAGTACAACCCGACATTCCAGCATATGACATGCCGTGGCGTATCCTATGCTGAAGCGCATCCGGGTGACCTGACGATTGATGGCACTCCGGTGCCGACAGAGTGCAGCCGCCGCGTGTTCCTGCCGACCAATGATGGTCGGCTGTTTGCGCTGGATGCGGAAACCGGAGAGCGTTGCCATGGTTTTGGCAATGATGGGGAACTGGACCTGAAAAACGGCATGCCGATGCAGAAGGCCGGGTTCTATGAGCCGACCTCTCCGCCAGTGGTGACGCAGAAGATTGTGATTGTTTCCGGCGCGGTGACGGACAATTACTCCACGCATGAGCCGTCTGGTGTGACGCGCGGGTATGACCTGTACACGGGGCGTCTGGTTTGGGCGTTTGACCCCGGCAACCCCAACCCCAATGAACTACCGTCTGCGACGCATCATTATGTGGCGAATTCTCCTAATTCATGGATCACCTCGTCTTATGATCCGCGCCTGAATCTGATTTACATCCCCACAGGCGTTGCCACGCCGGATATCTGGGGCGGTAACCGCACGCCGGATCAGGAACGCTATGCGTCCGGGATTCTGGCTCTGAATGCGGATACGGGAGAGAAGGTCTGGTTCTATCAGACCGTGCATCATGATTTGTGGGACATGGATATTCCGTCCCAGCCGAGCCTTGTGGATATCCACCAGAAGGACGGCACGGTTATTCCTGCACTTTATGCGCCAGCCAAGACCGGCAATATCTTTGTGCTGGACCGTCGTAACGGGCATCTGATTGTCCCGGCTCCGGAAACGCCAGTGCCGCAGGGTGCTGCACCCGGTGACCATGTGGAACCAACCCAGCCCTACTCCGAACTCACGTTTCGTCCGAAAAACAAACTAACGGATGCGGATATGTGGGGCGGCACCATGCTGGACCAGATGGTGTGCCGCATCATGTTCAAGAAGCTGCGGTATGATGGGCCGTTCACGCCGCCGTCCCTGCAGGGCACGCTGGTGTTCCCCGGCAATCTGGGCATGTTTGAATGGGGTGGTCTGGCGGTTGACCCAGTGCGTCAGGTGGCGTTTGCTAACCCGATTGCCATTCCGTTTGTGTCCACTCTGGTTCCGCGCGGGCCGAAAAATCCGGCGCAGCCTGATACCAGCGCCGGACCGTCCGGTTCGGAAAGCGGTGTGCAGCCGCAATATGGCACGCCGTATGGGGTGGATCTGCATGCGTTCCTCTCCCCACTGGGTATTCCGTGCAAACAGCCGGGTTGGGGCTATGTGGCAGGTATCGACTTGAAGACCAACAAGATCATGTGGATGCATCGCAACGGCACCGTTCGGGACAGTTCTCCGCTGCCGCTGCCATTCAAGGTGGGTATCCCCTCTCTGGGTGGTCCGCTGACCACGGCGGGTGGCGTGGCGTTTCTGACCTCCACGGCGGATTATTACATCCGTGCTTATGATGTCACGACCGGCCGCCAACTCTGGCAGGACCGTCTGCCCGCAGGCGGCCAGTCCACGCCTATGTCGTATGAAGTCAACGGCCGCCAGTTTGTGGTGACAGCCGATGGCGGCCACGGCTCCTTTGGGACAAAACTGGGTGACTATATTGTCGCCTATGCCCTGCCGGAGAGTGCGGAAAAGCACTGAGCCAATAGGTCTGTGCCGGGGGTATTTTTCGGTATGATAGAGATAGCGGCGAGCCGGGACACTGGCTCGCCCCTTTTTTATGGTGCCGCCAAGATACGTGCTTCCAGCAGTCGTGTGGCGGAATATGGCGTAAGCAGAGAAGTCACTTGCATTCCCTCTGGTGATTGATGATCCTGCGTTCCATGTGGAATGAACCGTATCTTGAAACCTGTTGTCGCTCCGCTTTGCACCGTCTGTGTCTGGCGGGGGCGGTGGGCCGTCCTGCCGGGCAGCGGGATGATCCGTGTCTGCTGCGGATGGAAGGTATGGGGTTTGTGCGGGATAACGGGCAGGGCCGGTTTTTTGTGACCGACGAGGGCAAGGCCCGCCACGCCCGGGAAGTGTTAAAAGTGGCAGATGGGCTGAAGCCCGCGTCTGCCCGGCATGGATGATTCGTCCGGCTGATCTGTGGGAGGCGCTGGATACGCTGGCGCTGGAACGGGGGCTGACCCCCTCCGGTCTTGCCCGTGCTGCCGGACTGGACCCGACAACCTTTAATCCGTCTCGCCGGTTCAGCCCGCAGGGTGACATGCGTTGGATGGCGCTGCCCACTCTGTTGCGGGTGCTGGATGTTCTGAAAATACCCCCCGCCCAGTTCATCTCGGGGCTGGAAGGGCAGGGGCGCGGCTTAGGGCGGCCCGTTGGGGGGCGTGTGCGGGGGGTGCCGCTTTCCCGCCTTCAGATTTCTGGTTTGTTTGATAGTGCGGGCCATCCCACTGGCGTAATGTGGGAGGATGTAACGCTTCCCTGCGCCATAACGGGAGACGCTTATGCCGTCCGTGTGGATACGGATGCAATGGAGCCGTTTCTGCGCTTAGGCAGTTCTCTGGTGATGATGCCGGACATTCCGCCCCGGCGGTCAGATCGTGTGGTGCTTATACGGCGCGACAAAGAACCGGTTATCGGCATTCTTGTTGAAACATCCTTACAAGAAGAAGATTTGTCACTGGAGGTTGATACCTCTCGGGCGTCTCAATCTGACGACGGTGGACGCCCGCTGAGTGCAGCAGGCGCTCTCCGATGGGCGGTTTTGCCTTACACAGCCGCCGGAAAGGGTAGCGCAGATGTGCGGGTTGATGCCGGTACAGGTGCGGTGGTTGTAGAAGGGGGGAAAGTCGGAATGTTATTACATAGGATCGGAATGGCAACATTTTGAAGTCAGATCTTTTTTTGCGGATATTTGTATAATTTTACGCATAAACTAATTTTATTGCGTCATAATCTATTTAAAAAGTAAATTTATTTCAAAAAACACACGAAAACGTGAACAACCTAAGCAGAAAAACTATTTCGATTTTGCATCAGACTCCCCTACCGTCAGATCATATAATATATGCGGCACGGGTGATTATAATGAAGACGGCGCGTTACGGCAGGCAGGAACGGTCTTATCTTTTAACCTGCACGGCTCTGGTATTTTGTTCAGTCGGGGTGGCAGAGCAGGCGAGGGCCGCTGGGACGGCCCACCGGACGGGTCGGGCGGTTACAAAAGCGCATTCTCATATTGTGCCCGTTGCCAAAAAGACTGTGCCAGCAACGCACCGGACGGCACCCGCGCCACGCGGCCCGCGTTCTATTCGCTCATCCGCAGGGGAGGAAGTGCAGGTCCGGTCCAGCCACGCCCATTCCAGCGGTGCCAATGTGGTGGTGACCCGCGCGGCTATTGACCATTTTACCGCCGGTTCAAGCCCGTTACAGGTTCTGGCCGCAACGACGCCGGGGGTCAGCTTTGGGTCGTCCGATGCCTTGGGGATGGATACAGCGGCCAGTACTTTTTATGTGCGTGGGTTCAATCAGTCCCAGCTTGGCGGCACGATTGACGGTATTCCAATGGGCGGTTTTGGGTTTCATAACTGGTATGGTCTGAATATTGACCAGATCGAAATTCAGGAAAACATTCAGTCCATGTCTGTCTCTCAGGGAGCTGGAGCTGTGGACATGCCGTCTGGACAGACCTTGGGTGGGGCGCTGACATTTCATTCGTCAGACCCCAAAGACAAGGCTGGCGGCAAAATCAGCCAGAGCTTTGGTAGCTATAACGGGTTTCGCACATTTGCCCGTGTGGATAGCGGGATTCTGAATGAAAGCGGGACAAAATTTTACGCATCTTACGCCCGCACAGCCCAGAATTTGTGGAAGGGGTATGGGGATCAGCGGGAAAATCAGGCCAACGTCAAACTTGTTCAGCCGTATCAGAATGGGCGTGGAAAGCTGACGGCAATTTTTGATTACTCCGGTTTTACACAATATAATTTCATGAACATGACGAAAAACATGTGGCAGAACTACGGCCAGGTCGTCATGTTGAAGCCGGATTATGCAAAGGCTATCCGCTGGGCGCAAAATGCCCATGCCGGAACCGTGCCGACCGAAGTGCAGGGTGTGCTGTCAGCGGATGAAGCCTCCAATATTTTCTGGGATGGCTCACAGGTGCAGCGCAACTATCTTGGCGCACTGGTAAATCATTATGATATTTTAAGCTATTTTAAATCAGACACTGTTCTGTACGGGCATGTGTCCAACGGCGATTATGGCGGGACAAACAACTTCCTCACCTCTCCAACATCCGGTATTCCTATGGTGCAGGAACTAGGGCACCCCGACGTGCGGCGTATCGGTTTTACACAAAACTTTACGCTGAAGCTGCATAATAACGATATTCAGACCGGATTTTGGTATCAGAATAACAGCTTCAATTATCCCATGCGGCTGTATGAAGATGGGGTGGACGGCGCGCATGCAACGCTGAGTGGTTTTAAAAAAGGTACGGGCGCTACGTGGTGGGCGGACTCTTTTAACAGTAATACCTTTCAGTTTTACCTGAAAGATGTGTGGCATATTATTCCGGGCATGACGTTGGAAGGGGGATTCCGGTCTCTGACGCAGACAACGCATGGCGGCACCAAATCGGACAATACAGACGCGCTGGCGTCCACATGGGGCACCTACTACTCGCACCCCGTGTCTGGCACCATGACGTCTTCCAATGCATTTCTGCCCCACTTTGCGTTTGATTACCATTTTCTGGATAAGCATGAATTTTACTGGGATATTGCGGAAAACATGCGCACGTATGATTACGCAACCCAGACCAATGGTGGTACGCCATGGGGCGGTCTGGGAAATGCGCATAATTCGGCCCAGAGTGTTTTTGATGAGAATAAAAGTAAGCTGAAGCCTGAGCGCACATGGAATTACGTGGTCGGGTATCGTTACAACTCAGCCTTCTTTACGGGCGCGGTCGATTTCTATCACACGGATTACTACAACCGTCTGGCAGGGATTACCTCTGGTCCGGTTAATAACACCTACAGTGCTTACCTGAATGTCGGGCGTGAGACGATGAACGGGGCCGACGTGCTCGGCACAATCCGGCCTTTCCACGGGCTGGAAATTACCAACAGCTTTAGCTGGAATGATGCTGAGTATAAATCAAACGCCGTGCCATATGGCGGGAGCACGATCAGTCTGAAAGGTAAGCATCAGGTTTTCTATCCGAAGTTTATGTATAAAGCTAACGTCAACTATACATATCGCCGAGCTTCTTTTAACTTTAATACGACCTACAGTAGTGCGCAGTCCATGACCTACACAAATGACGTGAAGGTGCCGTCTTACTGGACGTCTTCACTGATGGCGTCTTATAATTTCGGGAAAATTGGGCATGCGGTGCAGGACCTGAAAGTCAGCTTCTCGGTGAACAACCTCTTTAACCAGAATTATTTTGGCGGGTATTATGGCGCTCCGGCGATGTCGGGGGATAACAACGCCATTCTTTATCAGGCAGCACCTCGCGAGTATTTCGGCACACTCTCCGCCGAGTTTTGATCCGCTCAGGCGCGGGTTGGCACAAGCCTGCGTCTGACTACCTAAGCCCAAAGTAGGCTGATTGGCGAGGGGGGGGGCGCTCTTGGTGCTCTCTCTCTCATTTCCTCCCGGTCTGGCTCCTGTGCAGGACTATGCAGGTCATGCCGTGACGCACGGAAAGCCCGGTATGGGCGTGGAACGCAATTCGACCCGCTTGATATCGGTTGAACCTGACTGCGGTTGAGCAGAGGCGGTCAGGGGTGGATAAAATTTTTTAGAGAAACAACGCACGGTGATGCAGTACTGGCTGACAAGTCCCTCAGTATCGCTTAAAGGGAGCAGCATGACCGACACACCCCTTTCGCTCATCCGTAATTTCTCGATTATTGCCCATATTGACCATGGGAAATCGACACTGGCCGATCGCATGATTCAGGCTTGCGGCGCGTTGACCGCCCGCGAGATGACGAATCAGGTGCTCGATAATATGGAGCTTGAGCGTGAGCGTGGCATCACCATCAAGGCCCAGACCGTTCGGCTGACCTATCCGGCCAAGGACGGCAAGACCTATGTCCTGAACCTGATGGACACGCCCGGACATGTTGACTTTGCCTATGAAGTCAGCCGGTCTCTGGCCGCGTGTGAAGGGTCTCTGCTTGTTGTGGATGCCTCGCAAGGGGTGGAAGCACAGACACTGGCCAACGTGTATCAGGCCATTGATGCCAACCATGAAATTGTGCCGGTGCTGAACAAGGTCGATCTGCCTGCGGCGGATGTGGAGCGCGTCAAGGCGCAGATTGAGGAAGTCATTGGCATTCCCGCGGATGATGCCGTGGAAATTTCCGCCAAGACCGGACTGAATATCGAAGGCGTTCTGGAAGCCGTTGTCACCCGTCTGCCGCCGCCGACGGGGGATGCGGACAAACCCTTGCAGGCCATGCTGGTGGATAGCTGGTATGACTCGTATCTGGGCGTTATCGTGCTGGTGCGCGTCAAGGAAGGCCGTCTCCAGCGCGGCATGAAAATGCGCATGATGTCTTCCGGGGCTGTGCATCAGATTGATCAGGTAGGTGTGTTCTCGCCGCGCATGACGCCGGTGGACAGCCTCGGGCCGGGCGAGATGGGCTATATCAACGCCGCTATCAAGACCGTGGCCGACTGTAACGTGGGTGACACCATTACGGATGACCGTCGTCCGGCGGACAAGGCTCTGGCTGGCTTCAAACCCTCCATCCCGGTGGTCTGGTGTGGTCTGTTCCCCATTGTGGCGGATGATTTTGAAAAGCTGCGGGACAGTCTGTCCAAACTGCGCCTGAACGATGCCTCCTTCCATTATGAGGCCGAGACCTCCGCCGCCCTTGGCTTTGGTTTCCGCTGCGGCTTCCTTGGCCTGCTGCATCTGGAAATCATTCAGGAACGTCTGTCCCGCGAGTTCGATCTTGATCTGATCGCCACCGCGCCGTCCGTGGTGTACCACATCACCCTGACGAACGGGAAAGACGAAGAACTGCATAACCCGGCGGATATGCCGGACCTCTCCCAGATCGAGCGGATTGATGAGCCGTGGATCAAGGCGACTATCATGGTGCCGGATGAGTATCTGGGCGCTGTGCTGACGCTGTGCACGGAGCGCCGTGGCGTGCAGGTGGACCTGACTTACGTGGGCAACCGCGCTATGGCTGTCTATCGTCTGCCGCTGAACGAGGTGGTGTTTGACTTCTATGACCGCCTGAAGTCCCTCACGCGCGGCTATGCCAGCTTTGATTATCAGATGGACGGGTATGAGGAGAGCGACCTCGTGCGGATTTCCATTCTGGTCAATCAGGAGCCGGTAGATGCGCTGTCCTTTATTGCGCATCGGTCCGCAGCTGAAACCCGTGGTCGCGCCATCTGCGCCCGCCTGAAAGACCTCATCCCGCGCCAGCTCTTCAAGATCGCCATTCAGGCGGCCATTGGCAGCAAGGTGATCGCGCGTGAGACGATCGGCGCGCTGTCCAAGGATGTGACGGCCAAATGTTATGGCGGTGACATCTCCCGTAAGCGCAAACTGCTGGAAAAGCAGAAAGAAGGCAAAAAGCGCATGCGGCAGTTCGGGAAAGTGGAAATTCCGCAGAGCGCGTTCCTCGCCGCTCTGAAAATGGATAGCTAACACGCGGCGGGCGGGCCTCCGGCAGCATTAAGAGGACTTGATTCGTCCTGTTTTCGCTCCTATGTCGGAGGTCTTCCAGCCGGAGTGGGGATCACCGTCATGAACAGCACAGCGCCCCTTGATGTTGGAGACCACCAGCACGCCACGTTCGCCGAAGGGCTGGATCTGGAATGCGGGGTGCATCTGCCGTCACTGGATGTGGCCTATCGGACCTATGGCCAGCTTTCTCCTCGGCGGGACAACGCCATTGTAGTCTGCCATGCCTTTACGGGAGACCAGTATGTGGCGGATACGCATCCCCTGACCGGTAAGCCGGGCTGGTGGGGTCGCATGGTCGGGCCGGGGCGGCCTATTGATACCAACCGTTTTTTTGTCATCTGCACAAATGTGCTGGGCGGCTGTATGGGCAGCACTGGGCCGCGCTCGCTCAAACCCGGCAGCACGGAACGCTGGGGCACGGATTTTCCGCCCATTACTGTCCGCGATATGGTGCGGGCGCAGTATAAGCTGGTTTGCTCTTTGGGGGTCGAGCGGCTGTTTGCAGTTGTCGGTGGCTCAATGGGCGGTATGCAGGCGCTGGAATGGGCGGTGACGTACCCCCGCATGATGCTGGCGGTCATGCCGATTGCCACGGCCCCTTACCATTCCGCCCAGAATATTGCGTTTAACGAAGTCGGGCGTCAGGCCATTTTCGCGGACCCGGACTGGCATGGTGGGCGGTACTGGGAGCAGAATATTGTTCCAGCCCGTGGACTGGCCGTGGCGCGGATGATGGCGCACATTACCTATCTGTCTGAAGAGGCCTTAACCCGCAAATTCGGTCGCCGTGTCCGGCGTGACCCGAAAGACGCGCAGGCACCGGAAGCCTCCTTGGCGATGTTTGGGGATGTGTTCGAGGTGGAATCCTACCTGCGCTATCAGGGGTCTGCCTTTGTACGGCGGTTTGATGCCAATTCCTACCTGACCATTACCCGCGCCATGGACTGGTTTGACCTTGCCGCCGAACATGACGGGGAACTGCCTGCGGCCTTTGCTGGCACGCCGGTGCGGTTCTGCGTAGTGTCTTTCTCGTCCGACTGGCTGTTTCCCACCTCAACGTCCCGCTATCTTGTGCGCGCACTGAATCAGGCGGCAGCCAACGTCTCCTTTGTGGAGATTGAAACGGATAAGGGGCATGATTCCTTTCTGCTGGAGGAACCGGATCTGGATAGAACGGTGCGCGGCTTTCTCGGCGGTGTGGCAGACCATGCGGGGCTGGCCTGATGCGTCTTGATCAACGGCTGATAGCCGAGATGATTGAACCCGGTACACGGGTTCTGGATGTGGGCAGCGGGGATGGCGCGCTGATTGACCATCTGTTCCGCCTGCGCGGATGTGATGCCCGTGGCATTGAAATCGACATGCGGGAAGTAACCCGCTCCGTCGCGCATGGCCTGCCGGTGGTACATGGGGATGCCGACCACGATCTGGCCCATTACCCGGATGATGCCTTTGATTACGTGGTGTTGCAGCGCACATTGCAGGCTGTGGAACGGCCGCGCGAAGTGCTGCGGCAGATGCTGCGCATCGGGCGGCATGCCATTGTGTCCTTTCCCAATTTCGGACACTGGCAGCTCCGGTTGAAACTGCTGCTGAGCGGGCGGATGCCGATGACAGCCGTCTGGCATACCCAGTGGTATGAGACACCCAATATCCACCCTTGCACCATCCGGGACTTTATAGCCCTGTGTGAGGAAGAGGGATATTGTGTGCAGCAATGGATGGCCGTGGATGAAGATGGGGAGCGTGCTCCTTGGCGGCGTTCCATCCGGCTGGCCAATCTGTTTGGTGAGCAAGCTTTGTTCCTGCTCCGACGTGAAGGGGGCCAGCGGGTGGAGAGTTGTTCACCTGCGTCCTGACAGGACGAACCGAAAAGAAAGGGTAGCACAATGGATGTTCTGGACGCTGTCGCCAAGCGGCGCGCTGTGAAACAGTATGACCCGGATTTTCAGATTCCAGAGGCGGATCTGGCGAAAATTCTGGATGCCGCCCGGATGGGTCCGACAGCCTTTAATTTGCAGAACTGGCGCTTTGTGGTGGTGACAGACCCCGCGCTGCGCAAGCAGATTCGGGCTGTGGCGTGGGATCAGGCTCAGGTGACGGATGCGTCTGCCCTGATTGTTGTCTGCGCGGATCTTGCCGCATGGACAAAAAATCCGGCGCGCTATTGGCAGGACGCACCCAAGGAGGTGCAGGACCTCATGGCCGGAATGATCGACCAGTATTATCGCGGGCGGGAACAGGTGCAGCGGGATGAAGCCATGCGGTCCTGTGGGCTGGCTGCGCAGACGTTGATGCTGACGGCAGTTTCTCTGGGGTATGAGACATGCCCGATGGATGGATTTGACTTTGATGCCGTGGGCAAGCTGATCAACCTGCCGGAAGATCATGCGATTGGCCTGTTTGTCGCCATCGGCAAAGGCAGTGTTCCGCCCAAACCGCGTGCGGGCAGCCTGCCGAAGGATGAGGTTGTTTTCACTAATTGCTTTGCTAGCTGAATATTTCTTCTAAAAGTTTTGTTAGATCGCCAGTAGAAAAGGCACCCTGTTTCTGGAATGGGGTGCCTTTCCTGTTTTTTGAAACTTCCTTTAAAATTGAGTGTCCGTCTCTTTTGCGTAACGGTGGCGAACCTTCTCAAAAATGAGAGCGGACGATGTTATAGCAATAACATGGAGCTTTCTTTTCGGACTAATATGGTACGGAAGGCTTGCGGGGTGTGAAAACTGCTCCTATATAGCGTTGCAAGGCAGGGTTTTCAGACTGATTTTTCTGAAAAGACGTGACGCTGCCAGTATTGTTAAAAAAAGTTCATGGATATGAGTTTAGGATCGCGCACGGATCGTGCCGCTTGAACTCCATCCTGACACGATATGGTGCGTAACTGAAAAAGGGTGTTCTCGTCTCGTTTTTCAGGCTGCACGAAAAGGTTTGCCCTGATGACTACGTTCTCTGATCTGAATCTTGCCCCCCCTCTTTTAAAGGCTCTGGCTGAGCAGGGGTATGAAACCCCGACGCCCATTCAGGCTCAGTCCATCCCGCATCTGCTGCAAGGGCGGGACCTGCTCGGTCTTGCCCAGACAGGGACCGGGAAAACCGCAGCGTTCGCGCTGCCTATCCTCAACCATCTGCATGCCCATCCGAAAGTCGCTGGCCCCAAAAAGCCGCGTGTTCTGGTTCTGGCGCCGACGCGTGAACTGGTCTCCCAGATCAGTGACAGCTTCAAAGCCTATGCCCGCCATATGAAATTCACGCAGGCCGTTGTGTTCGGTGGCGTGGGGCAGGGCCGTCAGGTTGAAGCCATGCGCCGTGGCGTGGACGTGCTGGTGGCCGCACCGGGCCGCCTGCTGGATCTGATTGGTCAGGGTTATATTGATCTGTCCGGGTTGGAAGTGCTGGTGCTGGATGAAGCTGATCGCATGCTGGACATGGGGTTTGTGCGCGATATCCGCCGCATTATGACCTATCTGCCGGAAAAACGGCAGACCCTGCTGTTCTCCGCTACCATGCCGCGCAGCATTGCGGAACTGGCCAATTCCCTGCTGCATGACCCGGCTAAGGTGGAAGTCACCCCGCCGTCCAGCACGGTGGACCGTATCCAGCAGGCCGTGATGTTTGTGGACGGCACGGACAAGCGCGATGCGCTGCTGACACTGGTGGAATCTCCCAAGGTTGCCCGTGCTGTGGTGTTCACCCTCATGAAGCATGAGGCCAACAAGGTTGCGGAATTCCTGAACAAGAACAGTGTGGTGGCGGAAGCCATTCACGGCAACAAGTCTCAGGGTGCGCGTGAGCGCGCGATGAACGGCTTCCGCACTGGCAGCGTCAAAGTTCTGGTGGCGACGGATATCGCCGCGCGCGGGATTGATGTGGATGATGTCAGCCACGTCTTTAACTATGACCTGCCGAACGTGCCGGAAAGCTACGTCCACCGTATTGGCCGTACGGCGCGTGCCGGGCGAGACGGTTGGGCCGTGTCCTTCTGTGACCCGGAACAGCGCGCTTGGTTGCGGGATATTGAAAAGACCATTGGCAAGCCCATTCCGGTTGTGCGGGACCATCCGTGGCATTCTGAAAGTGCCGAAGCCTCTACCATGCGTCCGCCTGTGCTGGGTGGCGGCGGTGGTCGTGGGCGCGGTGGCCCGCCGCGTGGCGGAAATGGGGGTGCTGGTGGCCGTGGCCGTGGTGGCCCGCCGCGTGGTGGCAATGGAGGCGGTGGCCGTCCGGGTGGCGGTGGTCGCTCCGGTGGCGGCGCATCGTCCGGCCGTAGCCGCGCTGTCTAAGAGTTGCCCTGACTCCTCCGAGTTTGTGGTGAGTGCAGAAAA
>NZ_LHZV01000041.1 GCF_001581005.1 Acetobacter orleanensis
TCAACGATAGACCAGAACACGGATGCCCAAGTGCAGGCCCTGAAAGCTGCCGCAGCAGACTGGATCAAGCCATAACGGGCCCTAATCTGACTACTATGAAGATATGAGGCATCATTAGGATAAAGTCGCGTGGGCAATACCGCGTTACGCGACATGGTTTTCTTCCGTTTGCAGAGAGACCGAATGATACTTCAGGTTGAATTACCTCGGATTTTGTAGGGACGTTTTTATCTGATTTAAGAAAAAATGCATGTGAGTCTGTTGATCATAATGCATAATTTCAAGTTTTCTGAACACCTTGAGCATCCAAAATCTGCTGTTGCTTGAATTGCACAGATGACAGCATCCCATTCCTTACAGCTTACGCACCGGATTATAGAACATTTCGATGTCATCAAACACGTCTTGCAGGGCGTCCTTGCGCGTTTTGTAGGTTCGGAGCAGGATGCGCTTACACTTGAGCAATGAGAAAAATTCTTCGCCACAGCATTTTCGTGGTATTTTCCGCGTCGACTCAGCACGTATTCCAGATTATGGGCGTATGAAGGCAGTCCAGCCCATGCTGGTAAACTGGCAGCCCTGATCCAAGTAGATCAGCACAAGAGCCAATCATGGCTCTACATGGGTGATGCGGCAACGTTTACTTGGAAACCCATTTTCACTGAACAGGGGGTATGGGTTACGCTCCGTTAGGCCAACTCTTTTGTGCGGAGTGGTCCGAATGACCGTCTTGAAGAATTTTGCGTTGCTGGCGGGGGAAGGTCTCTTTGCCCGCCGTATTATCGCCAACAGCATACATGGCGGAATGGCATGACAGGATGGCGCTTCAGCAGGGTGATCGGCATGCAGCTTGCCGAATGTGTGGCTTCAGGCCACACGGGAGCGGGAGCCCAGTCAATGGCGGATGAGCGTCGGCGCTATGGCGAGGCGTCTGATGAAGACCTTTTGCGCTGGTCGGGAACGGGCGATCGGGACGCGTTTGACCAGATCATGCTCAGGCATGGCCCCTATGCCCTGCGAACAGCCAGACGTCTGACTCGTGATGCTGAAACGGCGGAGGATCTGGTGCAGGATGCCTTCGTGCGGGCATGGAGACATGCGGGAGATTTTGACGGGTCACGCGCGCGGTTTACTACGTGGCTTTATCGGGTCATCGTCAATCTCAGCATTGATCTTGCGCGCAAGAAGCAGATGGAGCCACTGCCGGAAGGCTTTGATCAGGTTGATGAGAGCCCGTCCGTGGAAAACCGGCTGGAAACGATGCAGGAGCGTCAGGCGCTTGCTGCCGCACTTCAGGCCGTACCGCCGCGGCAACGGGCGGCGATGGCGCTGGTGTATGATGAGGGTCTGTCCGGGGCGGAAGCAGCCCGTCGCATGGGGCTTTCGGCCAAGGCAGTGGAAAGGCTGCTTGCGCGGGGACGAGCACTCTTGCGGGAGACGCTGAGGCAGGATGGGCGCACAGCAGGGAGACAACGCTCATGATGACGCAGAAAAAATTTCGCTATCTGGCGGAGTGCTACGGCGCGGAGCTTTCACGCTGGCCCGAGGTCGATCGTGAACGGGCGGAAACACTGCTCGTACAGTCCCCGGAAGCACGTATTATTCAGCGTGCACAGCAGGATGTGGATACTGTCATCATGCGGGCGTTTGACGCTCAGGATGCGGAACTGCATGCCCAGAGCGCGTATGAAGACCCACATGCTGCCTTGACGCGTCTGCGCGCAGGTGTGGCAGGACGGCTAACCGGACGCAACGCGATCAGGAGGTCCTTGCGTGGAGGGTGGCGTTTCATACCGCGTCCCTCAGGCATGCAGCCATCCGGGGTGATGACTGCGGATGGTCTTGTTCTTTTCCGCTTTGCGGGGTTGGCGCTCGGCTGCGCCTTTGTCGTGACAGGGGGGCTGTGGTTGGGATGGGTGCAGTCGGCCAGCACGGCTAGCGACCTATTCAATACGCTTCTTGTGTTTCCAGTCAGTGGTGGCGGATCATGATGTTTTACAACGCAAACGGCAGGGTTCGCCGATGGTTTCTGGTCGGCTCTCTTGTGCTGAATCTCTTTCTGGTTGCAGTCGTCAGTGGCCAGTATCTGCACCATCGTGAAGGTCATGTACCAGTTCTCACACGTATTCTACGGCATGTGACGTCCCGGCTTGATGCGCAGGACGCAGCAGCTTTCCGTGCCGCACTGCATCAGGAAGCGCCGCACTATGCGCAGGCACAGGAAGACCTCGTGCGAGCCCGTGCGGAAATTGACCGTCAATTACTAGCACCGCATTTTGATCCGGTAGCGACCCGCGCTGCCATGCAGCAATGGCAGGATGCGTGGAACGTCTTTGTCGGCACATTCAGCGATGCGCTGGTCGAGGCCATGGGGCGGCTATCTCCAGCGGGACGTCGTGCATTGGTCAACTCGACACCGCGCCAGAAATCTGGCTACTGATTCCTTTTTAATACGGCAGAAAATTACGGAAAACGTCTGATTATTGGCGAGGTCGACTTACGCACCGCGCTTTACCTTCGGATGCTTTGCTCAGAACATGACAGATCATGTTCTGAGCAGCGTAAGAATAGGTTCGGACAATGCCGTCTAATCTAATTTTACCGTCTGGTCGTGTGCGCCAGACCGACCTGACACGGCCAATATTGTTATGTTGCGACGTCTGCTTAAGACGCATGGTTGAGCATGACACACCATCAAGGATCTATGGAACACTGGCGCTGTCATGTGCCTGCCGTTGGCCGTAATTTATCCTTCTTCTAACCTTTCACAAAAAATCATGTTTGTAGCGTCGTATTTTCTACTTCTACCCGTAACAGCATTGGATAATCAAACGGAGGTCAGCATGTCCGGTTCTTCTAAAGAGTTCATGATAAAAATTGGCGCTTTTTCTCTTCTGACCCCTTTCTTTCTGGGTCTAGCAGGACCAGTCCTGAGTGACAGGGTGTTCGCGCAGAATGCTTCTGATGACCGACGCATGGCGAGTTTTCAAGCGGCTGATACGAACCATGACGGACGCATTTCGTATGATGAATTCGAAATATTTGCCAAATCCCGGATGGCGACGGCAGGCGGCATGCGCGCCGCCATGTTCAAACGACTTTCACCCGAGGACCAGAAGGCGCGGCTCGACGGAAAACTCGCCCAGATGGATACGAAAAGCAAAGGTTATCTGACACCTGATGACTGGAATCCCCAATCCTAAAAAACAACTATAACATCTTGAAGGATGGAGGTGAGGCATGTCAAAAATTCCTCATATGCTCGGTGGCGTAATCAGCATCGCGACCTGTATCGCTTGTATCGTCCCGGCGAGCGCCAGAACAGTGACTTACTGGGGGCCACATGGCGGTGCCGCTGTGGTGCATACACCCGGTCCATATCGCCCGGTAGTCGGTCCATGTTGCTACGGTGCGCCATGGCGTGCGGCGGGGGCAGTTGCGGCCGGCGTTGCGGTGGGCACTGCAATCGGTGCGGCAGTGCATCCTTATCCTTCCCCCTATCCTTACTCTTATCCATACCCGGTCTATGTCGCCCCGAGGCCGGTCGTCTATGCGCCGCCAGTGGTCGTGGCGCCTGCTCCCGTCTATGTCTATCCGGCGCACCCGGTACCATGATGCTATCATGTCTGAAAAGCCGGTCCGTGACGGTGACAGGAAAACTCCTGACGATAGGGGCGGCTCTATTCCTTACGTCCTGCGCTGCCGCGCATGTCCAAAAACCCGTGGTCGTGAATGACACCCAGCCTGTCGCCCCGGTTGCGGTGACCGTGACGACTAACATGCCCCGCACGATGGAGAATGCAAAGCGTCTGGATCAGAACATGCAGGCGCTGGCTGCGGGACTAGCGAAAAAGCTTGAGGTAGCCGGTATTATTGCGCATGCCGCAACCACATCAGAAACGCTGCCTCAGGCAAATGGTCGTGATCTGGCGCTCGTGGTCGATATTGGCATCATTGAAGGTGGCAATGCATGGGCGCGGGAACTGGTTGGCTTCGGGACAGGTCAAAGCCGCCTACACTCTCATATTATTTTATATGATGAACGTGGAACACAGCTGACGAACCTTATGGATTTTACTGTTAAAGCCAATAGCGGGTACATGCCGGGGGTTCTTGCCGGCGCATGGAATCCGATCGGCTTTGGTGTACATAGTGCGCACGCCATTGCAAAAGAAGCTTTGAGCGACGGTCATGAAGATGCGGACAGAACCGCAGAGGCAATTGTCACGAAAATGGTGGATTACTACCGAACGAACGGATGGCTGCCGCCAGAAAATGAGAGGAACGGGTAAATCCGCTACTCTGGTTTTTTGCAAAAGATGCAAAGTACGATTAGGAGTAGAGGCTGAAAAGACATTAGACATTTAGCCCGGTGGACGTATCCCAGTTTAGTTCGGAACCATGTGATCTCTGTTAAGCGACGTTGCGCTCATGATCCATGAGGACTTTCCATAAAAGCGAACCTCATAACCGTTAACTTGCGAAGAACAGCGTCGTGGATTGGCCTTGTAACGGTTTTGTGCCGGAAGGAGTTTTCCATCCGGCACAAAACCTTCTTAAAACCCATCTTACGAAGCGGCTCTTATTCCACCAAAAACCGAGCGTTCCTGAATCCCTATGGATGCGCCCGCGTTTTTTTCTGAACATGCCTGCTTTTGTACAAACGCACACAGTGTTTCGACCAGAGAAGCATCACTCAACGCGGACAGATCCCCCAGCGTCTCCGTATCGCCACTAGCAATTTTGCGTAGAAGACGACGGACAATTTTGCCAGAGCGGGTACGTGGCAGATCCGGGACCAGATACACAGCATCTGGCGCGGCATACCGCCCAATCTGGGAGGCAATCAGGCGGCTGATGTCTTTTTCATTCACCTCGGTTGCCGCAGATTTACAGGGAATGGCAAAAACAACCAGCGCCTGCCCTTTGACTGCGTGAGGCACCCCGACAGCCGCAGATTCCACAATGCGATGGTCCTCGCCTAACACATCCTCAACTTCTGCTGTTCCCAGACGATGCCCGGCGATGTTGATGACATCATCCATCCGACCGGTGATCCAGTAATAGCCGTCCTCATCCCGCCGCGCACCATCTCCTGTAAAATACAATCCCGGCACCATGGAGAAGTAAGCCTGCCGGAAACGGTCATGATCTTTCCAGAGTGTGCGGCACTGGCCGGGCCATGAGCGCACAATGCACAACGCCCCCGACGCAGGCCCTTCTTCTCTTCGGCCTTCCGTATTGACAAGAGCAACCTCCACACCCGGCAAAGCCATGGTTGCAGAACCGGGCTTGAGCGACTGCACACCGGGCACAGGACCCAATACCACGCCCGCAGTTTCCGTCTGCCACCATGTATCGGCCACAGGGCATCGCTTTTTACCAACAACATCATGGTACCATAGCCACGCATCCGGGTTTATGGGTTCCCCCGCAACACCCAGCAGACGCAGGGAACTTAAATCCCGTTTGTTTACCTCTGCATCTCCGTCCGCCATCATTGCACGTACGGCAGTTGGCGCGGTGAACAACATGGTCACCTTGTACGCGTCAATCAGATCAAGCCACCGCCCCGGCGCGGGAAAAGTTGGAAGGCTATCAGAGATCATGGTTGTCCCACCATTAGCCAGCGGGCCGTACACCACGGACGTATGCCCGGTAATCCACGCTACGTCCGCCGTGCACCACAGCACATCTTTGGGCTGATGCGTATAGACCATACCCATGGTGTAAGCGGCCCAGACCATATACCCGCCCGTGGCGTGCACCACGGCCTTGGCTTTACCCGTGCTGCCGGACGTATAGAGCATGAACATAGGATCTTCCGCGTTCATGGGAACCGGAATGAAGTCTGCCTCGAAGTGATCAACAAAATCATGATAATCGTAATCACGACCGGGAAGCATCGGAACAGCCTCATCAGACGTACGTACGACCAGCATGGCTTTCACATTGCTGTTCTCACCAGCCTTCTGCAAGGCTTCATCCAGAGTTTCCTTATAAGGCACAATTTTTTTACCGCGCCATGCCATGCTACCGGTAATAACAGCCCGTGCGCCACTATCCACCAGCCGCTCCGCCACCGCATCGGCTGAACACCCGCCAAACATGACCACATGCACCGCGCCAATGCGGGTACACGCCAGCATGGACACAACCGCTTCCGACACCATTGGCAGGCAGATGGCCACACGGTCCCCCTTCTGCACGCCAAGATATGTCAGGGCATTGGCAAGACGACAGACACGCTCATGCAGGTCACGATACGTCAGACTTTCAGAGCGCCCTTCCGCCTCGCGCTGACTGATGAGCGCGACCTGATCTCTTTTGTCCGTCAGATGCTGATCTATGCAGCAGACAGACGCATTCAGCGTGCCATCCGCAAACCAGCTTATGGAGACATCATTTTCAAAGCTGCCCACAAAACCCTGTGTCGGATTTTTAAACCAATGCACACGCTGCGCCTGCTCCAGCCAGAACGCATCAGGATCAGTCTGGGCATGAGCGCGCATGGCCTGCAACTGTTCCGGCGTCATGATCGCCGAATAGTGCGGATAGGCCCCTGCGGGGATAACCGTATGCTCTGTCATGGCTTTATTTTCCTTGTTCTTTTTATAACCAGAAGGACAGAATTTTCCGGTTTCAGGCTGCTGAACGATCTGTCTGCCCGACATGCGGGAGAACCGTGGCCACAATACCTGCATCGAGTGCTTCATAATCGTAATATCTGAGCGTCTTGTACAGCTCTTCCCGCGTCTGCATCCGGCTCAGCATCTCCTCTGTGCTGCCATTACGGGCCAGTGTGTCATACAGATCGGCCTGCGCCTTATTGGCCGCCCGAAGGGAACTGACAGGCCAGATGACCATGCTGTATCCCATCGCCTCGAACTCCGAGGCCGTGAAATAGGGAGAACGCCCGAACTCGGTCATATTGGCCAGAAGAGGCACATCTGGCAGACGGCTGGAAAACTCTCTGAACATCTCGGCAGATGTCAGGGCTTCCGGGAAAATGGCATCCGCGCCCGCTTCATGATACAGGCGTGCCCGTGCAACAGCACCATCCAGCCCTTCAGACCCGGCGGCGTCAGTGCGGGCGATCACCACCATATCCCGCCGGGCCGCGACAGCCGCCGCCACTTTCTGGGCCATCTCGTAAGGGGATACGAGCTTCTTGTCATTCAGATGGCCGCACTTCTTGGGTAGAACCTGATCTTCAATATGCACGGCAGCGGCTCCGGCTTCTTCAAAGGAGCGCACCATGTTCATAACATTCAGTGTTTCACCATATCCCGTGTCACCATCCACAAGCACGGGCAATCCGGACGCTCTGACAATCTGACGAATGAAGAAGCAGACTTCATCTATCGTAATAATCCCAAGATCCGGCAGCCCCATGCTGGCGGTCATAGCCGCGCCAGACAGATACAGGGCTTCAAACCCCCGATCCTTTGCCTGAAGCGACGCCTGTCCGTTGTGCGCACCGGGAATCTGCATAATACCTTTAGCATGCATCATCTCTTTGAAACGATGCCCGGCCGGGATGGAGGGACGATCTTTGCCTGTCAGATAGGTCATGCTGCGTACTCCAGTCCATCACGTTCACGCAGGGGGGGCAGAGGACGTGCATCCGGCCCTGTATAATTGGCTGATGGACGAATGATTTTTCCATCCTGCCGCTGTTCCATGATATGCGCACACCAACCGGTCACGCGCGCAATCACAAACACAGGGGTAAACATGCTGGTGGGAATCCCCATCGCGTTGTAGGACACCGCGCTGAACCAATCGAGATTGGGAAACATCTTCTTCTGTTCCGCCATCACTTTTTCAATCCGCTCGGCAACATCATATAACCGCATCGTGCCGTTACGCCGTGAAAGCTTCTTCGCCGTTTCCTTGATAATTTCATTGCGGGGGTCAGCCAGCGTATAAACCGGATGCCCGAAGCCAATCACCACTTCCTTCTCCGCCAGCCTGCGCCGGATATCGGCCTCGGCCTCATCCGTTGTCAGGTAGCGTTTCTGGATATCCAGAGCGACCTCGTTCGCACCCCCATGTTTGGGGCCACGCAGCGCGCCGATGGCCGCCGTTACCGCAGAATACACGTCCGAGCCAGTCCCGGCCACAACGCGCGATGTGAATGTTGAGGCATTGAACTCATGCTCCGCATAGAGGATGAGAGAGGTGTGCATCGCCTGCACCCAGTCTTCTGACGGCGCATGCCCGTGTAGAAGATGCAGGAAATGCGCACCCGTGCTGTCATCATCCGTCGCGGTTTCAATACGCCTGCCATGGTTGGAATAATGGTACCAATACAGCAGCATAGACGCCATTGACGCGAGCAGCTTGTCCGCAATATCCCGCGCACCTGCTATTGGGCAGTCACTGCGCTCCGGCAGGGTGCACCCCATAACAGAAACCGCCGTGCGGAGCACATCCATGGGATGTGTGGACGCAGGCAGACGCTCCAGTGTGGCACGAACAACATCTGGAATGTCCCGCATACTTGCCAGATGGCGCTTGTAAAGCTCCAGCTCCGCCGTGTTGGGCAGATAGCCATGAATGAGAAGATACGCGACTTCCTCAAACGAGCAGGTGCGCGCGAGATCCTTGATGTCATATCCGCGATAATGCAGGTCATTCCCACTATGACCGACGTTACTGAGTGCCGTATTCCCTGCAACAGTGCCGGACAGAGCAACGGATTTTTTGGGTTTTGTAGTGTGGAGTTGGGTATGCATGGTCTTTTGCTCCCTCGTCTGCCAGAGACTGTATCAGGACATCAGCGCTGCGGGTTGACGGGCTATTCCAGAGTCAGCACCCAGTTGACCAAAATTGAAAATCCCTTCCACGCGGTTGCACTGTAGATCCTGCGCAGGAATACTCAGCTCAAGCTGGTGCAGCTCTCCGGCTGCAAGCTCCGGCAGTTTCTGCACAACGCTCAGGAAACGCTCTGCTTCAGGTCTGGACACGATCCCCTCTGAAAGAGTCATGAATTTCCGGATATAGTCATCCCGCTTCCATGGTGTGGCCCCCAGCGTGTGCGCATTGGCCACAGCCAGTTCATCTTCCAGAACCCGGCCATCTTTCATACGGATGATGATACGCCCCCCGAACGCCTTTCTGTCCGGATCGCTTTCATGATAACGTTCTGTCCACTCAGGTTTTTCGATCGTGTGAATTTTTTTCCACAGGCGCACGGTCTCTTCACGCCGCGCACGTTCGGGAGCGTAGGACCGCACGTGATGCCATGTCCCATCCTGCAAGGCCACAGCGACAATATACATGATCGAATGATCAAGCGTTTCACGCGATGCCTGCGGATCAAACTTCTGCGGATCATTGGACCCGGTACCAATCACATAATGTGTGTGGTGACTGGTTTCGATCAGCACATCCTCAACATCATCCCAATTGGTGATCTGGCGTCCCATCCGGAAAGCAAGGTCGATCAGAGCCTGACTCTGATATTCCGCAGAGTGTTCCTTGGTGAAGGAGGACAGAATGGCGCGTTTCGGTTCCCCGGTTTCCGGCAATGGCACCTGATACAGGGCATCTTTGCCATCCAGCATCCATGCGATAATACCATCTTCCCCTTCATAAATAGGGGTGGGCGATGTTTCACCCAGCATGGCGCGATCCACCGACTCCACCGCCATTTTGCCAGCATGAGCTGGCGCGTAGGCCTTCCATGAGGAGATTTCTCCCTTACGGCTCTGGCGTGTGGCCGTGGTGACATGCAGCGCCTGCCCAATTGCCTGATAGATGACTGACGGCGGCAGGCGCAGCACCGTACCGATACCGGCTGCAACAGACGGACCAAGATGCGCTACATGGTCAATCTTGTGCTTGTGCAGACAGATGGCACGGGCCAGATCAATCTGGATTTCATAGCCAGTGGCAATACCACGGATAAGGTCCGCGCCACTGCGGTTGCACTGCTGCGCTACGGCCAGAATACCGGGGATATTGTCTCCGGGATGGGAATATTCCGCCGCCAGAAACGTGTCATGAAAATCAAGCTCACGCACGGCGGTTCCGTTGGCCCAAGCCGCCCATTCCGCATGGACCCGCACATCCGGCCCCATACCGAACACGGTCGCCCCCCCCGACCTGCGATGCGCCAGTGCTTCTGCCCGCGCGCTCATGACGGAATGCCTGTTGACGGAAGCCATGGCAACTGACGCGTTATCAATCATGCGGTTGATAATCATCTCGGCCACAGCAGCCTCAACCCCTACCGGGTCAGCCGCAACCTGCGCAATCTTCCATGCCAACTGGTTGGCACAGGGCAGCCGGTTGCTTTCCGGATGAACACGTACTGCATGATGTTGCATTGTTTTGTTCCTTGCCATCTTGTGATCTGGAAGGAACATTCGCAGACTGTCGTAAAGAGCGGCAGAGGGATAAGAGTAGAAAGAAGCAAATGAATTTGCCCCAGTTGCAAAGTCTGTGAAGGTCGGCATGCCAAGGACGAAAACCAAACTCTTTGCCGGAAACCGCTTGCAACATCTCCGCAAGCGGGAAGGTCTGACGCAGTCGGCCATGGCCGACCTTGTGGGCGTTTCACTCAGCTATCAGAACCAGCTTGAACGGAACCATCGTCCTCTGCCCACCCGCCTTTTACAGGCTTTATGTGAACGCTTTGATCTGACACCCGCATGGTTCAGTGATACGCGGGAGGCGCACACCATACAGGCGCTGCGCGAGACAATGGCGGATCCCGTTTTCAAGAATGCGCCACTTTCCTTTGCAAAAATGACGGAAGCAGCCAACCAGAATCCTGAGCTCTGCAAGGCATTTCTTACGCTCTATCGCGCCTATAGTTTCAATCAGGAACGAGACGCGGATACAGCAAAACATTTGACACCAGAACCCTATGAAGCAGTTGGGAACTGGGTACAGGAGCATAGAAATTATTTTCATGAACTTGATAGAGCAGCAGAAGAATTTTATGAAAATATTTTACCGGGATCAGATCAGCCGGATGAGGCTCTGATCCACTATCTCCAAACAAAACACGGACTTCAGATCATCCAGAGCGCCGATATGGAGAGCCGAGGACTTGTCTGGCGCATTGACCAGCACAAGCGGCAGATTTCCCTGCCCCATAACCAGCCGCATGAAAGCACTCTGTTCTTTCTGGCCCAGATTATTGGCCAGCTTGAACAGAGCCGCCTGATAAGCGACATCCTGCGGCGCGAAGGCCCCAAAGACCATAATGCTCAAGAACTCGCCCGCGTTTACCTCAGCAATTATTTCGCTGGTGCTTTAATTCTGCCTTACACCAGATTTCTGGAACAGGCTCAAATAATGCACTACGATATTGATAAACTGCGCCGCCATTTTTCCGTCAGTTTTGAGCAGATCTGCCATCGGCTCAGCACGATGCAACGTCCGGGAATTGAGGGCATTGCCTTCTATTTTCTCAAACTTGATATTGCTGGAAATATTCTGAAGGGCTTTTCTGCCAACCGTTTTTCCCAAGCACGCTTTGGCGGCCCCTGCCCGCTCTGGAACGTATTTCGCGCTTTTGCCACGCCGGGGCAAATTCAGGTTCAGCTCTCCCAGACAACGGATGATGCCATCTATCTGAATATTGCGCGCACTGTGGGGCATGAAGGCTCCAGCTATGCCGACCGCCCCCGGCAAATTGCGATGGTTCTGGGCTGCGCCATAGCTGACGCCCCGAAAACCGTCTATGCGGCAGGCCTGAATCTGGACGACCATACTCTGGTTGTGCCCATTGGCCCCGGATGCCGGGCCTGTGGGCGCGACCAGTGCAGCCACCGCTCGCTCCCCGTCTCAGGCCGTATTCTGGACACCGGCAGCCACGCACGTGGCGTTGTTCCTTATCGGGCATTACCAGAAGCGTAGCAGAGGTATACGCCCAGCAACAGAGACGTTCCTTGTTCGAGCAACCTTCGGGTTGAGTAGCCTATCATTCGGCTACCTGTCGGGTTGCGAGACGTCATTTAAGCAGGGTGCTGATTGAAACGAACTGGACGGCTGCGAAGAAGGTTTATATCAGTTTGTCGTAGCGGGTTGCGATGGCGCGGAGCTGTTTAAGTTTATTAAAGAACCTTTCGAAAAAATTTCGCTCCCGGTAGAGAGTGAAATCTATTTTCCGATGTGTCGTTCTGTTGCGTTTTGGCGGGATGACCGGGGTAATCCTGCGCTCTGTCAGCCTGTCGATCAGCCTGTTTGCATCATACGCCCTGTCGGCAAGGAAGGCATCCGGGTCGATGTTTTCCAACAGCTGTTCCGCCCGACTGATATCAGCATCTTATCCGGGCGTGATAGCGAGTTCCACTGAATTTCCCAGAGCATCACAAATGGCATGGATTTTTGTTGTCAGCCCGCCTCGTAATCGTCCGATGGCCTGATCCGTACCCCCTTTTTGAGGGCTCCGGCACTGTGGCGATGCGCCCGGACAATCGTGCTATCGATCATCATGTGTTCATTGTCGTGATCTGCTGCCGGATGACGAAAAATCTGCTCAATCACACCACTTTCACACCAGCGCCGCAGACGGCGATGCACGCTTTTCCAGTCTCCGAAACGGGCAGGAAGATCACGCCATGGAATGCCCGCACGATAACGATACAGCACAGCTTCCACAAACAGACGGTTGGCCGCAGCCGCGCCGCCGACATGACCTTCACGACCGGGAAGAAGATTCTTTATCCGCTCCCATTGTTCATCGCGTAAACTGTAGCGTCGCATCCGTCTGTCTCCCTCAAACCCGGGAAAACAGACACCACAGGAAGACAAAAAGTACAATCCTCAACCGCCAAAATCAGCAGTTAACTGACGACACGCCGTAGATCCGTCATTCAGAACATTAGGTCCACCGATACATGGCAAGGGGGTGGACGTCTGTGCTCTCATAGTTGGTGTGATTGTTCAATTGATTTTGGGTGTTTTTGTCAAAATTGAAATAAAATGACCGCACTCCTTTTTTGGTATTCCAGAAATAGAATTGCACGCGCTAAAACGATTTTCAAAGCAATATCTTATTTGTTCATTATTTCATTTTTGACATAGAAAATGGAATGATTCCTGATTTTCTGCGGATTTTTACTGGATTTATGCATGTTTTCTGCTTTTTCTACTCTGCGACAACAGATTCAGGAGACCCGCAAGAAAACTATGGCGCAGCTTTGCGGCGTCACACTCCATGGAGACCTGCAAGAACGCTATGTGGACTGGCGGCTCCCACTGCTACCCCTGAGTAAAAAGCGGCAAAACTGGTTGCAGATTATTCGGGAGGCAGGCGTACTATTCATTCACGTCCCTAAAAATGCCGGAACAGCCATCTCTCAGGCGTTGTATAAGTGTAGCATGCGGCATGAAAGCATCCGATATTACCAGAAGCACGCGCCGGACATGGTGCGCACTCTTCCCAGTTTTGCGCTCTGGCGAGATCCGGTCGAACGCTTCCTTTCTTCTTATGATTTTATCCGCAATGGTGGCGGTAGTCACGTCAGCCTACATCCCAGCTTTGCGGCGCACTATGCAGAGTTAACAACACTGGACCGCATGATTGAGTATGTAGAAAGCGTCTCATCCATCTACCATCTGGACCATGTCCTGCGCCCGCAACACTGGTATCTAACTGACCGACATGGTAATCTTGCGGTCAAAATGTTGTTTGATCTCAAGGATATTGACCGGATCCACCCGTTTATCCCCGGATTGTATGCCGGAGAGATCAAGAAGATCAACACGACACGACGCTTCACCACCAATATCAATATCTCACAAAAAGAAAAAATTATAAATATTTACAAGGATGATTACAAAATCATAGAGTCAATAAGCCAAATTAATGCTTTTACCAAACCCTCCCCCACTCTACAGAAGCCCAGCTTACGGACACACTTACCTACCCGCTTCCGCATGGCCCTGACCGGCAACCTATAGTGCCACGTATAAACCTCAGTAGATGGAGAATGGGGATATGATCGGGAATTACTGTTATAAATAATATGAATATTTTCATAACGATCATTTTATTATTTTTATTATATATATTTCCAATTTTTTATTTATTTGTTTTTCAATTATTTTAGAATTTATGTTTTTTACTCTTCCAATACACAACAAATCATTTCTTTTCGTTCTCTGCAAAAAGCGTTTTATGATATTAAAAAACCATTCTCTTCGCCACCATTCTGGGAGCTATTACATCAGTCATATCTCATATTAATAAACGTAAAAACCCTCACAAAAATCAGGAAAACTCAAATCATAGAAAAGGAAACTGGAATCATCCCTTTCAAGACGAACCTCGTAAATTCTTTCAACTCTAACAATCAGAACGACTCTGGCTTTCATAGCCTGACACAGATAAGACACCATCCATAAAATATCTTTTTCTATGCTATCCAGTTTTTCCTTGCATCCTCATGCAAAAACAGAGCCTTAATAGAAAAATTCGTACAGCCGAACTGAGACGAGAGAGGCACATTTGTCTGCCCATATTCCCTTTCCTTCTTCCTCACCGTCAGAAGCGCACCCAGCCATGAATGACACTCCGCAGACTATTCATGTCCTGATTGTGGAAGATGACCCAGAAATTTGCGGGTTATTACAACGCTACATGCAAAGGCTAGGGTATGATGTCTCCACCGCGCTCAACCGCGCAGGCATTAACGCCGTGCAAAAACGTCGGCCTGTGGACCTCACCCTACTTGACCTCATGCTACCAGATGAAGATGGACGCAGCCTGTGCCAGTATTTGCGGGAAACCTCGGCCTCGCGCATCATTATGGTCAGTGCATTAAACGATATTCATGACCGCATTTCCGGATTGGATCTGGGTGCTGATGATTATGTGACCAAACCATTTGATCTGGAAGAACTTGCTGCCCGCATCAGGGCCGTGCTGAGACGCCCACAACCGGAAGCCTCACCGACCCAACCTCGAGGCGTTCAGCACTACCGATTTGACAACTGGCTGTTTGAACCAGCTAAGCGCGCACTTTATGGTAAGACCGGAATCCGTGTAGCTCTCACTGGCTCGGAAACCGACCTCCTCCTGACCTTCTGCCAGAATGTGCGCCGTATATTTGATCGGACAGAATTGCGGACCCGTATCCATGGTGATGCAAAAAATGTAGACCCACGCGCTATTGATCTGCTGATTAGCCGCCTACGACGCAAGTTATCGCATGAAGGGCGACAACTGGAACTGATCCGCACCATTCGCGGAGGAGGTTATATTTTTGACCCTGACGACCGTACGCCATGAAGGCATTTTCCAAACTCTACCCACGCACCATTTACGGTCAGATGGTTGTGCTGGTTTCCGCCTGCATGTTTCTTACCCTGAGTATTACCTCTTTTCTGCTCTATACGTTCAGGCCAATGGCGCCCTCTTTACCGGGCGGCCCATGGACCAATATTCTGGCCGTCGAAACCGGAGTGGAAGCCCTCCAGGCGGCTCCTCCACAGTTCCGTGAAGCTATTGCCCGGAGAATATCCAGCAATGAGGTCATATTCACTGTAAGCCAGACGCCTCCCTGCGTTGTGGTTCCGACCGACCACATCACAGCTTTTTTGCAACGCATGCTGGTGTTCCGAGGCAATCTCGGCACTCACGCCCTGCATGCCAAAAGCTGCGCCCCGCGTGAGGGCGGCACACCGATATCCTATCTCTTCCTTCCGCGCGATAACATCAGTATTCAACTCTATAATACGTCTAACCATCATCTTGGGCGCATGATGCGCTTTGGCCGCATGATGCGCTGGACCATGCCGCTCACGCTGTCTCTAACTTTTCTGCTGACGATTACGCTCTCTCTCACCTTCTGGAGCATCTGGCATATCAGCCGCCCTTTACGGAACATCGCTGTACAGGCAGATGCGTTTAGCTATGATATTGCTCCAGAGCCACTCCCTGAGCATGGCCCAACAGAGGTGCGACAACTGACCCACGCCTTCAACCGCATGCAGGCCCGAATTGCCGCTTCTGCGGAAGAACGCACGCGGATGCTCATTGCCATCGGGCATGACCTGCGCACACCGCTCACCCGTCTGTTCATGCGATTAGAACTGGGAGGAGAGGAAGCGTCCCCTTCCGCTATGAAGCACGATCTTACCCTAATGAAAAAAATGCTGAACGGGGCTCTCCACTTCCTGCGTGAACAGACCGATGCTGAAAAAGCAGAAGCGATTGACCTTGCTTCCCTGCTGGAAAGCCTGTGCCATGAATTCGGCGTTGTGGGGCACACCATTCACTATGTCGGCCCCCCACAATTAATAGGCTTCTACCAAACCACAGCGCTGGAACGTGCCCTTAGTAATCTGATTGAAAATGGCCTGAAATATGGAACAGAGGTACACGTTTCACTTCGCAAGGAAGGGCAACGCGCCCTGATTGACATCAGCGATAACGGCCCCGGCATTCCGGTCAACCTACTGGCCTCTGCCCGTCTCCCTTTTTATCGGCTGGACCCGGCCCGGGCCTCGGACGGCGGACTGGGACTGGGCCTTTCTATTGCAGACGCCATTATCACCCGCCACAACGGCCAGCTTGTGCTCAGCAATATTGCACCACACGGCCTATGTGCCCATATCGCGCTGCCGCTAGGAACGTTGGGCTTTTAACTATCAGGTTGCGAGACGCCCGTTGCGCTCTCCGTCAAAAACCGCCTCAGCTTCGCGTTCTCGCCCTCCAAAGCCTTGAACCACCGAGACCTCCACTTCACCATAATTTTAATCGCCACGAGTAGAACGTCGCAGCGCTTATCCGGTGCTTGTGGCATAAACCCGGCCGCCGTCGTGCCCGTCTGAAGCTCTTTCAAGACCCTTATACTCCGCTCCTTGCGTATATCGTGCTTTCTTCATCAGGTGCCTCTAGTGGACAGACCTTACTTCAATTCGAGGGTATTACAGCGGTAAGATCACTTTAGCGCCACAAGCGGGCTATTGCCCGGCAGGACCAGTCAGAGCAGGGGTGGAGGAAGCCGTGTAGTTTTTACTATTCTGCGCCTCACGGCACTCCTGATGTGGCTTATATTCTGGATACTCCCAGATATAGAGAAGGTTTTTACGGAGCGTTTCATGAACGGCTTCGCGCCATTTTTCGTTAACAGGCGGGGTGCCAGCAGGACTGAGAAAGCGTTTCATAGTTAGTATTTTCTGCCATATGTGAGCGAAACTGACGGCGTTCTAGCATCATCAAACGTGGATGGCGTGTGACGTTTCTATGAAATACTCAAGGAAAGATTTTATTCATATTTTTGGGAAAAATAGCGTCATACGGGAGCCATTATTATCAATTATTTTATACGATCACAGTATTAGGAGGCTATCATGACAGCATTCTGGGCGTACTGGCTCGCTTTAAAAGAAAGTATCAGCAAGATGCGTGCAGCAGCCCGGCAGAGACGAGGAATGCGTCGCGCCTGCTCATAAGAGGGCAACAGGGTTCGCTCTCTCTAACCAGTCCGTAAAAAAACCCGCCTCCAAAAGGAGAGCGGGTTTTTAAATATCTGAGGGAGCGTAACTCCCTTCAAATTGGCTATGTTATTTGCCGTCGCCAGAGAAGGTGTTGCTGATATCTTTCCCAGCTTTATCGCCCCATTTGCCTATGGCTTTGCCTGTCCGCTTGCCCCAATTCTTTGTAGATTTTGCGGCATCAGACGTCCCTTCTTTGGTCTTATCCCAGGCCTTCTCAGTTCCGTGCTTGGTTTTGTCCCAAGCGTTGTCTGTACCTTCCTTTGTCTTGTCCCATGCCTTTTCAGAACCACTCTTGGTTTTGTCCCAAGCGTTAGTGGTATCCTCTTTGGTCTTGTCCCAAGCCTTTTCGGAGCCACTCTTGGTTTTGTCCCAAGCGTTAGTGGTACCCTCTTTGGTCTTGTCCCAAGCCTTTTCAGAACCACTCTTGGTTTTGTCCCAAGCGTTAGTGGTACCCTCTTTAGTCTTGTCCCAAGCCTTTTCAGAACCACTCTTGGTTTTGTCCCAAGCGTTAGCGGTACCGTCTTTGGTCTTATCCCAAGCCTTTTCAGAACCGCTCTTGGTTTTATCCCAAGCGTTAGTGGTACCCTCTTTAGTCTTGTCCCAAGCCTTTTCAGAGCCGCTCTTGGTTTTATCCCACGCTTTATCTGTGGCCTGACGTGTATCGGTCCACGCACGATTTACGGCACCCTGTTCTTCAGCATGTGCTGCTGGCAGGCTGAGTGTAAAGGCAGCGGCGCCCAGTGTGGCGATCAGGGCGGTCCGGAATGTCGTAAACGTCATTAAAATGGCCTCCATACGTTTTTAGCTATGTCACAAATGTCTTGCTCTGGCTTTATGGCAAATGTGAGATCACCCATTTACCGATGAGCGGGAAGACTCTGTTGCTACGCTCGGGCTGCAACGTATTGAACTACCGGAAAGTTTCTTTAGGCGCGGGGAATGCAATCCAAAGCTGCCTGTAGAATATAGGCCGCAGCCAACTGGTCCACGACGGCAGTACGTTTGCTGCGTGAAAGATCTGCCTCTTCAATTAACATACGATTGACAGCTGAGGAGGAAAGTCGCTCATCCCACAAGCAGACAGGCAAGCCGGTCTGCTCGGATAACGCCGTAGCCCAGTCCTTGCTGGCCTGCGCAGCAGGGCCGAACGAGCCATCCAGCGAGAGCGGGATGCCGACCACCATACCACCAATACCGTGCTTTGCCGCCAGCGCACGGATATGCTCCGCCATGGCGCCCAACTTTCCGCGTTTTACGGTTTCCAGCGGGGTAGCCACCATGCGGGAGACATCGGAGAGCGCCAGCCCCACCTGCTTGCGGCCGGGGTCAATGCCCAGCAGGCGGTCATCACGGGCCAGACTGGCGGCGAGGTCGGTAAGGTTGAACAGAGCCATGTCTGCACGGTATGTTGCCTTGCGCCCGATTATGCTAGGGCTTTTTTCCTCAATAGCTGAAGAGAGTCTGTTTTCATGTCGCTCGACCTCGCGACCACCCGACGTATTGCAAAACTGGCCCGCATCGGACTTGAAGATGCCGAGCTTGAAACTGTCCGCCAGAAGCTGGACGGCATCTTGGGCTGGGTTGATCAGCTCTCCGAGGTGGATGTTGAGGGCGTGCCCCCCATGGTGGGCACCGAGACTGAGGCGCTGCGCCAACGGGACGACGCGGTGACGGACGGCAATTGCCGTGACGCCATTCTCTCCTGCGCGCCGGAAAAATCCGGCCCCTTCTACACAGTACCCAAGGTTGTTGAATAATGCTGACCGGACTGACGCTTACCGAAGCGCGCGCTGGGCTCGCAGCCCGCAAATTCTCTGCCCGTGAGCTTGCTCAGGCGCATCTGGACGCCATTGGTCGCCTGAATACGCAACTGAACGCCTATATTACCGTAATATCGGAGCAGGACGTTCTGGCCGCCGCCGATGCCGCCGACGCGCGTTACGCCAGTGGCGATGCACGGCTGATGGATGGTCTGCCGGTTGGCGTGAAAGACCTGTTCTGCACCAAGGGTGTAAAGACGACCGCCGCGAGCAAGATACTGGCAAATTTTGTGCCGCCGTATGAAAGCAGCGTGACGGCGCGGCTGCTGGAGGCTGGTTCAGTTTTCCTCGGCAAAACTAACCTTGACGAATTTGCCATGGGGTCCGCCAACATCACCTCCGCGTTCGGCTCCGTGCTGAACCCGTGGAAGCGTCAGGGGGACGATTCTGCTCTGGTGCCCGGTGGCTCGTCCGGTGGGTCCGCCGCTGCTGTGGCGGCTGGCCTTGCGCTGGCCGCAACCGGCACGGATACGGGCGGTTCCATCCGTCAGCCTGCGGCTTTCTGCGGGATTGTCGGGCTGAAACCGACCTATGGCCGGTGCAGCCGCTGGGGCACCATTGCCTTTGCAAGTTCTCTGGATCAGGCAGGGCCGATGACGCGCAGCGTGGCTGATGCCGGGCTGATGCTGGAAGCCATGGCAGGCTTTGATGAAAAAGACAGCACCAGCTCCAATCGCCCCGTGCCGGAGTTTTCCAAAGCTGTTGGTAAGAGCGTGAAGGGCCTGCGGGTTGGTATTCCCGCAGAATATCGCGCGCCCGGCATGCCGGAAGAAATTGCGAAAATGTGGGAGCAGGGTATTGCGTGGCTACGCGAAGCCGGGTGTGAGGTGGTCGATGTCTCTCTGCCGCACACCAAATATGGTCTGGCAACGTACTATATTATTGCCCCGGCAGAATGCTCATCCAACCTCGCGCGGTATGACGGCATTCGCTTTGGCGAGCGCAAGGATGCTGCCACGCTGGATGGCATTTATGAGCGCACCCGTGCGGAAGGCTTTGGACAGGAAGTACGCAACCGTATCCTGATGGGCACCTATGTCCTGTCTGCCGGATATTACGATGCCTATTATCTGAAAGCCCAGAAAGTCCGCACCCTGATCAAGCGGGATTTTGTGCAGGCTTTCGAGCAGGTGGATGTTCTGCTGACGCCCACCGCCCCGAGTGCTGCCTTCGCGCAGGGTGAAAATATGGATGACCCGGTGCAGATGTATCTGAATGACATCTTCACGGTACCAGCCAGCATGGCCGGGGTTCCAGCTATGTCCGTGCCGGTAGGGTTGGATTCCAGAGGTCTGCCGCTTGGGTTGCAGATTATTGGCCGACATTTTGATGAAGAAACCGTGCTGTCCGTGGGCGGCGCGCTGGAAGCGGCTGCGGGCTTTGCCCACAAGCCCGCCCTGCATGCGGAGGCAGGCGTATGAGCTACGTGATTGAAGGTAAAACCGGTAGCTGGGAAATTGTGGTCGGGCTGGAAGTCCATGCACAGGTTGTCAGCAAGTCCAAGCTGTTCTCCGGTGCTTCCACCACCTTCGGGGCAGAGCCGAACTCTCAGGTCAGCCTGATTGATGCGGCATTCCCCGGTATGCTGCCGGTTATCAATAAGGAATGCGTGGTGCAGGCCGTGCGGACCGGACTGGGGCTGAATGCCCGTATCAATCTGGAAAGCCGGTTTGACCGGAAGAACTACTTTTATGCCGATCTGCCACAGGGCTATCAGATCAGCCAGTTCGCGCACCCAATTGTGGGTGAGGGCACGATTGAAATCGAGCTGTCCAGCGGAGAGACCCGGAAAATCGGCATTACGCGCCTGCATATGGAACAGGATGCCGGGAAGCTGATCCATGATCAGGACCCCACCAAATCCATGGTGGACCTGAACCGTGCCGGTGTAGCGTTGATGGAAATTGTCAGCGAGCCAGATATCCGGGAGCCGGAAGAAGCCGGTGCTTACCTGCGGAAACTCCGCCAGATTCTGCGTTATCTGGGCACCTGTGACGGCAATATGGAAGAAGGCTCCATGCGGGCGGACGTAAACGTATCCGTGCGTAAGGCCGGTGAGCCGTTCCGTACGCGGTGCGAGATCAAGAACGTCAACTCCATCCGCTTTGTCATGCAGGCCATTGAGGTGGAAGCTGCCCGTCAGGTGGAAATCTGGGAAAACGGCGGCGAGGTTGATCAGGAAACCCGCCTGTTTGACGCCGCTCGCGGTGAAACCCGCACTATGCGTTCCAAGGAAGACGCGCATGATTACCGCTACTTCCCGGACCCGGACCTGCTGCCGCTGGTGATTGAGCAAGGCTGGGTAGACGCGCTGAAAGCGGCTCTGCCAGAACTGCCGGATGCCAAACGCACCCGCTTCCAATCAGACTACGGTATTCCGTTCTACGATGCCGGGGTGCTGGTTGCTGAGCAGTCTGTGGCCGATTTTTATGAAACAATTGCTAAAGGCCGCGATGGCAAACTAGCCGTCTCTTGGGTGACGGGGGACCTGTTTGCTGCTCTTAACCGCACTGGCAAGACCATTGAAACCAGCCCTGTCAGCGCGGAAGCACTGGGCAAGATGCTGGATCTGATTGCGGATGGCACCATCAACGGCAAAATTGCCAAAGAGGTGTTTGAAGACATGGTGGAAACGGGTGAAGGCCCGGATGCCATTGTGGAGAAAAAAGGTCTGCGTCAGGTGACGGATACCGGCGTGATTGATGCCGCGATTGATGCCGTTATGGCCAAAAATGCGGATAAAGTGACTGAATATCGCTCCGGCAAGGACAAGCTGTTCGGATTTTTTGTGGGGCAGGTGATGAAGGAAACCAAGGGGAAAGCAAATCCTGCGTTGGTGAATGATGCTCTCAAGGCGAAGCTGGACGGCTGACACTTTACGGAGTGCAGATTTTTTTTTGCAGGACGGCAAAATAACCTGCAAATAAGTCTTTTAGGGGGTTTGACGGAATGCTCAGAACCCCCTAAAAGCATCCCTGCAAACGTCGTGTACACTTCAATACTCTTCTTGCGGAGGGGTGGCCGAGAGGCTGAAGGCGACGGTTTGCTAAATCGTTATACGGGTAACCGTATCGTGGGTTCGAATCCCATCCCCTCCGCCATCCCATTGATTTAATTCGTTTATTTTTTGAATAATCTAATGGTTATTGTGAGGTCTCTTCCCACATAAGAAATCCCGTGTGTGGGGGATTTTGTGGGGTGGGGTGGGCTTAATCCAGCGCGCCTTGCTTAGAACTGAACCCGCTCCTGTTCCTCCACTGTCAAATACCCAGGATAGTTTTGCTCTGTGACGAAGATGGCGTGCAAGCCGGTAGATGTTCCCTCCCGCCTTGAGGCCTTAAGTCATCGTACAGCAAAAGCCTGCCGAAGATCGTGGACCCCAAAGCGCGTGACCTTGCCCCCTGAAATGCCCTCGATTTGAAGTAAGGTCTGTCCATTGAAGACAGACGATGAACAAAGCGCAACAGAACAACACATCAGGAAACAGCGTTCACCCTCTACCCAACCTTATCGAGCGGTTCTTCAATGAACTCAAACAGCTCTGCACCCTCGCAGCCCGCTACCAAAAATTAAAATCTACCTTTCTTGCTGCCGTTCAGTTTTCTTCAATTATCATCCTTACTTACCTGACGACACGCGGTGGAAAAGCATCAACGAAAAGAAAGCGCCCTTGCAAACCAGAGATCAACCATGGATTTGTTTAAAGCAGCGTTCATCATAGCGCCGACGGCCTGCAACATTCCCGCAACAAAAATAAAGCAAGCGCTACATGCATATTGATACTCTTATCGCCGGTAGAGAGGGGTTACCCGATCAGCAATCGGGCACCAAGTGCTGCAAACAAGGCAACGGGCATTGCTACGGCACCAATTTTCAGAAATTGTAAAAACCCGACATCTTCTCCCCCGCGCCGGATAACCTGAAGCCAGAGAATTGTGGCAAGAGATCCGGTTACGGACAGGTTGGGGCCAAGATCTACCCCGATCAGCAAATTATCAACAACAAGACGGGGAACGTGGGCCTGAGCAACAGCCTCACTGGTTATCAGCCCGGCGGGAAGGTTGTTCATGACGTTTGTTATAAACGCCAGTAGCGTACCGGAACCAAATGCTGCTGCCATTGGTGCAGCCTTTGCGGCATCCTGAAGCAGGTGGGCAATCTGCGCGACTAGCCCGGTACTATCGACAGCACCAACCAGCACAAACAACCCCGCCACCAGTGGCAAAACACCCCATGAAATGTCACGCACTAACGTAAGGGGGGAGCATTTTGCCAAAGCGGAAACACCGAGGGCCGTTATCAGACCGGCACATGCCGTTGGTAATCCAAGCGGGCTATCAAAAGCGGACACTGTGACGAGCAGCACCGCAGTCAACACGATACCTGCAAACGCCGCCTTACCGCCCACCGTTAACGGCACTATTTCAACCTGAGAGGCACATGCTTGCCGGAGATGTTTCCGCTCAAGCAGCCGCAGCACGAGATAGGTTGCAAGAATTGCCATGAGCGACGGAAGCGCGAATGACCTCATCCATGATCCCAGCGCAGGCAACGCTCCATCATATAGGACAAGATTGGCCGGGTTGGAAACAGGCAGCACAAAACTAGCGGCATTGGCTATCAGCGCACAGGCAAACAACAGAGGAAGTGCGTCAGCTTTGGCTCGGGTTGCCACAGCCAGCACGGCGGGTGTTAGCACCACAGCCGTGGCATCGTTGGACATGAAGGTCGTCACGACAATACCGGCCAGATAGACCAGCGTGAACAATTTGACGGTTGAGCCTGCGGCGTGATTAACCGCCCATGTCGCAATCCAGTCAAACAAACCGTTTATTCTGGCAGTTTCACTCAACAGCATCATGCCAGTCAGGAAGAGATAAACGTCTCCCCCCTTCAAAACACCCGAAACAGCCAAGGGAACTGGCATAAGTCCGGTCACGACAAGGAGCAACGCGCCTGCCACAGCCCATATCCATTCCGGCACGCGAAAAGGCCGGATGATGACGCACGCAGTTGTCAGCACGGCAATGGCCCAGATGACCTCATGAGACTGCATCATGCAGGGACACCGCCAGCAGAGCGCATGGTCGACGCGGAGCATGCCCAGAGTATCAGGGAGACAAGCGCAAAAGACCCCAGTGTGTAAAACGCCGTGGAATAGCCAAGACCTTCCGCAAGCCATCCGCCCAATGCGGGGGAAAGACTGGCTCCAATTCCCTGCGCTGTCATGACAACACCCTGCCCCACATTAACTCGTCCTGTTCCGTTAAGAAGGCGCGCCACCAGACCGGGGACAGCCACACTCTGAAGCCCTGCGCCAATACCATCCAAAAACTGCACGGGCCAGACACCCCAGTGCTGGATAAAGCACCCTGCGACCAGGCCGCGCACGGGCAGAGAGGCAAAAGAGACAAGCAGCACAATCCAGTAGCCGCGCTTGGCCACAAAACGCATGGCAAGCAAACTCACCCCAATCATAACAGCCTGCGCCACCACCACCGTCATGGCCGTAAACATGGCCGGATTGCCCTTGCCCGCGCTGACAACAGCCATACCGTAAAGGGGTAGCATTGCGGCGTTTCCTAAGTGGAAAAAACACAGACATGTTGCCAGAATAAGCAGAGGCTTATGCCGCAAAAACGAACGTAGCCCTTCAGCCTGCTCCTTGCGCTCTCCCGCACCGTCTTCCAGCCCACGCGCTGCCTGATGATCAATCGATTTTTCCGGAATCATCACAACAGAGGCAACGGCGCAGACACCAAACGCGATCTCGAGAAAGAAGATTGCGGACAGGCCAAAACGCCATCCCAGCCAGCCGGAAACTCCGGCCCCGACCATATTACCCGCATGGTTAAACGCCTGATTGCGACCAATCTGCGCGTTAAAGCCCTTCTGCCGCACAATGCCCAATGTCATGCCGGCCATTAGCGGGCCGATAGCCGCTCCGGCCACTGCCGTTGCAAGCTGGCTGGCCGTAACGACAAGAAGTGATTGAGACGTCAGCAACAACAAGGATGCTGAAATCGTGCATAAGGCAGCCAGAATAACAAGCAGACGTTTCTTGGTGGTGTGGTCAATAAACGCGCCCGCAGGAATTGTGGCGAGCATTCCGGCAATGCCACCTGCTGTCATGACGGAACCAATCGGCCCGGTATGCCACCCATGTTGCTGGAGAAAAACCCCCAGAAATGGGCCGATCCCGGCCTGTACGTCCGCCATAAAGAAATTCAAGGCACATAAAGCGAAGAGTGCGCGGCTTGAAATACCGAGGCGTTGCGGTGCTGCGGTCTCCAGACCAGTCGTAAGGGTGTGCGTCATCGCGCCATCTTCTCCAGATCGCAATACCTAACTGTGCAAAGTGTTATAGGTTACAGAGAACAAAAACGAGCACCCTGTGGGCGTAACAACACGCCAAACGGTGCTTATCCTGCCTGAAAAATCCCGTGAGAAATATCTCCGTCATCCCGGCTGTATGTGCGTCAATTCCGGTCCGTTGTCCACAGCCTCAAGCCACTCCCGCCGCAGGAGGGCGTATTGCAGGGTATTTTCATAAATCGGCTGACCCTGCGCATCCTTGGCAAAGGAAATAAACTCAATAAAGGTGCCTTCAAGCCGCATACCCAGTTTCTGACAAAGCCGCTGAGAAGCAATATTGTGGTCCTCCGCGTATGCATACAGTCGCCGCGCTTCTCGCACACTAAACAGAAAGGCAAACAGGGCTTTAGCAGCTTCAAACGCATATCCCTGCCCTGCAAAGTGCAGATTGAAATTCCAGCCGACAGACACTGTATCTTCCTCTGGCATAGCGAACAGATCACCAATAAGCTGGCCGGTATCTTTCAGGCATACGGCAATATACTCGTCATTTACACTACGCTTTATGGCCTCCGCGGCAGCAGCATTCTGATCCGCTACCTTCAACGAGAAAAAGCAGCTTGCACGCGGGTCATGCAAATAGGTGTATAAGGCAGGTCCATCAACTTCGCGAAAATTTCTTAGAACAAGCCGCTCTGTTTCTATACGTTCCATTGTGCCCTCCCTTTTTTTAAACAAATCATCAGGTTACGATATTTTTTGGTTTGCCTTATGGTTTTCCACACTCGATAGTATTATCGGCTGAAGTCTCTTACTGCCGGTTGGACAGCGTAACTTCATGGCTCGCTTTATCGGTTTTTTAACAGGAACTCGTCAGGAAGGATCACTAGGAAAGCTGCGGTAGTTTGCCAGTGTGACGAACACCACAACCGCCAGCAGGGCAATCAGTCCGGCAGAGGTCGTCAAAAGAATGGCATGTGTTTTGGTAAAAGCCGCCTTTGCGGCTTCAACCAGAGCAGTTCCTTGCGATGCCGGCAGTTCGGCCGCGACAATATAGCTGTCACCAATTGTGCGGGCCGACCGTTGCGCCAGAGCGGTTGGCAGGCTGGCAGGAAGCTTGATGATATGACTGAACACCCCCGACATGAAAACGCCGAACATAGTAATCCCGAGGCCCGAGCCGAGTTCATACCCCGTTGCCTCCAGAGCCCCCGCAGCACCGCCCTTGCTGGCGTCCACAGAACTCATGATCGCAATGGAGGACGCTGTAAGTCCGATGCTGAGCGCAAGCCCCAGTGCGGCAAGAGCAAACGGAACCCAGAAACCGGGCGTGTGAAAATCTTTTAGTGCCAGAAACAGCAACGCAGCAGCCGAAACGATGAGTGAAAGTGTCGCGACCAGACGCAGTCCAAACCGGTTTGATAAATAGCCTGCCACTGGGCTGCCGATGGCGGCCGCGACCATGATTGGGACCATGAAAATGCCAGCCTGTAGCGGCGACATGCCCAGCACATATTGCATTTCCTGCGCCAACGTCAGCTCAACCCCAGCCAGAGCGCCGGAAACAATAACACTCATCAGCAACCCGGCAATAATAGCCGGGTGAGACAGTAATGAGAGATCTAGCATTGGGGTAGGCGAACGAAGCTGTTTGCGGGCAAACAGCGCTAGACACACCACGCCAAATGCCGCCACTAGACCAATGGTTATCGACAGGTGCTGTTCGGCCGCAGCGGTCTTGATGCTATAAACAAGTGAAAGAATACCCGCGATCAGCAATAAAGACTGGCCGACTGACCATTTTCCGGGCGTTGTTTTCTCCCTACGAGGCAACAGAAAGTAACAGGCCGGAGCCACCAGAAGAATGGCGGGCACGTTGATGAGAAACACCGCACCCCACCAGAAATGCTCCAGAAGGCTCCCCCCGACCAGCGGCCCGACAGCCGCACCAGCAGCCCCCACCATACCCCAGACACCTAGAGCTGTGGCACGCTCTGCCTCATCTTCAAACGTCTTGCGGATAAGCCCAAGGACACAGGGGACAATCATGGAGCCACCCAACGCCAGAAAAATGCGGGCAGCAATAAGCATAAGGGCGCTCTGTGCGAATGCCGCAAACGCCGAGGCTAACCCGAAAACTATCAACCCGAGGAGCAGGAGGGTACGGTTGCCAACCCTGTCCGCCAAGGTACCCATCGGCACCAGTAGCCCGGCCATCAGCAAGGGGTAAATATCGATAATCCAAAGCACCTCAGTGCCAGACGCATTGAGGGATTGCGTCAGTTTTGGCACAGCCACGTGCAGAATTGTCATATCAAGAACGACTGGTAGAAAAGCCAGAATGACCGCCGTGAGGACAAGCTTACGGTCAGTAAGAACGGAATGAGTCGACATTATTGCACCAGATAAACGAGCAGGATGTCTGCAAGGATGCCGTATTATAAACGCTTTCAGGACGCTGTGCGCCACGGACTTTTTGCGCGCAAACTTTCAACGCCCAAAGAGCCGACACGTCCCAGCATAATCTACCGGGCTAGAATGAGACCCATGGCATTCCCGTTCTCTTTAAACGCAATCAACGGATAGAAAATCTGGTCATGCAAGACCGGGTCCAGACGGGTGCCGTTGTCCCGCAGAGTGACTGTAATCGCGCCGTCAGTTCTCTCCGCAACACTGTAGAAACCACGCATCTTTCTGGGCTACTTTACTGGACTTGTGATTCCCTTTGTCCTTCAGCACTTCACGCATTGGCATGAAGGTTATAGCAATTCAATTTTCGTGACATTGAGAGAGGGACCTGCCCGGAAGAGCAGTTTTTCCTTCTCATCTCAGGAAGCCCTTCTGGGCCTTACGTCAGGAGCCAAAAGCCGAGACTCTTTACCTATATCGGGAACGACTGCAATTTTTTTACAAAACGCATGACAACGCAAACTGGCGCAAAGATCTGGCGGTGCAACGCTATCATCTGTTTGAAGTGAGCACACATAGCACTTCGTTTTATCCATAAATAAATTTCATGGTTAAATGAAATAAAATCATTTTTATTCACCCATTAGCTCCGGCATAAAACGCTTACTGTTCTCACCAACATCAATGCCGAAAGCCACAGACTGCAGAGATCTGGAAAAATCAGAATCGACACTTTCTGATGAATGGATTCTGGTTTTTAGCAGACAAGAGGATACCGAATTACAATGATTAAAAATCCGACTTTTACGATCCGGCGGGTTTGCTTTGATGAGAATTATCATCCCTCAGATAATACACGCCTCACGACAAATTTTGCCAATTTAGCAAGAGGGGAAAGCCGTAAGGAAAATTTACGTCATGTCCTGAGAATGATCGATAATCGTTTTAATAGTCTCGCATCGTGGGATAACCCGAAAGGTGACCGCTATTCTGTTCAGCTCGACATCATCTCCGTCGAGATGAACGGTCATTTTGATGAAAAATGTGAAGCCTTTCCTCTCATTGAACTTCTGAAGACGACTATTTTTGATAAGAAAACTGATAACCATATCGCAGGCATAACTGGAAATAACTTCTCCTCCTACGTGCGTGACTATGACTTCAGTCTACTGCTCCCTGAACACAACAAAAATCAGTCTACGTTCAGCATCCCATCCAATTTTGGAGATTTACACGGCAACCTCTTCAAATGCTTCATACAGTCTGAAACTTATAGAGAAAGCTTCAGTAAACTCCCTGTCATATGCCTCAGCATTTCGACTAACAAAAGCTACTATCGTACAGAGAATCAGCATCCCATTTTGGGTGTCGAATATCAGCAGCCAGAGTTTTCATTAACTGATCAATATTTTCAGAAAATGGGTATGCAGGTACGGTATTTCATGCCGTCTAATAGCGTAGCTCCTCTCGCCTTTTATTTTTTTGGCGATCTGCTTTCTGATTATACCGATCTTGAACTTATCAGCACGATCAGCACGATGGAAACGTTCCAGAAAGTTTATCGTCCTGAAATTTATAATGCCAACTCTGTTGCTCCAGAGACGTATCAACCAAGCTTAACGCATCAGGATTATTCACTGACGCGCGTTGTATATGACCGTGAAGAACGTAGCAGACTGGCTATTGCGCAAGGGAAATTCACGCAGGAAAGCTTTATCAAACCCTACCATGCTCCTCTTGAGCAGTGGTCAGCCAGTTTCTCATCTTAAATTATAAAAATCATAAGGTCCAATCTCATGAAAACACTGTTACCCACTTCAACAGCAGGCAGCCTTCCCAAACCCTCATGGCTGGCTCAGTCAGAAACCCTCTGGTCACCTTGGAAATTGCAGGATCAGGCGCTAATTGAAGGCAAGCAGGATGCGCTCCGCCTGTCTCTGGATGATCAGAATCGGGCTGGCATTGACATTGTTAGTGACGGTGAACAAACGCGACAGCATTTTGTCACAACATTTATCGAACATCTTAACGGTGTCGATTTTGAAAATCGCCAAACTGTAAAAATTCGCAACCGATACGATGCCAGCGTACCAACTGTGGTTAGCGCTGTAACACGTGAAAAACCTGTTTTTGTTGAAGACGCCAAATTTCTGCGCGCTCTTACAGACAAACCCATAAAATGGGCGCTCCCCGGCCCAATGACAATGATTGATACACTTTATGATAACCACTATAAAAGCCGTGAGAAACTGGCATGGGAGTTCGCAAAAATCCTTAATCAGGAAGCGAGAGAACTTGAGGCTGCGGGTGTCGATATTATTCAGTTTGATGAACCAGCGTTTAATGTATTTTTTGATGAGGTGAATGACTGGGGAATTGCGACCCTCGAAAAGGCCGTTGAAGGTCTTAAATGCGAAACTGCTGTCCATATCTGCTATGGCTATGGCATAAAAGCCAATATCGACTGGAAAAATACGCTCGGATCTGAATGGCGGCAGTATGAAGAGATTTTTCCCAAACTACAAAAGTCCAGTCTCGACCTGATCTCACTTGAATGTCAGAACTCCCGGGTTCCGATGGACTTGATTGAACTCATTCGCGGGAAAAAAGTGATGGTCGGCGCCATTGACGTCGCGACCAAGACCATTGAAACACCAGAGGATGTCGCCAGAACACTCCGCAAAGCACTCCAATTTGTGGATGCTGACAAACTCTATCCATGCACCAACTGCGGTATGGCTCCCTTGTCTCGGCAGGTCGCTCTTGGCAAACTTAATGCCCTCAGCGCAGGTGCCGATATTGTGCGAAGAGAGCTTCTTGCCTAATTTCTTTCTACGAAAGTCGTAACGACTAAGAGCAGAAGTCGCCCACGTTACACACTTCGCCATCAGTCTGGTATCATGTAGCATTTCACGCCTGCATCATACCAGACGCATTGGTATCAAAAAATCTTTTAGAATCAATATGTTTTTCGATAATTCTTGATGCTTTATTTTTTGACAAGAGGCTATCTATACGGAAAATTGGTCTTATCCGTTTTTCATGCGGCACCATGCCTTATTCTGTATCAGCCATTTTCAGGGTAACGAATTAAGTTTTCTGTAAACATTACGCCTTGCAAGTAAGACTTACAGTCTCGAATATACGATATATTCACATAAATCCTGAATAAGGGGTGCAATAGGCGTTCATTAAAATGGACAGAACTGCTATATTTTCATGATGATAGAAATTTCAGGCACAAGCGGGGTCAGGGATGGATGTTCTTGAGCGCAGTCATCTCAAAATAATTCAGGAAGTCGCACGGGAAGGCTCCTTGACGGCCGCGGCACTCCGGTTGAATTTGACACAACCCGCGCTCAGCCATGCCGTACGGCGGGTTGAAAATCAACTTGGGGTTAAAGTGTGGCGGCGAGAGGGACGGTCTCTTGTGCTGACACAGGCTGGAGAGTGGTTGTTATCTCTTGCAAATCGTCTACTCCCACAATTTGAACTAGCCGAAAACCGGCTCGAACAATTTGGCAATGGTGAGCGTGGAACACTACGGATCGGCATGGAATGCCATCCTTGTTATCAGTGGCTTTTGAAAGTCGTTTCGCCTTATCTGGACCGATGGCCGAAAGTCGATGTCGATGTCCGGCAGAAGTTCCAGTTTGGTGGCATGGGGGCCCTCTTTAGCAACGAGATTGATCTTCTTGTCACTCCAGACCCGCTATATAAACCGGGCTTAAAATTTACTCCAGTTTTTGACTATGAACTTGTTCTGGTTGTTGGCGGAAAGCACCCTTTGCGCAATGCAAAATTTGCGGTGCCAGAGCAATTATCTGGTGAAACGCTGATTACCTATCCGGTGCCCTCCGAACGGTTGGATATCTATACTCAGTTTCTACAACCCGCTGGCATTGCTCCGCGCCAACAGAAGCAGATAGAAACTACAGACATCATGCTGGTAATGGTCGCCCATGGACGAGGCGTAGCCGCACTGCCCCGTTGGCTTGTGGATGAATATGCCGGGCGTTTTGACCTGCATCCCGTAAAACTCGGCAAAAATGGCATTGCGAAACAAATTTTTCTTGGTCAGCGAGAAACCGATGAGGATATTCAATATCTGCACGATTTTATCGAATTCGCGGCTTCACCATCGCAAGAAATATGAAATGATTTTCTGTAAGGATTAGCTACTAGGCAAGGTATTTTTCAGAATTTTTTCCGTATGCCGTATGCCGTATGCCGTATGCCGTATGC